>NZ_JBGAGA010000042.1:0-52287 GCF_044226965.1 Aquabacterium sp. | reverse complement strand
CCCTCGCTGATTCCCCCCTCGGGCTCGTTCCACTACCAGCCCGGCGCGGTGGTCACCGCCTGGAGCTCGTTCGCCTGGGATTCCACGCGCCATGACCTGCTGCTGTGGGGCGGCGGCCATGCCAGCCATTCCGGCAACGAGATGTACATCTGGGACGGCAGCACCGGCGCTTGGACACGAGGTTCGCTGCCGAGCAAGGTGCTGCCGGCGACGGCGGCCGGCCAGCCGAACCTGATCATCGACAACGCGGCCCCGCAGGCGTCCCACACCTACAACTCGAACCAGTACCTGCCGATCAACGATCGCTTCATCACCTTCGGCGGCCCGGCCTACAACGATGCCAGGGGCTTCTCGGTGCTGGACGGCAGCGGCAACATCGTGCGTGCCGGCCCGTGGATGTACGACCCGAGCAAGGCCGACCCCACCAAGGTCGGCGGCACCAATGGCTCGGGCTGGAACCCGGCCACGCAGGGCGGCAACATGTGGCAGAACCGCGCGCCGATGGCGACCGGTGCCGCGCCGGGCTACTTCATTAACAACACGGCCGAATACCACCAGGAAAACGGCCATGACGTCGTCTACATCACCGACTACAACGGTGGCGGCGGCTGGCCCAACCTGTACCGCTACATCGTGGCCAATCCGGGCACCAGCGAGACCGATCGCTGGGAACTGGTGGGCGTCACCAGCTACGCCCACAACGCGGCCAGCTTCCAGGCCGCTGGCACGATCGACAACGCGCACAACCTGTACGTGCACACGGTGTCCTGCTACACCTGCTCGGCCTACGACCTGAACGTCTGGGACATCACCAAGTCGGGTGTGGGCAACGCGGCAGTGGACATCCAGCTGGTCGGGCCTCAGGGCCAGGCGTTCACGATGGACCAGACCTACTCGGTCCAATACAGCGATCGGGACGGCGGGCTCTACCTCTATAACGGCGACCAGGGCAAGGTGTATCGCACCCAGGTGGCCTTCAACCCGGATGGCAGCCTGAAGACCGTCTGGGAAGTCGACCTGCTCGGTTCGGTGACCGCCGCGCATCCCAAGGGCAACTATGTCTATGGCGTGGTCGGCAAGTGGCAGTACGTCGACGAGCTCGGTGCATTGGTCGCGCTGGACGAGATGTCCAATGGTGATGCGAGCGTCTGGCTCTACAAGATCGCCGATCTCTCGGCCCCGGTGCCCGAGCCCGGCGTATGGGCCATGCTGCTCGCCGGCCTGGGCCTGATGGGCCTGCGCCTGAAGCGCCTGCGCCCCTGAGCCGGCAGGCGCTCGCAGCGCTCGCCCGCCGCCACACACCCCGGGTCCAGCCCGGGGTTTTCTTTGTCCGGCGCGCCTCCTAGACTGGGCAACTTTTCCCAAGCTCCCCGGAGTCCGCGCCATGAAGCTCTACTACCACCCCGCCTCCACCACCAGCCGCCCGGTGGTGATGTTCATCGAAGACAACGCCATTCCTGCCGAACTGCAGGTGGTGGACCTGTTCACCGGCGAGCACATGGGCCCGGCGTTCTCGTCGGTGAATCCGAGCCAGCTGGTGCCGGTGCTGGAAGACGGCGATTTCCGCCTCACCGAAAGCTCGGCGATCCTGAAGTACCTGGCCGACCGCATCGATTCGCCGGCCTACCCGAAGGACCTGAAGGCGCGGGCCAAGGTCAACGAGATGATGGACTGGATCAACACCCAGCTGTGCCGCGACCTGGCCTACGGCACGGTGTACGCGCAGATCTTCCCGGGCCACAAGCGGCCGACCGAGGAAGCCCAGCGCGTCACGGTGGCCTGGGGCCAGGAGCGCGCCAAGCGCTGGATGGCGGTGCTGGACCAGCACCTGCTGGGCAGCGGCAAGCCCTACCTGTGCGGTGCCTCGATCACCATCGCCGACTACTACGGCGCCTCGTTCGTGCACCTGGCCGAGGTGATCGGCTCGGACCTCTCGGCCTACCCGAACGTGAAGAGCTGGCTCGGCCGCATGAAGGAACGTTCCACCTGGGACAAGGTCTACGCCGCGATCAACGGATTCGCCAAGCAGCTGCCGCGCGGGCAGCTGGCCACCGTGTGAGCGGCAGCACGTCGGGAGCCTCACCATGAGCATCCGTGGCCTGCACCACAACGCCTACCGCTGCCGCGATTCGGAACAGACGCGCCGCTTCTACGAGGATTTCCTCGGCCTGCCGCTGAGCGGCTCGCTGGAGATCCGCGAGACCAAGAGCGGCCGCAAGACCGACACGCTGCACACCTTCTACCGCCTGGGCGACGGCTCGTTCCTGGCCTTCTTCGAAGCGCCGGACATGCCTTTCGAGTTCAAGGCCCAGCACGACTTCGACCTGCACATCGCGCTGGAGGTCGACCTCGCGACGCTCGACGGCATGCTGGCCAAGGGCAAGGCCGCGGGCATCGAGACGCGCGGCATCTCGAACCACGGCTTCATCGACTCGATCTACTTCCGCGACCCCAACGGCTACGTGATCGAGCTGACCTGCAAGCGCGAGGGCCACGACGGCGCAATGGACCCGACGCGCAACGAGGCGCGGGCCATCCTCGACCGTTGGCAGTTGGCCAAACAAGCCGCCTGACACGCCGATGGTCACGGCGCCCTGTTGCGCCGCGTTCAGCGGCCGCAACCCAAGCGAACACCGCGGAACCGGCTCTGCCGGGCCGCTGGTGTTGCCCCCTTGAGGGGGAGGCGCCGCAGGCGCCTCGGGGGTGAGCCTGTTACTCGGGTTTGAAGTCGATCGCCTTCAGCAGCGCGGCCATCTTGTCCGAATCGGCCTTCAGCGCGGCCGCCAGCTCCTGCGGGCTGCGCGGCTGGCCGGGCTCGAAGCCGATCTCGGCCAGGCGGCCTTTCACCGCCGGGCCGGCCAGTGCCTTCAAGGCCGCTTCGCGCAGCTTGGCCTGCATCGCGGCCGGCACGTCGGGCTTGACCCACAGGCCCAGCCAGGCCACCGCCTCCAGCTGCGGGTAGCCCTGCTCGGCGAAGGTGGGCACCTCGGGCAGCAGCGCGAAGCGCTTGGGCGTGCTCACCGCATAGGCCTTCAGCTTGCCGGCCTTGATCAGCGGCAGCGAGGTGGGCATCGCGTCGAACATCAGCGGCACATGGCCGCCCATCACGTCGGTCAGCGCCGGCGTCGAGCCCTTGTAGCCGACGTGCACCATGTCGATGCCGGCGGCCTTGTTCAGCTGCACGCCGATGACGTGCGAGATGGTGCCCGCGCTGTACGAGGCCACGTTCACCTTGCCCGGGTTGGCCTTCACGTAGCCGACCAACTCCTTCAGCGTGCTGGCCGGCAGCGTGGGCGTGCCCACCAGCACCAGGCCGCCGCGCGCGAGCTCGGCCACGGGCATAATCTCGTGCGGCATGTCGATCTTCAGCTTCATGATCTGCGGGATCTCGCTGACCAGCGAGTTCACGCCCACCATCACCGTGTAGCCGTCGTGCGCGGCCTGGCCCAGTTCGGCCACCGCCAGCGAGCCGCCGGCACCCGGCTTGGGCTCGACGATCACCGGCTGGCCCGAGTCCTTGCCCAACTGGTCGGCCAGCAGCCGCGCCATGATGTCGGACGAGCCGCCGGCCGTGCCGGCGACGATGATGCGCAGCGGCTTGTCGGGGAACCTGGCGGCGGTCTGCGCCAGCAGGGTGGCGGGCAGCAGCGCGATCAGGCTGGCCAGGGCGTGGCGGCACAGGCCGCGGCGCAGGGCATTCGGTTTCATGGATGTCTCCAGTCGAACAAGAGTGTGGCGGTTCAGCCGGTCCAGCGCACCAGGGCCAGTACCAGCAGGGCGAGAAAGACGGTTTCGCCCAGCATCAGCAGCACGGGCTTCAAGCCGACGCTGGCCAGCTCGCGCAGCTGGGTCTTCATGCCGATGGCGGCGATGGCCGCCACCAGGCACCAGCGCGAGGCATCGTTGCCCAGGGCAGACAGCACCGGGGGGCACCAGCCGCTGCTGTTGAAGGCCACCAGCAGAGCGAAGCCGACCGCGAACCAGGGCAGCAGTGGCGGACGCGGGCCGGCCTGTGCTGCCTCATGGCCGCTGCTTTTGCGTGTCAGCATCACCGCGAAAACGATCACCGGCAGCAGCATCGCCACCCGCATCAGCTTGACGAAGGTGGCCACGTCGCCGGTGTGGTGCGACAGGCTGTAGCCGGCGCCGACCACCTGCGCCACGTCGTGGATGGTGCCGCCGAGGAACACGCCGGCGGCGCGCTCGTCCAGCCCCAGCGCGCGGCAGATCATCGGGTAGACGATCATCGCCAAGGTCGACAGCGCCGAGACGCCGACCACGGTGAACAGCGTGGCGCGTTCCTTCTGCGGATGCGCCGGCAGCGCGGCGGCCAGTGCCAGCGCGGCGGAGGCGCCGCAGATCGCGGTGGCGCCGCCGCTGAGCAGTCCGAACAAGGTGTTGAAGCCGAGCCAGCGCGCGACCAGCATCGACAGGCCAATGGTCAGCACCACCGAGGCCATCACGATCAGCACCGGGTGCCAGCCCAGCTCGGCGATCTGCGCCAGCGTGATGCGCAGGCCCAGCAGCGCCACGCCGATGCGCAGCACCTGCCGCGCGGTGAACTCGATGCCCGGCGCGCAGGGACCGTCGGTCGAGAGGAAGTTCATCGCCATGCCCAGCAGCAGCGCGAACAGCATCACCGGCGCGCCGTAGTGCTGCGACAGGAAGGTGGCGGCTGCGGCCACCACGGCCGAGGCCAGCACGCCCGGGAACAGGCGGCGCAGCCGGGCCGGCCAGGCGGTGATGTCGAAAGGGGCGAGCGCGGCGGTGTTCATCGCGGGTGTCCTGCGGAAGAGGGGGCCTGGCACGCGGCTCAGGCCGCCAGCGCCTTCGGGCGCGAAACGCTGCGCTCGGGCGCGGTGCCGGCGTCGGCTTCGGCCGCCAGCCCTTGCGCCAGCCGGCGGTCGCGCTCGTAATGCGCGGCGGCGCGCCACCAGGCCAGCGCGGCCAGCAGCGCGGCGCCGGGCGTGATGGCCAGCGCGGCCTGCAGGCCCCAGTGGTCGGACAGCCAGCCGGCCAGCAGCGGGCCGGCGGCCAGGCCGAACAGGTTCTGGCACAGCGCCAGCACCGACGAGCCGGTGGCGCGCGCGCCGGGGTGGACCACGTCGATCACCATCGCCGAAGCCGGGCCGACGGTGCAGGTGGCCAGCGCGCCGCCCAGCAGCACCAGGCCGAACTGCAGCGACGCCGATGCGATAACACCGAAAGCAAGCGTCAATGGGACCATCGACAGTACGCACAGGCCCGCCAGCAGCAGCGGCTTGCGGCGCGGCGCGGCGCGGCCGAGCCGGTCGACCAGCGCGCCCCACAGCACGCTGCCCAGCGCGCCGGCCAGCACCACCAACGCCGCCTTCAGCGCGGCCTGCTCGGGTGCCAGCCCATGCAACCGGTTGAGGAAGCTCGGCAGCCAGGACCACAGCGCCGAGACGACGATCAGCTGCGCCGCGCCGCCCACGCACACCCAGCGCAAGGTGGCCGAGCGGCCCAGCGCACGCGCGGTGGCGCGCAGGCCCGCGCCCGGCCGTGTGGTGGTGACATCGAGCGCCACGGTCTGGTAGTCGCGCACCTTCAGGTACAGCAGCGCCAGCAGCAGGCCCGGCAGGCCGACCACGCCGAAGGCCGCGCGCCAGCCCCAGCGCGCGGCGATCAGGCCACCCAGCAGCACGCCGAGCACCGAGCCGACCGAGGCCGCGGCGAAGAAGCCGGCCAGCAGCGCGCCACGCAGGCGCTGCGGAAAGTGGCTGGCGATCAGTGCCGCGCCCACCGCGCCGTAGCCGGCTTCGCCGACGCCGACCACCGCGCGGGCGGCCAGCAGCGCGCCGTACTGGCGCGTGAACATGCACGACACGGTGGCCAGGCTCCAGGCACCGGCCATTACCGCGACGCTCCTGACGCGGCTGACGCGGTCGGCCAGCAGCGCCACCGGCAGCGCGCCGAGCGCGACGGTCAGCGACACCACCGAGACCAGCGCGCCGAGCTGGCGGTCGCTCAGGCCCCACTCGGCCTTCATCTGCGGGAACAGCGAGACGATGACCTGGCGGTCGACATAGTCGAACACCATCAGCGCGATCGTCATGCCGAAGGCGAACCAGGCCGGCCCGGGGCCGAACAGGTAGCGCTCGTCCGGCCGGGCCGGTTGGGCATCGAGGTGCATGGCGGCGGTTCCCGTGCAGTGGCGGCGGTCAGGGGATCAGCACCGTGGCGCCCACCGTCTGCCGCGATTCGAGCGCGCGGTGCGCCAGCGCCGCATCGGCCAGCGCGTAGGTCTGGCTGGCCGTGCCCTGGATGTGACCCGCGCGCACCAGGCCGAACAGCTCGTCAGCCATCGCCAGCATGTGGCTGCGCGGCGTGGCGTAGTGGATCATCGCCGGCCGCGTGACCCACAGCGAGCCCTTCATCGCCAGCTGCATGGTGTCGATCACCACCGGGCCCGAGCTGGTGCCGTTGCTCACCAGGACGCCGCGCGGCTGCAGGCTGTCCAGCGAGGCCTGCAAGGTGTCCTTGCCGACCGAGTCGTACACCACCGGCACGCCCTTGCCACCGGTGATCTCGCGCACCCGCTCGGCGATGTTCTCGCGGCTGGTCACGATGGTGTGGGCGCAGCCATGGGCGCGCGCCACCGCGGCCTTCTCGTCGGTGCTGACGGTGCCGATCATCGTGACGCCCAGTGCCCGTGCCCACTGGCAGGCCACCAGGCCCACGCCGCCGGCGGCCGCGTGGTACAGGATGGTCTCGCCGCCCTGGAGCGGAAAGACCTGGCGGAACAGGTACTGCGCCGTCATGCCTTTCATCATCAGCGTGGCGGCGGTGCTGTCGCTCACATCGTCGGGTAGCGGAATCAGCACCTCGGCTGGCATCACGCGCACGTCGGCATAGGCACCTTGCGGCCCGAGCAGGTAGCCGACGCGGTCGCCGGGCTGGACCTCGGTGACGCCGGGGCCCACCGCCTCCACCACGCCGACCGCGTCGGAGCCCAGGCCATTGGGCAGCGGCATCGGGTAGCGGCCGCTGCGGAAGTAGATGTCGATGAAGTTCACCGCCACATGGCTGTGGCGCACGCGCGCCTGGCCAGGGCCGGGCTCGGCGACCTCGACGGTCTGCAGCTCGAGCACCTCGGGGCCGCCGGTCTGGTGGATGCGGATGGCACGGGCCATGGGGATGTCTCCTTCAGGGTTGTTCGAGCAATTCGTCCAGCAGCTGCCGGCCGCGCGGCCAGGGGCCGAAGCCCGAGGCCGGGTTCAGATGGCCGACGGGTCCCAGATCGACCAGCCGGCTGCCCCAGGCCGCGGCCAGATCGGCCACGCGCCCGGGGCGCGCCAGCGGGTCGTCGCTGCTCGCGGCCACCAGGCTGGGGAAGGGCAGGCGCTGCTGCGGCACCGGCAGCCAGCCGCCGGCGCGCAAGGCCCCGAGCGTGGGGTAGCCGGCGGGCAGCGGCGATTCGAAGTCGGGCGGCGTGGCCAGCAGCGCGGCCTGTACCGGCCGATCGGTCTGCAGCGCCCAGTGCGCCACCATGATGCAGCCGCCGCTGTGCGCGACGACGACGATCGGCCCTGGAATCGCCTGCGCCGCACGCTCGATCGCGCAGACCCGCGCGCCGCAGTCCAGGTCCTCACGGCCCATCGGCGGCACGCTGTGCACCGGCCGGCCGGCGGCCGCGAGCTCGTCGTGCAGCAGCGTCTGCCAGTGCGTGGCCACCGCGTCGCGCAGGCCGGGCACGATCAGCACCGTCGGGGACATGCGCATGCGTCGGTTCAGGCGTGCTGGAGAAAGCCGCGCTGGCCGTGGCGGCGGTTCGGCGCGAAGCCGTTCTTCGCCAGCGTCTCGTCGGCGTTCTTGTAGAACTCGCCGATGCGGTAGATGCGGCGCGCCTCGGCGGCATCGGCCACCTCGCGGCCGAACTCGCGGCTGATGCGCACCAGCTGCTCGATCTGCTTCACCGAGCCAAGCTTGGCCTTGCGGTCCTGGGTCCAGATGTTGTCCTCGATGCCGCAGCGCACATGCAGGCCCATCGCGATGGCCATCATGTTCAGCGGCAGCACGTTCAGCATGCTGGTCTCGAGCGTCAGCACCGCGCCATCGGGCACCGCGCGCACGAAGTTGGCCAGGTTGTAGAGGTTCGGCGCATCGAAGCCGCCGCCGATGGCGACCCAGGTCAGGATCAGCGGCACGTTGCAGACGCCGCGGCGCATCATGCGTTCGACTGTCTCCAGCTGCGTGATGTTGGCGAGCTGGAAGTGGGTCTGGATGCCCTTGGCGGAGAGCCGGCGGATGTGTTCCTCGACCCATTCCGGACCGGCGGGAATCGTCATCTCGCGGTAGGCGCGGTACATCGCCGGTTCGGCCAGCGAGGTGCCGGCGATGTCGGCCTCGGTCATCTGCTCGACCACGTTCATCTGGTTCGAGTTGATCGCGATCGTCACCTGGTCCGGCCGCGGCTGCAGCTCGGCCAGCATGTGGCGCGTGTCGTCGGAGAGCCACTTGGCCGCTTCGCCGTCGCCTTCGGGCGCGAACGAGATCGAGCCACCGACCTGGATGATCAGCTCGGGCACGCGGGCGCGGATGCCGGCGATCAGCTCGTTGAACTTCGACAGCCGCTTGCTGCCGTGGCCGTCGAGTTCGCGCACATGCAGGTGCAGCACGGTGGCGCCGGCGTTGTGGCAGTCCACCGCCTTCTGGACCTGCTCGTCCATCGTCAGCGGGATGTCCTCCGGAAAGTCCGCCGGCATCCACTCGGGGCCGTAGGGGGCCACGGTGATCACCAGCTTGTCCTGGTTCTCGGGGAACAGCGAGCCGTCTTGGAAGTTCATGGCGTGTCTTTCAGGTGTTAGGAGAGTCAGAACGGGGTGTCGCCCTTGATGCCGGCGCGTTCCATCTTGCGGTGGCACGGGGGGTAGTCCATCACCGCGTAGTGCTGGGTCGAGCGGTTGTCCCACATGGCCACCGAATTCGGCTGCCAGCGCCAGCGCAGCTGGTACTCGGGGATGAAGGCCTGGCTCTGCAGGTAGCGCAGCAGCTCGCTGGCGCCGTGGGTGTAGTCCTGCCCCACGCGCACGTGGGCAGCGGTGTGGAAGTTCGTGAAGTGCGTGGTGAAGGCGTTGACGAAGAGGATCTTCTCGGCCGTGTCCGGGTGCGTGCGCACCACCGGGTGCTCGGCATCGGGGAACTGGGCCTTCAGCGCCAGGCGCTTCTCGATCGGCATCGCCGCGCCGAAGCTGGCCTCGATGCTGTGTCGTGCGCGCAGGCCGTCGATCTTGCGCTTCACGTCCTCCGGCAGCTTCTCGTAGGCCAGCACCATGTTGGCCCACATCGTGTCGCCGCCCACCGGCGGGCATTCCACGCAGCGCAGCACGCAGCCGAAGGGCGGCTGTTCGCGCCAGGTGGCGTCGGTGTGCCAGGCGTTCTCGTAGCGGTCGTTCGGCGTCTCGGGGCTCTTGTAGATGCGCACCAGTCCGGGATGCTCGGGGTCACTGCCCGCCACGGGGTGGTCTTCCAGCTCGCCGAAATGGCGCGCGAAGGCCACGTGCTCGGCCCGCGTGATGTCCTGGTCGCGGAAGAACAGCACGCGGTGCCTCACCAGCAACGCGCGGATCTCGGCCATCAGCCCGGCGTCGCGCGAGGCGGCGCCGAGGTGGATGTTCGACAGCTCGGCGCCCAGCGCGCAGGTCAGCGGCTCGACGCGAAGGCTGCGGGTCAGCGCCTCGGCGCTGATGACGGCGGGGGCGGCCGGGCTGGCCAGGGTGGCGGTGGCGCTCATCGGGGGTGTCTCCTTCACTGGGGTACAGCGTAGGAAACCCGGGGGTGCCGAGCCCCCCCATCGTGGAGGGGGGTCGTTCAGCCCGCCTGCGCGCTGAGCGCGTCACCGGGCGGGGGGAGGCCCGCCTTCAGCTGTCCGAGGCGGCCTGGGCGCAGCGCCCGCCGCCCTGGGCCTTGGCGCTGTACATCGCGCGGTCGGCCTGGCCGATCAGCTGGGCTGGCTCCGGCCAGTCGTCAGGGCCGGCCTGGGCCACGCCCACGCTGAGCGGCGGCTGGCCCGGCTGGCGCGACCATTCCTCGATCAGGCGGCCGGCGATCTCGGTGGCGGTCGCCGCATCGGCGTCGGGCAGCAGCACGCAGAACTCGTCGCCGCCGTAGCGGCAGCACAGGTCGTAGTCGCGGCAGGTGGCCTGCAGCAGGCCGGCCACCGCGCGCAGCACCTCGTCGCCGGCCAGGTGGCCGCGGCGGTCGTTGACGAGCTTGAAATCGTCCACGTCCACATACAGCAGCGACAGCGGCCGGCCCGCGCGCCGCGCGCGCGAGAGCTCGCGGCGCAGCGATTCGGCGAAGAAGCGCTGGTTGTACAGCCCGGTCAGCGGATCGCGGCGCGAGACTTCCTCGAGTTCGCGCGTGCGCTCGGCCACCTTCTGCTCGAGGCTGAGCGCGTGCTGGATCGCCTTGTCCTTGGCCGATTCGATCTCGGCCAGCAGGCTGCGGATGTAGGTGTCGAAGACGAACTCGTTGTCGAAGTACAGCAGCTTGTCCAGCGCCTGCACGGTGTCTTCGCGGTCGGGGTGCGCGCCCATGCGGCGCGCCAGCACGTCCAGCAGCAGCGACTTCAGGATTCGCATCGCCGACAGGTAGTACTTCGGCGCGACCCCGATGCGCTTGTGGACCAGGCCGATGCGCAGGCGGTTGTTGACGTAGTCCTCGTCGTAGTAGCCGGCGAACAGGTCGATCACGTAGCGGGTCATCGCCGCGCGCAGCCGGGTCAGCGTGCCGATGTCGCCGATGATCAGCGAGATCTCGTCGATCCCGGTCTGCTTTTCGTAGAACACCGCCACCAGGGCTTCGACCTCTTCCGCGATGAAGCCGCTGCAGGCGGACAGCAGCTGCACGTCGCGCGGGCCGAAGCCCAGCAGTTCCTTGCGGCGTGCGATCTCCAGGTCGTGGATCTGCATCTGCTCGAGCAGGCTCTGCTGGGTGGGGTTCATGGCAGGGATTCGTCGCGAAGGGTCGGTCAGGCGGCCGGTGCCGCGGCCGCCCGCTCGGCCAGCGTGAACACCGCCACCGTCTGCGTCAGCTGCGCGGCCTGCTGCTTCAGGCTCTCGGCCGCCGCGGCGCTTTCTTCCACCAGCGCGGCGTTCTGCTGCGTCACCTGGTCGAGCTGGTTCACCGCATCGCCGATCTGGCCGATGCCGCTGCTCTGTTCGTTGCTGGCGGCGCTGATCTCGGCGATCAGGTCGTTGACGCGCCGCACTTGCGCGACCACCTCGCCAATGGTGCGGCCGGCGTCGCCGACCAGCGTGCTGCCGGCCTCGACCTTCTCGACGCTGGCGCCGATCAGCGACTTGATCTCGCGCGCCGCCTCGGCGCTGCGTTGCGCCAGCAGCCGCACCTCGCCGGCCACCACCGCGAAGCCGCGGCCCTGCTCGCCGGCGCGCGCGGCTTCCACCGCGGCGTTCAGCGCCAGGATGTTGGTCTGGAACGCGATGCTGTCGATGGTGCCGATGATGTCGGCAATGCGGCGCGAGCTGTCGCTGATGTCCTGCATCGTCGCCACCACCTGGCCGACCACCGTGCCGCCCTGGTCGGCCACGCTGGCGGCCTGCGCGGCCAGCTGCGCGGCCTGGCGTGCGGTGTCGGCGTTGTGGTTCACGGTGGCGGTCAGCTGCTCCATCGAGGCCGCGGTCTGCTGCAGATTGCTGGCCTGCTCCTCGGTGCGCTGGCTCAGGTCGGCATTGCCCTGGGCGATCTGGCCGCTGGCGGTGGCCACACTGTCGGCATTGCCGCGCACGCCGGCCACGATGCGCGCCAGGTTCTCGGTCATGCGCTGCAGCGCGGCCAGCAGCTGGCCGGCTTCGTCGCGGCGCCTGGTCGTCAGCTGCGCGCGCAGGTCGCCTTCGGCCACCGTCTCGGCCAGCTGCACGGCCTGGCGGATCGGGCCGGTGATCGAGCGGGTGATCAGCCAGGCCAGCAGCGCGCCGGTGACCATGCCCAGCGCCAGCAGCCCGCCCACGAGCCACAGCGTGTGCTGGTAGTTGCGCTGCGAGTCCTGGTAGGCGCCGTCGCCCCCCTGGGTCTGGAACACGACGTCGCGGCTCACGGCGGCCATCAGGTCGCCGAAGACCTTGCGGCTGTCACCCTGGTAGATGGCCATTGCCCCGCTGGTGTCGCCCTTGCTGGCCAGCTCGATCGAGCGGGCCTGCTGCGCGACGAAGCGGGTCTCGGCCGCGCGGATCTCGTCGGCGATGCGGCGCTCGGTCTCGGACGCCACGGTGGCGTCGTAGCGCTTCCAGGCTTCGGCGGCCTCCTGGGCCGCGTCTTTCAGGTGTTGGACCTCGGCGGCCCGGGCCTCCGGCGTCGGGCTCATCAAGGCCATCGCTTCGGCGCGGCGCTGCCCGTTCAAGGCCGCCTGGTACTCGCCCAGCGTGCGGGTCCCGACCAGCCAGTTGGTGGCGAGTTCGGCCGTGGCGTCGTTGACGGCCGCCAGGCGGTTGATCGCCGCCAGTCCTAGCACCAGCAGCAGGGCCAGCATGGCGGCGAAGCCGAGCCCCAGCCGGGTGCCGATCTTCAGGTTGGAGAACATGGACATGGTTGCCTTTCCTGCGAACGGGTGTGTGAGGGGAAGGTGGCGAGCTCAGCAGACGGTACCGAGGGCGGCGCCATCGTGGGGTCCTGCCAGATCGCGCAGCCGGCCACGCTGGCTGGTGAACCAGCCCAGCAAGTCGCCGCCCGGCATCGGCCTGGCCAGCAGGTAGCCCTGGGCCAACTCGCATCCCAGCAGCCGCAGCAGGCGCCAGTCGGCCGCGGTTTCGACGCCTTCGGCCACCGTGGTGATGCCCAGCCGCCGGCCGATGTCCAGCGCGCTCAGCAAGATGGCGCGGCGGTTCGCGCGCTCGCTCGCGCCGTGCACGAAGCTGCGGTCGATCTTCAGCTCGGTGAAGGGGCAGCGCGAGAGGGTCTGCATCGACGAGTAGCCGATGCCGTAGTCGTCCATCGCCAGGCCGAAGCCCTTCAGGCTCAGCCGCGCCAGGTTGGCCAGCGAACGCGTGCTCATCAGCGAGGTCTCGGTCACTTCCCAGGTGACGGCGGCCGGCGCGATGCCCTGCGCAGCGACCAATGCGGTCAGGCGCTCGATGAAGCCGGCATCGGCCAGGTCGTCGGCCGACAGGTTCAGCGAGACGCTCAGGTTCGGCAACGAACGCGACCACTGCTGCATCTGCCGCAGCGACTGCTCGACGATGGCCAGCGTGAAGCGCGCCATCAACGGCGTGCCTTCGATGCGCGGGATGAAGCGCTGCGGGCCGACCAGGCCCAGCGTCGGGTGCTGCCAGCGTGCCAGCACTTCCACGCCCCGCAGCCGCACGTCGCGCAGCGAGAGCTTGGGCTGGAAGTACGGCACGAATTCGCCTGCCGCCAGCGCGCGCTCGATTTCCGGCAGGTCCGGCGCCGCGGCTGTTGCGGCGTTGCCCGGCGCGGCCGGGCGCTGGCCGGCACGCCGGGGCTTGAGCGCATCGTCGAGCAGGGGCTGCAGCTGTTCGCGCGCCACCGGCTTGACCAGCGTGCCGAGCAGCCGGGTCGCGCGCTGCTCGCTGCCCAGGCGCTCCACCGTTTCCAGCAGGCGCGGGTCGCGTGCGCTGGCCACGATCAGGTGCTCGGCGAGGCCGGCCGCGTCGACACGGCCGAGCAGTTCGATGCCGTCCATGCCGGGCATCGCGATGTCGGTGATGACCAGGAACACCGGCTCGGCGCGCGATTGCAGCAGGCGCAGCGCCTCGTGGCCCTCGGCAGCCTGCAGCACGTCGGCCAGGCCCATGTCCTGCAGCATCGCCACCAGGTGCTCGCGCTGCGTGGGGCTGTCTTCGACCACCAGCACGCTCAGCGCGGTGGGTACAGGGGGCGTCATGTTCACGGGCTCCCGAGGGCGCTGGCACTCGGGCCGAGTGCCAGGATTTCGCGGTCGATGGCCGCCAGCGGCACGCTGCGCTCCACCGCGCCGCGCTTGACCGCTTCGCGCGGCATGCCATAGACCACGCAGCTGGCTTCGTCCTGCGCCACGGTGCGGGCGCCGGCCTCGCGCATTTCCAGCAGGCCGGCGGCACCGTCGTCGCCCATGCCGGTCATGATGATGCCCAGCGCATTCGCGCCGGCGCAGCGCGCCACCGAGCGGAACAGCACATCCACCGAGGGGCGATGCCGGCTGACCGGTGGCCCGTCGACCACCTCGACGAAATACTGCGCGCCGTTGCGCCGCAGCAGCAAGTGGCGGCCGCCGGGCGCGATCAAGGCGCGGCCCGGGCGCACGCGGTCGTTGCTCTGCGCTTCCTTGACCTCGATGGCGCACAGCTGGTCCAGCCGCTGCGCGAACGCGGCGGTGAACTTCTCCGGCATGTGCTGCACGATGACGATGGCGGGGCTGACGCGCGGCAGCGCGGTGAGCACCTGCTCCAGCGCCTGCGTGCCGCCGGTGGAGGTGCCGATGGCCACCACCTGCTCGGTGGTCTGCGCCATCGCGCGCGGGGCGGCCATCGGCGCCGCAGGCAGGATCACGTCGGCGCTCTGCGTCGGCCCTGCCGGGGCCGCCGTCGGCGGCCGCGGCGCGAGCCGCCCGACGTTCGCCCGCGCCGCGGCCTTCACCGCCTGCACCAGCTCGCTCGCGCTGTCCTGCAGGAAGCGCTTCAGGTCCAGCTTGGGTTTGGTGACGATGGCCACCGCGCCGGCAGACAGCGCCTCCACCGAGGTCTTCGCGCCGCGCTCGGTCAGCGTCGAACAGATGACCACCGGCGTCGGCCGCTCGGCCATGATCTTGCGCAGGAAGGTGATGCCGTCCATGCGCGGCATCTCGACGTCCAGCACGATCACGTCCGGCCACGCGCTCTTCATGCGCTCCATCGCCAGCAGCGGATCGGCCACCGCATGCAGCACCTCGATGCCCGGCGCGGCGGCGAGCAGCGCGCCCAGCACCTGGCGCACCACGGCGGAGTCGTCGACGATCATGACCTGGATGCTCATGGTGTAACGCTCACATCCGGCGGTAGACCGAAGGCGCCACCGCGCGCAGCTCGGGGTGCATGTCGGTCAGCGATTCGGAATGGCCGATCAGCAGATGGCCGCCTTTCTTGAGCGTCGTCACCAGCCGGGCGACGACCTCGCGCTTGGTGGTGGCGTCGAAGTAGATCATCACGTTGCGCAGGAACACGATGTCGAACAGGCCCACGCTTGGCAGCGGCCGGTCGAGGTTGATCTGCAGGAAATTCACGCGCTGTCGCAGCGCGCGCTGCACCAGCAGCGTGCCCGCCTGCGGGCCGGTGCCACGCAGGCAATAGCGCCTCAAATACTCGGGGGCGATGCCCTCGGTGCGCGTGTCCGGGTAGTGGCCGCTGCGCGCGCGCTCGAGCATGCGGCTGCTGATGTCGGAGGCCAGCACCTCCCACGGCAGGTCGCCCTGCGCATCGGCCAGCACCATCGCGATGCTGTAGGGCTCCTCGCCGCTGGAGCAGGCGGCGCTCCACACCCGCAGCGGCTGGCCCTGCCGGCGTGCGTCCAGGGCCAGTTCGTGCAGCAGCTCGAAATGGCGCGGCTCGCGGAAGAAGTAGGTCTCGTTGGTCGTCAGCAGGTCGATCGCGCGCTGCACCTCGTCGGGCTCGCGGCCGCTGCGCAGCAGCGCGTGGTACTGCGTGTAGCTGGCGAGGCCGCGCTCGCGCAGTCGCTTGTCGAGCCGGCCGCTGACCAGCGCCTTCTTCGCCGACGACAGCGTGATGCCGGCCGACTCGTGGATGAAGGCCTGGAACTGCCGGAACTCGCGCTCGCTGATCTCGATCGTCATCGCGGGCTCCGGCGCGCGCTTCAGGCGGCCAGCGCTTCGGCGCTGCCGACGGTCACGGCCAGGCCGTCGATCGCCAGCACCTGCTGGATGTTCAGCAGGATCACGAACTTGCCGTTGACCTTGCCCATGCCCGAGACGAAATCGGTGGCAATGGCCATGCCGAAGCTGGGTGGCGGCTCGATGTCGGCCGGCGCGATCTCCTGCACCGCGTTGACCGAGTCGACGACGATGCCCACCACCTGCTGCTCGCCGTTGACTTCGAGCTCGACGATGACGATGCAGGTTCGCTTGGTGACCTCGGCCGTCGGCTTGCCGAAGCGCACCGCCAGGTCCATCACCGGCACCACCGCGCCACGCAGGTTGATCACGCCGCGAATCGTGGCCGGCATCATCGGCACGCTGGTCAGGCCGCCGTACTCGATGATCTCCTTGATCGACAGGATGCCGATCGCATACACCTCGCCGCGCAGCATGAAGGTGAGGTACTGCGTCGGCTCCAGGGTCGCCGCGTTGGCGGCGACGGGAACGAGAGCGTTCATGGTCTGTCCTTCGCTTGGCCAGGAGGCGATCAGTACTTGACGAAGTGGCTCTCGTCCGGCGCCTGCTCGCTGCCGTGGGCCTTGGGCTCGGCGCGGCGCGCCGGGCCTGCGGGCGTGCGCGCGGCGGCCTTGCGCAGCACCTGGCGCGCGGCGCTCGCCGGGGTGGTTGCGCTGCCTTCGGTCTTGAAGAAGCTGATGATGTTCTGCAGCTCCTCGGCCTGGCCGCTCATCTCCTCGGCGGTGGCGGCCAGCTCTTCGGAGCCGGCGGCGTTCTGCTGCGTGGTCTGGCTCAGCTGCGCGACGGCGGAGTTGATCTGCGCGACGCCGGACGATTGTTCTTCCGAGGCGGCGGTGATCTCCTGCACCAGGTCGGAGGTGCGCTTGATGTTGGGCACCATCTCGTCGAGCAGGTGGCCGGCACGCTCGGCCAGCTCGACGCTGGAGCCGGCCACTTCGCCGATCTCCTGCGCCGCGACCTGGCTGCGTTCGGCCAGCTTGCGCACCTCGGCGGCCACCACTGCGAAGCCCTTGCCATGTTCGCCGGCGCGGGCCGCCTCGATGGCCGCGTTCAGCGCCAGCAGGTTGGTCTGGTAGGCGATGTCGTCGATGATGACGATCTTCTTGGCAATCTGCTTCATCGCCGCGACGGTGGACTTCACCGCCTCGCCGCCTTCGGTGGCTTCGGTGGCGGCCTTGCTGGCCATCGCGTCGGTGGCCTTGGCGTTCTCGGTGTTCTGCGTGATCGAGGCCGTCATTTGCTCGACCGAGGCGCTGGTCTCCTCGACGCCCGAGGCCTGCTCGGTGGCCGCTTGCGACAGCGACTGCGCGGTGGAGTTCACCTGCTCGGCCGCGCTGGCCAGGCCGTTCGCGCTGTTGGACACCTCGGACACCACGTGCGAGAGCTTGCCGACCATCTGCTTCATCGCGAACAGCAGGCTGCGGTCGTCGCCGGCGCGCAGGGCGATGTCGATCGTCAGGTCGCCCGCGGCCACCTGCTCGACCACCCGGGCCGCATAGGCCGGGTCGCCGCCGAGCTGGCGCATCACCGCACGCAGCATGAACAGGCCCAGCAGCATCAGCGCCACCAGCGCCACGCCGCTGGTGCCGTACATCAGCACCTGGGCGCGGGTGGAGGACTCGGTGGCGTGCTGCACCGCCGCGTCTGCGTACTGCTTGTTCAGCTCGACCAGCTTGCCCAGGCTGGCTTCGGCGGCGGTGAACAGCGGGCGGGCGTCCAGCAGCAGCTGGTGGAACTGCTCGAACACCTGCTTGCGCTGCGCCGGCGAGTCGGCCTTGCTGCCGTCCTTCATCAGCGCCGTCAGCTTCATGTCGGCGGCCTTCCAGGCGTCCCACTCCTTCGTGAACTGCTTCCACACCTGGGCCTCCTCGGGCTCCTGCGGCAGCGGTTCGTAGACCTTCCAGGCCTTCTCTGCGCGGGCCCAGGCGGTGGCCTTGCGCTCGATGGCGCTGTCGATGTCCTTCCACTCGGCCGGGTACAGCGCCAGCGCGTCGAAGGCGCGGCTGTTGGAGCGGATGGCGGTCTGCGCCTCGTTGATGACCTGCAGCGAATTGATCGACGGCAGCCGGTTGCGGCCGATCTCGTCGAGCATCTCGGCGTCGCGCTTCAGGCCGAAGAAGGCGATCACGATCACCGCCAGCAGGGCCAGCACGCCCACGCTGATCAGCGTGAGGATCTTGGCCTTGAGCGAAACATTGGCAAACATGGTGGGGTCCCTTTCTGCAGGGGAGGGTGGATTCAGTTTGAAAGTTGTTCGGCGCGCGGCGCCGGGCTGGTGACACTGGCCATCAGCGCGGCCACGTCGAGGATCAGGGCCACCTCGCCGCTGCCGAGGATGGTGGAGCCGGAGATGCTCTTGACCTGGGCGAACACGCGCGACAGCGGCTTGATCACGGTCTGGAACTCGCCCATCAGGCTGTCGACCACCAGGCCGAAGCGCTGGCCGGCCTGCTGGATCACGACCACGCTCTCGCGCCGCGGCGGCGGCGCCTCGATCTCGAAGTGGTCGCGCAGCCGGATCTGCGGCAGCACCTGGCCGCGCAGGTTGCTGAAGGATTGGCCGGGCTCGCTGGCAAACTCGATGCACTCGTCTACCACCTCCAGCGGCACCACGAACACCGAGCCGCCGACGCCGACCAGGAAGCCGTCGATGATGGCCAAAGTGAGCGGCAGCCGAACGCTGACGGTGGTGCCCATCCCCTCGATCGAGCGGATGGACACGGTGCCGCGCAGCGCCGTGATGTTGCGCTTGACCACGTCCATGCCGACGCCGCGGCCGGAGAGGTTGGTGATCTGCTCGGCGGTGGAGAAGCCGGGCTCGAAGATCAGCTCGAACACTTCGGCGTCGGTGAGGCGCTGGTCCGGCTGCACCAGGCCGCGCTCGAGGGCCTTGGCCAGGATGCGGTCACGCTTCAGGCCGCCGCCGTCGTCGCCGACCTCGATCACGATGCTGCCGGAATCGTGGAAGGCATTCAGCCGCACGGTGCCGCGCTCGGGCTTGCCGCGCGCCTCGCGCTCGTCCGGCGGCTCGATGCCGTGGTCGATGGCGTTGCGCACCAGGTGCAGCAGCGGGTCGCCGATCTTCTCGACCACGGTCTTGTCGAGCTCGGTGTCTTCGCCGCTCACGTCGAGCGCGATGTCCTTGCCGATCTCGCGCGCCACGTCGTGCACCACGCGCTGGAAGCGGTTGAAGGTGGCGCCGATCTTCACCATGCGCAGCTGCAAGGCGCTGTCGCGCACCTGCTGCACCAGGCCCGACAGGCGCGAGGTGGCCTCCTGCAGCTCGGCCTGGTGGGTCTGCTGCGCCAGCAGGTTGGCGCTGGCGCCGGCGATGATCAGTTCGCCCACCAGGTTGATCAGCGTGTCCAGCTTGTCGGCATCGATGCGCAGCGAGCGCGCCTCGGCCGCCTTGCCGTCGCTGGCCTGGCGCTGCTTGACCAGCGCGGCTTCCACCACCTCGGGCGCCACCGCCCGCTGGTTCACCAGGATGCTGCCGATCAGCGGCGCCTGGGGCGTGCTGGCCGCCTCGGCGCTGCGGGCCTGCGCGGCCAGCGCCTCGTTCAGCTCGCGCTGCGTGATGCTGCCGCAGGCGACCAGGATCTCGCCCAGCCGCAGCGCGTGGGTGGGCAGCGACTGGATCAGCTGCACGTATTCTTCGGTGCGGCTGTGCGGTGCGAGCAGGCCGATCGAGCACTCGTCGCGCACGAACTCGAACACGCCCTCGATCTCGGCCTTGCTGGCGCTGCTGGCGAAGCTGATCTCGAAGCCGAGGTGGCAGTTCTCCGGGTCCAGCGCGGCCAGCGGCGGCAGCTCGTCGGTGACGGTGTGGATCGCGACGATGCGGCCCAGGCGCTTCAGGTAGCGCAGGAAGCTGGTCGGGTCCATGCCGTGGCGCAGCACGTCGGGCCCGAATCGCAGCGACAGGTGCCAGTGCTCGCGCATATCGCCGGCTTGGCCGGTGTTGCCGGCCAGGCGTTCGAGGGCAGGGCCGTCGGCCGGCGCGGCTGCGGCCACCAGCGCGTGGCTGGCGGGCTGCGCCTGGTGATGCGCCAGCTGGGCCAGCAGCGCGGCGCCGGCCTGCTGCTGCCCGGCATCGGGGGCCTGGCGGCCGGCTTCGACATCGGCGATCAGCTGGCTCAGATGGTCGCAGCAGGACAGCAGCAGCACCGTCAGCTCCTCGCCGATGTGCAGCGCGCCGCCGCGCACCTCGTCGAGCACGCTCTCGACCACATGCGTGAACGCGACGATGTGGTCGAGCCCGAACAGCCCGGCCGAGCCCTTGATGGTGTGCGCGGCGCGGAAGATGGCGTTCACCGCTTCGGTGCGATCGGCCAGCTGGTCCAGTGCCAGCAGCGCGGATTCCATCTCGCCGAGCAGCTCGCGGCTTTCCTCGGTGAAGGTGTGCAGGGCGGCGTCGAGGTTCATGCGGTGGCTCCGGCATCGGTGGCGCTGTCGATCAGCAGCGGGTCGCCGAAGAAGGCGGCCACGTCCAGCAGCTCGAACACGTCCAGCACCGCCGGGCTGTGCCCCTGCAGGCGCAGCGCGCGGCCGGCCGCGGTGGCCGCGGTCTTGGCCGCCATCAGCAGCTGCAGGCCGGCGGCATCGAATTCACTGACCTCGGCCAGGTCGATCTCGATCGGCGCGCCGTCGCCGTCGGCCAGCGCCTGCAGCAGCAGCGGTTTGAGCTCGGCCGCGCGGTAGATGGTCATCTCGCCGGTGATGCAGATCATGGGGACGTGCCTTTAATGATTTACGGGAGGATGAGTTTCTGCACCGCGTTCAGCAGCGCATCGGGCTTGAAGGGCTTGACCATCCAGGCCTTGGCCCCCGCGGCCTGGCCTTGCGCCTTCTTCTCGGCCTGCGATTCGGTGGTCAGCATCATCACCGGCGTGAAGCGGTAGGCCGGCAGCTGCTTCACCGCCTTCAGGAAGCTGATGCCGTCCATGTTGGGCATGTTCACGTCGCTGATGATCAGGTGCACCTTCTGCCCCTTCAGCTGCGACAGCGCGTGCTGCCCGTCGCTGCCTTCGACCACTTCGTAGCCGGCGCCTTTCAGTGCAATGCCGACCACCTGCCGCAGCGAGGCGGAGTCGTCGACGATCATGATGGTCTTGGCCATGGGGGTGTCCTGTGGTCGTGGTGGATCGGGGTCAGAAGAAGGTGACTTCCTCGCTGGCCTCGGGCACAGCGGCAGCGGCCGCCTGGCCGTGGTGCAGCGCACGCTCGCTGGCCATCGCATAACTGTTTTCCAGCTCGGCCAGCAGCGCGGCGGCGTCCAGCGGCTGCAGCTGCTGCCGCTCGCGGAAGCAGCGCTCGCCATCGGCCAGCAGCGGCGGCACGCGGCCGATGTTGGCGTGCACATGGGCCATCACCTGGCTCACGCGGTCCTGGAACTGCAGCTGCACCAGCGCCTGCGAGATCTCCTCGCGCAGCTGTTCGCGGCTGGCGGCCAGCGCCTGCGCGCGCTGCAGCAGGTGGCCGGTGCTGCTGCGGAAGCCGCCGAGCACCGTGCCGATGCTGGACTCCGAGGCGCGCATCGAGGCCTGGTCGGCGGCCAGCGAGTCTTCCGCGCCGCGGCAGGCGGATTCGATCGCGGCGATCACGCTGTCGACCTTGGCGCCGATCTCGCGGCCGGTCTGCGCCGATTGCTGCGACAGCATGCGCACCTCCTGGGCCACCACCGCGAAGCCGCGGCCATGCTCGCCGGCGCGCGCCGCCTCGACCGCGGCGTTCAGCGCCAGCAGGTTGGTCTGCTGCGCGATGCGCGCGACGGTGGCGGCCATCTCGCGCAGCTCGCCGATGAAGCCCTGCAGCCCGGTGATGCTGCCCAGCAGCGCCTGCTTGCTGGCCATGGCCTCGCGCTGCGCGGCGATCACCGCGTCCAGCTGCTGCTGGCTGCGCGACAGCAGCGGCACCAGGCCGCCGCCGTTGCCGGCCTCGGACAGCTCGGCGGTCTGCTGCAGCTGGTCGACGATGCCGGAGAAGCGCTGGCTCAGCGCGGCGATGGCGGTCTCCATCTGGCCGCGGGCCGACTCGATGTGCTGGGCCCACACCGGCAGCAGCAGCTGCCCGAGCTGCTGCTGGCCGCCGACGTAGCGCGCCAGCGCCGCCCGGTGCTGCCGTTCGGTGTGCAGCTGCCAGCGGCTGATGGCCCCGCCGGCGGTGGCCAGCAGCCCGGCCAGCGCGAGCGGCACCCATTGCCAGGGCGCCAGCGTCAGCAGCGCCAGCGCACCGGCCAGGCCCAGGGCGGCGGGCGCCCACAGGCGCCCCCGGCCGGCGGCGGTGCCAGGGGTCGAACCGGGGGCGTTGGAGCAGTTCATGCGCGGCCTTTGCTAGGGGTTGCCGATCGTTGTTCGTCTCTCGCGTTCTCGGAGTGTCTCGCTGTCCACTTTAAATCAAACAAAACAAATACAACATAAATTGAGCACAATTTGCATGAAAGAGGTGAGCACGCGAGCCGGGCAGGGCCACCGCCCTGGGCGCGTTTCATGCTGGAATCCGGCGATGCCGCTGCCCGACACCGCCCCGCTCGACGATGGCCGACCCTGGGTCGGCGTGCTGCCCGGCGCTGCCGACCGGGCGCTGCCGCTGGTATGCGACTCACCGCACAGCGGCACCCGCTACCCGCTGGACTACGGCTTCGCGGCCGAGCCCGCGCTGCTGCGAAAGGGCGAGGACACGCACATCGAGCGCCTGTGGATGCAGGCACCCGCGCTGGGTGCCACGCTGATCCACGGCCGAGCCCTGGCCCGCGCCGCTGCAGCCCACGCAGCGCACGCGCGAACTGGGCATGGGCCTGGTGTGGCAGCTCACGCCCACCGGCGAGCCGATCTACCAGCGCCGCCTGTCCGTGGCCGAGGTGCAGCGGCGCATCGACCGCTGCTGGCACCCCTACCACCAGGCCCTTCACGCGGCCTGCGACGCCGCGTTGCAGCGCTTCGGCGCCTGCTGGCACCTGAACCTGCACTCGATGCCGGCCAATGCCTACGAGCGCCTGGGGCTGAAGGACCGCGGCCCGCTGGCCGACTTCGTGCTGGGCGACCTGCACGGCCGCACCTGCGCGCCTGCCTTCGTCGACGCGGTGCGCGGCGCGATGCAGGCGCGCGGCTACCGCGTCGCGGTCAACGATCCCTACGCCGGGCAGGAGCTGGTGCGCCTGCATGGCCAGCCGGCGCAGGGCCGGCACAGCCTGCAGATCGAGGTCAACCGCGCGCTGTACATGCACGAGCCGAGCCGCGAGCCCAACGCCAATTTCGAGCGTCTGCAGGCCGACATCGGCGGCATCCTGGCCGAGGTGGTGGACTGGATCCGCCAGCGCAGCGTTGCCTGAGCCGCGCGGCCCGGCTTGAATCAGCGCAGCGCCGCGGCGCCGGCGCGCACCGTGTCGATGAACAGGCGCGGGTCGATCGGCTTGCTCACCACCTTCACCGCCAGCGGCCAAGCGCCCATCGCGGCCAGCCGGTCCGGTGCCAGCCCGCTGACGGCGACGATCAGCCGCGGCCGCACCGTGCTCTCGGTGGCCAGGTGGCGCAGCATCTCGAAGCCGTTCATGTTCGGCATCATGATGTCGGTGATCACCACGTCGGGGGCCGAGTGGCCGATGGCCACCAGCGCCTCGAAGCCGTTCTCGGCATGGTCGATGCTGGCGCCGGGAATCGCCGCTTCGACCAGTGCGCTCATCAGGTCGCGGTCGTCGGCACTGTCGTCCACCAGCAGCACCGACAACGGCCGCGTCGGGCCGTCGGCTTCCGGCGCGGCGGCGCCGGCGCTGGTCTGGCGCGCGATGAAGCGGTCGGCGCTGTCCGCATCGAGCCGCCGGTGGCCGCCCACGGTCTTCCAGGCCTTCAGGTGACCCTGGTCGACCCAGCGCTGCACGGTGGGCACCGAAACGCCCAGCCGGCGCGCCACTTCGGCGGTGGAGTAGGAACGCGGAGGGGTACTGCTGTCGTCTTCGCTCACGGAAGCCATTTAATCACTTCGCTCAGGCGCCGGGCATCGCGGCGGCCAGATGGGCGCGGATCGCCGCGAGCACGACGGCATGTTCCTGCGCCAGCGCCTGCAGCAGCATCGGCAAGCGGTCGGCCTGCTGCTGCTCCAGGGCCTGCTGCAGCGCACGGGCCATGGCCGACAGCGGCATCGCGCCGATGGTGCCGGCGGTCGACACCAGCGTGTGCGCGATCAACACGGCCTGCGCCGTCTGGCCGGCGGCCACCGCGTCGCGCAGCTCCTCGGGCAGCCGGGCGCGCGTGTCGACGAAGCGGCGCAGGATGCGGTCGTGCAGCTCGGCCTTGCCCAGGCAGCGGTCCAGCCCCAGCGCGAACGAGATGCTGCCGTCGGCGCCCATCGCCCCGCGCAATTCGGCCAACCCGGCCAGCCGCGGCAGCGCGCGCGGGGGGGCGGCGCCGAGCACCCGCGCCAGCACGCCGAACAGGTCGTCCGGATCGAAGGGCTTGGTCAGGTAGTCGTTCATGCCGGCCGCCAGGCAGCGCTCTCGGTCGGCCACCGAGGCATTGGCCGTCATCGCGATGATCGGCAGCGCCGCCAGCCGGGCATCGGCGCGGATGCGGCGCGTCACCTCCAGGCCGTCCATGCCGGGCATCTGCAGGTCCATCAGCACCGCGTCCGGCAGCACCGCGTCCGGTGGCTGCAGCAGCTGCAGCGCCTGGGCGCCGCCGGCGGCCACCGTCACCTGCACGCCAGCCTCGCCGCGCAGCAGCTCGGCGGCCACCACCTGGTTCAGCTCGTTGTCCTCCACCAGCAGCACACGGCGGCCGCGCAGGCTGCCACTGCCTTGCGGGGCCGGCGGCGGGGGCGCCTCGGCCACGGCCTCGCGGTCGTCGGCCAGCGCCAGCGGCACGGTGAAGCTGAACGCGCTGCCCCGGCCCGCCGTGCTGCGCGCCGCGATCTCGCCGCCCATCAGCGTCACCAGCTGGCGGCTGATGGCCAGGCCCAGCCCGGTGCCGCCGAAGCGGCGGGTGGTCGAGGCGTCGGCCTGCATGAAGGGCTGGAACAGGCGGCCGAGCTGTTCGGGCGTCATGCCGATGCCGCTGTCGCGCACCTCGAAGCGCAGCGTGCACTGCGTGTCCTGCCGCGACTGCAGCGCGACCGTGGTCGTCACCTCGCCTTCGGGGGTGAACTTCACCGCGTTGTTGCACAGGTTCAGCAGCACCTGCTGCAGGCGCTGCGCATCGCCGCGCAGCCAGGGCGGCACCTCGGGCGCGATGGCCATCGTGAAGCGCAAGCCCTTATGCTGCGCCAGCGCGCCGGCGATGCTGTCCACGCGCTGCAGCAGCTCGTCGAGCCGGAACGGCCGCTGCTCGAGCTCGAGCTTGCCGGCCTCGATCTTCGAGAAGTCGAGGATGCGGTCGATCAGCGCCAGCAGCGAATCGGCGGCCAGCCGGGACTTGCTCAGGTAGTCGTGCTGGCGCGCATCCAGCGGCGTGCGCAGCGCCAGGTGCGTGAGCCCGAGGATCGCGTTCATCGGCGTGCGGATCTCGTGGCTCATGTTGGCCAGGAACTCGCTCTTCGCGCGCGTGGCGGCCTCGGCCTGGTCGCGGGCGCGGGCCAGCGCGTCGGCGGTGGCCTGCAGCTGGGCGGTGCGTTCGGCCACGCGCCGCTCGAGGCTGGCGTTCAGCGCGCGCAGCTCGGCCTCGGCGCGCCGCAGCTCGGTGGCGTCCAGGCTCATCACCAGGATGCACGGCTCGCCGTCGTGCTCGATGGCTTCGGCACTCAGCAGCACCTCGCGCAGCTCGCCGCCCGCCACGCGCAGCCGCACCGGCCAGCCTTCGACGCGGCCATGGGTCTGCACCGCGCGCGCGAAGACCGCGCGGTCCTCGGCCACGATGCCCAGGCCGAACTCGATCAGGCGGTGGCCCAGCACCTGCTCGCGCGTCATGCCGTAGCGCTGCACGGCCGCGTTGTTGATCTCGCGCACCCGAAAGCCGTCGCGGCTGATGATCATCGCCGGGATCGGCGCGGTGTAGAACAGCAGCCGGAAGCGCTCGAGGCCGGCCTCGGCCGCCTGGCGCGCCCGCGCGTGTTCGGCCTCGCGGTCGATCTGGTCGAGCGCGAACGAGACGTCGGCGGCCATCTCGTCGAGCAGGGCCTCCAGCGGCGCATCGAAGTAGCCCGCTTCCTCGGCATGGATGGCCAGCGCGCCGTGGACCTCGCCGCCGCGGCGCAGCACGAAGGCCCCCATCGAGCGGAAGTTGACCTGCAGCGCCAGTGGATGCCACGCGGCCAGGCCCGGGTCCTGCAGGTAGTTGTTGGTGACCTCGTGGCGGCCGGCCACCACCGCGCGGCCCACCACCGAGGCCTGGACACCCGGCCGCGCCAGGGGCAGGCGCTCGGGCAGCGCTGCCGGCACCGGGCCGTCCTGGGTGGCCACGGTCACGCGCCGCAGTTCGCCGTGTTCGATCAGGAAGACGCCGGCGATCTGCGCATGGCCCTCGTCGACGACGATGCGGGCCAGCTGCGCCAGCAGGGCCTGCGGGTCGCGCTCGCGCACGATGAGCTGGTTGGTGCGCGACAGGGCGCGGTAGAACCGGCTCATGCGTTCGGTGCGGGCATCGGCCTCGCGGCGCTCGCGCTGGTGCGCGGAGACGACCGAAGCGCCCAGCAGCGTGCCGACGGCCGCCGCCAGCAGGGCCAGGCCGGCCACCGCCAGCCAGGCGCGGCGCCGCAGGTGCTGGATGCGCTCGGCCTCTTCCTGCGCCACCGACAGCTGCACCTGCAGCAGCTGCTCCATCACGGCGTTCATCGGCTTCAGGGCCGCCGGCAGGTCGTTGGTGGCCAGCTGCGTCAGTGCGCCGAGGTCCTGCTGCGCGATGGCCTGGCGCGCGCGTGCCACCACCGCATCGGCCTGCTGCAGCAGCGGCTCGGCCTGTGCCACCAGGCGCTGCTCCAGCTCGACCAGGTAGGTCTGCTTGTAGGCCCGCCATTGCCGGGTGCTGCGCGCCTGCGCGTCGTCGATGCGGGCGACGGCCTCGGCCGCGCCGAGGCTGCCGTCGCGCACCCGTTGCACGCTGCCGGTGACGTCGGTCTCGTAGCCGGCCACCACCTGGCGCAGCTGGTACAGCGGCACGACCCGGTCCTTGTACAGGCTTTCCACCGAGCTGGCGCTCTGCTCGAGCGCGCGCAGCGCCAGCACGGCCAGGGCCGCCAGCAGGCCGCCGGTGAGCAGCAGCAGCAGCGCCAGGCGCAGCGAAACGCTCCCTCGTGTCATGCCGCGATGCTGCGGGAAGCCCACCGGCGTGGCAACCGGGCATACGCCAGCGGCTGTCTCGGCAAAGAGACGGACCCGTGCTCCACCGTGGTGCGTGGCCGCTTCGACGCACAATGCCGAGGGCGACAGGGCCTGCCGCCTGCTTCACCCGTCCACACCGATGACCTCGTCAGAGCGCGCTCCCGACCATCGCCTGCGCCAGGCCTGCGCGGCCGGCGTGCTGCTGTCGCTGCTGCTGCTGGTGCTGCTGCTGTACAGCCCGCCGTTCACGCGCTGGATGGTGCCCGACACCAGCGTGCTCAGCGTGCACCTGATGCTCGAGCTGGTGGCGGTGGTGGTGGCGATGCAGATCGTCAGCATCGGCTGGCATGCGCTGGACGGCGAGGCGGCCGGCACCGGCAGCGTGCTGATCACCGGCTTCACCGTGGTGGCGCTGTGCGACCTGGTGCATGCGCTCACCTACGAGGGCATGCCGCCGCTGCTGGGCGAGGCGAGCACGCCGCGCGCCATCTTCTTCTGGCTGATGGGCCGCAGCGCCGAGGTGGTGACGCTGGCCTGGCTGGCCTGGCCGCCGCGCCGGCCGCTGCCGCGCGCGCTGGCGCTCGGGCTGGGCAGTGCCATCGGCCTGGGCCTGGTGCTGCTCGGCTCGTTCGCGATCGAGGTGTTTCCGCTCACCTTCGTCAAGGGCCGTGGCGTCACCGCGTTCAAGGCCGCCTACGAGGTGGGCCTGTGCGTGGGCAACGTGCTGGTGGGCGTGCTGCTGTGGCGCCGGGCCGGCCCGCGGCGCATGCCGTACTACCTGCTCGGCACCTCGGCCTTCGTGATGGGCGTGGGCGAGCTGGCGTTCACCCAGTACGTCACGCCCTCGGATTTCCAGAACCTGTTCGGCCATGGCTTCAAGGTGGCCGCGTACCTGCTGCTTTATCGGGCCACCTTCGTCACCAGCGTGCGGGCGCCGTTCGAGGCCCTGCGCAGCAGCCGCCAGCAGGTGGCCGCGCGTGAACAGCAGCTGGCCGACGTGCTGGCCGGCACGGTGGACGGCATCGTCACGCTCGACGCGCAGCAGCGCATCGTGATGTTCAACCGCGCCGCCGAGCAGCTGTTCGGCATCGGCGTGCTGCAGGCGCTGCGCCTGCCGCCGACGGCGCTGGTGCCGGCCGCGCGCCGCGCGCGCATCGAGGCGCTGGTGCGCCGGCCCGGCGGCCGCGCCGCGCACCGGCGCTGGCGCGTGACCGGGCAGCGCGCCGATGGCAGCCGCTTTCCGCTGGAGCTGTCGCTCAGCCAGGTCGGGGAAGGCGAAGGCCGGCTGCTCACCGCGGTGCTGCGCGACCTGGCGCCGCAGCGGGCGATCGAGGCCTCGCGCCGGGGCCAGGCCGCGGCCGAGGCGGCCAGCCGCGCCAAGAGCGAGTTCCTGGCCAACATGAGCCACGAGATCCGCACGCCGATGAACGCGGTGCTCGGCTTCGTGAACCTCGCGCTGCGCGGCCCGCTCGAGCCGCGCCAGCAGCAGTACCTGAGCCGGGCGCGCATCGCCGCCGAATCGCTGCTGGGGCTGATCGACCAGATCCTCGACCTGTCCAAGGTCGAGGCCGGCAAGCTGGCGCTGGTCGCGGCCCCGTTCCGGCTGGAGCACGTGATCGAGCGGGTGGAAGTCATCAACAGCCAGCTGGCGCGCCAGAAGGGGCTGACCTTCGATGTGATCGTGGACGAGGACGTGCCGCCGGTGCTGCAGGGCGATGCGCAGCGGCTGGCCCAGGTGCTGACCAACCTGTGCGGCAACGCGGTGAAGTTCACCGCCAGTGGCAGCGTGACGCTGCGGGTGGCGCTGCTGGCGCGCGAGGCCGGCGGCGAAGGCGACGAGGTGACGCTGCGTTTCAGCGTCAGCGACAGCGGCATCGGCCTGAGCGACGAGCAGATCGCCCGCCTGTTCCGGCCCTTCGAGCAGGCCGATGCCTCCACCACGCGCCGCTACGGCGGCACCGGCCTGGGCCTGGCGATCAGCCAGCAGCTGGTGGGCCTGATGGGCGGGCGCATCGAGGTGACCAGCCGGCCGGGCCAGGGCAGCTGCTTCAGCTTCGTGCTGCGCCTGCCGGCGCTGGCCGCTGCGGCGGTCGAGGCCGCGGCCGGCGCGCCCACCGACCAGCCGCCCGAGCAGGCGCTGCAGGGCCGTTCGGTGCTGCTGGTCGAGGACAACGCGTTCAACCAGGAAGTGGCCGGCGAGCTGCTGCGCGAGGTGGCCGGCATGCGCGTCAGCGTGGCCGGCGACGCGGCCAGCGCGCTGCGGCTGCTGGTGCAGGAGCCGCCGTTCGACGCGGTGCTGCTGGACGTGCAGCTGCCCGGCATGGACGGATTCGAGCTGGCGCGCCGCATCCGCGCCGAGCCGCGCTGGCGCGGCCTGCCGCTGATCGCGATGACCGCCCATGCCGGCGCGGCGGATCGCGCCGCCTGCCGGGCCGCGGGCATGGACGACCACATCGGCAAGCCCTTCGAACCGGCCCAGCTCTTCAGCACGCTGCAGCGCTGGCTCGGCCCGGCGCCGCCGACGGCGGGCACCCCGCCCGGGCTGCCGGCGTCGGCGGTGCCGCCGGTGCTGCCGCCGGCGGCCACGGCCGCGGTCGAGCCGGTGGACGTGGCGCTGGGCCTGCGCTACTGCGGCGGCCGCCCCGCG
This sequence comes from Aquabacterium sp., assembly GCF_044226965.1. GTDB lineage: Bacteria > Pseudomonadota > Gammaproteobacteria > Burkholderiales > Burkholderiaceae_C > Pseudaquabacterium. Next base: position 22,536 of record NZ_JBGAGA010000042.1, on the reverse strand, counting down.
CTCTACGCGATGGCGGTGCGGCGCTTCCTCGAGACGCAGGCCGACATGGCGCAGCGGCTGCGCCAGGCCGAGCGGGCCGGCGACCTGCCGCGCGTGGCCAGCCTGGCCCACATGCTGGTGGGCAATGCCGGCACGCTGGGGGCGCAGCGGCTGTCGACGCTGGCGCGCCAGCTCGAACAGGCCGTGCCGGAGGCGCCGACCGATGGCGCGGCGCAGGTCGCCACCCTCCTGGCTGCGCTCGAGGCCGAGCACGCGCGCGTGCTCGATGCGCTGCGCCGCCACCTTGCCACGGTGGCCTGATTGCTCAGGTGTCCAGCAGCCCGAGGATGCGGGCGCGCTGCACCACCTGCTTGCGCGTGCCGGCGTCGAGCTTGGCGAACAGGTTCTTCATGTGCCACTTGATGGTCTCTTCGCCCACCTGCATCGCCAGGCCGATCTCCTTGTTCGAGAGGCTGCGCGCCAGCAGTGCCAGCACCTCGCGTTCCTTGGGCGTCAGCGCCATGCTGGGCGCCACCCGGGGCGCGGCGGGCGGGGTGATCAGCGGCGCGGCCAGCGGGCCGGGGCGGCCGGCGGCGTCGGCATCGCCCTGCTCGCGCAGCGCGCGCTGCACCCAGTCGCCCAGGGCCGGGTGGGCATCGGCGAACACGCGCGCCAGGCCGTAGCCCTGGGCCAGGTCGGCCGCCTCGCGCAGCAGGGGCAGCGCGGCGCGTTCGCCGACGCGGTCCAGCGCCAGCGCGCGCAGCCCCAGCAGCTCGATGTGCAGGCGGCCCAGCCGCGCGGCCTGGGCCTGCGCGTCGGCCTGCTGCAGCAGCGTGATCGCGCGGCGCCAGTCCTGCGCGGCCAGCGCGGCATGGGCCAGCGCCGTGTCGCGCAGCAATAGCACGCCGCGGCGCCACAGCGGGCCGGCGGGCAGCGCGGCCTCGGCCAGCAGTGCATCGATCTGCCGGCACAGCGCTTCGCAGGTCTCGCTGCGGAAGCGCCGCGCGTGCAGGCGCACCTGCTCGACCAGCGCCGCCACGCGCAGCCGCGGCAGCGTGCGCGCGCGGCCGACCGCCTCCATCGCGCCCAGCAGTTCCAGCGCGCGGTGCTCGGCGCCCTCGGCGATGGCCATGCGCGCCATCGTGCGGTAGCCCAGCAGCACGGCCTCGGGCAGGGCATGGCGTTCCAGCACGTCGAGCCGGTTGGCCAGCAGCGCGCCGGCCTCGGCCGGGCGGTCGCGTTCCCACAGCGCCGCGGCCAGCAGCGCGGCCAGCATGCAGGCGAACGGGCTGCGGCGGCCGAGCTCGGCCTCGGCGCGCGCCAGCGTGGGCCGCAGCAGCGCCTCGGCCTGCCGCGCCTGGCCCTCCCACAGGTAGCTCAGCGCGACGATGAAATCGCTCCAGCGCCGAACGTAGGCCAGCGCCGGGCCGGCCTCGGCGCGCGGGGCCTGCTGCTGGCGCAGCCGGGCCAGCGCGGGGTCGCCGTCGAGTAACGCGCGAAAGGCGCGGCGATTGGCATGCACCTGCAGCAGCTGCGCGTCCTGCAGCGGCGGCGCCTCGGCCCAGGGGTCGTGCAGTTCGGCGAAGCGGTCGGGCAGGTCGGCGAAGACCGCGGCGCCGCCGAGGATCAGCGCGCATTCGCAGCGCAGCGCGTCGTCCACCGCCGGCTGCGCCAGCAGGCGCGCCACCAGCGCGCCGGCCTCGTCGTGGCGCTCGCTCAGCGCCAGGGTCCAGGCCGCGGCCAGCAACAGGCGCGGGCGGCGGTCCAGCTCGGCCGGCGGCAGGTGCTGCAGCCAGTCGAGCACCGCGTCGCGGCGGCCCTGGCCCATCAGCGACTGGTACAGGCTGCGCTCGGCCAGCTCGTAGGCCTGCTCGTGGCGGCCGGCGGCCAGCGCGTGGCGCGCCGCGGCCTCGATCTGGCCCTGCGCGGCCAGCCAGTCGGCGGCGCGGGCGTGCAGCAGCGCGCGCTCGTCGGCCGGCAGCGCGGCGAAGCGCTCGCGCAGCACCTCGTGCGCCAGCGCGTGCAGGCGCAGCCAGTCGCCCAACTCGGCGGCGGCGAACACCGGCGTGTCGCGCGCCAGCCGGGCCAGCCGCTGCGGCGCGTCGGCCTCGGCGGTGACGGCCTCGCACAGCGCCGGGTGCAGGTGGTCCAGCAGCGCGATGCGCGCCAGGAAGCGCGCATCGGCCGGGTCCAGGTTCGCCAGCAGCAGGTTGACCAACGGCGCGCGCAGCTCGCCCTCGGCCGCGCGCAGGCTGCCCTGCTGCGCGGCCAGGTGGTCCAGCCCGGCATGGGCATCGGCGCCGCTGGCCATCAGCGACAGCGCCAGCTGCAGCCCGAGCGGCCAGCCTTCGGTCAGCTCGTGCAGGCGGGCGGCGCCATCGGCGTCGAACTGCGCGCCGAAGCGCTGGCGCACCAGGGCCAGCGTCTCGTCGAGCTGGAAGCGCAGCTGCGCGGCCCCCAGGCGCAGGCAGTGCCCGTAGGCCACCAGGTCGTCGATCTCGAGCTGCGCGTCGGTGCGCGCGGCCACCGCCACGCGCAGGTTGGCCGGCGCGTTGCGCAGCAGGTAGGCCAGCGCTTCGCGGCCCGCGGCGGGCAGGCGCTCGGCCTCGTCGACGATCAGCAGCACGTTCAGCGCCGACTGCGCCAGCTCGGCCAGCCAGCCGGTGATGCCTTCGAGTCCGTCGGCCGGTGCCTGCAGCAGCGCCTGGCCGAAGCCGGGGCGGCCGGCGGCCAGGCGCAGCGCCAGCGTCAGCGCCTGCACCAGCCGCGCCGGCGTGTCCTGCGGCTGTGCGCTGAGCCAGGCCACCACGTCGCCTTGCGCCAGCTGTTCGCGCCGCCATTGCGCCAGCAGCGAGGTCTTGCCGTAGCCGGCCGGCGCCTGCACCAGCAGCGCCGCGGCGCCGCGCAGCTGCGGCTGGCCGGCCTGCAGCCGCTCGCGCGCCAGCAGGCCGCGCGGCACACGGGGCGGCGTCACCTTCAGCAGCAGGTCGTCGCTGGCGGCGGCAGGCGAGGCGAGCAAGGGGCGGCCCGGGGGACGGAGTGGTCGACGAACGGCCATGGTAGCGCCCGCACCCGCGTCGCCCATCCGGGGCCGCCCTTTCGCGGCGTGGCGTGGGGGGCCGGCCCCCCCGCCGCGGGGGGCGTCGCGGCCGGGCCGCGGCCTAGCATCGATTCAGGCCCGCTGCGGGCGCTGCTGGCTGGAGGCCGCGAGATGTACCAACACCTGCTGGTTCCGATCGACGAGACGGAACTGTCGATCGAGACCGTCGGCAATGCCGTCGGGCTGGCGCGCACGCTGGGCGCGCGCATCACCTTCTTCCATGCCAGCGCGGACCTGGCCGGCTCGCTGCGCGGCGAGGCCGACGTGCTGCGCCTGACCGCGCCGGCCGACCTCGACTGGGCGCTGGGCGGGCAGGCGCGCGAGCTGCTGTGCAAGGCCGAGGCCGCGGCGCGTGCGCTGGGGGTGCCCTGCGACCTGCTGCAGGCCGCGCACGACCATCCGGCGCAGGCCATCGTCGCCGCCGCACGTCAACAGGGCTGCGACCTGATCTTCATGGCCTCGCACGGGGCGCGCAGCAAGCTGGGGATGGCGCTGTCCTCGGCCACGCTGGAGGTGCTGATGCACGCCGGCCTGCCGGTGCTGGTGGCCGCCACCGGCGAGCCACCGCCGCCGGCGCGGGCGATCGCGGTGATCCGCGACGAGCACCGCTCGCTGGCCGCGGTGCTGCATGCGGGGGGTCGCGCGCTGGCCGAGGCGCGCGCCGCGGGGCGCCTGCCGGCGCTGGCCCTGCTGCGCGACCTCGTGCACTACCTGCGGGTGTTCCCGCTCGCGCTGCACCACCCGAAGGAAGACGCGCACCTGTTCAGCCGGCTGCGCGAACGCGCGCCGGCCCTGGCCAGCGAGCTCGACGAGCTGCAGCGCCAGCACCTGCGCGACCATGCGCTGGTGGACGCACTGGCAGGCCAGGTGGAAGCGCTGGCCACCGCCATGGCGGTGGGTGACGGCCTGGCCGCGCGCACGGCGCTGCAGGACCTGGACGCGTCGTTCGAGCGTTACGTCCGCTTCACCTGGGAGCACCTGGGGCGCGAGGAAGGCGTGATCCTGCCGGCCGCGCAGCGCCACCTGCTGGCGCAGGACTGGGCCGCGATCGACGCGGCTTTCGCCGAGCACCGCGAGCCGCGCGCGGCCGTGGCCGGCGCTGCGGCCGGCGAGGGCGAGCGCGCGCTGCGCCAGCTGTTCTCGCGCATCGTCGGCCCGCGCGGCTGAAGCCGGCGGGCGCGCCGGCCGGGCTCAGGCCTTGCGCAGCGCCGGCCGCGTGCGCTCGATGTCGCGGCGGTTCGCGGCCAGGATGTCCTTGCGCGCCCGCTCGCTCTCGACCGCGCGCGCCAGCACCAGCGCGCCCACGCACTGCGCCAGCAGCGCCCAGGCGCCGTCGGCGTCGTCCTGGTCGCCGTCGCCCAGCCGGGCGGCCCAGCGCTGGTGGGTCTGCTTCAGCGCGCGCTCGACCGTGCGGCGCACCGCGGGTGTCGACCGCGCGATCTCGGGCCCCAGCGTCGGCAGCACGCAGCCGGCCTCGGGGTTCAGCGCGTGGAAGCTGCTGAGGTAGCCGCGCAGCCGCCGGGCGAGGGTGGCGGCGTCTGGCGCGGCGTCGGCGTCGTCGTCGCCGGCCAGCATCTCGCGGCTGTGGTCCATTTCCTCGGCGATCAGCGCCTCGAACAGGGCCTGCTTGGACGGGAAGTGGGAGTAGAACGCGCCGCCGGTCAGGCCGATGGCCCCCATCAGCGCGTCGACGCCGGTGCTGCCGAAGCCGCCGCGCTTGGCGATCGCGCGGCTCGCGCCCAGCAGCTTGCGGCGGGTGTCATCCTTGTGGGTGCGGGCATAGCGCATGGCGGCAGCCGCGCAGGCCGCGGCGGGGTGGGCAGGCGGGGAACATAGCATGGCGACCGTTCAGTAAACGGTCGTGCGGTGCCGGCCGCCGCGGTGCGGCGCCGAGACGGTGCTCAGCGGTAGAAGGCTTCGACCGCGCCCTTGAGCGTGATCAGCAGCGGCTGGCCGCGGCGGTCGCGCGTCTTGCCCGAAGGCACCTTGATCCAGCCTTCGCTGACGCAGTATTCCTCGACGTCGGAGCGCTCCTTGCCGTTGAAGCGGATGCCGATGTCGTGCTCGAACACCGCGGCCACATGGTGCGGGCTGCGCGGGTCGGCCGACAGGCGGTCGGGCAGGGCGGGGCGGGAGGTCGGCTCGGACATGACAGGGATGCGGGGAGGGCGCCGCAGGGCGCGGCGCGCGCGATTGTCCAGCATCCGAGCCGGGCCGATAGCGGCAGCAATCCGCACTCGTCACATCGGGTGACAGCCACGACGCCGACGCGCTGGCTACCATCGTCCGTCCCGCTGAACGAGGCTCGCGATGGCCACCCCGAACGACGTCAACACCCCGCCCCATTCCGGCCTGCAGCACATCGATGCGCTGCTGGACACCGGCCCGGGCTGGAACTGGCTCACGCCCACGCGCACCACGCTGTACTACACCTTCGCGCTGGGCGGCGCGGACACGGCCGGCAGCGGCCTCATCAGCGGTGCCGCCAGCACGATGAACGTCGCCCAGCAGGCCGCGGTGACGAACCTGCTGAACTACGTGGCCACCGTCACCGGCATCACCTTCGCGCTGACGGCCGATGCCAACCAGGCCGACCTGCACTTCGTCGACGGCAACATCACCGCCGCCGGCACCGCCGGCTACACCCACTGGAGCTGGAGCTACCAGAGCAACATCCAGACGATCACCAGCTACACCGCCGATGCCTTCGTGTTCATGGACACGACGGATTTCGGCGCCGCCAACCTGAACCCGACCCAGGCCGGCGGCGGCTACGAGATCCTGCTGCACGAGATCGGCCACGCGCTGGGGCTGAAGCATCCGTTCGACGGCAGCACCACGCTGCCGGCGGGCCAGGACGACACCGCGCACACGCTGATGTCCTACACCCACGTCGGCGGGCCCTACGGCAGCTACCAGAGCTACGACATCGACGCGCTGATGTTCCTGTACGGCGGCGACGGCCTCGGCGGGCTCTACGGCCAGGGGGCGCCCGGGCTCTACCTGATCGGCACCAGCACGAACGAGACGCTGACCGGCGGCAGCGGCAACGACATGCTCGAGGGCGGCGGCGGCAACGACGTCATCCTCGGCGACGCCGGCGACGACACCGCGCGCTTCAGCGGCCTGCGCAGCCAGTACACCATCACCACGCTGTCGGACCGCATCCTGATCGTCGGCCCCGACGGCAGCGACACGCTGATGGGCGTGGAGTTCGCGCGTTTCACCGACATGACGGTGCAGCTGGCCTCGACGCCCACCAACCATGCGCCCACCGGCAGCCTGACGGTCGGCGGCAGCGCCACGCAGGGCGTGGTGCTGACGGCCGTCTCGACCCTGGCCGATGCCGACGGCATGGGCAGCCTGAGCTACCAATGGCAGTCCTCGGCCGACGGCAGCACCTGGGCCGACGTCGGCGGCGCCAAGGCCAGCACGCTGACGCCGGGCGAGGCGCTGGTCGGGCTGCAGCTGCGCGTGCAGGCCAGCTACACCGACGGCCTGGGCAAGCTCGAATCGGCCACCAGCGCGGCGACGGGCGCGGTGGCCAACGTCAACGATCCGCCGGTGGGCAGCGTGTCGATCAGCGGCACCCCGAAGATCGGCAGCGCCCTGCAGGGCAGCGCCGCGCTGACCGATGCCGACGGCCTGGGCACGCTGCTGTACCGCTGGCAGGTGCAGAGCGGGCCGACCTGGGTGGACATCGCCGGCGCCAGCAGCGCCAGCTTCACGCCCACCGCGCTGCAGGCGGGCCAGGTGCTGCGGCTGCAGGTCAACTACGTCGACGGCCACGGCACCATCGAGACGGTGAACTCGACCCCCACGGCCGCGGTGGACCTGCTGAACCATGCCCCGACCGGCGCGGTGACCATCGGCGGCACCGTGCAGCAGGGCCAGGCCCTCACGGCCAACACCGGCAGCCTGGCCGATGCGGACGGCCTGGGCAGCTTCCACTTCCAGTGGCAGTCCTCCGCCGGCGGCGGCAGCTGGAGCAACATCGCCGGCGCCACCGCGTCCGCCTACACGCCCGGCGAGGCACAGGTCGGCCTGCTGCTGCGCGTGGCGGTGAGCTACACCGATGGCGGCGGCAGCGCCGAGTCGCTGGCCAGCGCCGCCACCGCGGCCGTGGCCAACACCAACGATGCGCCGACCGGCCGCGTGCAGATCGGCGGCAACGCGGTGCAGGGCAGCAGCCTGAGCGCGACCCACACGCTGGCCGATGCCGACGGCCTGGGCGCCATCGCCTACACCTGGGAGGCGTCCACCAACAACGGCGCCAGCTGGAACCCGATCAACGGCGCCACGGCCAGCAGCTTCACACCGGGCCTGGCCCAGGTGGGCTCGCTGCTGCGGGTGCAGGCGCACTACGTCGACGGCCATGGCAGCAGCGAATCGGTGGCCTCGGCCGCCACCGCCGCCGTGGCCGGCTACCAGCTGGGCGGTCCGGGCAAGGACATTCTGGTCGGCACCGCCTTCGCCGACACGCTGGTCGGCGCTGACGGCGACGACCGGCTCACCGGCGGCGGCGGCAACGACACGCTGCAGGGTGGCGCCGGCCTGGACAGCGCCGTGTATGCGCTGCCGCGCGCGCAGTACACCGTGGGCGCCAAGGCGGCCAGCGTCGTGGCCGGCAGCGGCAGCGAGGGCAGCGACACCTTGAGCGGCATCGAGCGGCTGGTGTTCAGCGACCAGTCGCTGGCGTTCGACATGAGCGGCCATGCCGGCACCACCGCGCGCTACCTGGGCGCGGTGTTCGGCCCGGCCTCGGTGGCCAATCTGCAGTACGCCGGCATCGGCGTGATGCTGCTGGACACCGGTGTCAGCAACAACGACCTGATGCAGCTGGCGCTGGACGCCAAGCTGGGGGGCGGCTTCAGCGCCGCGGCCGAGATCGGCCTGCTGTACCAGAACCTGCTGGGCCAGGCGCCTTCGGCCGACGAGCTGGCGTTCTGGACCGCGGCGCTGAACAGCGGCCAGTACACCGCCGTCTCGCTGGCGCAGATGGCGGCCAACCTCGACCTCAATGCGGCCAACATCGGTCTGGCCGGGCTGGCCGACACCGGCCTGGCCTACGTGCTGCCGGGTTGAGCCCGGGCCTGGGTCTGAGCCTTCGCATGCGCCGGATGGACCCGGCCTGCCGGGTCACTGCCCGCCCAGCCACTGGCTGACCACCGCCCGCGCCATCTTCCATTGCAGGCGCCGGCTGGGCTGGTGGCCCCAGCTGCTGGTGCGCTCGCTGGGCTGCTCGTGCCACGCCGCGGGGTCGATCTCCTGGCTGCCGTGGCCGATCTCGAAGTCGAAGCCCGAGGGCGTGGCCGCGTAGAACGAGAAGGTGCCGTCCGGGTCCGGGTGCTGGCCGATCTGCAGGCTCAGGGGATGCTTGTGCTGCTGCACCCGCTCGTAGGCGCTGCCCACGTCGGCCAGCCGCTCGGCCTGCAGCATGAAGTGGTGCATGCGCTGGCGCAGCGGCAGCTGCAGCAGTGCGATGCTGTGGTGGCGTCGGTTGCAGTGCAGGAACAGCGCCGACACCTCCAGCGGGCCGGTGCGCGTGTGCAGGCGCTCGCTGCGGCCGAAGCCCAGCGCGTCGGCGTAGAAGCGCTCCATCGCCGGCAGGTCGCGCGCCACCAGCGCGGCATGGCCCATGCCCAGCGCGCCGGTGCGGAAACCGCCGGGGAAGACCGCCGACGCGAAGGGCTCGGCGGCCGCGGCCAGGCCGCAGTGCAGCTCGATCGTGTTGCCGGCCGGGTCGCGGGCGGTGAACAGGCGCTGCACGCGCCGCGCCTCGCGCCGCGCCGGGTCGGCCTCGTCGACCGCCACGCCCCGTTCGCGCAGGCGCTGCACCTGGCGCAGCAGCGCCGCCTCGTCCGGCGCGCCCAGGCCCAGTGCCGCCAGGTCGTCGTCTTCGCCCTGGACAATCGCCAGCCGCTGCCAGCGGTCATCCAGCCGCCAGCCCTGGCTGCCGTCGGCCGCCGGCGGGTTGGCGGGCAGGCCCAGCGTGTCGGTGAGCAGCCGGTTCCAGGCCGCGGGCTTGCGCACCGCGAAGACCATGTAGGCGAGTTCGAGCTTGGCTTCCATCAAGAGGCTCCGTTAAGATGTGGTTGATACCAAAAATGGTATGAGGATCCAAATTTGAAAGATATCCGTCTTTTGGCGGATCACCCGCCGGGTGCCTCGCGCGCCGCGCTGCCCGTCCCCGGGCTGCCCCTGGGCCACGTGCCCGGCGTGATGGCCAGCACGCAGCCGGCGCCGCTGCCGGCCGAGCTGGCCGCTGCGCTGATGGCCTCGCCCGGCCCCGCGCCCAAGCGCGAGCGCACGCGCCGCCAGCTGGTGGAGGCGGCGCTGCGGGTGTTCTCGGCGCGTGGCGTGGCCACCAGCACCGTGGGCGACATCGCGGCGGCCGCCGGCGTGGCCGGGGCCACGCTGTACAACCACTTCGCCTCGAAGGACGAGCTGGTGCAGGCCGTCGCGCTGTGGCTGGCGCAGAGCCTGTGCGCCTGCATCACCGACAGCTCTGCCGGCGTGGCCGAAGGTGCCGAGCGCATGGCCATCGGCAACCGGCGCTACCTCTGGCTGGCCGAGCAGAGCCCGGCCTGGGCCATGCTGCTGCTGGATGTGGCCGCGCTGTCGCCGGCGCTGCTGCGCGTGACCGGCGACTACGTGCTGGCCGACCTGCGCCTGGGCCTGCGGCAGAAGGCGTTCCGCGTCAGCAGCGAGGCGGCCGCGCTCGACCTGGTGGGCGGCACCATCGGCCAGGCCATGCGGATGATCGCCGCCGGCATCGCGCCGCCCGGCCATGCCGCGGCGGTGACGACACTGGTGCTGGCCGGCCTGGGCCTGCCCTGGGAGCAGGCGCGGGCGCTGGTGCGGCGGCCGCTGCCGCCCTTGCGGCCGCCCTTGCCACCGTCGCCGCCCGCGGCGTCGCGCCGGCGGGCCCGCGGAGGGCGCGCCGCATGATGGCCGCCCCCGCCTTTGCCGTCACCCGCATCCAGCCGCCGCGCCGGCCGCCGGGCTGGGTGGCACGCCCGCGGCTGCAGCAGCGCCTGCTGGAGGCGGTGCAGCAGCAGCCCGTGACGCTGCTGTGCGCCGCCGCCGGCTACGGCAAGACCGCCGCGCTGGCGCAGCTGATCCACGAACTGCCGCCCGGCACCGCGCTGGCCTGGGTGGATGCCGACGAGGACGAGCAGCTGCCCACCTTCCTGGCCTGCCTGTGCGCCGCGCTGGCCTCGCTGCAGCTGCCCTGGCGCGTGGCGCCCGATGCGCTGGCCACGCTGGCGCTGGCCGACCGCGGCCTGCGCGAGGTGGCCAGCACGCTGGTCAACGCACTGGCCGGGGCCGATTGCCCGCGCGGGCTGATCGTGCTGGACGATGGCCACCGCATCGTCGACGCGCGGGTGTTCGAGCTGCTGCAGATGCTGATCGAGCGTCTTCCGGCGCAGTGGGGCGTCGTGCTCGCCAGCCGCACGGAGCCGCCGCTTGCGCTGGCGCGCTGGCGTGCGGCCGACCGGCTGGCCGAGTTCCGCCAGGCCGATCTGCAGTTCGATGCCGGCGAGGTGCAGGCGCTGGTGCAGGCCGCGCAGCCGGCAGGCGCCGCGGCGGCAGCGGCCGAGCTGGCCGACCAGGCACGCCAGCTGCTGCAGCGCACCCAGGGCTGGGCGGCGGGGCTGCGGCTGAGCCTGTCGGTGGGGCGCCAGGCCACCCAGGCCGGCGAACGCCTGACGCAGCGCCACCTGTTCGACTTCCTGGCCACCGAGGTGCTGGCCGAGATGCCGCCGCGGCTGCGCGAGTTCCTGCTGCGCAGCGCGGTGCTACCCGAGCTGACGGCCGAACGCTGCGCGCGTGTCACCGGCATGGCCGATGCCGCCGAACTGCTGGACGAGGTGGACCGGCGCGGGCTGTTCGTCTCGGTGCTGGCCGCCGAGCAGCCGACCTGGCGCCTGCACGACCTGTTCCGTGACTTCCTCGAAGACCGCCTGCGCCGCGAGCAGCCCGCGCAATGGCAGGACCTGCTGCGCAGCGCCGCGCAGGACGAGCCCGACCTGGCGCGCGCGGTGGGCTACCTGCAGCGCGCCGGGGCGTGGGAGGCGGCGCTGGGCGTGCTGGCGCAGCGCGGGCTGGCGCTGCTGGCCACCGGCGGCGCCAGCAGCCTGCTGCAGATGCTGGCGCAGTTCCCGCCCGAACAGTACGCGCGGCTGCCCGACCTGTGGCTGCTGCGCGGCCTGTGCGCCTGGCCGGGCTACGACTTCGACCAGCTGCGCCACTGCATGCACCAGGCCGTGGCCGGCTATGCCGAAGCCGGCCGGGAGCGCGACGCCGCGCTGGCCAGTGCGCACCTGAGTGCCGCGTTGCAGCACATGGGCCGCTTCGAGGAAGGCACGCGCATCCTGGCGCGGCTGGGGCGGCTGCAGCTGGACGACGCGGCCATGGCCTTCATCCACTACGGCGAGGCCTGCGACGCGGTGGTGTGCGGCCGGCCGGCCGACGTGGCGGCCAACGGCGCGCGCATGCTCGCTGCGCTGCAGCGCGTGCCCGAGCCGGGCCTCTGGCAGCAATGCCCGCTGCAGGTGATGATGGTCGGCGCGCCCGGCACGGCCGCTCATTCATTGCGTTATGGCGATGCCATCCTGCAGGTGGCCGGCCACGCGCCCAGCCCGCTGCGCGCGGGTGCCTGGCACGCCCGCTGCTGGGCCGCGCTGCTGGCCGGCCGCATCGACGAGGCCGCCAGCGCCCTGGCGCGCGCCGACGAGGATTTCCGCTGGCTCGGCAGCCCGCGCATGATCCAGACCGACAACGGCATGCTGCACGGCCTGCTCCAGGCCCTGCGCGGTGAGGCGCTGGCCAGCCGCGCCGCCGGCGAGGCGCTGATCGAGGACATCCGCCGCGCCGCCAGCGCCTCGTTCCGCCGCGTGCACGAGCCGGCGATGCTGTTCAACCAGGCGCGCGCCGCCTGGCTGCTGGGCGACGTGGCGCTGCTGCGCGAGATGGACGCGGCGATGCGCGCGGTGCGCCACCCGGCCGAATGGCCCAGCGGCGTGGGCGCGCATGCGATGGTGGCGGCGATGCTGGCGCTGGCCGAGGACCGCATCGCCGACGGCCTGCAGCAGCTGGCCTTGCTGGACGCTCGTTTCGACTGCTATTTCCTGTGCGCCGGCGTGCAGGCCGCCACCTTGCACGCCTGGGCGCTGGCGCGCAGCGGCCGGCTCGACGAGGCCGCCGCCCGCCTGCAGCCGCTGCTGCAGGGCCCGGGTGACGACGAGCGCGGCGCGGCGGTGCTGGCCGGCGTGCAGGTGCTCGACGACCTGCGCGCGCAGCCCTGGCAGGGGCGGCTGGCGCCGCCCGCGCTGGCCCGGCTGGACGAGCTGCTGTCGCGGGCGCGCCGCGCCCGCGCCGGGGCCGCCCACCCCGCCCACCTGGCGGGGAGCGCCGCGCCAGCCCTGGCCGCATCGGTCGCGCCAGCCGCCGCCGAGCCGGTCGAGTCGCCCACGCCAGGCCCGGCGGCCGTGGCCGCGCCAGGGGCCGCCCGGCCGCCAGCCCTGGAGCAGCTGACACCGCGCGAGGCCCAGATCCTGGCGCTGCTGGCCGCCGGCGACAGCAACAAGCTCATTGCGCGGGCCCTGAACCTCAGCGTGCACACCGTCAAGCAGCATGTGGCCAGCGTGCTGGGCAAGCTGGGCGTCGCCAGCCGCGGCCAGGCCGCGGCCTGGTGGCACGCGCGGGGGAAGTAGCCGGCCCCCGGCGCGCGGGGTGGGTGGCTCTTCTGGGGGATGCGGCGGGCCGGTGGCGCCCGCCAACATCCAGCCATGCTTGTCCACCACCATGCCCACCTGCCCTGCGAGCAGCGCGAAGGCGTGTGGTCCTGCCGGGTCGCCGGCCCGGGGCAGGGGGCGCAGGTCCTCGCGGCCTGGCAGCTGGTGCTGGAGCCCGGCGCCGAGGCGCTGATCGACGCGGAGGCGGCGGAATCCGTGCTGCTGGTGCAGCAGGGCCAGGGCCGCCTGCTGCCCGACAGCGGCCCGCAGCGCCTGAGCGCGCCGTGCACCGTGTGCCTGCCGCCCGCGGCCGCCGTGGCGGTGCAGAACATCGGCGCCACCCCGCTGCACCTGCTGCTGCTGCGCGCGTCGCCAAACCGCGCCGCCCCCTAGCTCTTCGGGGCGGGCGCCGATGGCCCGAACGGGCGATGCGACGCCGGCCGTCGATTCCTACAGTGCGGCCAGCTCACCGACACCGCACTGGAGAACACCATGAACACCCGTCGATCGATCGCTCGCCTGACCCTGGCCGCCTGGCTGGCACTGGGGCTGGGCGGCGTGCCGGTCTGCGCGCTGGCCGCCGGCGCGTCCGGCGCGGCCGCCCCAACCGCAGCCGCTGCCACTGTCGCTGTGGCCACCGTCGACGCGGCCGAGGCCGCCCGCCAGCTGATGGACTTTGCCGAGGTCACTTTCCCGAACTACTTTCCGCCGCACCCGGCCGTGCTGACGGCCGCGCCCTTCACCTACCGCTACTACCCGGACACCGGCGTGTACCTCGGTGTCGTCACGCAGGCGGGGCAGGGCTTTCCGCTCAACGGCGTCTACGTGATGGGCGGCGACTTCGGCCCCAACCCGGTCCCGGTGGGGCAGCTGAGCGACTTCATCACGCCGGTGGCGAACTATGGCGTCGCCCTCTCGGTCGACCGCAGCGCCGTGCTGCAGGGCGGGCAGGTCACGCTGAAGGCCACGCTGACGCGGCGCAACGGCTTCACCGGCGCGGTGCAGCTGGTGCTCGACGGGCTGCCGGCCGGCGTGACCAGCAACGCGATCAGCATCCCGGCCGGCGCCACCAGCGCCGACATCGTGCTCACCGCGCAGAGCAGCGCGCCGCATTCGCTGCCCACGGTGGCGCGCGTGCGCGCGCTGGCACCCAACGGCAATGCCACCGACGTGCTGCACCAGCCGCTGGTGGTGACGGTGCGCGGCGCCGCGGGCGTGGTGGACACCAGCTTCGGCGGCGGCATCACCACCACGCCGGTGGGCATCGGCGAAGACTATGGCAATGCGGTGGCGGTGCAGCCCGATGGCAAGGTGATCGTCGCCGGCTCGAGCGCGACGCCCACCGGCACCTTCGTCTCGCTGGTGCGCTACGGCCGCGACGGCGGGCTGGACCTGAGCTTCGGCACCGCCGGCAAGCTCATCACCCAGATCGGCCCGCGCAACGACGTGGCCGCCGCCATCGCGCTGCAGGCCGACGGCAAGATCGTCGTCGCCGGCGCCAGCGAGCAGAACGGCAGCGGGCTGGACTTCGCCGTGCTGCGCTACCTGCCCAACGGCACGCTGGACGCCGGCTTCGGCAACGGCGGCAAGGTGGTCACCGCGATCGGCAACGACAGCGACCGCGCCTGGGCGGTGGCGATCCAGGCCGACGGCAAGATCATCGTCGCCGGCGAAAGCAACCAGGGCAACGTCAGCGGCGTCGACTTCGCGCTGGTGCGCTACCTGTCCAACGGCACGCTCGATGCCGGCTTCGGCAACGGCGGCAAGGTGCTCACCGCGATCAAGTCCAACACCGGCCGCGACGCGGCGTATGCGCTGGCGCTGCCGGTGGTCAACGGCGAGCAGCGCATCCTCGCGGTCGGCGGCGACGGCGACTTCCAGGCCGTGCGCTACCTGCCCAACGGGACGCTCGATGCGTCCTTCGGCCTGGGCGGCAAAGTGAGCGGCCTGTTCAATTCGAACATCGGCGGCGCGCGCGGCGTGGCGCTGCTGCCGGGCGGCCAGGCGGTGCTGGCCGGCGCGATCAACAACGACTTCGCGGCGGCCCAGCTCGGCACCAGCGGCCAGCTCGACCCCGGCTTCGGCACGGGCGGCAAGTTCACCCGCGACGTCGCCAACGGCAACTGGGACTCGGCCACCGCCATCGTGCGGCAGGCCGACGGCAAGCTGCTGCTGGGCGGCTGGGCCAACACCGGCAACAGCTCCGCCGGCGACTTCGCGGCGCTGCGCCTGCAGGCCAACGGCACGCTCGACGCCGGTTTCGGCAGCAACGGCGTGGTGATCCACCCCACCGCCAGCGGCACCAAGAACGACCAGGCCCATGGCCTGGCGCTGCAAGCCGACGAGCGCGTGCCCACCGTGCGCGCGTTCCAGGCCGGCGAGGCCAACGGCAGCAACCACGACTTCTCGCTCATCCGTCTGTGGCTCTGAGCCGTACACCCTGCACGCGGAGGTTCCCCTGATGACGCCCTGGATCAAGTACCCGCTGGTCGCCCTGGCCGTGGTGGCCGTCGCGGTGGCCGGCACGCTGGCCTATGCCACCCACCGCAGCGAAGCCAAGCGCACCCGCAGCATTGCGCTGCCGGCCTACGCCCTTGCGATCAGCGCCGACGCCGCGAGCATCGAGCGCGGACGCTACCTCTACCAGTCGCGCGGCTGCAGCGACTGCCACGGCAGGGACGGCGCCGGCCGCGTGTTCGTCGACGGGCAATGTGGTGGTGGGCTACCAGCCGGCCGACTGGGAACGCACGCTGCGCCACGGCGTGAAGCCCGACGGCACGCCGCTGATGGTGATGCCCTCGGAAGACTTCGCGCGCTGGACCGATGCCGACGTGGCCGCGGTGGCGGCCTACGTGCGCAGCCTGCCGCCCCAGCCGGGCGGGCCGGCGGTGCTGCAACTGCCGCTGCCGGTGCGCGTGATGTACGGCCTGGGCCTGGTCCAGGACGCGGCCGAGCGCATCGACCACCGCCTGCCGCCGGCGCAGCCGGTGCCTGAAGGTGTCACGGTTCAGCACGGGCAGTACGTGGCGAACGGCTGCACCGGTTGCCATGGCCAGCAGCTGTCGGGCGGCAAGATCCCCGGCGCGCCGCCGGACTGGCCGGCCGCCGCCAACCTGACGCCCGGCGAAGGCAGTGCCCTGGTGCGCTATGCCGACGCGGCGCAGTTCCGCGCCATGCTGCGCTCGGGCCAGCGGCCCGACGGCAGCGCGGTGAGCAAGGTGATGCCCTTCGAGGCCCTGTCGCAGATGAGCGACACCGACATCGACGCCGCCTACCTGTACCTGAAGTCGCTGCCGCCGCGCGCGGCCGGTGGACGGTAGCCCCCCCCCGGAGCGCCTGCGGCGCCTCCCCCCAGGGGGGCGCCGCCAGCGGCCCGGCGGAGCCGGATCCGCGGCGACTGCTGGGGTGGTCCCGCGCCGAACGCGGGGGCATTGCTTTGGGCGATGATGCGGGCTTGTCGTCAACGCCGGGAGACCATGATGCGAACCCGCCTGGCGCTGTGTGCAGGCCTGTGGCTCGCGGCCTGCGCCAGTGCGCCGCCCCTGCAGCCGGGCTTGAGCGAAGCCGAAGTGGTGGCCCGCCTGGGCCACCCGACCGGCCGCTATGCGATGCCCGAGGGCGCGACGCGCCTGGAATTCGCGCGCGGGCCGATGGGCCGTACCACCTGGATGGTCGACCTCGACGCGGCCGGCCGGGCGCAACGCTGGGAGCAGGTGCTGGACGACGCGCATTTCGCGCAGGTGGTCGATGGCATGCCGCGCGATGCGCTGCTGCGGCTGCTGGGGCGGCCGGCCCATCGTGCTGCCGAGTGGCAGCACCGCGAGTCCTGGTACTGGCGCTACCAGACCAACGATTGCCTGTGGTTCGCGGTGACGCTCAGTGCCGAGGGCCGGGTGATGAACGGCGGCGGCCACCTGCCCGATCCGATGTGCGACCACAACGACCGCGGCGACGCGCGCTCCTGAAATCCTGGCGGCCGCCCCCGAGACCATGACCATCACCCTGTACGGCATCACCCACTGCGACACCGTCAAGCGCGCCCGGGCCTGGATGGCCGAGCATCATCCGGGTTATCAGTTCCACGACTTCAAGAAGCAGGGGGTGCCGGCCGCCCGCCTGCCCGCCTGGGAGGCCGCCGTCGGCTGGGAACGGCTGCTGAACCGGCAGGGCACCACCTGGCGCAAGCTGGACGACGCCGCGAAGGCCGCAGTTCAGGACGCCGCCAGCGCGCGGACGATGATGCTGGCCCAGCCCAGCGTGATCAAGCGGCCGGTGGTCGAGTGGGCCGACGGCAGCATCACCGTCGGCTTCGACCCGGCGGACTTCGCGCGCCGGGTGGGCTAGCCATTCAGCCCGGCATCGGGCTGTGACCGATTCTCAGCCCGGCACCGGGCTGTGACCGATTCTCAGCCCGGCACCGGGCTGCGGTGGGCCGCCACCTGGGGATGGTCGCCCAGCACGTGGGTCACTGCCGCCGCCACCGCATGCTGGCGTGAAGCCGCGCCACCGGCCGCCTGGCCGACGCCGAAATAGGTGCCGTATTGCGCGCTCATCTGCTGCGCCAGCAGGTCGAACTTCGCGAATTCGCTGGCGGTATCCGGGCTGCACCAGTCGGTCTTCCACATCGCATGCTCGCCGGGCGGCAGCGCCATGCGTCCGTCGATCGCGCCCTCGGGCTGGTAGGCGCAGGCCAAACCCCAGGGAAAATCTCGCCGATAGGCTCGGCGCATATTGCCAAGACCAAAATCGACGATGATTTTCTCTTCCACCACGCAATAGGCATGGCCGGCGATCTGGCCCGGGCCCACATGGGTTTTGCCGCCGAGCTGGTAAATGCGCTGGTCGCTGCCCAGCACGTCCACATACCCCGAGGCCGCACGTGCACGAAAGCCGTGCAGCCGCGCCACGTTCTGCACCAGGCTGGCCATCAGGAAGCAAATGGAGCCAAAGTTGTGCAAATACAGCCAGCCGAGGTCGTGGAAATGGTCGAACAGCAACTCGACGAATGATGCCAGCTCGGCGTCTGGCACCGCCATGCGCAATTGCTGCTGGCGCAAGTTGCTGCGCACGGCATAGACGTGGTCGAGTTCTTCGGTATAGGCTTTCAGCAGTTCCAGATACCGGGGGGTGGGGACCCAGCGGCGCTGGGTTTCACTGCCTTGGGCTTGCAGCAGACCCGCGCGCATCATCTTGAGCAGCTGGATGCGAATTTCCTTTTCGGTATGGGGCAGTTCGCGGCGCAGGGAATTCAAATCAATCGGTGCGCCGGCAAGAAAATATTGTCCTATTTTCACGAACAAATCGTGGCCGGCTGTCGATTCGGTGAAGGGAATATTGGCTGTCAACCACCGGCGCACCTCGGCCACACCTTCCATGTGCGACGCGATGCGCCCAAACTGCAAAGTCATTGTTCGCTCCACTGAAACTTCCCGTAGGTCTTGCAACAGGGTGGCAATATTCGGAAATATTGTGTTTGTCGTTCTTGCCGGCTCTGCGCTGCCCAAGCGAAAAAATATAAACCAGCGGGCGGTCCGGACCAATATCCGCAAGGGCTTCCAAGGTATGTAAACGTTCGAAATGCCAAAACCCGCAGCGACGCGCTCAAGTCGGGGCCGCGGCGGCCGATAAGCCGAACGTGGGCCATGGGGCCCACACCACTCGGAGCGCGCGCATGAACATCCGTTCCTGGCTGGTGGCCGGCTTGAGCTGCCTGCCGCTTGCCCTGTCCAGCGGGCCGGCCTCTGCCAGCCTGATCACCCTGCACACCCGGGCTTCCGGGGCGGCCGCCGCGCCGGCGGGCAGCGTGGCCTCGCTGGGCAGCTACTACCACGACACCATCGAAGCGGCGCTGGCGGGCGCACCGGGTGCCGGCTATTGCGACGTCACGCTGTCGAGCTTCGCCGACACCAGCAACCACGGCTCGTGCAGCGGTGGCAGCAGCAGCAACATCGCCTTCGCCTACAAGCTGGACTTCGGCCTCGACGCCGCACAGGGCGGCGACTTCAGCATGCGGCTGGGCGTGGACTTCGGCAAGGGCGGCGCAGTGTTCCTCGACGGCCAGCTGCTCGATGCCCGCAACACCGACCTGTGGTGGGCCGGCAACTGGAGCGCCGGCTCGCAGCTGTTCCAGTTCAGCAGCCTGGCGCTGGGCGCCGGCAACCACGAGCTGGCGATCTACGGCCTCGAAGGCTGCTGCGACGGTGGCCAGCGCGGCGAATACCGCATCGGCGCCAACGGCAGCTGGACCGCCTTCGCCGCCGGCGATGGCCTGATCTTCCGGGCCGCTCCCGCCAGCGTGCCCGAGCCGCGCAGCCTGGCGCTGGTGCTGAGCGCGATGCTCGGCCTGGCCGCCACGCGGCAGCTGCAGGCGGCACGCAAGCGCAAGCGCGCGGACTGACGCCGCGCAGGCGACAGCGCCAGCGCTGAGCGGCGCGCACAATCGACTCCCTGTACCCGAGGAGAGTCGATTGAACGACCCGCACAGCGACCGCGTCCGCATCACCCTGGACGCGTCCGGCGTCGCCGAGGTCTGCCTCGCGCGGCCGGACAAGATGAACGCTCTGGACTTCGCGATGTTCGACGGCATCGCGGCCGCGATCGACCGCCTGAAGGCCGAAGCCCGGCTGCGCGCCGTGGTGCTGCATGGCGAAGGCCGGGCCTTCTGCGCCGGGCTGGACATGGGCCGCATGAGCAAGATTGCGGACCAGGCCACCGGGGGCTTCCGCGACCTGCGCCCACGCACGCATGGTCTGGCCAACTCGGCGCAGTACGTGGCCCAGGGCTGGCGCGAGCTGCCGGTGCCGGTGATCGCCGCGGTGCATGGCGTGGCCTTCGGCGGCGGCCTGCAGGTGGCGCTGGGCGCGGACATCCGCCTGGTCACGGCGGACCTGAAGATGTCGGTGATGGAAGTGAAATGGGGCCTGGTGCCCGACATGGCCGGCATCGTGCTGATGCGCGGCCTGCTGCGCGACGACGTGGCGCGCGAACTCACCTACAGCGGCCGCGTCGTCAGCGGCGAGGAAGCGGTGCAGCTGGGCCTGGCCACGCGCGTGTGCGCCGATCCGCTGGCCGCGGCACGCGAGCTGGCCGCCGGCATCGCCAACCGCAGCCCGGATGCCGTGCGCGCCGCCAAGCGCCTGCTGAACCAGGCCGCCGCCGGCGCCAGCGAGGCCGCGCTGCTGCAGGCCGAATCGGACGAGCAGGTCGCGCTGATGGGCCAGCCCAACCAGATCGAAGCGGTGCGCGCCAACCTCGAGCAGCGCCCCCCTGTCTTCAGCCGTTAGCACGGATTGGCGCCACCTTGAATCCACAGCCGCCGTTCCCGCGCGATGCCGGCTTCGAAGCCCACCTGCGCCAGCGCCTGGCCGACTGGCCGCTGCAGACGGCCAGCCACGAAGGCCTGCGCCGCGCCGCGGTGGCGATGGTGATCACCGACGCTGCCCATGGCGGCGACCTGCCCGGGCTGGCACGGCATGCACAGTGGCGGAGCGAGGCGGCGCTGATCGTGACCCGGCGCGCGGCCGGCCTGCGTGCGCATGCCGGGCAGTTCGCATTGCCGGGCGGGCGGGTGGAGGAAGGCGAATCGCTCGAGGCCGCCGCGCTGCGCGAGCTGCACGAGGAAGTGGGGCTCGTGCTCGATGCTTCCGCCATCATCGGCCGCCTCGACGACTACGTCAGCCGCTCGGGCTACGCGATCACGCCGATCGTGGTGTGGGGCGGCGCCGCGGAAGCGCTGGCGCCCAATCCCGACGAGGTGGCCAGCATCCACCGCATTCCACTGACCGAGCTGCTGCGGCCCGACGCGCCGATCCTCACCGACGAAGGCGGCACGCAGCTGACCCTGCGCATGCCGGTCGGCGAAGGCTGGATCGCCGCGCCCACCGCGGCGCTGCTGTACCAGTTCCGTGAGGTTTGCCTGTTAGGCCGCGACACCCGCGTCGCGCATTTCGAGCAGCCGCGCTTCGCCTGGCAGTGATGCCCGGCGCGGCGCTCAGATCTGGACGCGGGTACCCAGCTCGACCACCGCGTTGTCCGGCAGCTTGAAGAACTCGGCCACGCCGCCGGCATTGCGGCTCATTGCGGCGAACAGGCGTTCGCGCCAATGGGCCATGCCGGTGCCGGGCGTCGGCACCACGGTCTCGCGGCTGAGGAAATAGCTGGTCTCGAACAGCGGCACCGGCAGGCCCTGTGCCGTACAGCCGGCCAGCGCGCGCGGCACGTCCGGCGTTTCCATGAAGCCGAAGTGCAGGCGCACGCGCCAGAAGCCGCGGCCCAGGTCCTCGATCTGCAGGCGCTGCTCGGGCGGCACCACCGGCACGTCGTCGAACAGCACGGTCAGCACCAGGTTCTTCTCGTGCAGCACCTGGTTGTGCTTCAGGTTGTGCAGCAGCGCCTGCGGCACCGTCTCGCCATCGGCCACCGCATACACCGCGGTGCGCTGCGCGCGGTTCAGCCCGCCCTCGTCGAGCGAGGCGATGAAGGGCTCCAGCGCCAGCCCGTCGCTGCGGATGCTGTCCAGCAGCAGGCGCCGGCCGCGCGCCCAGGTGCTCATCACGCCGAACAGCAGCAGGCCCAGCGCCAGCGGGAACCAGCCGCCTTCGAACAGCTTCAGCGCGCAGCCGGCCACCAGCAGCGCGTCGATGGCCAGGAAGAACAGCGTCGCGGCAGCAGCCACCGGCGCCGGCACGCGCCAGCTGTGGCGCACCACGAACCAGGTCAGCACGGTGGTGATCATCATCGTCATCGTCACCGCGATGCCGTAGGCACCGGCCAGCGCGGTGGAACTGCCGAAGGCCAGCACCGCGGCCAGCACGCCGGCCAGCAGCGCCCAGTTCACCGCAGGCATGTAGATCTGGCCGGCCTCGCGCGCCGAGGTGTGCGTCAGCCGCATGCGCGGCAGGAAGCCGAGCTGGATGGCCTGGCGCGTCATCGAGTACGCACCCGAGATCACCGCCTGCGACGCGATGATCGCGGCCAGCGTCGCCAGCACCACCGCCGGCAGCACCCAGGCGGCCGGGAACAGGCGGTAGAACGGGTTCTCGATCGCCTTCGGGTCGTGCATCAGCAGCGCGCCCTGGCCCAGGTAGTTCAGCGCCAGCGCCGGCATCACCAGCGCGCACCAGGCCAGCTGGATCGGGCGGCGGCCGAAGTGGCCCATGTCGGCATACAAGGCCTCGGCGCCGGTGAGTGCCAGCACGATGGCGCCGATCGCCGCACCCACCATCCAGCCGCGGCCGGCCAGGAAACGCAGCGCTTCGATGGGGTTCAGCGCGGCCAGGATCGCCGGCTCGCGCACGATCTGCTGCACGCCGGTGACGGCGAGCACCGCGAACCACAGCAGGATCACCGGCCCGAACAGCTTGCCGACCACGCCGGTGCCGAAGCGCTGCAGCAGGAACAGCCCCAGCAGCACCGCCAGCGAGAACGGCAGCACGTAGGGCTTGAGCGCCGGCGTCGCGACCTCCAGGCCTTCCATCGCGCCGAGCACCGAGATCGCCGGCGTGATGATGCTGTCGCCATAGAACAGCGTGGCGCCGAACACGCCCAGCAGCAGCAGCGCGCCGCGCAGCTTCGCGCGGCCGGCCACCGCATGCGCCGCCAGCGCCGTGAGCGCCAGGCCGCCGCCTTCGCCGCGGTTGTCGGCACGCAGGATCAGGATCACGTACTTCAGCGTCACCACCAGCATCAGCGCCCAGAAGATGGCCGAGATCGCGCCGA
>NZ_JBGAGA010000041.1:0-52120 GCF_044226965.1 Aquabacterium sp. | reverse complement strand
GCCACTGAAAAGACGCGTTATCGCGAACCCTTCCCGCGTCGCTGCTGGCGAATCCGTGCCCGATGGCGCGGCGCGTCGAGAAGCTGCTGGCCGAACTGCGCAAGCTGGTCACAGGCCGGCGTGATCTTCGAGCCAGGCGTTTCCACCGCCCGCCGGGCCTGCCGGCCCCTGCACATCCGCCAGTGCCGCAATGGCCGATGCGGCGGCCGCCACGGCGAGCGGCCTCGGCCTCGGCGATGACCAGGCCCGGCGGCCTGGTCGTCCATGGCCTGGCGCTCCTGGGTCAGCTGATGCTCGGCCAAGGCGACCAGCACCGCGTCCAGCAGGCGTGTGACCGGCACGTTCGGGCGCCAGCGCAGGCCCAGGGCCCAGCGGCTGGGCAGGGCCGGGGCCGGCAATTGCGGCAGGTCGGCGGCCAGCGCCCCCGGGTGGAAGCCCAGCGCCGGCACGCGCTGCGCGGTGGAGGCGCGCTCGAGCCGCGCGACGTCGATCAGGTCGGCGATCACCGCCGAAGGCCGTCTGCTCCGCCCCGCGCCGGCGCCGTAGAACATCGTCGGCCCGCGAGCGTCGCCCTGCACCATCACATCGTCGGCCCGCAGGCGTCGCCCTGCACCATCACGCCGTTCATCGCGCCGTCCACGTTGGCCAGCAGCGAGCGGGCCGGCACCAGCGTCGGCCGCACGCTCAGCGCCAGGCCTTCGGGCCGGCGCCGGGCCACGGCCAGCAGCTTCAGCCGGTAGCCGAGCAGGCGGGCCAGCGCATGGTCGTCGGGCTGCAGATCGCGGATGCCCTGCACCGCGATCGCGCCGCAGTCGATGCGGGTGCCGAAGGCCATCGCGGCCAGCAGGGCCAGCTTGTGCGCGGCGTCGATGCCGTCGACGTCGAAGGCCGGGTCGGCTTCGGCATAGCCCAGGCGCTGGGCCTCGCGCAGCGCCTCGTCGAACGGGACGCCCTTGTCGCGCATCTCGGTCAGCACATGGTTGCTGGTGCCATTGACGATGCCGGCCAGCCACTCGATGCGGTTGGCCGCCAGCCCTTCGCGCAGCGCCTTGACGATCGGGATGCTCACCGCCACCGCGCCCTCGAAGGCCACCATCACGCCCTGGGCGCGCGCGGCGGCGAAGATCTCGTCGCCATGCAGCGCGAGCAGCGCCTTGTTCGCGGTGACCACATGCTTGCCCTGGGCAATGGCCTCCAGCACCAGCGTGCGCGCATCGCCGCAGCCGCCGATGGCCTCGACCACCACGTCCACCTGCGGGTGCCGCACCAGGCGCAGCGCATCGTCCAGCACCTCGATGCCGGGGCCGGCGATCTGCCGTGCGCGTGCCAGGTTGCGCGCGGCCACCATCGCCAGCTCGATCGCGCGGCCGGCGCGGTCGCGGATCAGGGCCTGGTTGCGCGCCAGCACGCGGCAGGTGCCCGAGCCGACGGTGCCGATGCCCAGCAGCCCGACGCGCAGGGGCGGCAGGCGCCAGGCGGGGCCGGCGGCGGGTGATGACGAGGCGAATGCGTGCATGAGGTTTCTCCGTGAGGGCTGGTGCGGGCTGCCAGGACGGAGAAAACACAAGGCCCCGTCCATCGCTGGCGGGGCCTGTGGGGTTGATGCGTCGACTGTCTTGCGTGCGCCGCGCTACCGCCACCTCCCGCGCCGGGCGGTGGTGGTGGTAATGGTGATCGCAATGATCGTGGGGCGCTGGCAACGCATGGGGGCGGATGATGCCGTGGCCGGGCCGTCGGCGTCAACCCGCATCCGGCGTGAGCGATGGCCGCGCCGGCCGCTCAAGCCCGGCCAACCGGGGGTCGATAGACCGGGGAGCAACGCGTGCGAGGCCTGCCCATGGCGATCCTGTCCCGACCCCTGCTGGCCCTGGGCCTGACCCTGGCGCTGGCCTTCGGCGCCGCGTCGCCGAGCCGGGCCGATTCGGCCGCGTTGCTGGCCCAGGCCCAGAAGAACGATGCCACGCGCTATGCCGCGATGCAGGCCAAGGGCGCGGAGATCCGCGCCACCAGCGATGGGCTGTCGTTCAGCCTGTGGTGGCAGCCGGCGGGCTGGACGGCCGGCGCGGGGGTCATCGTCGCGCTGCACGGGCACGACGGCTATGCCACGACCGAAGCCGCCCTCTGGCAGCCCTCTGCCGAGAAGCACGGCCATGCGCTGCTGACGCTGCAGTGGTGGTTCGGCAGCGGCGAGGCGACCAGCGACTACTACCGCCCCGACCAGATGTACCCCTTGATCGCGGCCCTGCTCGCCGCCAAGGGCGTGCGGCCGGGCACGGTGATGTTCACCGGCTACTCGCGCGGCGCGGCGAACAGCTATGCCACCGCGGTGCTGGACAATACCACCAGCGCCGCGCACTACTTCGGCTTCGTGCTGTCGAACGCCGGCGGGGCGCTGGCGAACTATCCGCCCAACCAGCAGATCACCGCGGGCGCCTTCGGCAGCCGGCCCTTCGGCGCGATGAAGTGGGGCCTGTACTGCGGCGAGAAGGACCCCGACCCGGACCAGAGCGGTTGCCCCGCGATGCGTGCCGCGCGCGACTGGGTGCAGCAGTACGGCGCCTCGGTCGCGCTGTTCATCGACGATGCCAGCGGCGACCACGGCGGCTTCATGACCAACAGCGCGAACGTCGAGACCGCGCTGGCCACCTATGCCAGCCTGCTGCCCGGCGCCGAGACCGAGTGCCTGCTCGACTGGGCAGAAGACCGCTTCCCCACGGTGTTGAGCCCGCGCCGCGCGACCACGCAGCTCAGCGCACCGTACAGCTACCGCTCGTACGCGGCCACGCGGACCTCCGTCGGCGTGTCGGCCGCGGACCAGCATGTCTGGCTGCTCGACGCGGCCGGCGTGCTGACCGACCTGGGGCCGGCCGCCAACTGGTCGGCCCAGGCCGGCTGCCGCTGAGCCGGCGCGCGGGACGCGTCAGCGCACCCGCATGCCCGGCTGCGCGCCGCTGTGCGGCTCCAGCACCCAGAGGCCGGGCTGGGCTTTCCCGTCGGCATGGCTGGCGGCCAGCACCATGCCTTCGCTGACGCCGAACTTCATCTTGCGCGGTGCCAGGTTGGCCACCATCACGGTGAACTTGCCGATCAGCTGCTCGGGCTGGTAGGCGCTGCGGATGCCGCTGAATACGTTGCGCGTGCGACCTTCGCCCACGTCCAGCGTCAGCCGCAGCAACTTGTCGCTGCCCTCGACCAGCTCGGCGTTGACGATCTTCGCGATGCGCAGGTCGACCTTGGCGAAGTCGTCGATGCCGATCTCGGCCGCGATGTCCTCGCCGCCGGGCGAGACCTTGGGCGCGGCCGGCGGCTCGAACAGCGCCTCCACCTGCTTGGGGTCGACGCGCTGCATCAGGTGCTTGTACTCGCCGATGGTGTGGTGGCCGAGCGCGCGCGCGGCATCGGCAAAGTCCATCGGCTCGACCTTCAGGAAGGCCTCCACCTGCGCGGCCAGCGCCGGCAGGATGGGCTTCAGGTAGATCGTCAGCACGCGGAAGGCCTCGATGCACACCGAGCACACATCGTGCAGTGCGGCATCCTGTCCAGCGAGTTTGGCCAGTTCCCAGGGCTTGTGCTGGTCGACATAGGCGTTGACGCGGTCGGCCAGCATCATGATCTCGCGCACCGCCTTGCCGAACTCGCGCTCTTCGTACAGCTCTTCGATCGTCGCGCGGTGCGCGCGCAGGCCGTCGAGCAGCACGCGGCCCTCGACGCCCAGGTCGGCCGAGAGCTTGCCGCCGAAGCGCTTGCTCAGGAAGCCGGCGGCCCGGCTGGCGATGTTGATGTACTTGCCGATCAGGTCCGCATTGACGCGGGCGACGAAGTCTTCCGGGTTGAAGTCGATGTCCTCGACCCGCGCGTTGAGCTTGGCGGCGATGTAGTAGCGCAGCCACTCGGCGTTCAGCCCCAGCTCCAGGTAGCGCAGCGGGCTGATGCCGGTGCCGCGGCTCTTGCTCATCTTCTCGCCGCCGTTCACCGTGATGAAGCCGTGCACGAACACGTTGCTCGGCACCTTGCGGCCGCTGAAGTGCAGCATCGCCGGCCAGAACAGCGTGTGGAAGTAGACGATGTCCTTGCCGATGAAGTGCACCTGCTCCACCGCCGGGTCGGCCAGGTAGGCCTCCATGTCCTGGCCGCGCTTGCCGAACAGGTTCTTCAGCGAGGCCAGGTAGCCCACCGGCGCGTCGAGCCAGACGTAGAAGTACTTGCCCGGCGCATCGGGGATCTCGATGCCGAAGTAGGGCGCGTCGCGGCTGATGTCCCAGTCGCCGAGGCCGCCGTTGCCTTCCTCGTCCTTGGTGAACCACTCGCGGATCTTGTTGCCGACCTCGGGCTGCAGCTTGCCGTCCTGCGTCCATTGCTCGAGGAAGCCGACGCAGCGCGGGTCGGACAGGCGGAAGAAGTAGTGCTCGCTGCTCTTGCGCACCGGCACCGCGCCCGAGAGCGCCGAGTACGGGTTCTTCAGGTCGGTGGGCGCGTAGACCGAGCCGCAGACCTCGCAGGAATCGCCGTACTGGTCCTTCGCGCCGCACTTCGGGCATTCGCCCTTGATGAAGCGGTCGGGCAGGAACATGCCCTTCACCGGGTCGAAGAACTGCTCGATCGAGCGCACGTCGATCAACTCGTTCTTGCGCAGCGCCAGGTAGATCTCGCGCGCCAGTTCGTGGTTCTCGGGCCCGTCGGTGGAATGCCAGTTGTCGAACGCGATGTGGAAGCCGTTCAGGTACTGCGGCCGGCCGGCGGCGATGTCGGCGACGAACTGCTGCGGCGTCTTGCCGGCCTTCTCGGCCGCGATCATGATCGGCGCGCCATGCGCGTCGTCGGCACAGACGAAGTTGACCTCCGCACCCCGCATGCGCTGCGCCCGCACCCAGGTGTCGGCCTGGATGTACTCCATCATGTGGCCGATGTGGAAGGCCGCATTGGCATAGGGCAGGGCGGTGGTGACGAAGAGCTTGCGGGTCATGGTGACCATCATCGAGGGAAAAGGGCGCCGATTTTAGGCTGCGGGGTCCGGGTGGCTCCGGGTTTGTACGGTTGATCAAGTATTTGGACGATCGTCCAATTCGGCCATGTCGCGCACCGCGTCCTCGCCCGCTTCGCTGCCTGCCGGTGCGCCGCCGGTGGCCGAGCCGCGGCCGGACCGGCGCATGGCCATCCTGCTGGCGGCCGAGCGGCTGTTCGCGCTGCGCGGCTACCACGCGGTGTCGCTGCGGCAGATTGCCGAAGAGGCCGGCGTGCCGCTGGCGCTGCTGAGCTACTACTTCGGTGCCAAGCACGAATTGTTCATCGCGATCTTCGCGCACTGGAACTCGACCATCGAGGCGCGGCTGGCCGCGCTGCGCGCGGTGCGCATCGTGCCGGGCGAGGAAGCGACCCTGGCCGCCATCGTCGAAGCCTTCGTGCTGCCGGTGCTGCGCCTGCGCGCCAGCCCCGAGGGCGAGTACTACGCGCTGCTGGTGGCGCGCCAGCTGTACCAGGCGGTGGACGAGGCCGAAGCGGTGCTGCGCGAGTTCTTCGACCCGATGGCCCATGCCTTCATCGACGCGCTGCACGCCGCGCTGCCGGCCGCCACGCGAGCCCAGGTGGCCTGGGGCTACCAGTTCATGCTGGGCGCGCTGCTGAACCACCTGAGCGACACCCGCATCGTCGGCCTCTCGCGCGGGCAGAACCGGCCGGCCGATCCGGCGGCCGCGCCGCTGCTGCTGCAGTTCATCACCGGCGGGCTGCGTGCAGCCTTTGCGGCGCCGCCGGCCCGCCCGAAGACCAGAAACCCCCGCAGGAGACCCTCCCCATGAAGCGACGCACCCTGCTCGCCGCGCCGGCCGCGCTGGCGACCCCGTTGATCGGCACGCTGATGGCCCCGGCCATCGTCCGCGCGCAGAGCAGCAAGATCGTGTTCGGCTACACCGCGGTGACCGACTTCACTTCGGTGTTCGTCGCCGCCGAGGAAGGCCTGTTCAAGAAGCGCGGCATCGAGGTCGAGCCCAAGTTCATCCCGATCAACTCGACGATACCGGCCGCCATCCAGGCCGATTCGCTGCAGATCGGCGGGCCCACGCCCTCGGTGTTCCTGCAGTCGGTGGACGGCGGGCTCGACCATGTGGTGGTGGCCGGCGGCGGCGCCACCTCGAAGTCCATCACCGGCTTCGGCCTGCTGGCGCGCGCCGGATCGGGCATCCGCTCGGCGCAGGACTGCGTCGGCCGCAAGATCGGCGTGCCGGGGCTGGGCGCCTTCCTGCACGTCACCTTCCGCGCCTGGCTCAAGCAGAGCGGGGTGGACTACCGCAAGGTCAACTTCGTCGAGGCGGCGTTCCCGCAACATGCCGACCTGCTCAAGGGCGGCACGGTGGACGCGGTGATCTCGGCCGACCCCTTCATGCGCCGCGCGGCCGACAGCGGCGTGGGCTACGTCGCCTCGTACTACTCGACCTTCCTGCCCGAGGGCCTGCCCACCATCATCCACACCGCCCGGCGCGACTGGGCCGAGCGCAACGCCGCGCAGGTCAAGGCCTTCCGCGAGGCGGTGGTCGAGGCCGCCGGGTGGATGGGCAAGCCGGCCAACGATGCCCGCATGCGCGAGCACATCGGCAAGTACATCAAGCTGCCGCCCGAGGTGCTGGCCAAGGCCCAGGTGTCGCCGCCATCGCCGCTGGTCACCGTCAAGCAGCTGGATACCTGGGTCGCGATGATGAAGGACCAGGAGATGCTGAAGACGCAGATCAACACGGCCGCTCTGATCGCGAAATAGCACCCGCGCATGTCGCTGCTCCAGTTCGACCGCGTCGCGATCCGCCTGGGCGGGCGCGAGATCCTGTCGCCGACCAGCCTGGGTGTCGATGAAGGTGAGTTCGTCTGCGTGATCGGGCCCTCGGGCTGCGGCAAGACCACGCTGCTGCGCGCGGCCACCGGCTTCGTCACGCCGGCCGGCGGCGAGGTGCGGCGTGCGGGCCAGCCGGTGCGCGGGCCCTCGCGCGAGGTGGCTTTCGTGTTCCAGGACTATGGCCGCGCGCTGCTGCCCTGGCGCACGGTGGCGCAGAACGTCAGCCTCGCGCTGGAAGCCGCCAAGGTGGCGGCCGAGCAGCGCCCGGCCCGCATCGCCGAGGTGCTGAAGACCGTGGGGCTTTCTGCCCATGCCGACAAGTACCCGGCGCAGCTGTCCGGCGGCATGCAGCAGCGGGTGCAGATCGCGCGCTGCCTGGCGCAGCGGCCGCAGCTGCTGATGATGGACGAGCCCTTCGGCGCGCTGGATGCGATGACGCGCGAAAGCCTGCAGGACGAGCTGCTGCGCCTGGTGCGCGAGCAGCGGCTGACGGTGATGTTCGTGACGCACGACCTGGAGGAGGCGCTGTACCTGGGCGACCGGGTGATCGCGCTGCGGGCTAACCCCACAGCGGAGCGGCCCAGCCTGGCCGCGGTGATCGACGTGACGCTGCCGCGTCCGCGCGACCAGCTGGCGACCAAGGAGCATCCCGAGTTCCTGCGCCTGCGCCGCGAGCTGTACCAGTTCCTTGGACATCACTGATGGTCCTGCTGCCTCGCGCCCGCGCCATCATCGTGCCGCTGCTCCTGCTGGCCGCGCTGGAGTGGTACACGCGCACCGCCGGGGCCGGCAGCGATGCGCTGGCCCCGCCTTCGGCCGCGCTGAAGGCCTTCGGTGCCGCGCTGGCCGATGGCTCGCTGCTGGCGGCCACCGGTTTCACCCTCGGCGCCGCGGCGGCCGGGCTGCTGCTGGGCGGCGGGCTGGGCGTGCTGGCTGGCATCGGCCTCGGGCTGTCGCCGCGCGCGGCGCGCTTCAGCTTCCTCGGCATCGAGGTGTTGCGGCCGATGCCGTCGGTGGCCTTGATCCCGCTGGGTGGTGGCCTTCGCCACCTTCTGGCCGCTGCTGGTGCTGGTGCAGGCGGCGGTGCGGCAGGTGGAGCCGCAGCTGCTGGAAGTGGCGCAGGCGCTGGGCCTGTCGCCGGCCGCGCGCATCGCCAAGATCGTGCTGCCGGCCATCGTGCCGCGGCTGTTCGTCGCGCTGCGCCTGGGCGTGACCATCGCGCTGGTGGTGGCGGTCACGGTGGAGATCGCCGCCAACCCCTATGGCATGGGCTACGCGATGAGCCTGGCGCAGCAGAGCCTGGACCCCGCCGGCATGCTGGCCTGGCTGCTGTGGATTGGCGTGCTGGGGTTTGCGGTGAATGCGCTGACGCTGAAGCTTCAACATGCCGTGGACCGCCGCATGGGAATCGTCACATGACCCCGCGCCGGAGCGCCATGGCGCTGCTCGAACCACTGGGCCTGCTGCTCGCGCTGCTGGCGCTGTGGTGGGCGGCCACGCATGGCCAGTGGGTCAGCAAGGTGTTCGTGCCGACGCCCGAGGCCACGCTGGAGAGCCTGTTGCAGGGCCTGGGGCTGGCCCCGGGCGGTGGCGATGCCGCGGGCGCGCTGGCGCGCTTCAGCCTGGCCACCACCGGCCGCATGCTGGCGGGCTGGGGCCTGGCCACCTTGCTGGGCGTGCTGCTGGGCGCGCTGATCGGCGGCTCGGCCACCGCGCGCGCCTGGCTGCAGCCGACGCTGGAATTCATCCGCCCGCTGCCGGCCTCGGCGGTGATCCCGCTGGCGATCTCGATCTTCGGGCTGTCGGGCGGCATGGTGCTGGCGGTGGTGAGCTTCGGCGCGATGTGGCCGGTGCTGCTGGCCACCGTGCACGGCCTGGCCTCGGTGCATCCGCGGCTGCGCGAGGTGGCCGCGGCGCTGCAGCTCTCGCGCCTGGCCTTCGCCTGGAAGATCGGCCTGCCGAACGCGCTGCCCGACATCCTGGCCGGCATGCGCCTGTCGATGACCGTGTCGCTGATCGTCAGCGTGGTCGGCGAGATGATCGCCTCGCAGGAAGGCCTGGGCCAGGCCATCCTGCTGGCCGCGCGCGCCTTCCACGCCAGCGAGCTGTTCGCCGGCATCGTGCTGCTGGGCGCGATCGGCTTCGTTTCCAACGCGCTGCTGGCGCTGGCCGAAGGCCGGCTGCTGCGCTGGCAGCGGCGATAACGCCTGAATAGCACGTCCACCCGAAGGAGTTGCCCCATGACCCGCCGCCTTGTCGACCTGTCGATCTACCTGGAGAACGATGTTGCTTCCGACCCGCCCGGGCTGGAGCCGAAGATCGACTACTTCACCCACGAGAACACCTACGAGCAGATCGCGCCGTTCTTCCCCGGCCTGCAGAAGAAGGATCTGCCCGACGGCGAAGGCTGGGCGGTGGAACGGGTGACGCTGTCCACCCACAACGGCACGCACCTCGACGCGCCGTACCACTTCCACAGCACGATGGACGCCAAGGCCGGCGGCAAGAAGGCCGCCACCACCATCGATTCGGTGCCGCTGGACTGGTGCTTCCAGCCCGGCGTGAAGCTGGACTTCCGCCACCTGCCCGACGGTCATGTGGTCACCGCCGCCGAGGTCGAGGCCGAGCTTGCGCGCATCGGCCACACGCTGCAGCCGCTGGAGATCGTCGTCGTCAACACCCGGGCCGGCTCGCGCTACGGCCACAAGGACTACGTCTCGGCCGGCTGCGGCATGGGCTACGACGCGACCATGTACCTGCTGGAACGCGGCGTGCGCCTGACCGGCACCGACGCCTGGAGCTGGGACGCGCCCTTCGTGCACACCGCGAAGAAGTACAGCGAGACCGGCAACGCCGGGCTGATCTGGGAAGGCCACAAGGCCGGCCGCGACATCGGCTACTGCCACATCGAGAAGCTGCACAACCTGGAAGCGCTGCCGGCCGACGGCTTCTTCATCAGCTGCTTCCCGCACAAGATCCGCGGCGCCTCGGCCGGCTGGACGCGTGCGGTGGCGATCTTCGACGACCGCCTGATGGCCGCTGCCTGAGCCCGCGCGATGAGCCTGCTCGACCACACCCACGACCCCGCCGCCCGCAGCTGGGTGGACAGCGCCAACGCCGCGGGCACCGACTTCCCGCTGCAGAACCTGCCGCTGGCGATCTTCCGGCCGCCGCAGGGCACCAGCAAGCAGTTCCGCGGTGGCGTGGCCATCGGCGACCAGGTGCTGGACCTGGCCGGCGTGGCCGCCGCCGGCCTGCTGCAGGGCGCGGCGCAACAGGCCGCCAATGCCGCCGCCGGCACCACGCTGAACGGGCTGTGCGGGCAGGGGCCGGCGGCCTGGCGTGCGCTGCGCCACGGCCTGTTCGCGCTGCTGAAGGACGATGCGCCCGAGCCCACGCGCGCCGCGCTGCGCCCGCTGCTCAGCCCGCAGGGCCGCGTCGATTACGCGTTACCGGTCCGCGTCGGCAACTACACCGACTTCTACACCTCGATCCACCACGCCCGCAACACCGGCCGCGTGATGCGGCCGGATGTCGGCATCGACCTGGTGAACCCGAACTTCCGCTCGATGCCGATTGCCTACCACGGCCGCGCGTCCAGCGTGGTGCTGAGCGGCCACCCGGTGCGCCGGCCCAAGGGCCAGATGATGCCGCCCGGCGCGCCGGCCGCGGTGTTCGGCCCGACCCGGCGGCTGGACTACGAGCTCGAGCTCGGCGTGCTGATCGGCCGCGGCAATGCGCTGGGCGAGCCGATCGCGCTGGCCGAGGCCGAAGACCAGGTGTTCGGCATCGTGCTGCTGAACGACTGGTCGGCGCGCGACATCCAGGCCTTCGAGATGCCGCCGCTGGGCCCCTTCCAGGCCAAGAACTTCGCCACCTCGATCTCGCCCTGGGTCGTGACGCTGGCCGCGCTGGCCCCGTTCCGCGCGGCCTGGGTGCCCGATGCAGGCAACCCGCCGCTGCTGCCCTACCTGGACGATGCCGGCGTGCGCGCCCAGGGCGCACTGGACATCACGCTCGAAGCCTGGCTGCAGGCGCCGGGCACCGAGGCGCTGCGCCTGTCGCGCACCAGCTTCCGCCACCAGAGCTGGACCGTGCCGCAGATGATCGCCCACCACACCGTGGGCGGCTGCAACCTGCAGCCGGGCGACCTTCTGGGCAGCGGCACCATCTCCGGCCCTGAACCCAGCGAGGCGGGCACGATGATCGAGATCACCCACGGCGGGCGGCAGCCGCTCACTTTGCCTGATGGCAGCCAGCGCAGCTGGCTCGAGGACGGCGACACGCTGGTGCTGCGCGGCTGGTGCGAGCGTGCCGGCGCCGCGCGCATCGGCTTCGGCGAATGCCGCGGGGTGGTACTGCCGGCGGCGTAGGCGCGGCGCGCCGGGCCCTCAGGGCTGCCGCTGGTACACCCGCACGTAGTCGATTTCCATCGTCACCGGGAAGATCGCGTCGTCGACCTCGCCGCCCAGGTCGCCGCCGATTGCCAGGTTCAGCAGCAGGAACTGCGGTCGGTCGAAGGGCCAGGCGCGCGGGCCGGTGTCGAGCTTCGGGTAGCGGAAGTAGACGAAGCCGTCGACGCCGAAGCTCGCGCCCTCGGGGGTCCAGTGCAGCTGGTAGCGGTGGAAGGCGGTGCAGGCATCGGGCAGCGGGAAGGCGCCGCCGATGTTCTGGCCGCCATGACCGGCCGCGACATGCACCGCCGACGACACCTGCGCCGGGTTCCGGCCCATGTGCTCCATGATGTCGAACTCGCCGTCGTCGGGCCAGCGGCCGCCGCTGCCCAGCATCCAGATCGCCGGCCAGGTGCCGCGGCCGCAGGGCAGCCTGGCGCTCACCTCGAAGAAGCCGTAGGTCCACTCGGCCTTGCCGCGCGTGTTCAGCCTGGCCGAGGTGTAGTGCTGGCCGCCCCAGTCGGGCGCGTCTCGTGGCGTCTCCCGGCGCGCGGTGATCAGCAGTTTGCCGTTGCGCACCTGGGCGTTGTCGTCGCTGGCGCGGGCGTAGTACTGCCGCTCGTGGTTGAACCAGCCTTCGCGGTTGCGCACGGTGTCGTGCACCCACTTGGCCGGGTCGGGCGCGCCGTCGCGCTCGAACTCGTCGGACCACACCAGGCGGTAGCCCTCGGGCGGGGTGGTGGTCATGGCGTGGACCTCGTGGATCCCAGCGGCGCAGAGCAGCCAGGCGGACAGCAGACCCCCGATGCCGGAACGTAGCAAGCGGTGCATACGGCGCGATCCTTCATGCCGACTGGCGACACCGCCCGAGGAACTCGCGGTACCAGCGCGCGCTGTCCTTCGGGGTGCGCCGCTGCGTCGCGTAGTCGACGTGCACGATGCCGAAGCGCTTGGCGTAGCCGCTGGACCATTCGAAGTTGTCCATCAGGCTCCACACCATGTAGCCGGCCATCGGCACGCCCAGGTCCATCGCGTCGGCCACCGCGGCGATGTGGCTGCGGATGTACTCGGTGCGTTCCGCGTCATGCACCCGGCCGTCGACCGGGGCGTCCGCGAAGGCGGCGCCGTTCTCGGTGATGTAGGTCGGCGGCAGGCGGTATTCGCGGTGCAGCGTGATCAGCAGCTCGGTCAGGCCGCGCGGGTAGACCTCCCAGCCCATGTCGGTGAGCGGCAGGCCCGATTGCGCGGGGTCGAAGGGCGCGCCGGCGCTGGACACGCCGCGCGTGTAGTAGTTGACGCCGAGGAAGTCGATCGGCGTGGCGATGGCGGCCAGGTCGCCCGGCTGCATCGCGGGCGCATCGGCGCCCAGCTCGGCCAGCACTTCCTCCGGGTACTGGCCCTTGAACAGCGGGTCGGTGTACCAGCGGCGGTTGCGCGCATCGTCGGCCTGCGCGGCATGCCGGTCGGCGGCGGACGCGGTGGCGGGCTCGATGTGCGCCAGGTTCAGCACGATGCCCAGCGCCGCCTTCGCGCCTTCGGCGCGCAGCGCCTGCAGCGCCAGGCCATGGCTGAGCAGCAGGTGGTGCGAGACCTGCACCGCGGTGGCCCTGCGCTTCAGCCCGGGCGCGAAGATGCCCTGCTCATGGCCCAGCACCGCCACCACCCACGGTTCGTTGTGCGTGGTGAGGGTGCGCAGCCGGTCGCCCAGGCGCCGCTGCATCTGCAGCGCGTAGTCGACGAAGCGGTGCACCGTGTCGCGGTGGGCCCAGCCGCCCTGTTCCTGCAGCGCCTGCGGCAGGTCCCAGTGGTTCAAGGTCAGGTGCGGCTGCAGGCCGCGCGCCAGCAGGCCGTCGACCAGGCGTTCGTAGAAAGCTAGGCCGGCCTCGTTCCAGGCGCCGCTGCCCAGGGCCTGCACACGCGGCCACGAGACCGAGAAGCGGTAGGCATTGACGCCGAGCGAGGCGATCAGGTCCAGGTCGCCCTCGAGCCGGTGGTAGTGGTCGCAGGCGATGTCGCCGTTGCTGCTGTCGGCAATGGCGCCGGGCTGGCGGCAGAAGCGGTCCCAGATCGACTCGCCCTTGCCGTCCGCGGTGGCGGCGCCTTCGATCTGGAAGGCGCTGGTGGCCACGCCCCAGGTGAAGTCGCGGGGGAAGCGTTGGTGCAGTGGCAGGTGGGCAGTGGAGGACATGTGTTTCGGGTGTTATTTGACGGCGCCCGCGGTGAGCCCCGCGATCAGCTGGCGCGACGACAGCGCGAACAGCACCAGCAGCGGAATCGTCGCGACGGCCGAGCCGGCCATCAGCGCGCCCCATTCGGTGTTGGTGGTGGACTGCAGGCTGCGCAGCGCCAGCGGCAGCGTGTAGTGGGCGGCGCTGCGCATCACCACCAGCGGGCCGATGAAGTTGTTCCACGAGGCGATGAAGGTCACCAGCCCCAGCGTGCCCAGCGCGGGCCGCAGCAGCGGCAGCACCACCCACCAGAAGATGCCGAACTCGCCGCAGCCGTCCATGCGCGCGGCCTCGATCAGTTCGCGCGGCACCGCGCTGGCGGCGTACTGGCGCATCAGGAAGATGCCGAAGGCGCTGGCCGCGCCGGGCAGGTACAGCGCGCGGTGCTCGTCGATCCAGCCCAGCGCGTCCATGATCATGAAGGTGGGGATCATGTTCATGAACGAGGGCAGCAGCATCGTGCCCATCACCAGCGCGAACAGCGCGCGCTTGAAGCGGAACTCGAACATTGCGAAGGCATAGCCGGCCAGCGAGCAGAACAGCAGCGTGAGCGCGGTGGACATCAGCGCCACGTACAGGCTCCAGCCCAGGTTGCGCCAGAACGGCAGGCGATCGGTGAGGATGCGCAGGTTGGCCGCCAGGTCGTTGCCGAACCACAGCGGCGGTGGCAGGTCGAAGATCTCGGTGCGCGAATGGCTCGCGAACACGAACATGAAGTAGAACGGCGCCAGCATCAGCAGCGCGCCGATGCCCACCAGCGTGTAGGCCAGCCACACGCCGCGGCCCGGCCGGTGGATCATGTGCACCCCTCGTCCGATGGGTACATCGGCCGATCCCCCGAGGGGATGCGGGCCGGCTTGGGAGCGGCCCGGCGCTCGGCCCGCTGGGGGCGTCTCATGCTTGCGGCTCCTGTGGCTTGAATGCGCGGTGCGTGCCCCAGGTGAGGCCGACGACGACGAGGAACAGCAGCCACGACATCGCGCTGGCGCCGCCGAAGTCGTTGAAGTCGAAGGCCATGCGGTACAGGTACACCGCCGAGGTCATCACCGCCTGGTCGGGGCCGCCCTTGCCGCCGGTCAGGATGAACGGTTCCTCGAACAGCTGCAGCCCGCCGATCACGCTGAGCGTGGTGCCGAAGAACATCATCGGCCGGATGCCCGGCAAGGTGATGTGGCGGAAGCGCGCCCAGCGGCCCGCGCCGTCGAGCACCGCGGCCTCGTACAGGTCCTGCGGAATCGTCTGCAGCGCCGCCAGGTACAGCACCACGTTGAAGCCCAGGTAGCGCCAGAACACGATCAGCGCCACCGCGGGCTGCAGGTGCTCGGGCCGGTACAGCCAGTCGATGTGGTCGATGCCGAACAGCGCGAGCGTGGCGTTGATGAGCCCGAAGTCGGTGGAGAACAGCGAACTGAACATGATGGCGATGGCCACCGTCGAGGTGATGTAGGGCAGGAAGTACGCGCCGATCACCCAGTTGCGCAGGCGCTTGAGCTGCTGGTGGATGAACACCGCCAGCGGAATCGCCACCAGGTGCTGCGGCAGCCCGGCCGCGATGGCCAGCCACAGCGTGTTCTTCAGCGACTTCCAGAACCAGGCGTCGTGCAGCGCGAACACGAAGTTCTCGAGGCCGACGAACTGCATCGCGTCGAGCCCGCTGGTGGGCTCCCAGCTCTGGAACGCCAGCCACAGCGAGAACAGCAGCGGAAAGACCCCGAACACGCCGAACAGGATCAGGAACGGGCTGATGAAGACATAGGGCGCCCAGCGCGGCGACAGGCGCGGCAGCCAGCGGCGGGGGCGGCGGATCGGCGTCATCGGTGGTGTGGCCCTCAGCGCCGGGCGCGGCGCGCCAGCAGCGCCTCGGCATCGGCCAGCGCCTGGGCGATGGGCTTGTCGCGGTCCATCACGTTATCGAGCTCGGCATTGAGCACCTCCTGCGCGAACTCGTTCTGCTTGTGGATGGCCACCGACTGGATGCGCCGCGCCGATTCGCGCCACAGCCGGCGCGCCGGCTGGCCGCCGAGGAAGGGCAGTGGCTCGTCGAAGAACGCGTCCTCGTGTGCTTCCAGCAGCGCGGGGAAGGCGTCCTGGGCCTTGAAGGCGGCCAGCTGCGTCTCGCGGCGCAGCGTCATCCACTGCATCAGGTCCCAGGCCAGGCGCTTGCGCGCGGGGTCGGCGCGCCGCGGCATCGCGTAGAAGGTGCCGCCGTAGCTGACGAAGGTCTGCTCGGGCAGCTGCGCCGCGCGCCACAGCCCGCGCGTGGCCGGGGCCACCCAGTTGGCGAGCTGGCCCACCATCCATGCGCCGGAGAGCTCGGTGGCCACGGTGCCGCGCTTGAAGCCTTCGGCCCAGTCGTTGGTCCAGGTGCTGGCGCGCGAATCCAGCTGCGCCCGGCGCACGCGCCGCGCCAGCTCGAAGGCGCGCACGAAGCGCGGCGAGTTCACCAGCACGCGCGAGTCGCGGTCGAAGTACAGGCCTTCGCCCGGGCCGATGTCCTTGCGGATCAGGATGTCCTTGAGCATCTGCGCGCTGCCGATCAGCCGGACGCCGGTGCGGGCCTTGATGCGTTCGCCGGCGTCGATGTAGGCGTCCCAGCTGCGGGTGAGCTCGGCCTCGTCGACGCCGGCGCGGGCCAGGATGTCGTGGCGGTACAGCAGCGTGCCGGGGCCGATGTCGGTGGGCACGGCCACCACCGCGCCGCGCGGGTTCACCGCCTGGTCGTAGGCGTAGCGCACGAAGCGCTCGCGCTGGCGCGTGATGTCGAAGGGCAGCGCGGCCAGGTCCTGCAGCCCGAGGCCGGGTGCGAAGCGGCCGAGGTAGCTGGCTTCCAGCGCCATCACGTCCGGCAGCAGGGTCGAGGTCGACAGCGCCGTCGTCATCGCGGTGTGGTGGTCGGCGTACTGGCGGCTGATGACCTGCACCTCGACCCCCGGATGCTGCGCCTGCCACTGCGGCAGCGCGGCGCGCAGGATCTCGTCGACCAGCGGGAAGGCGGCCACCGTCAGCGTCGTTGGCTCGGCGGCACGGACCGCACCGCTGGCCGCGAGGCTGGCGACACCGGCGCGCAGCAGCGTGCGGCGGGTGAGGGCGGCGGACGATTGCGGCGATGACGGCGGCGCGGTCACGGGCTCAGCGTAGCGGGGGCAGAAGGGGCGGGACAACGATGACAGCGCCGGACACTGAAAGCGCTTTCATGATGCCGCGGATTGTGCCCAGCCCGCGCCGGCCGGCGGCTCGGGGTTAACCCGCTCGGTGCCGCTGCGTTCAGCGCACCAGGCGGCGCGTGGACTCGCGCGGCGTCAGCGTCGGCGGCGGCAGCTCGGCACTGGGCACCTGGCCCTGCAGCATCTCCAGCATGCAGCGCGCGGCGATGGCACCGGTCTCGTAGACCGACTGGCGCACCGTGGTCAGCGGCGGGATGCAGAAGCGCGCCGGCGCCACGTCGTCGAAGCCGACGATCGAGACATCGTCGGGCACGCGCACGTTGCGGCGGTACAGGCCCAGCAGCGCGCCGATGGCGGCCTGGTCGTTCGACGCGACGATGGCGGTGAAGGCCGCGCGGCTGTCCAGCAGGCGGTTCACCGCCATCATGCCGCCGGCTTCGGTGAAGTCGCCCGGCATCACCAGGCTCGCGTCGTAGGCGATGCCGGCATGCTGCAGGGCTTCGCGGTAGCCGGCCTCGCGCTGCAGCGCGTCCTCGTGGCCGGGGTCGCCGCTGATGTAGGCAATGCGCCGGTGGCCCAGGTCGATCACGTGCTGGGTGCCCAGGTAGGCGCCGGCGCGGTTCTCGAAGTTCAGGCTGAACAGCTGCGGCCCGTGCAGGCGGCGGCCCACCACCACCATCGGCAGCTGCCGGGCATAGGCCTGCAGCACCTTGTCCGGCAGGCGGCCGGCCAGCACCAGCAGGCCGTCGACCCGGCGCAGCATCAGCGCTTCCAGCGCCTTGCGCTCCTCGGCCTCGGCCCAGTGGCCGCTGACGAACAGCGGGATGTAGCCGGCGCGCTCCAGCACGTCCTCGATGCCGAGCAGCGCCTCGCCGTAGAACGGGCTGCTGACGGTCTGCGTCAGCACGCCGATGCTCATGGTGCGGCCGCCGGCCAGGCCGCGTGCCACCGGGTTGGGGCGGAAGCCCAGCTGCTTGATCGCCGCCTCGACCGCAGCGGCCTTGTCGGGGCTGACCACCGCGGTGCCGTTGAGGATGCGCGACACCGTGCTGGGCGAGACGCCGGCGGCCTCGGCCACCATCGCCAGCGTGGCGGTGCCGGCGGCAGGTGCCGCGGCGGCGGCGCGCGCGGCGCTGGCCGAGCGGGTGGCCGACGGGGTGGCCGACGGGGTGGCCGAAGGGGCGGCCTTGGGCCCGGATCGAGAACGCGGTTTCATGGACGCCGATCCTAACGGCGTCGACCTAGGGTGTCTCCTAGGTACCTCACCGGAGGGGGCGCCCTATCATTCTGAAACCGCTTTCAGAGAAATCGCTTTCAAGATCGCGGAACCGGCCCTGACGAGCATTCGCACAACATCCTGGAGACGCAGTCCATGCCCCACACCCCCGCGACCGGCCGCCGCACGCGCTTCGCCCGTGTTCACCCGCTGCGCCGCACGGCGCTGGCTGTCGGCCTGCTGTTCGGCAGCGCCGGCAGCGCGCTGGCGCAGCAGGCGGCAACGCCTGAAGCCGCCAAGTCCGACGCGCAGGCGCCGCTGCGCGTCGAGGTGACCGGCATCCGCAAGAGCCTGGACACCTCGCTGAGCCTGAAGCGCGACGCGCGTGGCCTGGTCGACGGCATCGTCGCGGAGGACATCGGCAAGTTCCCCGACACCAACCTGGCCGAATCGATGCAGCGCATCAGTGGCGTGTCGATCGACCGCAGCTTCGGCGAGGGCTCGCGCATCACGGTGCGCGGCATTGGCCCCGACTTCAACCTGGTGCTGCTCAATGGCCGCCAGATGCCGGTGGCCAGCATCGAGGCCACCGCCGCCTCGAACTCGCGCTCGTTCGACTTCGCCAACCTGGCCTCCGAATCGATCTCGGCGCTGGAGGTCTACAAGACCAGCCGCTCCAGCACGCCGGTGGGCGGCATGGGGGCCACCGTCAACATCAAGACCGCGCGCCCGTTCGACAACCCGGGCCTGCATGCCAGCATCGGCCTGAAGGGCGTGCACGACCAGTCCAACAGCCGCCTGCCCGACAACCTGAAGGGCGACAGCTGGACCCCCGAGCTCTCGGGCATCTACAGCAACACCTTCGCCGACGGCACCTTCGGCATCGCCCTGACCGGCAGCCACCAGGTGCGCCACCTGGGCTACAACGAGGCCGGCGTGCCCGGCGGCTGGCGGCCTTTCCATGGCGACGAGGTGAACTGGGGCACCATCCCGCTGCCCGGCACAGCCGGTTCCGAGAACATCACCAACCGGCCCCAGGCCACCGATCTCTATTCGGTGCCGCAGAACCTGCTGTACGCGATGAACGGCATCCGCCGCGAACGCAATAACGGCCAATTGACGCTGCAGTACGCGCCGCGCAAGGACCTGACCGCGACGCTGGACTACACCTACTCCGAGAACAAGCTCGAGACGCGGCGCAACGAGCTGTCGGCCTGGTTCAACTTCGGCCCCTCGGTCACGTCGTGGACCAACGGGCCGGTGGCCGCGCCGCTGGTCTATTCCGAGACCATCAACCCGCCGACCAGCGACGTGGCGATGGCCGGCGCCCAGTTCGCCAGCAAGAACAAGAACGAATCGCTGGGCTTCAACCTGGGCTGGAAGGCCAGCAAGGCCCTGAGCTTCGAGCTCGACACCCACCATTCCACCGCCACCTCGGGCTCGGCCAGCCCCTGGGGATCGAACGCATCGCTGGGCGCGGCGCAGTTCAACCGCGGCACCACCACCGCGGACTTCTCCGACGCGTTCCCGGTGCTCAGCATCCAGGGCGCGCCGCTCGATGCCTCGCAGATGCTGGTCACCGGCTCGTCCTTCCGCAACAGCTACATGAAGCAGGAGATCGACCAGACCCAGGCGCGCGGCAAGTGGAAGCTCGAGAACGGCTCGTCGCTGGACTTCGGCGTCGGCCACACCGACACCAAGACGCGCACGGCCTACGGCTTCGTGCAGCAGGACTCCTGGGGCGGTGCCACCAAGGCCAGCGACTACCCGGACAGCCTGTGGCAGCCCGGCACGCTGAGCCAGTACTTCTCGCAGATGCCGGGCAGCGGCAGCGCGGCGCTGTACAACCAGGTCTTCTTCTGGGACTTCAATGCGGTGCGCGACATCGCCGCCAAGGTCGGCAATCCGGCCATCTACCAGGCGCCCGATGCCTTCAGCGTCGACCGCCGCACGCGCGAGAAGTCCGACAGCGCCTTCCTGCAATA
Organism: Aquabacterium sp.; assembly: GCF_044226965.1. Taxonomy (GTDB): domain Bacteria; phylum Pseudomonadota; class Gammaproteobacteria; order Burkholderiales; family Burkholderiaceae_C; genus Pseudaquabacterium. The sequence goes on along the minus strand of NZ_JBGAGA010000041.1, from coordinate 32,313 downwards.
CAACACCGACTGGGAATGGGGCCTGCCGATGGGCCTGGCCGCGGGCCTGCGCTACGAGCGCACGCGGGTCAGCTCCAGCGCGCTGGTGCCGGTGGCCACCGGTGTCGAGTGGGTCGGCAACAACGAGTACAGCGTGAAGTTCGGCGCGCCCGCCTTCACCACGCTGGAGGGCAGCTATTCGCACGTGCTGCCCAGCCTGGACTTCGACGTCGACCTGCGGCGTGACCTGAAGCTGCGCGCCAGCATCGGCGAAAGCATCGGCCGGCCCTCGTGGGCCGACATCCAGGGTGGGCAGACGCTGGACCAGCTGGCCCGCTTTGGTGGTGGCACCGGCGCGCAGGGCAACCCGGGCTTGAAGCCGCTGAAGTCGCGCAACATCGACCTCTCGCTCGAGTACTACTACGCCAAGAGCAGCTACGTGGCGCTGAGCTATTTCGAGAAGCGCATCAGCAACTACGTCGGCGTCACCACGGTGGACGGCACGCCGTTCAACCTGCACACGCCGGCCAACGGCGCGTGGTTCAAGGAAGCGGTGGCGCAGGGCAACTGCCCGGACACCGACATGACCTGCATCCGCAACTACATCTTCGCCAAGTACGACGGCGTGGGCGGCGTCAGCAAGTCGGCGGGCATCATCCCGGGCCAGTCCGGCGACCCGGTCATGAACTTCCGCATCACCACGCCCAGCAACCAGGACAGCTCGCGGCTGCGCGGCCTGGAGCTGAACCTGCAGCACGTGTTCGGCAACACGGGCTTCGGCGTGCAGGCCAACTACACCAAGGTGAGCTCGGGCCTGAAGTACGACAACGCCAGCGTGGGCGCGCAGTTCGCGCTGGTGGGCCTGAGCGACACCGCGAACCTGGTGGCCTTCTACGAGACCGACAAGTACCAGGTGCGGCTGGCCTACAACTGGCGCGGCGAGTTCCTGTCGGCCCTGCGCGATGGTGCCGGGGCCAACCCGGTGTACGTCGAGCCCTACAAGCAGCTCGACCTGAGCGCCAGCTACAAGGTGGACGACCACCTGTCTCTGCACTTCGAGGCCATCAACCTGAACGACGCGATCCAGCGTTCGCACGGCCGCGACTGGCACGAGCTGGTCGGCATCAGCCAGACCGGCCGGCGCTTCATGCTCGGCGCGCGCTACAAGTTCTGATGGACCCGTCCGGCCCGATCCGCCGCGTCGTCATCCTGGGCGGCGGCTCGGCCGGCTGGCTGAGCGCCGGGCTGCTGGCCGCCGGGCTGGGGCCCGAGGTCGCGCTCACCGTGATCGAGGCGCCGGACATCCCCACCATCGGCGTCGGCGAGGGCACCTGGCCGACGATGCGCGACAGCCTGCACGACATCGGCGTCTCCGAAACCGAGTTCGTGCGGGCCTGCGAGGCCACCTTCAAGCAGGGCTCGCTGTTCGCGCGCTGGTGCAACGGGCGGCCCGAGGACCTGTACTTCCACCCGTTCACGCTGCCGCAGGGCCATGGCGAGGCGCCGCTGGCGCAGGCCTGGTGGCAGCTGCAGCGCGATGTGCCGTCGGCCCCGTTCGCCGCCGTCGTCAGCCACCAGCCGCACCTGTGCCTGCACGGCCGCGCGCCCAAGCAGTTCGCCACGCCCGAGTTCGCCGCGGTGGCCAACTACGGCTACCACTTCGACGCCGGCCGCTTCGGCCCCTTCCTGCGCACCCACTGCACCGAGCGGCTGGGCGTGCGCCACGTGGCCGACGAGGTGGTGGCGGTGCGCTGCCACGACAACGGCGACATCGCCGCGCTGCGCACGCGCGGGCAGGGCGAGGTCGAAGGCGACCTGTTCATCGACTGCAGCGGCCTGCGCGCCCGGCTGCTGGCGGGCCACTACGGCATCGGCTTCGTCTCGCAGCGCCAGGTGCTGTTCTGCGATTCGGCGCTGGCGCTGCAGATCCCGTATGCCGACGCACAGGCGCCGATCGCCTGCCAGACGGTCTCCACCGCGCAGTCCTGCGGCTGGGTGTGGGACATCGGGCTGCAGTACCGGCGCGGCGTGGGCCTGGTGTACTCCAGCGCGCATGTGGCTGACGACGAGGCCGCGCGCATCCTGCACGCGCATGTCGCGGCCCACGGCGGGCCGTCGGGTGCCCAGGCCGAAACGCTGGCGCCGCGCCGGCTGCGCTTCGACCCCGGCCACCGCCAGACCTTCTGGCACCGCAACTGCGTGGCCATCGGGCTCTCGGCAGGCTTCCTGGAGCCGCTGGAAGCCTCGGCACTGGCGCTGATCGAATTCAGCGCCGGGCTGTTGCGCGACCAGTTCCCGGCCACGCGCGAGGCGATGGACACCGTGGCGCGGCGCTTCAACGACGCCTGCCACTACCGCTGGGGCCGCATCGTCGATTTCCTGAAGCTGCACTACGTGTTGAGCCGGCGCGACGACAGCGCTTTCTGGCGCGACAACCGCGACCCGGCCAGCGTGCCCGCGCGCCTGCGCGAGCAGCTGGCGCTGTGGCACGAACTGCCGCCTTCGCGCCACGATTTCGAGCGACACGACGAGGCCTTTCCGTCGGCCAGCTACCAGTACATCCTGTACGGCATGGGCTTCCGGCCCGAGCGCCTGCGCGCGGTCTCAGGGGCGGCCCTCTCCCGCGCGCAGGCCGCCTTCGAAGACACTGCCCGCACCACGCGCAGGATGCTGCCGGCGCTGCCTTCGCACCGCGAACTGGTGCAGCACATCGCGCGGCATCCGCTGCAACGCATCTAGGCTGAAACCGGACCCCGCCCATGGCTTCCACCCGCCACGTGCTGCTCAACAACGTCGAGCACCAGGCCCTGCGCATCATCACCGGCCGCGGCGCGCGCTACGGCGACGCGGTGATGGCCGCGGCCACCTTCCCGGCCGAATTCCGCAACGTGCAGGCCTGCTACCCGATCGTGTTCCAGAAGCGGGCCGACGGGCAGGGCTTCCAGCCGCTGGCCCTGTTCGGCTGGCGCGAGGGCGAGAACCTGTTCCTGGACGGCGACCGGTGGGACGCGGGCTATGTGCCGCTGGCGATCGAACGTGCGCCCTTCCTGATCGGCTTCGACGGCACCGAGCCGGTGATCCACCTCGACGCCGCGAGCCCGCGCGTGAGCCTGACCGAAGGCGAGCCGGTGTTCCTGCCGCATGGCGGCAGCACCGAGTACCTGGAGCGCGTCAGCGCGATGCTGCAGTCGCTGCACGAAGGGCTGCAGGCCACGCCGGCCTTCATCGAGGCGCTGCTGGCGCATCAGCTGCTCGAACCCTTCGCGCTGGACATCGAGCACGACGACGGCACGCTGCAGCGCTGGCAGGGCTTCTACACGATCCACGAAGAACGGCTGCAGCAGCTGGACGGTGCGGCACTGGGCCAGCTGCAGCAGGCCGGCCACCTGATGCCGATCTACATGGTGCTGGCCTCGATGAGCCGGCTGCGCGACCTGATCGACCGCGCCGCGCGCCGCCGGGCAGGGCAGGGGCAGTAGTGCGCGAAGTGAGCGGCCTGGACGCGCAGCAGCTCGGCGCGCTGCTGCTGCAACCGGCCGAGCCGGTGCTGCTGCGCGGCCTGGTCGCGCACTGGCCGGCGGTGCGGGCAGCCGCCGCGCCAGGCGGCATCACCGACTACCTGCGCGCGCGCGACGGCGGCGCCACGGTCGGCGCCTGGTTCGCCGGCCCCGAGATCAACGGCCGCTTCGACTACACGTCCGATCTCGGCGGCTTCAACTTCGCGCGCGAGAAGCTGCCCTTCGCGCGCCTGCTGGCGCTGCTGGAGCAGCATGCCGCCGACGCCGCGCCGCCGGCCGTCTACATGGGCTCGACGACGCTGGAGGCCGTCGTGCCCGGCTTTGCCGCCGAGAACCCGCTGCCCACCGACGCACTGGCGCCCTTCGACCCGCTGGCCAGCCTGTGGCTGGGCAACCGCACCAGCGTGGCGCTGCACCAGGACCTGCCGGACAACCTGGCCATCGTGGTGGCCGGCCGCCGCCGCTTCACGCTGCTGCCGCCGGACCAGCTGCCCAACCTCTACATCGGCCCGCTGGAACACACGCTGGCCGGCCAGCCCACCAGCCTGGTCGACCATCGTGCGCCCGATCACGCTCGTTTTCCACGTTATGCAGAGGCACAGGCCCATGCGCTCACCGCCGAGCTCGGCCCCGGCGACGCGCTGCTGATCCCCAGCCTGTGGTGGCATGGCGTGGACGCGCTGGAACCGGTGAACCTGCTGCTGAACTACTGGTGGCGCACCAGCCCGGCGCACATGGATTCGCCGATGGGCGCGCTGCTGCACACGCTGATGACGGTGCGCGACCTGCCGCCCGCCCAACGTGCCGCCTGGCGCACGCTGTTCGACCACTATGTGTTCGATGCCGGCGAGCACACGGCCGCCCACCTGCCACCGGCTGCCCGCCATGTGCTGGCACCGCTGGACGATGCCGCCACGCGCGCGTTGCGCGCGCGGCTGATCCGGCGGCTGAACCGCTGACCCCGAGCCGAGCCCGAGCATGAACGACCGCCACGACACCGCCTCCGTTCCCCGCGGCCCCATCCGCCGCATCGTCATCGCCGGCGGCGGCACCGCGGGCTGGATGGTCGCGGCCTGCCTGTCCAAGACCATGGGCAAGCTGCTGGACATCACGCTGGTGGAGTCCGAAGAGATCGGCACCGTGGGCGTGGGCGAGGCGACGATCCCGACGATGTTCACCTTCCACCAGCTGCTGGACATCGACGAGCGCGAATTCATGGCGTCCACCCACGCCACCTTCAAGCTCGGCATCCAGTTCGAAGGCTGGCGCGCGCCGGGGCACCGCTACATCCACTCGTTCGGCCTGACCGGCAAGGACCACTGGACCGCCGGCTTCCAGCACTTCTGGCTGGAAGGCCGGCGCCGCGGCGTGGCCGCTGACTATGGCGACTATTGCCTGGAGCTGCGCGCTGCGCAGGAGAACCGCTTCGCCCACCTGCCGCGCAATGGCATGAACTACGCGTTCCACCTGGACGCGGCACGCTACGCGGTGTTCCTGCGCCGCTTCAGTGAACGGTATGGCGTCAAGCGCGTCGAGGGCAGGATCGCTTCGGTGGACCTGACCGCGCCCGACGGCGACATCCGCTCGCTGACGCTGGACGGCGGCCGCGTGATCGAAGGCGACCTGTTCATCGACTGCACCGGCTTCCGTGCGCTGCTGATCGGCCAGGCGCTGAAAGTGCCCTACGAGGACTGGAGCCACTGGCTGCCCTGCGACCGCGCGCTGGCGGTTCAGACGCCCTGCGTCGACGATGCGCTGCCCTACACCCGGTCCATCGCCCACGAGGCCGGCTGGCAATGGCGCATTCCGCTGCAGCACCGCGTCGGCAACGGGCTGGTGTACAGCAGCCGCTTCATCAGCGACGAGCAGGCGCGCGCGACGCTGCTGTCGAACCTGCAGGGCCAGCCCTTGTTCGAGCCGCGACCCATCCGCTTCACGCCCGGCCAGCGCACCGAGGTGTGGCGCCGCAACTGCGTGGCCATCGGCCTGGCCAGCGGCTTCATCGAGCCGCTGGAGTCGACCAGCATCCATCTCATCCAGCGCGGCGTGATCCGGCTGATGCAGACCTTCCCGGCCGAGCGCATCGCGCAGGCCGACATCGACGAGTACAACCGCCAGGCGCGCTGGGAGATCGAGCACATCCGCGACTTCATCGTGCTGCACTACCACGTGACCGAGCGCGACGACAGCCCGTTCTGGCGCCACTGCCGCACGATGGCGATTCCCGAATCGCTGCAGCACCGCATCGCGCTGTTCCGCCAGAGCGGCCGCGTGTTCCGCGCGCCGAACGAGCTGTTCGCCGAGAACTCGTGGATCCAGGTGATGCTGGGCCAGGGCATCGTGCCGCAGCAGCACCATGCCATCGCGCAACTGATGAACGATCGTGAACTGAAGGAGTTCCTCGATCGCATCCGTGCCGACGTCAACCGCACGCTGGCGCAGCTGCCTTCGCACCAGCGCTATGTCGAGCAGTATTGCGGCAGCGCGCTGGCGCCCGCCGCCTGAAGGGCCCGCGCCGCGTCAGGGCGCCAGCAGGCTGGCGCCGATGTTGATGGCCAGCCCGATCACCGCCACGTTGAAGAAGAAGGCCAGCACGCAGTGCAGCATGCCGAGCGATCGCATCGCGCTGCCGACGAAGGACACGTCCGCCGTCTGCCCCGAGGTGCCGATGATGCAGGCGAAGTACATGAAGTCCGGATAACCCGGCTTGCTGGTGCCGGGGAACTGCAGCCCGTCGGGCCGGCCCAGCCGGCGCGCCAGGAAGAACTCGTGCGCATAGTGCAGCGCGAAGCTGGTCTGCACGAACAGCCAGGCCACCACGATGGTGCCGATGGCCAGCACGATGTGCGCACGGCGCGGCGCAGCGGCCAGGTCCTTGACCATCGCCATCTGCGAGGCCACCGCCACCAGCACCGCCAGGCCGGCCAGCACCGCCAGCACCAGCACCACGTAGCGGCCATCGTCTTCCTGCAGCGCGCGGCGGGCGATGCGCTCCTCGCTCGAGGTGGCCATCATGGTCCAGGCCAGCGCCAGGTAGGCGAGGGCGCCGGTGTTCCAGGCCAGCAGTGCGCGTGTCGGCCCGTGCTGCGCCCAGGACGTCGGCAGCCACAGCCAGACCACCACGCCCAGGGCGATGGACGACAGCAGCCGCGGCCGGAACCGAAAGCCGCGCCACAGGCGCGCGAGGGGATTCGTCACCACAGGTCTCCCGGGCCCACGGCCCTGGCTGCGGAGTATCCCGGCTCAGGGCGCCCGGCGGCCCGCCGACCTGCCGCTCAGGTCCTGGCCACCGACCTGCGGCGCACCCCGGCCAGCGCCGCCAGGGCGAGCAGCGCCAGCCCGGCCGCGCCGGGTTCCGGCACGGCGGCCGGCGGCGGGGCGGCGGCATCGATGGACCACTGGAAGAAGCCGTCGTAGCCGGCCCCGTAGACCCCGACGAACTGCATGTAGGTCGGCAGCATGCCCTCCAGCCGGAAGGTGTAGGTCTGCCCGGCCAGCAAGTCGTAGTCGACCTCGCCCTGGCTGCCGGCCAGCATGTACTGGAGGCCGGCACCGTTCAAGGTGCTGCGGTAGCCGTAGGTGGCCGAACCGCCCAGGAAGGGGTCGGGCGTCACGTCGTACTTCAGGCGGAACACGCTGTCCTCGTCGACCGTGAAGGTGTAGAGCCAGAAGTCGTCGTTGTCGACCGCGGCCCAGCTGATGTCGGTCTTGCGGCTGCTGTACGAACTCTGGATCGAGAGGCTGCCGCTGCCGGCGCCGACCCAGTCGTTCTCGATGTCCACCAGGGTCTGTACCTCGGCGCCCACGGAGGGGTCCATCGAATAGGCCGCGGCATGCAGGCGCGTGCTGCCGGTGGGTGCCGCATAGGTGGCGGCATCGCTGCCGGTGACCGTGGGCACGAAGAACGACGATCGTGCGGACACCGTGGCCGTACTGCTGGATTGGACGAACACCGGCACCGCCGCGGCCGGGCCCGCGAGGCCGGCCAGCATGAACCCGATCGGCAGGGCGACCAAGCATCGGGTACCGAGAAAGGAACGTGATGTCATCGAAGCCTCCCGCCATCTGATGGACTTGGCCTGTCAGTAACGGCAGACGCCCGGCGGTTCCAGCGCAAGCGTGAAATCCTGGGCACAACGGGCCGCCGGCGCCGCTAGAACGCGCTCTTGACGACGCCGCCATCCACGCGCAGCGCCGCACCCGTCGTCGCCGAAGCGAGCGGGCTGGCCACATAGGCCACCAGCGAGGCCACCTCCTGCGGCGTGGCGAAGCGCTTGATCAGCGAGGTGGGGCGCACGTGCCGGAAGAACTCGGCCTCCACCTGCTCGAAGCTCTTGCCACCCGCGCGCGCCAGGTCCTCGACGAAATCGCCCACGCCGCGTGAACGGGTCGGCCCGGGCAGCACGCTGTTGACGGTGATGCCGGTGCCGGCAACCGACTCCGCCAGCCCGCGCGACACCGCGAGCTGCGCGGTCTTGGTCATGCCGTAGTGGACCATCTCGCTCGGGATCTGCACGCCGCTTTCGCTGGAGATGAAGATGATGCGGCCCCAGTTCGCGCGCCTCATCGCGGGCAGCACCAGGCGTGACAGCCGCACGCCGCTGAGCACGTTGACGTCGAAGAAGCGTTGCCAGTCGGCGTCGGGGATCTCTTCGAAGGGCTTGGGCTCGAAGATGCCGAGGTTGTTGACCAGGATGCCGATGCCGGGAAAGCGCCGTACCGCTTCTTCCGCGGCCGCTGCCTGGCTCAGGTCGGCGGCCAGCCCGTGCACGGTGCCCTGGGTCTCGGTGCGCAGCCGCGCCACCGCCTCGTCGACCGATGCCTGCTGGCGGCCATTGACGATGACCGCCGCACCTTCCCGGGCCAGCGTGTGCGCGATGGCGTAGCCGATGCCCGCGGTGCTGCCGCTGACCAGGGCCAGCTTGCCGTTGAGTTGAAGGTCCATGGTGTCGATGCTCCGTGTGCGATGGACGCTATCGTGTCAGGCCGCAAAGCCCCCGTCGATCAACAGGTCGGCGCCGGTCACGAACGCCGCCTCCGGGCCGGCCAGGTAGGCCACCATGCCGGCGATCTCGTCGGCCTTGCCGTGACGCGGAATGGCCATCAGGCCGTGCAGCGCGCTGGCGAAGTCGCCGGCCTCCGGGTTCATGTCGGTGTCCACCGGGCCGGGCGCCACGTTGTTGACCGTGATGCCGCGCGGGCCGAGGTCGCGCGCCAGGCCCTTGACCAGGCCGACCAGCGCGGACTTGCTCATCGCATACGCGGCACCGCCCGCGAACGGCATGCGCTGCGCGTTGGTGCTGCCGATGTTGATGATGCGGCCGCCTTGGCCCATGTGCCGGGCGGCGGCCTGCGAGGCCACGAACACCGAGCGGATGTTGACGGCCACCGTGCGGTCGAAGTCCTGCAGCGAGAACTGCTCCAGCGGGCCCATGGCCAGCACGCCGGCACTGTTGACCAGGATGTCCAGGCGGCCGAAGCGATCGGCCACGCCGTCGATGGCGCGGGTCAGCGCCGCGGCGTCGGTGGCGTCGGCCTTGACAGCCACGGCGGTGCCGCCGCTGGCCTTGATCTCTTCGACCAGCGCTTCGGCCGCGATGGCCGACGCGGCATAGCCGATGGCCACGCTGGCGCCATCGCGCGCCAGGCGGCGTGCGGTGGCCGCGCCGATGCCGCGCGAACCGCCGTGGATGAAGGCGACCTTGCCGGCGAGGGGTTGGGTGGTGGTGGTGGTGTTCATGGTGTTTCCTTTCAAGGAGGGGTGGTCGATGGACGCCAGTTTGGGCGCCGCCACTTCATTCCGGTAGCCATGAATTTGCGCTCTCAGCTTCAACCACTTGGATAAGATCAGGCCGTGCTGACCGACCTGCGCGCCTACCTCGATGCCTTCGTCGCTGCGGCCGACGAAGACAGCTTCTCCGCCGCCGCGCGTCGCCTGGGGCTGACCCCCGCGGCCGTGAGCAAGAGCGTGGCGCAGCTGGAGGCGCGGCTGGGCGTGCGCCTGTTCCAGCGCAGCACGCGCAGGCTGGCGCTGACCACCGATGGCGAGCGCCTGTACGCGCAGGTGCGCCTGCCCTGGAGTGAGATCGGCGACGCGCTGACCGACCTGCGCCAGGGCGCGGGCAAGCCCGCCGGCACGCTGAAGGTGGCACTGGCGCATACCGTGGGCCGCGAGTACTTCGTGCCGCTGCTGGGCGAGTTCGTGCGCCGCTACCCCGACGTGGTGCCCGACCTGCATTTCGATAACCACCAGGTCGACCTGGTGGCCGAGGGCTTCGATGTCGCCATCGGCGGCGGCATCGAGCTGACCGACGCATTGATCGCGCGCGAGCTGGCGCGCCTGCGCATCGTGCTGGTGGCCGCGCCCGCCTACCTGAAGGCGCACCGCGCGCCCGCGCATCCGCAGGACCTGGCGCGCCACCGCGGCCTGCTGCGCCGGTCACTGGCCACCGGGCGGCTGATGCCCTGGGCCTTGAAGAACGGGCAGGGCGAAGAACTCGTCGCCAGCGTGCGCCCGGCGATGGTGCTGGACGACCCCGAAGCCATGGCCCGCGCCGCGGCCACCGGCATCGGCATCGCCCTGCTGCCGCTGCCGCACGCGCTGCCGCTGCTGGAGAGCGGCGCGCTGGTGCGCGTGCTGCGCGAGTGGTATGCCGAGACCGGGCCGCTGTCCATCTACTACACCAGCCGCAAGCTCATGCCGGCCAAAGTACGCGTGTTCGTCGACTACATCGTCAAGGAATTCCAGGCCAGCGGGCAGGCGGCGCGGTTCAGGCAGAAGTAGCGGGCTTGGCGTACGCTCGTCGGCCGGCCACAGGGCAGCCAGCAACAGAAAGGGACCCGATGATCAAGGTCAGTGTCATGTACCCGTACGCCGCCGGCGCGCGATTCGACCATGCGTACTACCGCGAGCGGCACATGCCGATGGTCAAGCAGCGGCTCGGCGCGGCCTGCCTGTACTACACCGTGGACAAGGGCATCGCGGGCGCCGCACCGGGCACTGACCCTGTCTACGTGGCCAAGTGCGACTTCATCTGCACGTCCTTCGAAGCGTTCCATGCAGCCCGCGCCCCGCATGCCCAGGAGATCCGGGGCGACATCGCCAATTACACGGATATCCAACCCGTGCTGCAGATCAGCGAGGTGGTCGTGGAGCGTTCAGGCGACTGACCCATGCCGCGTCGCGAAGCCCGCCACCATCACCACGTGTACGTCGTCGAGCTGTCCGACCGCGTGTGGCAGGAGCCGAGCTTCCGCAGGTCGAATCCGGACTACCGGCTGGGCAAGCCCTTCGTCTACGTCGGCATGACCGGGCTCGACCCCGACCTGCGTTTCGACAGGCACAAGGCCGGCATCCAGGCCAATCGCTTTGTGCGCGAATACGGTCTGCGCCTGCTGCCGCAGCTGTACGAGGTCTACAACCCGATGCCGTATGAAGCCGCGCGCGAGATGGAAGTCGAACTCGCGATCGGCTTGCGCGAGGAAGGCTATGGCGTGTGGCAGGCCTGAGCGAGTCATGCGTTGTGGGCCAGCTTTGCAGCGTCTGCCTCACGGTCTCGACCACATCGCGGCCATTGAGCCCGAAGGCCTGGCACTCGGCGACTGATCGGCCCTGGAGGCACTGCTGACCTTCAGGCCGCCGTTGGGCGGCGCACGGCGCTGCACCTCGATTGAGTGGCCGCTGCTCCGATTCGTCTACTCACGAAATCGACCCATGGCGAACGTTCCTCTGCGGCACAGGCCGACATTCGACAAGCGAGTCCTTCGCACGCGGGCGAGCCGCCAGATTGCACCCGTTGGATAGCGTCGGGCCAACCGGGTGTGCCGCCGAAGCGAGGTCGGGTGTCGATCGCTCCGGTTCACCGCGCCACCAGGGTGCCAACGTTGCACCTCCACAAGCAAGCGTTCGCACTTCGGCCCTTGACTCTCTACCCACTACAGGCATTCCAATACCTTCTTGTCGGCTGAGGCGTGGACCGCTCCCCGCCGGGGCGGACAAGCTCCGTTCGGCCACGAGCCGCCGATAAACTACCGCCATGCGCCGCTTCGTCATCGTCCTCATGATGCTGTTGCTGCCGCTCCAGTCGACCTGGGCGGCTGCCGCGGCGTACTGCGCGCACGAGACCGAGGTGGCCGTCAAGCACGTTGGCCACCATCAGCACGAGCACAAGCCCTCCCAGAGCGATGTATCCAAGTTCACCAAGTCTTCCGGCCTTGGCGACGCGGACTCGGACTGCGGCTACTGTCACCTGAGTACGGTGCAGTGGCTCCAGACCAACGGCAACGTGACGCCGCCACTGACGTGCGTCATCGCTCCGCCTGATGATCCGATGCGCATCGGGTCCCATATCGGATCGGGTCCTGAACGGCCCGATCGATCGCTCGCCGCCTGATTCGGCGAGCCGTTCCCCTTCTACTGACACCCACTGTCTGACGACTCGCCGAATTCTTCCGCGCCGGTAGTACCGCCTTCAGGAGAATTCGATGCGAATGAGATCTCTGGCCTTGGCCAGCATGGTTGCCGCGTGCCCGTCGTGGGCTCTGGCACAGCCTTCCACCCCGACGCCCTTGACGCAGGCCCAAGCTGCGTCGCCTTTGACGCTGGAAGAAGCCTGGCGTCTGGCAGATGCGGCCCACCCCGCGCTGTTGGCCAAGCGGGCCCAGTTGGCTGCCGCGGAGGGCGCTCGAACCGACGCCGCTGCGGCCTTGTTCAACAACCCGCAGGTCAGTCTGGAGAACACGCGCCGCACCGTGCCTCAGACGGGGCTGCCGAGCGATCGTCGCAGCGAGTGGTCAGCCGGCGTCTCGCAGACCATCGAGATCGCGGGCCAGCGTGGGCACCGCCTGGCGGCTTCAGAAGCAGCGCTGGCTTCACTGCGAGCCGAGGTCGAGGACGCCCGGCGTCAGGTGCGTGCCGACGTGGCCCAGGCGTTCTACCGCGTGCTCGCCCTTCAGCAACGCGCTGCCATCGACGACGAGGCACTGAAGCTCTTCGACAGCACGGCCCAGGCGGTGCAGAAGCGCCGCAGTGCTGGCGAAGACACCAAGCTCGACGCCAACGTGGCCGCGGTGGAAGCCGAGCGGGCGCGCAACCAGGTTGCGCAGGCGCGTGAACAGCTGATCGAAGCAAGGGCCGAACTGGCGACCCGACTGCAACTCCCGCCCGGTGCCGCACCACTGGCTGCCGGGGACCTTGCAGCGGGTTCGACCACGGCCTACAGCCTCGAATCTCTGCTGTCGTCCATTGACGCCCAGCCGCGTCTTCGCGCGCTGGCAGCCCGCCAGGACAGCGCAGGCGCCAGGCTGCGCCTTGAGCAGGCCAGCAGGACTCCCGACGTGACGGTCGGCCTCAACGTGGGGCGCGAAGGTCCGGGCGATGCCCGCGAGCGATTGACCACCTTGTTGGTCTCGGTGCCGTTGCCGCTGTTCAAACGCAACGCCGCCGGCATCGGCCAGGCCAGCAGTGAGCTGAGCCAGGCTCGCATCGAGCGCGAGGCCGCCGCGCGCGACACCCGCGCTCAGGTCTACACGCTGTGGACCAGGCTGCAGAGCCTGCAGGCGCGAGTGCGGCGGCTGCAGGACGCCGTGCTGCCGGCGCTCGCCGACAACCAGCAGCTCTCGGTCAAGTCCCAGCGCGCCGGCCAGATCGGCCTGCTCGAACTCATCGTCGTCAACCGCCAGGCCCTCGATGCGCGTCGCGATCTCGTCGATGCGCTCGCAGAACTTCAGACGGTGCGCCAGGCGCTCGAAGCCGCCGCGGGTTGGCCCCAGTAAGGAACATCCATGAACCACAGTCCCCAACAATTCCGCGCGGCGCTGGCCGTGCTGCTGGCCACCGTCCTCGCGCTGGTCGCCTGCGGCGGCGCCAAGCCCGAAACACAAGCCGAGCCCGCAACCGCAAAGGTCGCCGCCAAGGAAGGCGAGCACGGCGACAAGGAGGGCCTCAAGCTGAGCGAAGAGGAGGCCAAGCGCGCCGGCATCAAGCTCGAAGCCCTGGCCGTGCAGGCGCTTGCCGACAGCGTCACGGTCACCGCGACCATCCAGCCCAACCAGGACCGCCTGGCCCGGGTGGCGCCGCGCGTGGAAGGGCGCATCACGGCCGTGGCCGGCAAGCTCGGCGACCTGGTTCGCGCCGGCCAGGCGCTCGCCACGCTGGACAGTCTCGTCATCGGCGAGGCCGCGTCTGGCTGGGCGCAGGCGCAGTCGTCGTACCGCGTTGCCGAGGCCGACTTCAAGCGCGCCGAGTCGCTCAACAACGAAGAGATCATCCCGAAGAAGGAGTACCTGCGCGCCCGCTCCGAGTTCGAGAAGGCCGCCGCGGCGCTGCGTGCATCCGAAGACAAGCTGAGGCTGCTGGGTGTTGCACCCAAGCACGCCGACGCGAGTCGTACTTCCGGCCACATCGAGTCCGTCTTCGCGGTCACGGCACCCTTTGCGGGCGTGATCGTCGAGAAGAAGGCCACGCTTGGTCAGCTGGCCACGCCGAGCGAGCCGCTGTTCGTCGTCGCCGACCTGCGCAAGGTGTGGATCGAGGCCGACCTGACCGAGGCCCTGCTCTCGCGCGTGCGGGTCGGTGCCGAGGCGAGCGTGACGGTCACCGCCTATCCGGGCGAGCGCTTCAGCGGCCGGGTCACCTACGTCGCAGCGATGCTGGACAAGGAGAAGCGCACGATCCCGGCGCGCATCGAAGTCGAGAACAAGGACGGACGGCTGAAGCCCGAGATGTTCGCCACCGCGACCATCGTGTCCAACGGCGCTGCCACCCATCCGGCCAAGGACGCCGCCGGCGAGGTGCTGACGGTTCCGGATGGCGCCATCGTGCTGATGCAGGGCGTGCCGTCGGTGTTCGTGTTCGAGCACGGCGGCTACGAGCAGCGTGCCATCGAACCGGGCGACAAGCTGGGCGGACGCACGGTCGTGAAGGCCGGGCTCCAGGCTGGCGAGCGGGTCGTCGCCGCAGGCACCTATGCGCTCAAGGCGCGGGTGCTGAAGTCGCAGATCAGCGACGAGCATTGAGACCAGGGCCATCACCATGCTCAATGCCATTGTCGATGCCTCGCTGCGCTACAAGGTCCTGGTCCTCGTTGCCTTCGCGGTGATCGTGGGCTTGGGGCTGCAGGCCTTCCGCGACGTGCCCGTGGATGCCTTCCCCGACGTGACGCCAATCCAGGTGAACGTCTATACCGAATCGCCGGGCCTGGCCGCCGAGGACGTGGAGCGCCTGCTCACCACGCCCATCGAAGGCGCGATGGCCGGCCTGCCCGGCGTGGAGGAAGTGCGCTCGGTCTCTCTGTTCGGCCTGTCCTACGTCGGCGTCTACTTCAAGGACAACGTCGACATCTACTTCGCGCGCCGCCTGGTGGGCGAGAAGCTGCAGGAGGCCAAGGAACGCCTGCCGCAAGGCTACGGCGAACCGGTGCTCGGCCCCAACAGCTCGGGGCTGGGCCAGGTGTTCTGGTACACGATCGAGTCGGCCGACAAGAAGCTCTCGGCGATGGATCTGCGCACGCTGCACGACTGGACCGTGCGGCTGATCCTGCGCACCGCGCCGGGCGTGGACGACGTGATGTCCTGGGGTGGCCACGAGAAGCAGTACCAGGTGCAGATCGATCCGCGCAAGCTGATCAAGTACTCCTTGAGCTTCAAGCAGGTGATGGAGCAGCTCACCGCCAACAACAAGCAGGTGGGCGGGCAGTACATCAACCTCGGGGCCGAGCAGTACCTGGTGCGCGGCCTGGGCCTGGTCGCGAACACCGCGGACATTGGCGCCGTCGTAGTGGCCGAGCGCAACGGCGCGCCGGTCTACGTGCGCGACGTGGCCACGGTGCAGGAGGCGCCCGCGCTGCGCTTCGGCGCCGTCACGCGCGACGGCAAGGAGACCGTGCTCGGCATGGCGCTCTCGCGCGTCAACGAGAACGCCAAGAACGTGGTCGACGGTGTCAAGGCCAAGCTCAAGACGGCCCAGGCCGCGTTGCCCAAGGGTGTCGAACTCAAGCCCATCTACGACCGCACCGAGATCGTCGAGAAGGCCCTGAAGACGGCCGAGAGCGCACTGGTCGAGGGTTCCATCCTGGTGGCGATCGTGCTGTTCCTGTTCCTCGGCGAGCTGCGCTCGGCCATCGTGGTGATCGTCACGCTGCCGCTGGCGATGCTGATCGCCTTCCTGCTGATGAACCACTTCGGCCTGTCGGCCAACCTGATGTCGCTGGCAGGCCTGGCCATCGGCACCGGGATGATGGTCGACGGTGCGGTGGTGATGGTGGAGAACGCCTTCCGGCTGCTGGCGCACGCGCGCGAATCGGGCCGGCCGGTCAATCGGACCCACCTGATCCTGGAGGCTGCGCGCGAGGTGGCCAACCCGATCGCGTTCGCCATCCTGATCATCATCGTCGTCTTCATGCCGCTCTTCTCGCTGACCGGGCTGGAGGGCAAGCTGTTCAAGCCGATGGCATTGACCATCACCTTCGCGATGGCCGGCTCGCTGCTGCTGTCGCTGACGCTGGTGCCGGTGCTGGCCGCGCTGATCCTCAGGCCCAAGGAGGAGAAGGACACCCTCATCGTCGCACGTGCCAAGCGCGTGTACCTGCCGCTGCTGGACTGGGCGCTGGAGCGCAAGCGCCTGGTCGTTGGCTGCGCACTGGCCCTGTTGGTCGGCGCGCTGGCGCTCTTCCCCTTCCTCGGCAAGGAGTTCATGCCGCAGCTGCAGGAGGGGTCGATCATGTTCCGCATCACGGGCATCCCGTCGACCTCGCTGGACGAGTCGATCCGCGTCTCCAACGTGGTGGACGCGAGACTGCGCGCGCAGTTTCCGCAGGTGCGCTCGGTGCTGGCCACGATCGGCCGCGCCGAGAAGGGCGAGACCGCCGACGTGAACTACATGGAGGTGCTGCTCGACCTGAAGCCGCAGTCGGAGTGGGCCGAGAAGGTCTCCTATGGCAAGCTCGGCAAGGACATGCAGGAGTTCCTGGAAGCCGAGGTGCCCACCGCGGTGTTCGGTGCCACGCAGCCAATCCAGATGCGTGTGGAGGAACTGATCTCCGGCGTCCGCGCGACGCTGGCGCTGAAGCTCTACGGCGAGGACCTGGAGACGCTCGACCGCCTGACAGGGCAGCTCAAGTCCGTGCTCGACAAGGTGCCGGGCGTCGCCGACCTGTCCGCCGAGGCCAACAAGGGCAAGCCGCAGCTGGTGATCAGGGTGGACCGGTCAGCGGCCTCCCGCTACGGCATCAATGCCGACGAAGTGCTGGAGGTCGTGCAGTCGGGCATCGGCGGCTCCTCGGTCAGCACGTTGATCGACGGCACGCGGCGCTTCGACATCGCGGTGCGCCTGTCCGACGAGTTCCGGGCCGACCCGGCCGCCATCGCCGCCATCCCGTTGCGCACCCGCGAAGGCGCGCTGGTGCCGTTCTCGCAGGTCGCGAAGATCGAGCTCGACGAGGGCTACTCCTTCGTGCGCCGCGAGGCGCTGCAGCGCTATGCCGTGCTGCAGATGGACGTGAAGGGCCGCGACGTGGACAGCTTCGTCAAGGAGGCCGGGGCGCAGGTCGCGCAGCGCGTCCAGTTGCCGCCAGGCTACTGGATCGAGTGGGGCGGCGCCTTCGAGAACCAGCAGCGCGCGATGGCCAAGTTGGCGGTGATCGTGCCGCTGACCATCGGCCTGATCTTCATCCTGCTGTACACCGCGTTCAACTCGGTGCGGCATGCCACGCTGATCATCGCCAACGTGCCGTTCGCCATCATCGGCGGCATCGTCGGCCTGTTCGTCAGCGGCCAGTACCTGTCGGTGCCGTCGGCGATCGGCTTCATCGCCGTGTTCGGCGTGGCGATGCTCAACGGCATCGTGATGGTGTCCTTCCTCAACGACCTGAGGCGCCAGGGCCTGCCGATCCGCGAGGCCGTGCGCCAGGGTGCAGCGCTGCGGTTGAGGCCCGTGCTGATGACGGCTTCAGTGGCCATCCTGGGCCTGATTCCGATGCTGGTCTCCACCGGCGTCGGCGCCGAGACGCAGCGGCCACTGGCCACCGTGGTCGTGGGCGGCCTGTTCACGTCCACCGCGCTCACGCTGCTGCTGCTGCCCTTGATCTACGAATGGTCCGAGTCCCGCGCCGAGGCCAGGCGCCTGGCGCAGGAGCGTGCCGACGCCATCGCATCCCCGCAACTGCCCCAGGAGAACGCATGAAGGAGATCAAGGCCTACGTGCACCAGCACCGTGCCGCGGACGTGATCGAGGCGATCAAGGCCACCGGCGCCTGGTCCGCTCACGCAGGCGGCCCCGAGCAGCACCATCTGGCGGCCTTCTCGGTGCAAGGCACCTTGCGTCCGGTGGACGAGGCGGAACGGCACTACTCCGTCGAGCTGGGCCTGGAAGTCGTGCGCGAGTTCAGGATCGAACTGCATTGCGATGACGACTGCGTCGACGAACTCGTCAATGCCATCGCAGCGGCCGGCCGCACTGGACAGTCCTGCGCGGGCTGGATCTACGTCACCGACATCCCATCCACGCGTCAGATTCGATGAGGGCAAGGCCCGTGCACCCACCGTCGACCCCGAGCGCCAGCCCTCAGTCCGTCATGAACGTACGACGCCTCATCATCCTATTGGGCCTTGGCGGCACCGCCTTGCCCAGTGTCGGATGCATGACCAAGCTACGTGGTCCGCAAGCGATGGGGCGACACGGCGCATGTGCTTCGCATCAGCACGCCCGGTGTGTCGCCGGTCGACACCGTGCGGAGGTCATTCGCTCGCTGGAGGCTGCCGGCAGGGACTCACCGGCTCACACTGACGGGGCCCGACGGAAGCGCTGATCTCGATGTCAGCGGGCGCGCGGGCGAGGTGGTGTGCGTGGAGATCGTCGGCACGGTCTGGGCGTGGGCCAGCAGATACCGGCTGGAGCCTGGCGACCCCAACGAGTCGAAGTCACGCGCGAGCAGGCTGCGGTTGGTGGCTGACCTGGGCTGGCAAGCTCAGGTTCGAACAAAGCGAGCCGTCATCGGACGTGCACGGAGCGCAGGTGCGAACGCGCCGCACGCTTGCCGGAGTTCGGCTCCTGCGCTGCCTCATCAAGGCCGGCCAGGATGCCGCAGGCCTGGGTCGGGCGCGAGGAACCGCAACGCTGGCGCAGGTCCCGCAACTGGCGCTCCAAAGCGCGCAATTCCTTGATGCGGCGTGCCACATGGCCGACGTGCTCGTCCAGCAGCGCATTGACATCGCCGCAGTCGTCTCCCGGCGCGTCCTTGAACTTCAGCAGTACCCGTACCTCGTCGAGAGACATGTCCAGGCCGCGGCAATGGCGGATGAACTGCAGCCGCTCCAGGTGCGGCGCCTCGTACAGGCGGAAGTTGCCCTGGGAGCGCGCCGGTTCGGGCAGTAGCCCCTCACGCTCGTAGAAGCGGATGGTCTCGATCGGCGTTGCCGAAGCGGCCGCCAACTCGCCGATCTTCATCGCAGCAGCGGTATTGCTCATGACGCGAGTGTAGGCACTTGACTCTGTAGTTGCTACAGGTCTTCCAATCTCCCTCATGAAGCCACGTGTCATTCCAATCTCGTCCGTCTCGGCAGGCCGGGCGTCTGAGGCGCCGCACGATCACGCACACGACGACCATGACCACGGCTCGGCTCACGTCGACGCTGCTGACGACTGCTGTGTATCCGGGGCCTGCGCCGCGCCGGCGGCGACGCCAGCCCCAGTGATCGGCGACGGCGGCCTGTTGCTGCGTATACCGGCGATGGATTGCCCAACGGAAGAAGCACAGATCCGCACGGCGCTCGAAGCCGTGCCCGGCATCCGGCGCCTGCGCTTCGACCTGGCGGCGCGCCTGCTGTCGGTCGATGTGCCCGCCGAGAACTGGCAGCCGGTCACCACAGCGATCAACGCTGCAGGCTTCAAGACCGAGACCCTGTCCGCGCCGCCACCAGCGATCGACAGTGCACGAGCCCAGCGAAGCGAACTGATCAAGCTCATCGGTGCGCTGGTCGTAGCCGTCGGCGCCGAGGCGGTGCACTACTTCGCCCCCGAGACCATGGCATGGAAGCTGGCCGGCATGGCCATTGCCGCTGTCGCCATCGCGCTGGCCGGATTGGCCGTGTTCCGCAAAGGCCTTGCCGCACTGCTGCGCGGCAACCTCAACATCAACGCGCTGATGAGCGTGGCCGTGATCGGCGCCTTCGCGATCGGCCAGTGGCCGGAGGCGGCGATGGTGATGGCGCTGTACTCGCTGGCGGAGTGGATCGAGGCGCGATCCGTCGAGCGCGCCCGCAATGCCATCGCCGGTCTGCTGGCACTGTCTCCGCCGCTAGCCGAGGTCCGGCAGCCCGATGGAACGTGGGCGATGGTTGACGCCAAGGCGGTCCAAGTCGGCGCAGTGGTGCGCGTCAAGCCCGGCGAGCGGCTGGCGCTCGACGGTCGCGTCATCGAGGGCCGTGGCGCCGTGAACCAGGCGCCCATCACCGGCGAGAGCCTGCCAGTAGACAAGGAGGTCGGTGACCCCATCTTCGCCGGAACCATCAACCAGAGCGGTTCGCTCGAATTCGAGGTCACCAAGCCGGCGACCGACACCGTGCTGGCGCGAATCATCCACGCGGTCGAGGAGGCCCAGGGGCAGCGCGCGCCGACACAGCGTCTTGTCGACCGCTTCGCTGCGGTCTACACGCCGGCTGTGTTCGTGCTGGCCGTCGCCGTGGCCGGCGGCGGGCCGATGCTGGCCGGCTGGGCTTGGCTCGATGCGATCTACAAGGCGCTGGTGCTGCTGGTCATCGCGTGCCCTTGCGCGCTGGTCATCTCGACGCCGGTGACCGTTGTCAGCGGCCTCTCGGCCGCCGCACGGCGCGGGATCCTGATCAAGGGCGGCGTCTACCTCGAGGAGGCCCGGCGCTTGAAGGTGATCGCGCTCGACAAGACCGGCACGGTCACCGAGGGAAGGCCAAAGCTGGTGGCGCAAGAGGTGCTGTCGAATGCGCTGCCAGCCGAGCGCGTGCTGCGCATGGCACACAGCCTGGCGGCCCGATCCGATCACCCGGTGTCCACCGCCGTGGCCACCGGGCTCGACGGCGAGCCACTGCCGGTCGAGACCTTCGGCGCCGAGCTGGGCCGCGGCGTGCATGGGCGGATCGACGGGCACGACCTCGTGCTCGGCAACCACCGCTGGATCGAGGACCGGCAACAGTCCTCGGTCGAGTTGGAAGTGCGCATGCACGAGCACGAGGTCCAGGGTCGGACCGTGACCGTGCTGGCCAATGCCCAGGGCGTACTGGCCTTGTTCGCCGTGGCCGACACCACCAAGACGACGAGCCGGGACGCGGTGGCCGAACTCAAGGCGTTGGGTGTGCAGACCGTCATGCTCACCGGCGACAACCCTTCGACGGCACGCACGATCGCCGATCAGGTGGGTATCACCGACGTGCGCGCCAACCTGCTGCCGCAAGACAAGCTGGATGTCATCCGCAGCCTGTCGGCCGGCGGGCCCGTCGGCATGGTGGGCGACGGCATCAACGATGCGCCAGCGCTGTCGGCGGCAGCGGTCGGATTCGGGCTCGCCGCGGCAGGCACCGACAGCGCGAAGGAGGCGGCCGACGTGCTGATCATGAACGACGATCTGCGCCGGGTGCCGGAGACCATCCGTCTGTCGAGGCAGACCTACGCGGTGCTGTGGCAGAACATCGCGCTGGCGCTGGGCATCAAGGCCGTGTTCTTCGTGCTCGCCGTCTTCGGCCAAGCCACGATGTGGATGGCGGTGTTCGCCGACATGGGTGCCAGCCTGCTGGTGGTCTTCAACGGACTGCGGCTGCTGCGCGGGGTCGGGGAGAATCAAACGAGATCGTGAGCCACGCGGCGTATGCGTGCGATGTGCGAGCGGCACGAGCACGAACACACCCACACGCCGTTGGAGCTCTCCCACCGGCATCGGCGAGACGAGCATCGTCGGCATTCGCACGATTTCCCGTGGGAAGGCGCCGAACCGCATATGCATCCGCAAGCGCATGCCGCGCTGGCGCATCGGCATGCGCATGTTCCGGATGTGCACCACCGGCACCTTCATTCGCGTTGATGCGCGTGCCAGGCGGCCCGTACGTCCGTTGCGCGCCATCCATGAAGCGCAGGGCGGAAAGGAGCGACTTCCGGAGCTGTCTTCGCGTCTTCGCTGTCCGGCTACTGCAATCTCGGTGGCTGACCGCTCGTGGCCGGATGCGTGAGTCCGAGCCACTGCGGGACAGCTGACCGTCCGGCCTGGCCTGGGTCATTCTGACGAGCCGCGAGACCGGGTGCTGCTGCCAGTCCTTCCGTCACTGTTCGTGGGGGCCGTGCATCTCCGTCGGCGCCGGCGCGCAGGTCGGCTTGAGCTGACAGGAAGCCCGCGTCCGCTCGTGCGGACTGGCCATCAGTGCACCGCCCTGCACACCGGCCTTCAGTGCATCGTCGACGCGCCCGGTGGCTGCGAGAACAACTTGGCCGCGCGACCCTTGATCTCGAGTAGCTCGTCCGGGGTCACGCTGTACCGACCGGACATGCGATCCACGCGCACGCCGAACTCGACGTCGCGGCCCCCGTTGGAGAGAACGCCAACGGTGAACTCGTAGTCCTTGTGATGCGCCGGTAGGCCTCGGGCGGCGATGTCGTAATCCTCGTAGCGCACGATCCTGATGTCGCCGCTGGCAAGGTCGAGTTCGCCCACGGCTCGGATCTCGTGATCGGAGAGTTCATCGACGACAGTGATGGGCAGCTTGAGGTTCATAGGGTTCTCGGGCGTGTGGGGCCAAGGCCTAGCGTGCAGGTTTCAGACTCGCCACGCAAGTCAAGTGTTCTGCTTGCTTCGGCGGTGGGGCAGGTCGTGCTGGCCGGTAGGCGAGGGCGGCGGATCGCCTTCGCGCGGTCCGCATTGTCGGCTGGCCGAGCAAGTACTCTACCTGCCCACACCCATGCCTTGTCCCTGCGCGAAGTAAAGCGGGCGCTGTTGTCGACCCTCCCCGACAGGCCACCGGCCACCGGCCTCACCCCGATCCCCCTGACAGCGGACGACGGCTGCGGCCTGGCGCAGCAGAATGTCCGCCCGGCATGCAAAGGAGACACGCAGTGGGCACCCTGGTCGCGAAGAAGTACCCGACGAAGCTGTTCCTCAAGGCCGCCGATCACACGTACGTCGAGTGCGGCACCGGCGGCAAGGGCTGGTCGTGCTGGGGCGGCAAGACCGGCGGCACGGCGTTCAACAGCGGCACCGGCAGCACGCGGCGCGCCGATGCCATTGCGGGCAGCAACGAGCGTGCGGGCATCACCTGCTACCTGGTCAATGGCGTGTGCCACCAGGCGGCCAACCGCATCCTGGTGCCCGCCGGCATCCTGGTCAGCGCCGCGCGCGGCTACGCGCTGTCGCAGGCGGTGTTCGGCCCATATGGCCGCGCCGGCGTCTGGCCTTGTTCGGCGCCGTTCAATCAACAGACCAGCGTCACAGGGGACCTGCCCGCCTGCACGGCGGCGGCCAGCCCGGCGGCGGCAAGGGCCGCGATGAAGCGTGCGCCGAAACTGGCGCTGTCCACTGCCGACACCGCGCATGTCCGCAGCATCAAGTCCCTGTACAACCGCTTCGACCCCAAGGCCGCCACCGCCATGGACGCCATCGAGTTCAACATCCAGCTCTTCGAACGGGAGCTGGGCCACCGCTTCCAGGGGGCGCTGGACAACACCGCGCTGCAGGGCCTGCGGCTGGCCAAGACGGCCATCGAGACCGGGCACCACCAGCTCAATGCGGACTGGGTGGGCCAGCAGATGTCGCCGGTGGAGTTCGTCAGGAACTTCAACCGGCTGACCGATCGCTTCCAGGACGACTGTGCCAACGCGCTGAAGAAGAAGCCGCAGTACCGTCGCCTGCTTGAATTGAGTCCGGACGAGCGCCTGGTGCTGGCCGACCCGGATGCACTGGATCAGGCTTTCGGCAAGGGCACGGCCCGCAGCGTCTATGGCAAGCTGCTGTCCGCCGCCAAGGCCGAGGCCAAGGCAGCATCCACTTCCAAGCCGAAAGGGTGATGAACCACGGGCGGCGACTCACGCAGCGCGAGTACGAGCAGGCCATCGTCGGCCTGCACACGTCGCAGCCGTCGGCGCCGCACCGTGCCGCCGAGGCGCAGGTGCGCCGTCGCGAGCTCGACCTGATGATCGACCACCGCCTGGGCGTCGACTTTCCGCCCGATCGTCGAGAAGCGCTGTGGCGCATCCAGCAGCGCATCGAACGCAGGCGCCTGCGGCTGGCGGCCTGGTGGCTCGCCTCGCTCGTGGTGCCGCGCGCGCTGGACAAGGGCGCGAACCGGGTGGCGCAGTTCGTGCTGGACGAATACGCCCAGGTGCTGACACCGGAGGAGATGCACGCCTATTTCGGCGATGAGGCCTGAAGCCGGCCGTGGCGCGCGCGGCTCGACGAGCGGGCGCCATCCCCGCAACCAAGGGGGCCCGCACCCCGCGCCGGCCCCCCTCCCGCTAGCGTTTGACTAACGCTTGCTCACCAGACTGCCAGGCATCCCAACCGCTTGCCCGGACCTGTCATGAGCACCCCTTGCCCGCGCCTTCCATCCTGCATCCATCCGCTGGCCACCGCGGCCCTCGCCCTCGGCCTGCTGGGCGCCGGCGGCACCGCCAGCGCCGCCTACGTGGCCGGCACCACCGTGCAGACCGGCATCGACGGCTACACGCAGTTCGGCTACTCGCAGCAGTTGTCGGCCAGCGATTCGCACACCGCCACCGCCGGCAATCAAAGCAGCAGCGCGCTGGCCGCGGCCAACCTGGCCGATGGGACGCTGCATGTGCGCGCCTCGTCCGTGGGCACCAACGAGTTCGCCTTTGCCAATGCGCTGTTCGGCGACAGCTTCACCCACCACAACGGCGTGAACCCCTTCGTGTGGGGCAACTCGCAGGCCACCTTCAACGTGCACATCGACGGGGTCGAGACCTTCTCGCCGGGCAGCGGCAACAACAACCCGACGCGGACGAACTTCGCGCTGATCAGCCTGATGATCTTCGCGCCCGGGCAGTTGAGCACCAGCAGCTGCAACACCACCCACATGTTCTCGTGGTCCATCGGCGACTTTGGCACGCCGCAGGACTTCTGCGGCAACAACGTGCTGGGCAACCTGAGTGGCGCGGTGGACTCCGACCTGCAGGCGCAGTTCGCGCCGGGCAGTGATTTCGACTGGCTGCTGGTCATCCGCGTGGGCGGCGGCATCGACAACGCCAACATCGACACCGCGTGGACGCAGGACTTTGCCAACACGGCCACGCTCAGCTACGTGGCGCCGGATGGGGCTACGGTGACCTCGAGTTCCGGTGTGTTCCCCGGCACCACCGGTGCGGCGGTGCCCGAGCCGGCCAGTTGGCTGCTGGTGCTGGGTGCGCTGGGCGCGGCGGGCCTGGCGGCGCGCCGGCCGCAGCGTCGCCACATCGCCGTCAGCTGACGCGCTTCTTCTCCAGCTTGCGCGCCAGCGTGCGCCGGTGCATGCCCAGGCGCCGTGCGGCTTCGCTGATGTTGAAGTTGGTGTCGGCCAGCGTCTCGTGGATGCGCTCCCACTCCAGCGTCTTGATCGAGGTGGCGCGGTTGCTCAAGGCCAGCTCGGTCTCGCCTTCCTCGCGCCGGAAGGCGGCCTCGATGTCGTCGGTGTTCGCGGGCTTGGCCAGGTAGTGGCGCGCGCCCAGCTTGATGGCTTCCACCGCGGTGGCGATGCTGGCGTAGCCGGTGAGCACGACGATGGCCATGTCCTCGTCGTGCCGGTGCAGTGCCTGCACGCAGGCCAGGCCCGAATCGCCATGCGCGAGCTTCAGGTCCACCACCGCGTGCGTGGGCTGGTGGGCCGGCAGCAGCGCCTGCATGCTGGCCAGGTCGGCCGCGCGCTTCACCTGCCAGCCGCGGCGCTCGAACGAACGCGTCAGCGAAGCGGCGAGCGCATCGTCGTCTTCGACGATCAGCAGCCGGCGTTCGGTGTCTGCGTCAGGGTTCATCGGGCTCGGGCACCAGGGCGTCCAGCGGCAGGGTGACGGTGACCTCGGCGCCGCCATGCGCGAGGTTGCGGGCCTGCACGTTGCCGCCGAGCTTGCGTGCCAGGTTCACGCTCAGGAACACGCCCAGGCCGCCGCCGGGCTTGCCCTTGGTGGAATGGTAGGGCCGGCCGAAGTTGGCCAGCACCTCGGGCGCAAAGCCCGGGCCGCGGTCCTGGATGCGCAGGCGCAGCTGGCCCTGGTCGTCGGCATCGGCCAGCAGCCGCGGCAGCGCCTGCGGCGCGGCTTCGAGCGCGTTGTCCAGCAGGTTGGTGACCATCTGGCGCAGCCCGGCATCGGTGACGATGGGCTGGTCCGGCAGCGGCCCGAGTTCGGCCTGGAACGCGTCGACGCCGCGGCGCCGGCACCATTCGGCCAGCACGTCGGCCAGGAACTCGGGCAGCGTGGTGGTGCCGGTGATCTCGGCGCGCGCATCGCCGGCCGACATCAGGATGCCGGTGATGATGGTCTTGCAGCGCTGCACCTGGGCCTGCATCTCGTCGAGGTCCTGGCGCAGTTCGGGCTCGGCGGCGATCGGGCCCATGTGCGACCAGTCGCCGAGGATGACGCTCAAGGTGGCCAGCGGCGTGCTCAGCTCGTGCGCGGCGCCGCTGGCCAGCAGGCCCATGCGCACGATGTGATCTTCCTCGGCGGCGCGCTGGCGCAGCGCGGCCAGGCGCTCGTCGCGCCGGCGCAGCGTGTGGCCGAAGTGCACGATCACCCGCACCATCAGCGAAGCGCAGATCACGAAACACAGCAGCAGCCCCAGCACGTAGGCCAGCGAGAGCGGCGGCACCGGCCCGTCGTTCCACTGCAGCGGCCAGTGCCAACGGGCCAGCGCGGCGATGGCCAGCGTCGCCGCCGCCAGCACCAGCCACACCAGGCGCCGCGGCAGCAGCAGCGCGGCCACCGCCACCTGCGGCAGGTAGAGGAACACGAAGGGGTTGTTGACGCCGCCGGACAAGGCCAGCAGCGCGGTGAGCACCAGCAGGTCCACGCCCAGTCCGGCCAGCAGTTCGACGCTGCCGACCGCCCGTGCGGTGCGGGCCCGCAGCCCGCTGGCCAGGTTGAACAGCGCCAGGCCGACGATGATGGCCAGCATCGCGCGCAGCGGCAGGTGCACGCCCAGCAGGTAGTGGACGCCGAGCACGGTGACCAGCTGGCCGATGCAGGCGATCCAGCGCAGCTGCACCAGCTGCAGCAGCGCGCTGCGGCCGGCCTGCTCGTCGGGGCGCAGCGTCGGGTCTTCGCCGCCGGGCGGCAGGGTCAGGCCCTCGGCCGGGCTGCCGACAGGGCGGAGGAGGTCGCTGAGCAGGGGCATGGCGGGCGCGGCGGCCTGCGACGATAGCAGCCCGCCGCGCGCCAGCCGCGGTGCCAGCAGCCCGATGTCCGGCGGAAGGGGGCCGGCGCGCATGCGGTTCAGCCCTGCGGCCCGGGGCGGCGGCCCTGCCGCCACACCAGCGCGGCACCGGCCAGCGCGGCCAGCGCCAGGCCGGCCCAGGTGAGGGCATAGCCCAGGTGCCGGTTCGAGAAGCGCAGCACCGTGAGGCCGGCACGTGGCCACGTCTCCTGTGCGCTAGCACCCGCGGCGGGCCGGGCGTCGACGAAGTACGGGGCCACCCGATCGGCCGGCAGGCCGGCGGCGGCGCTCAGGCGCGCGATGTCGCGGCTGGCATCGGCCAGGCCGGGCAGCCAGGGTTTCTCGCTGAAGCGCAGCAGGCCGGGGCGCTGCAGTTCGGCGTCGGACGGCGCGGGGCGGCTGGCGGGATCGCGGTGTGCCTCGTCGACGAAGCCGCGGTTCACCCACACCCAGAAGCCCTCGCGCGTGAGCAGCGGCACCATCACCCAGCGGCCGCGGCCGAGCTCGGTGCTGGCCAGCACCCGCTGTTCGCGCGCGGCATCGAAGCGGCCGGCCAGCTGCACCGGGCGGTACTCGACGTCGGCCAGCCGCAGCGTCGGCCACTCGGCCGGTGGCGGTGGCGCGATCGGTGCCTCGGTATCGATGCGGGCCACGCGCGCCAGCAGCGCTTCCTTCCACAGCAGCCGCTGCCACTGCCAGTGCGCCAGCGCCGCGAAGGCCAGCGCCAGCGCGGCCAGCAGGGCGGTCAGGGCCGTGCGCACGCCGGCACCTGCCGTCACGGCAGGTTCTTCATCTCGTGCGCGGTGGGCATCATGTTGGTGTTCAGGTGGTGCATCACCCACACCGAGCCGGCCAGCATGATGACCACCAGCACCGCGGTGAAGATCAGCGCCAGCAGCGACCAGCCCTGCTCGACCTTGGCGTTCAGGTGCAGGAAGTACACCATGTGCACCACCACCTGCACCGCGGCGAACACCAGCACGGCCGCCGCGATCAGCCCGGGGTTGGGCAGCACCTTGCCCATCACCAGCCAGAACGGAATGGCCGTCAGCAGCACCGACAGGCCGAAGCCGATGGCATAGCCGCGGACGCTGGCGTGATAACCCGCATCGTGCGCGTCATCGTCGTGGTGGTCCGCGCCGTGGGCGTGGAGCGTGGAGGTGATCGCCATGTGCGTTCTCCCGATGTGTGAGGCGGTATCAGGCGCGGTCAGGCGCTAGGGGGCAGCGAGCCCATCAGGTAGACGAAGCTGAACACGCCGATCCAGATCACGTCCAGGAAGTGCCAGAACATCGACAGGCACATCAGCCGGCGGCGGTTGGCAGCGTGCAGGCCGTGGCGCTTGACCTGCAGCATCAGCGTGCCCAGCCACAGGATGCCGAAGCTCACGTGCAGGCCGTGCGTGCCCACCAGCGCGAAGAAGCTGGAGAGGAAGGCGCTGCGCTGCGGGCCGGCGCCTTCGTGGATCAGGTGCGCGAACTCGTAGAGCTCCAGGCCGATGAAGCCGGCGCCCAGCAGCCCGGTCAGCGCCAGCCAGCCGAGCACGGCGTTCTTCTGCCGTTGCTGCATGCCGATCATCGCGAAGCCGTAGGTGATGGACGACAGCAGCAGCAGGCCGGTGTTCACCGCCACCAGCGGCAGGTTGAACAGGTCGGCGCCCGAGGGGCCGGCGGCGTAGCTGCGGCCCATCACCGCATACACCGCGAACAGCACCGCGAAGATGAGGCAGTCGCTCATCAGGTAGAGCCAGAAGCCCAGCAGCGTGCCCTGCTGCGGGTGGTGGGTGCCGTCGTCGTAGAAGCGCGGCGCCGGCGTGTGCAGCGGGTTCAGCGCCGGCGTGGGCGCCAGGCCGGGGGTCAGCGCGGGCGTGAGGGCGGGATTCAGGGTGGTCGACATGAGGGAAGCTCCTCGACGATCAGGCCAGGGCCGGGCCACGCAGGCCCAGCGCGGCCAGCGCACGGGTGCGCAGGTCTTCGGTGCGGGTCACCACATCGGCCGGGATGTGGTAGTCGCGCCGGTAGTTGAAGGTGTGCACGATGGCGGCCACCAGCATCGTCGCGAACGCGGCGCCGGCCAGCCACCAGATGTGCCAGATCAGCGCGAAGCCCAGCAGCGTGGACAGGCCCGCGATCACCACGCCCGCGGCGGTGTTGGCCGGCATGTGGATGGGCTGGAAGCCGCCGGTCGGGCGCTGCGCGCCGCGCTGCTTCATGTCGTGCCAGGCATCGCGCTCGTAGACGATGGGCGTGAACGCGAAGTTGTAGGCCGGCGGCGGGCTGGCGGTGCTCCACTCCAGCGTGCGGCCGGTGGTCCAGCTGTCGCCATGCGCGTCGCGCAGCTGCTCACGGCGCAGGAAGCTCACCACCAGCTGGATGATGAAGCAGGCGATGCCGATGGCGATGAGCACCGCGCCGAGCGCCGCCACCACGAACCAGGGCTGCAGGCTGGCGTCGTCGAAGTGGTTCATGCGCCGCGTCACGCCCATCAGGCCCAGCACGTAGAGCGGCATGAAGGCGAGGTAGAAGCCGACGAACCAGCACCAGAACGAGGCCTTGCCCCAGAACGGATCGAGCTTGTAGCCGAAGGCCTTCGGGAACCAGTAGGTGATGCCGGCGAACACGCCGAACACCACGCCGCCGATGATCACGTTGTGGAAGTGCGCGATCAGGAACAGGCTGTTGTGCAGCACGAAGTCGGCCGGTGGCACCGCGAGCAGCACGCCGGTCATGCCGCCGATCACGAAGGTGATCATGAAGCCGATGGTCCACAGCATCGGCACCTCGAAGCGGATGCGGCCGCGGTACATCGTGAACAGCCAGTTGAAGATCTTCGCCCCGGTGGGGATCGAGATGATCATCGTCGTGATGCCGAAGAACGAATTCACCGACGCGCCCGAGCCCATCGTGAAGAAGTGGTGCAGCCACACCAGGTACGACAGGATCGTGATCACGACGGTGGCGTACACCATCGAGGCATAGCCGAACAGGCGCTTGCCGCAGAAGGTGGCCACCACCTCGCTGAAGATGCCGAACACCGGCAGCACCAGGATGTAGACCTCGGGGTGGCCCCAGATCCAGATCAGGTTCACGTAGACCATCGCGTTGCCGCCGAGGTCGGTGGTGAAGAAGTTGGTGCCGACGTAGCGGTCCAGGCTCAGCAGCGCCAGCACGGCGGTCAGCACCGGGAAGCTGACGACGATCAGCACGTTGGTGCACAGGCTGGTCCAGGTGAAGACCGGCATCTTCATCATCGTCATGCCGGGGGCGCGCATCTTCACGATGGTGGCGATCAGGTTGATGCCGGACAGCGTTGTCCCGACCCCCGCCACCTGCAGCGACCACAGGTAGTAGTCGACCCCCACGCCGGGGTCGGCCAGGATGCCCGACAGCGGCGGGTAGGCCAGCCAGCCGGTGCGCGCGAATTCACCGACGAACAGCGACATCATCATCAGCACCGCGCCGCCCACCGTCATCCAGAAGCTGAAGTTGTTCAGGAACGGGAAGGCCACGTCGCGCGCGCCGATCTGCAGCGGCACCACGTAGTTCATGAAGCCGGTGACGAAAGGCATCGCCACGAAGAAGATCATGATCACGCCGTGGGCGGTGAAGATCTGGTCGTAGTGGTGCGGCGGCAGGAAGCCGGCCGAGTCCCCGAAGGCCACGGCCTGCTGCGCGCGCATCAGCAGCGCGTCGGAGAAGCCGCGCAGCAGCATCACCACGCCGAGCGCGATGTACATGATGCCGATCTTCTTGTGGTCGATGCTGGTGACCCAGTCGCGCCAGAATGGGCCCCACAGCCGATAACGCGTCATCAGCGCGAGCGTGGCCAGACCACCGAGCGCGACCATCGCGAAGGTGGCGACGAGGATGGGCTCGTGCAGCGGCAGGGCCTGCCAGGACAGCCGGCCGAGCAGCAGCGATTCTTGGACGGGAAGCGGCGCGGACATCACAGATCCTTGGGCGTGCGGTTGTTCGGGGTGCTCGCGCCGGGGCCGGCGGCGCTGCGGCCTTCGGGATCGGCCGGCGTGCACAGGCCGGCGACCACCAGGCGCTCGGCGCCGCGCCAGGGCTGGCGTGCGAGGCTGGCGATGCCGACCTTGCCGCCGCCGCCGGCCGCGTCGATGGCCATCATGTCGGCCATGCAGAGGCGCCCGCCTTCGACGCAGCGGTTCACCGCGGCGGCGAACAGCTCGGGTTCGACGGTGGCGAAGCGCTGCACCGGGTGCGCGGTGCTGGGCTGTTCGAGCTGCAGGTAGGCCGTGCGGTCCAGCACCTGGCCGCCACTGCGCGCCTGCGCCACCCAACGCGCGAAGTCAGCGTCGCTCAGGCCATGGAACTTGAAGCGCATCTGCGAGAAGCCGGCGCCGCTGTAGTTGGCCGAGAAGCCGTCGTAGACGCCGGGCTTGTTGATCACCGCGTTCAGCTCGGTCTGCATGCCCGGCATGGCGTAGATCTGGCCGGCCAGCGCGGGAATGAACAGGCTGTTCATCACGGTGGACGAGGTCATCTTGAAGTGGATCGGCCGGTCCACCGGCGCGGCCAGCTCGTTCACCGTGGCCACGCCCTGCTGCGGGTAGATGAAGAGCCACTTCCAGTCCAGCGCGACCACCTGCACTTCCAGCGGCTGCACGTCGGCCGGCAGCGCGCGCTGCGCGTCCAGGCGGCTGAGCTTGCGGAACGGGTCGAGCTGGTGCGTGCTGATCCAGGTGATCGCGCCCAGCGCGATGATGATCAGCAGCGGCGCGCCCCAGATCAGCAGTTCCAGCTTGGTCGAATGGTCCCAGTCCGGCTGGTAGGTGGCGCTGCGGTTCGCGGCACGGTAGCGCCAGGCGAACAGCAGGGTCAGCACGATCACCGGCACGATGATCAGCAGCATCAGCACGGTGGAGGTGACGATCAAGTCGGCCTGCTGGCGGGCGATGTCGCCGGCCGGGTTCATCACCACCAGGGAGTTCGGGAGCGGAGAGGGCTTCATGGCCTTCGGGAATCTACCTAGATTGACCCTGGTCAACCATTGGACACTTTGTCCCAGTCCCGCCCGCGCTTGCGCGGGTTTTTTGATCCTGCCGCTTGACGGCTTCGCCCGTGAGTTCCTCCCTTCCGCCCCCTGAACCAGGGGACCCGCCCTCCGCGGCCCGCGCCCGGGCCCGCGCCTCCGCCCACCACCCGCAGCACCAGGACGGCGCCGTCGATCCGGGCGACATCGCCGTGGGCGTGATCGTCGGCCGGGCGTCCGAATACTTCGAGTTCTTCGTCTACGGCATCGCGTCGGTGCTGGTGTTCCCGGCGCTGTATTTCCCGGCGCAGGACCCGCTGCACGGCACGCTGCTGTCGTTCGCGATCTTCTCGCTGGGCTTCATTGCGCGGCCCTTCGGCACCTTGGCCGGCATGGCGCTGCAGCGGGCCTACGGCCGCGCGGTGAAGCTGATTGCCGCGCTGATGCTGATG
>NZ_JBGAGA010000040.1:0-53691 GCF_044226965.1 Aquabacterium sp. | reverse complement strand
AGCCGCCAGGGTGCGAGCGCGCGAAGTCCTCCTCGCGGAAGCCGCGCGCGTCGAGCAGCGCCACGGCCAGCGCATCCCCCAGCGCCATCTGCGCGGTGGTGCTGGCGGTGGGCGCCAGGTTCAGCGGGCAGGCCTCCTGGTCGACCGCGCTGGAGACCACCATGTCGGCGTGGCGGGCCAGCGTCGAGCCCGGCTTGCCGGTCATCGCCACCAGCGTGATGCCCAGGCGCCGCAAGGTCGGCAGGATGGCGGCGAGCTCGTCGCTCTCGCCACTGTTGGAAATCGCCAGCACCACGTCGCCGGGCGTCACCATGCCCAGGTCGCCGTGGCTGGCCTCGGCCGGGTGCACGAAGAAGGCCGGGGTGCCGGTGGAGGCCAGCGTCGCGGCGATCTTGCGACCGACATGGCCGCTCTTGCCCATGCCCATCACCACCACGCGGCCGCGGCAGCGCAGCATGGCCTCGACGGCGCGCGTGAAGCCCTCGCCCTGGCGCGCGGCCAGGCCTTGCAGTGCCGCAGCCTCGATCTCGAAGGTCTGTGCGGCCAGCGCCAGCGCACGCTGGGCATCGAACGGAACGGCAGTGCTCATCGAGCGCCCGTGGCGGCCGCATCGGGGGCGGCCGCGTCGCTTAGGATCGGGCATTCTAGGAGGCAGGCCCGCCGCGTGCCTGGCCTCTCCGACCGGGCCCTCTCTCCCGCCCCCCGCGATGGCATCGACTCTCGAACTGGCCCTGTTGTACCTGGTGGCCGCCGTGCTCGGCGTGGTCGCCTGCCGGCTGCTGAAGCTGCCGCCGATGCTCGGCTACCTGGCCGTCGGCGTGCTGATCGGGCCGAACGCGCTGTCGCTGGCCAGCGACTCGGCTGGCATCAAGTACCTCGCCGAGTTCGGCGTGGTGTTCCTGATGTTCGTGATCGGGCTGGAGTTCAACCTGCCCAAGCTGCGCAGCATGCGCACGCTGGTGTTCGGGCTGGGCCTGTCGCAGGTGGGCTTCACGATTGCCGGCGCCGTGCTGGGCAACACGCTGCTGACGCTGGCCTTCGCCTGGCTGGGCCGGCAGTGGGAGCTGTCGTGGCAGGGCGCCATCGCGCTCGGGGCGGCCATGGCGATGTCGTCCACTGCCATCGTCGTCAAGCTGATGGCCGAGCGGCTCGAGCTCGAGACCGAGCATGGCCGCCGCGTGATGGGCGTGCTGCTGTTCCAGGACCTGGCGGTGGTGCCGCTGCTGGTGCTGATTCCCGCTCTGGGCGACAGCGGCGGCGACATGGTGCGGACCCTCTCGTTCGCCTTGCTGAAGGCGGTGGTGCTGCTGACCATCCTGCTGGTCGGCGGCCAGCGCGTGATGCGCTGGTGGCTCACGCTGGTGGCACGGCGCAAGAGCGAAGAGCTGTTCATCCTGAACCTGCTGCTGGTCACGCTGGGCCTGGCCTGGCTGACCGAGCATGCCGGCCTGTCGCTGGCGCTGGGCGCCTTCATCGCCGGCATGCTGATCGCCGAGACCGAATACAAGCACCAGGTGGAGACCGACATCCGGCCCTTCCACGACGTGCTGCTGGGGCTGTTCTTCATCACCATCGGCATGAAGCTGGACTGGCGCCCGGTGTGGGACCAGTGGCTGCTGGTGCTGCTGCTGACGACCCTGCCGGTGGTGGCCAAGGCCGCGCTGGTGGCGCTGCTGGCGCTGGGCTTTCGCGCCACGCCAGGCGTGGCCATCCGCACCGGCCTGTACCTGGCGCAGGCCGGCGAATTCGGATTCGTGCTGCTGACGCTGGGCGCCGACGAGGGCCTGATCTCGCAGCGCTGGATGAGCCCGGTGCTGGCCAGCATGGTGCTGTCGATGCTGGCCACGCCCTTTGTCGTGATGTACAGCAACCGCATCGTGATGAAGCTGCATGCCGGCGAATGGCTGCTGCAATCGGTGCAGCTGACCTCGATCGCGAAGAAGTCGATCAAGACCGAGGCCCACGTGATCATCGCGGGCTATGGCCGCAGCGGCCAGAACCTGGCGCGCCTGCTCGACCAGGAACGCATCCCCTACATGGCGCTGGACCTCGACCCCGACCGCGTGCGTCAGGCCGCCGCGGCCGGCCAGAGCGTGGTGTTCGGCGACGCCGCCCGCCTGCCCAGCCTGATGGCCGCCGGCCTGGCGCGCGCCAGCGCGGTGGTGGTGAGCTACCACGACACCGCATCGGCGCTGAAGATCCTGCACCTGGTGCGCGAGCATGCGCCGCGCGTGCCGGTGATCGTGCGCACCATCGACGACACCGACCTCGAGAAGCTGCGCGACGCCGGCGCCACCGAGGTGGTGCCCGAGGCCATTGAAGGCTCGCTGATGATGGCCGCGCAGACCCTGGCGCTGGTGGGCGTGCCGATGCGCCGCGTGATCCGGCTGACGCGTGACGCACGCGATGCGCGCTACAGCCTGCTGCGTGGCTACTTCCACGGCACCGACGACGACACGGTGGAAGAGCTGCAGCAGGCCCGGCTGTCGACCGTTGCGCTGCCGGTGGCGGCGGCCTGCCTGGGCCGCAAGCTGTCCGACCTGGCCCTGCACGCAGTGGGCGTGCAGGTGGTGTCGGTGCGCCAGGCCTCGGGCCGCGTCGTCGACGGCCACGACGGCCTGGTGCTGGCCGCCGGCGACACGCTGGTGATCAGCGGCCTGCCCGAGCCGCTGGCGCTGGCCGAAGAGAAACTGTTGAAAGGATGACGATCGCTATGACCGAAGTGCTGCGCCTGGGCATACTGAGCACCGCCAACATCGCCCACGGATTTGCCGAGGGCCTTGCCGACGCGCGCGGCGTGCGCATCGACGCGGTGGCCAGCCGCAATGCGGAGGCTGCCGGTGCCTTCGCGGCACGCCACGGCATCGCGCGCAGCCATGCGCGCTATGAAGACCTGCTGGCCGATCCGGCGATCGACGCGATCTACAACCCCTTGCCCAACAGCCTGCATGCGGCCTGGACCGAGGCTGCGCTGAAGGCCGGCAAGCATGTGCTGTGCGAGAAACCGCTGACGCTGACCCGCGCCGAGGCCGAGCCGCTGTTCGCGCTGGCGCGCGAAAGCGGTCTGGTGCTGCTGGAGGCCTTTCCGTACCGCTACCAGCCGCAGACCTTGCGCCTGCGCCAGCTGCTGGCCGAAGGCGCGATCGGCCAGGTGCGGATGATCCAGGCCTACTTCGGCTTCTCGCTGCGCGAGGGGCCGAACATCCGGCTCGACCCCGCGCTGGGCGGCGGCGCGCTGCTGGACGCGGGTTGCTATGCGGTGAGCTTCGCGCGGCTGGCGGCCGGGGCTGTGCCGGTATCGGTGCTGGCCCAGGCGCGCTGGGGCGACAGCGGCGTCGACATGGCGCTGACCGGCACGGTGCACTATGCCAACGGCGCGGTGGCGCAGATCGGCTGCGCGATGGATACCGCACCCCAGCGCCTGGCGCTGGTGGTCGGCAACCAGGGCGTGATCGAGACCGACTACCTGAACCACACCAGCGTGGCGCGCCCGGGTTGCCTGCGCGTGCGCCGCGGTGCGGGCTGGGACAGCGTGGCGCAGGACGAGCCCTATGCGCTGGCCAACGGCTTCCGCTGCGAGGCCGAGCACTTTGCGCGTCAGGTGGCGCTGCCGGCCCTGCAGCGCGACCGCGAGGACGAGGCGCTCAGCCTGCAGAACATGGCCACGCTCGAGGCGCTGCTGCGCAGCGCCCGCGAGGGGCGGGCTGTGAACCTGGCCACGGCCTGAGCCCGGGCCCGGGCCCGCCAGCGCTGCCCCGGGCTGCGGGCCCGGTGGCGACTCACTTGCCGATGCAGAAACGGCTGAAGATCTCGCCCAACAGGTCGTCGCTGGTGAAGGCGCCGGTGATCTCGGCCAGCGCGTCGTGTGCCAGGCGCAGTTCCTCGGCCAGCAGGTCCAGCGCGGCGTCGGCGGCCGCGGCGTGGACCTGGGCGGCCTGCAGGTGTGCGCGGCTGCGCTGCAAGGCCTGCACATGGCGCTTGCGGGCCGTGAACACGCCTTCGGGCGCTGCGTGCCAGCCGGCCCGCTCGAGCAGGGCCTGGCGCAGCGCGGCCAGGCCTTCGCCACTGCGGGCCGACAGCACGAGACCCTGCTCGCGCAGCGGCGGCCCCGGCGTCACGGCGTCGGCCTTGTTGTGCACGTGCAGGATGCGCTGCGGATCGTCGAGGTGCAGGCGCTCGGCGATCGCGAGCTCGGCGGCTTCGTAGTCGGGCTGGCCGCGGCGCGTCAGGTCGTGCAGGAAGATCACGGCGTCGGCCTGCCCGATCGCGTCCCAGCTGCGCGCGATGCCGATGCGCTCGACCTCGTCCTGCGTGCTCTCGCGCAGGCCCGCGGTGTCGATGACATGCAGCGGCACGCCGTGGATCTGGATCGTCTCGCTGACCTTGTCGCGCGTGGTGCCCGGAATCGGCGTGACGATCGCCAGCTCGGCACCGGCCAGCGCGTTCAGCAGCGAGCTCTTGCCGACGTTGGGCTGGCCGGCCAGCACCACCTGCAGGCCTTCGCGCAGCAGCGCCCCCTGGCGCGCCTGGTCGAGCACGCGGTCGACTGAAAGCACCAGCGCGTCGAGCTGGCCGCGGGCATCGGCCTTCTCGAGGAAGTCGATCTCTTCCTCGGGAAAGTCGAGCGTCGCCTCGACCAGCATGCGCAGCCGCACGATGCGCTCGCGCAGGCCATCGACCTCGCGCGAGAAGGCACCTGACAGCGAGCGCCCGGCCGAGCGCGCCGCGGCTTCGGTGCTGGCCTCGATCAGGTCGGCGACCGCCTCGGCCTGAGCCAGGTCGAGCTTGTCGTTCAGGAACGCGCGCTCGGTGAATTCGCCCGGGCCCGCCAGGCGCAGGCCCGGCAGGCGCGGGCGGCCGGTGGCCGGATCGGCTTCGGCCGCGGCTTCCAGGCAGCGCGCCAGCAGCAGCTGCAGCAGCACCGGGCCACCATGCGCCTGCAGCTCCAGCACATGCTCGCCGGTGTAGGACTGCGGGGCCGGAAAGTGCAGCGCCAGGCCCTGGTCGATGGCCTGGCCGTCGGCGGCCAGCAAGGGACCGTAGTGCGCATGGCGCGGCTGCAGCACCCGGCCGCACAGCGCATGGATCAGCGGCTGCAGCGCGACGCCGGCCGAGACCCGCACGATGCCCACCGCGCCACGGCCCGGCGCGGTGGCAATCGCGACGATCGGCTCATGGTGGCGGGGCAGGGTCACCGCGGCATTCTGGCCCAGCGGGCCAGACGGGGCTTCGCTGCGCGACCCGCCGGCACGGCGTGGGGCCGGCGGGTCGGCGCCGTTGGCGCGGGGTGGAGCGTCGGGCAGGCCGCGTGGCCCGCTCGGTGACACGCCCCAAGGCCGGTGTTGGGCACACCAGGGGTCCCCGCATTGATCGGTAGCCGCATCTTCGGCCGGCGGGGCCCGGATTCAACCCCCCGCCTGGGGAGGGCGATGCCCCGGCCGTGCCGCTTGTCACGCGTTGCCGCGTGCCTTCACCTGGCGCCGATCTGCCGGTTGATGAACCACTGCTGCGCAATGCCCAGGATGTTGTTCGTCAACCAGTACAGCACCAGGCCGGACGGGAAGAAGAAGAACATCACGCTGAACATCAGCGGCATGATCCACATCATCTTGGCCTGCACCGGATCGGCCGGTGTCGGGTTCAGCCAGGTCTGGAACATCGTCGAGGCCGTCATCAGCAGCGGCAGGATGTACAGCGGGTCTTTCGTCGACAGGTCGTGGATCCAGCCGATCCACGGCGCATCGCGCATCTCGACGGTCGACAGCAGCACCCAGTACAGCGCAATGAAGAAGGGCATCTGCACGAAGATCGGCAGGCAGCCGCCGATCGGGTTGACCTTCTCCTCGCGGTAGATGCGCATCATCTCCTGCTGCATCTGCTGCGGCTTGTCCTTGTAGCGCTCGCGCAGCTCCATCACCCGCGGGTTGATGGCCTTCATCTTGGCCATCGAGCGGTAGGCGCTGGCATTGAGCCAGTAGAACGCGATCTTCAGCAGCACCACCAGCGCGACGATGGCCCAGCCCCAGTTGTGCAGCAGGCCGTGCAGCGCATCGAGCAGCCAGAACAAGGGCTTGGCGATGATCGCGAAGATGCCGTAGTCCTTCACCAGTTCGAGGTTGGGCGCCAGCGCGGCGAGCTTCTTCTCCTCCTGCGGACCGGCGAACAGCGTGGCCTCGTGCACCAGCTTGCCGTCGGCCGCCAGCTCACCCAGGGGCAGCACCATCGCGATCGAGTACAGGTTGCTGCCGGGCTTGTCGGTGCGGAACTCGCGCGCGCCAGGCTTGTTCACCAGCCAGGCCGAGTTGAAGTAATGCTGGACCATCGCGATCCAGCCGTCGTTGGCCTTCTCGACCGTGTGGAAGGCCTCGCCCTTCTTGTCGCGCTCGGCCTTTTCCTTGTCGAGTTCCTTGAAGTCGAACTTGCGGTACTTGCCGGCCTCGGTGTACAGCGCCGGGCCGGTGAAGGCGCTGGGCGCCATGAACATGCTGCTGGCCGGCACCTGGCCATGGCGCGCGAGCTGCAGGTAGAGCTCGGGCTTGATCACCGCCGACGAGCCGTTGCGCAGCTCGTGTTTCACCGCGATCGTGTAGCTGCCGGGCTGGAAGGTGAAGGTCTTGATCAGCCGCACGCCGCCCTGGTCGGGCGACTCGAAGCTCAGGCTCAGCTCCTTGTCGCCGGCCTTCAGCGTGCGCTCGCCCGGCGCCACGGTCATCGGCGTCAGGTGGTTCGGCAGCTGCACGCCGGCCTGCTGGGTGACCAGGCCGGTCTGGGCCAGGTATTCGTTGCCCGCCGTGTTGTCGAAGAGCAGCATGTTGCGCTTCGGGTCGTCGGCATCGTGGTACTTCAGCAGCTCCAGCCGCACCAGCTGGCCGCCGATGCTGTTGAACGTGGCCTTCAGCACATCGGTGCTGATGACCACCAGTTCGCCAGCGGCCGACGGGCTGGCCGCCGGCGTGGCGGCAGCGCCGGCCGTGGCGGCGGTGCCAGCCGCGGCCGGCACGCCCGAGGCGGCGGGCGAGGCGCCTGCCGCCGCCGTCCGGGCCGGCGCGGGGCTGAACATCGACGGGTGGCCGTTGTACTTGTTCCAGGCGTCCCACAACAGGACGAGCGAGGCGGAGAACACCACCCAGAGGATGGTGCGGCGCATATCGGTCATGGGCGGGTCTTCGAGAGCAGGCGGGAGAACAGGCGGGGCGGCTGGTCCGGCACCGGATCACAGCCGCCGTCGCACCAGGGGTGGCAGCGCAGGATGCGCGTGACCATCAGGTAGCTGCCGACCGCGGCGCCGTGGCGATCGAGCGCCTGCAGGGCATAGGCCGAGCAGGTGGGCTCGAATCGGCAGGCGTTGCCAAGCCAGGGCTTGAGAAAAAAGCGATAGCCGCGCACCAGCCCTGTCAGCAGGGCTTGCGGCAGGTGCATCAGCGTTTCGATCACGGCAGGGGCGGCCGCTCAGCGCGCCGCGGCGGCGCGCTGCAGCAAGGCCTGCAGTTCATCGCGCACACAGTGGCGCAGCGGCTGCGAAGCCGGGCTCGGGAACTGGCGGGCATCGAAGCCCGCCTTCAAGCGCAGGACCCACAGGCCTGCCGGCAGGCCCTGGGCCTGGGCCGCCATCACCGCGCGCATCTGGCGCTTCAGCAGGTTGCGGGTCACGGCACGACGGGCGTGGCGCTTGGGCACCACGGTGCCAAGCCACCAGCCCTGCGGCGCTGCCACCGGCAAGTCATCCACAGACTGTGGACCAATTGGTGCACCGACTGTGGATAACTGGCTGATAACTGCCTTGGCCGGGGCTTTTCGCGGCGGCACCGAGGGCTTTGCCGCCAGGTGATGGACGGCAAAGTGGGCACTGCGCGAACGCGGCGCCTGGGCCAGCACGCTCTCGAAATCGGCCGTCCGCACGATGCGACCGACCATGTCCGGCAACGTGGCGTCAGCCCCGGGGCGCGGGTCAGACCTGCGACAGGCGCTTGCGACCCTTGGCGCGGCGCGCCGAGATCACTGCACGGCCGCCACGGGTCTTCATGCGAACGAGAAAACCGTGCGTACGGGCACGGCGGACTTTGGACGGCTGGTAGGTGCGCTTCATATGATTTCCTTCGGGGGGTGCCTGACTCAAGGATCCAAGGATCGAGCCCAGGCTTGGAACTCCCCGGAAGCTTTGGGTCGCTTCTTGCCTTTTTAGGGCGTTGGGGAAACCCACTATTAGAGCAAAAAGCCCCTTTAGGGTCAAACACTTGCACCACAAGCTGTGGGCTGGCGCGGGGCTTGACCCTGGGCTTCAAACTGTGGATAACAGCGGTCCTGGCGGCCACGGGGGCCTACAATGCCGCCGCTCTGAGAAGAACTTGTCCACAATGAGCCTAGACCTCTGGCAGCGCGGTTGCGAGCGCCTCGCGATCGAATTGCCCGAACAGCAATTCAACACCTGGATCCGGCCACTGCCCGCCGCCGACATCACCGACGATGGCGACGAGGGCGCGGTGGCGTCGGTGCGCGTGCCCAACCGCTTCAAGCTGGACTGGATCCGCTCGCAGTACGCCCACCGCATCGAAGGTGTCCTCAGCGACCTGGCCGGCAAGCCGGTGCGGCTGGAACTGGTGCTGGCGCCCCGCGAGCCGCTGCCGGCGCGCGGCGCGCTGCCGGCCAACCAGCCCGTGCGTGCCGCCGCGCTGCTGAACGGCCAGGCGCTGGCGGCTTCCACCAGCGTGCGGCCCAGCGGCGCGACGCCGATGGCCAGCGCCGGCGCGATCAACGGCCACCTGCCGCCGGCCGCCCACAGCCATCGGCTGAACACCGCGCTGACCTTCGACACGCTGGTCGCCGGTCGCGCCAACCAGATGGCCCGCACCGCCGCGCTGCATGTCGCCGGCGCGCCGGGGGTCATGTACAACCCCTTGTTCATCTATGGCGGCGTCGGCCTGGGCAAGACGCATCTGATTCATGCGGTCGGCAATGCGCTGCTGAAGGACAAGCCCGATGCCCGCGTGCTGTACCTGCATGCCGAGCAGTTCATCTCCGACGTCGTCAAGAACTACCAGCGCAAGACCTTCGACGAGCTGAAGGCCAAGTACCACAGCCTGGACCTGCTGCTGATCGACGACGTGCAGTTCTTCGCCGGCAAGGACCGCACGCAGGAAGAGTTCTTCAACGCCTTCGAGGCGCTGCTGGCCAAGCGGGCACACATCATCATGACCAGCGACACCTATCCCAAGGGGCTGGTCGACATCGACGAGCGGCTGACCAGTCGCTTCGACGCCGGGCTCACGGTGGCGATCGAGCCGCCCGAGCTCGAGATGCGGGTCGCGATCCTGATCCGCAAGGCGCAGTCCGAGGGGGCGACGATGCCCGAGGACGTGGCCTTCTTCGTCGCCAAGAACGTGCGCGCCAACGTGCGCGAGCTCGAAGGCGCGCTGCGCAAGGTGCTGGCCTACAGCCGCTTCTCGCACAAGGAGATCAACATCGGCCTGGCGCGCGAGGCGCTGAAGGACCTGCTGTCGATCCAGAACCGGCAGATCTCGGTCGAGAACATCCAGAAGACGGTGGCCGACTTCTACAAGATCAAGGTCGCCGACATGTACTCGAAGAAGCGGCCGGCCTCGATCGCCAAGCCGCGGCAGATCGCGATGTACCTGGCCAAGGAGCTGACGCAGAAAAGCCTGCCCGAGATCGGCGAGCTGTTCGGCGGCCGCGACCACACCACCGTGCTGCATGCGGTGCGCAAGATCGGCGGCGACCGCACCAAGGACACCGAGCTGAACCAGCAGCTGCATGTGCTGGAACAAACCCTCAAAGGCTGATGCCGGGCACCCTGCGCGCAACCCTGTGGAGAAGTTTCGAACAACCGCCCCGTCATCCACAGGCCCTGCTGCCGGCGCCGACTTGTTATCGGTCAGCCAGCCTCGTTCCAGGCCTGCCGCCCACAGGGTTCATGCCCGGCTAAACCCTTGAAATTGCAGGCGAAAATAGCGTTCTCCACAGCCCGAGCGGCCCCCTACTAGAACCACCAAGTTCAAAGAGGAAGACATGATTGTTCTGAAAGCTCCACAACAAAAACTGCTCGACGCGCTGCAATCGGTGGCGGGCATCGTGGAGCGCCGGCACACGCTGCCGATCCTGGCCAACGTGCTGCTGCGCAAGACCGGCGGCGAC
Organism: Aquabacterium sp.; assembly: GCF_044226965.1. Taxonomy (GTDB): domain Bacteria; phylum Pseudomonadota; class Gammaproteobacteria; order Burkholderiales; family Burkholderiaceae_C; genus Pseudaquabacterium. The sequence continues at coordinate 43,542 of NZ_JBGAGA010000040.1, read as the reverse complement.
ATCGAGCTGACCACCAGCGACCTCGAGATCCAGGTGCGCACCCAGGCTGAGCTGGGGGGCGACGCCGGCAACTTCGCCACCACCGTCGGTGCGCGCAAGCTGATCGACATCCTGCGCACCCTGCCGTCGGACCAGCTGGTGACGCTCACCGCCGCGCAGTCCAAGCTGACGCTGACCGGCGGCAAGAGTCGCTTCACGCTGCAGACCCTGCCGGCCGACGACTTCCCGCTGGTCAACGAGGCGGTGGACTTCGGCCCCAGCTTTGCGGTGCCGCAGAAGACGCTGAAGATGCTGATCAACCAGGTGCACTTCGCGATGGCCGTGCACGATATCCGTTATTACCTGAACGGCATCCTGTTCGTCGCCGAAGGCAAGACGCTGACGCTGGTGGCCACCGACGGCCACCGCCTGGGCCTGGCCCAGGCCACGCTGGAGAACGAGATCCCGAAGCAGGAGGTGATCCTGCCGCGCAAGACCGTGCTCGAGCTGCAGCGGCTGCTGAAGGACGAGGACACCCCGATCGAGATGCGCTTCGCCGGCAACCAGGCCAAGTTCGCGTTCTCGGGCATGGAGTTCGTCACCAAGCTGGTCGAGGGCAAGTTCCCCGACTACAACCGCGTGATCCCGAAGAACCACAAGAACGCGGTCATCCTGGGCCGCCAGCCGCTGCTGGCCAGCCTGCAGCGCGCGGCCATCCTGACCAGCGAGAAGTTCAAGGGCGTGCGGGTCAACCTCGAGCCCGGGCTGATGCGCATCGCCTCCAGCAACTCCGAGCAGGAAGAGGCCAAGGAAGAGATCGAGATCGACTACAACGGCGATGCGATCGAGATCGGCTTCAACGTCACCTACCTGATGGACGTGCTGGCCAACATCAGCCAGGACATGGTGAGGGTCGAGCTGCAGGACAGCAACTCCAGCGCGCTGATCACCGTGCCCGAGCAGACCGGCTTCAAGTACGTGGTCATGCCGATGAGGATTTAGGACCCCCCGGAGCGCCTTCGGCGCCTCCCCCCGAGGGGGCGGACGCCAACGGCCCGGCAGAGCCGGTTCCGTGGTGTCTGCTTGACGAATACGGCGTCCCCGCGGGCGCCGATGAAAGTGGTTCATGAGCGATTCCAACAGTCCCGATCCGAAGCCCGTCGACACCGGCTATGGCGAGGGCAGCATCCAGATCCTCGAAGGCCTGGAGGCCGTGCGCAAGCGGCCGGGCATGTACATCGGCGATACGTCCGACGGCACCGGCCTGCACCACCTGGTGTTCGAGGTGGTCGACAACTCGATCGACGAGGCATTGGCCGGCTTCTGCGACGACATCATCGTCACGATCCATTCCGACAACTCGATCTCCGTCATCGACAACGGCCGCGGCATTCCCACCGGCGTGAAGATGGACGACAAGCACGAGCCCAAGCGCTCGGCGGCCGAGATCGCGCTGACCGAGCTGCACGCCGGGGGCAAGTTCAACCAGAACAGCTACAAGGTGTCCGGCGGCCTGCACGGCGTGGGGGTCTCGTGCGTCAACGCACTGAGCAAGTGGCTGCGCCTGACGGTGCGCCGCGAAGGCCAGGTCCACTTCATCGAGTTCGTCCGGGGCGTGCCGCAGGACCGGGTGCTCGAGGTCCGCGATGGTTTCGAAGTCAGCCCGATGAAGGTCACTGGCGAGACCGAGAAGCGCGGCACCGAAGTGCACTTCCTGCCCGACGAAGAGATCTTCTCCAACATCGACTTCCACTACGACGTGCTGGCCAAGCGCCTGCGCGAGCTCTCGTTCCTGAACAACGGCGTGAAGATCCGCCTGGTCGACGAGCGCAATGCCAAGGAAGACAACTTCGCGTTCGCCGGTGGCGTGAAGGGCTTCGTCGAGTTCATCAACCAGGGCAAGAAGGTGCTGCACCCGAACATCTTCCATGCCATGGGCGACAAGCTCAGCGAGCAGAACACCAACGTCGGCGTCGAAGTGGCGATGCAGTGGAACGACGGCTACAACGAGAGCGTGCTGTGCTTCACCAACAACATCCCGCAGCGTGACGGCGGCACCCACCTGACCGGCCTGCGCGCGGCGATGACGCGGGTCATCAACAAGTACATCGAAGACAACGAGCTGGCCAAGAAGGCCAAGGTCGAGATCGCCGGCGACGACATGCGCGAAGGCCTGGCCTGCGTCATCAGCGTGAAGGTGCCCGAGCCCAAGTTCTCCAGCCAGACCAAGGACAAGCTCGTATCGTCCGAAGTACGCGGCCCTGTGGAGGAAATCGTCTCCAAGCTGCTGACCGACTGGCTGCTGGAGAACCCGCTGGATGCCAAGACCATCTGCGGCAAGATCGTCGAGGCCGCACGCGCCCGTGAGGCTGCTCGCAAGGCACGCGAGATGACGCGCCGCAAGGGCGTGCTCGACGGCATGGGCCTGCCCGGCAAGCTGGCCGATTGCCAGGAGAAGGACCCCGCGCTGTGCGAGATCTACATCGTCGAGGGTGACTCCGCCGGTGGCTCGGCCAAGCAGGGCCGCGACCGCAAGTTCCAGGCGATCCTGCCGCTGCGGGGCAAGATCCTCAACGTCGAGAAGGCGCGCTACGAGAAGCTCTTGTCCAGCGACGCGATCCTGACGCTGATCACCGCTTTGGGCACCGGCATCGGCAGCGAGGACTTCAATGCCGACAAGCTGCGCTACCACCGCATCATCATCATGACCGACGCGGACGTGGACGGCGCCCACATCCGCACGCTGCTGCTGACCTTCTTCTACCGCCAGATGCCCACGCTGGTGGAGCGCGGCCACATCTACATCGCGCAGCCGCCGCTGTACAAGGTGAAGGTCGGCAAGCAGGAGCAGTACCTGAAGGACGGCCACGAGCTGGATGCCTACCTGCTGAAGGTAGCCCTGGACAGCGCCGCCGTGCTGCCCGATGGCGCCGCCGGCGGTCGCCCCGCGCTGAGCGGCGACACGCTCGAGGGCCTGGCGCGCAAGTACGTGCTGGCCAATCACGTGATCGACCGGCTGGGCAACTGGATGGACCTGGAGGCGCTGCGCGCCATCGCCAACGGCCTGACGCTGGACCTGGACGGCGCCGCGCAGGCCGAGGCCAGCGCGGTGGCCATGCAGGCCGCGCTGCACGACGCCGAAGTCGAGGCGCAGTTCGACGAACGCACCGACAAGCACCTGCTGCGCATCAGCCGCCGCCACCACGGCAACATCAAGTCCAGCGTCATCACGCAGGACTTCGTGCACGGCGCCGACTACGCCGCGCTGAAGGAAGCCGGCGTCACCTTCAAGGACCTGCTGGGCGCCGAGGCCATCGTGCGCCGCGGCGAAGGCGAGCGCATGAAGGAACAGAAGGTTGCCGACTTCCGCGCCGCGATGGCCTGGCTGATGGCCCAGGCCGAAAGCGCCGTCGGCCGCCAGCGCTACAAGGGCCTGGGCGAGATGAACCCCGAGCAGCTGTGGGAAACCACGATGGACCCCAACGTCCGCCGGTTGCTGCGCGTGCAGATCGAGGACGCGATCGAGGCCGACCGGGTGTTCACGATGCTGATGGGCGACGAGGTCGAGCCGCGCCGGGATTTCATCGAGAGCAACGCGCTGCGGGCGGCGAATATCGACGTCTAAGGCTGGCCCGCCCGCGTCGCCCATGAAGCGCCGACTCGCGGACCTCGACAGCGCAGTGGCGGTTCAAGCTGCGCTGGATGAGTTCAGGCGGCTCGGTCGGGAGGCCTTTCTGACGCGGTACGGATTTGGCCCCTCGCGTCTCTACTTTGTGATTGACCCGTTGACGGGGATCCAAGCGGATTCAAAGGCCATCGCGGGAGTCGCAGTCGGCTACCAGTTTCCCGAGTCGGGCCCCTTGCGTTCCGAAGATTTCTCCGGCGGGGATGCGACGGTGGCGCCGTTGCTTCAAGCGCTAGGCTTTCGCGTGATTCGCGCCGGCACGGCCTCGTCCGGCGAGGACTGGTCGCGCGATGAGGTGGAACTCATCGTCGCGGACTATCTGTCGATGCTCACGCTGGAGCTGGCGGGTCAGCGGTACAACAAGTCTGCGCACCGTGCACGCTTGCTGGCCCAGCTTCGCAATCGTTCTGCCGGCTCAGTTGAGTTCAAGCACGCCAACATCAGCGCGGTCATGCTCGAGATGGGCTTCCCGTATCTCCGGGGCTACAAGCCGCGCGTCAACTTTCAACGGAGTCTGCTGACCAGCGTGGTCGCTGAGCAGGTGATCCGGCATCGCGTGCTTGATGAAGCGGCGTATTCGGCAGTGCAGCGGCCGGCAGAGCGGCCGCCTGTGGTCGACTTCCATCGTGTTCGAGCCGATGCGCCACAACGCGTCGCGCTCGCCAGCGAGCGACCTTCGCACTACGGACCGACGCCGATCAAGCGCGACTATCTTGAACGGGAATCGCAGAACCGATCGCTCGGACGTGCTGGTGAAGACTTTGCGATGGACTTCGAACGGTGGCGATTGCGTGAGCTGGGCGTTGCTCAACTGGCCGACCAGGTGGAGCATGTGTCCGCTACGCAGGGGGATGGCTTGGGCTACGACATTCGCTCCTTCGAAGTGGATGGGAGTGAGCGCCTGATCGAGGTCAAGACCACCAGCTTTGGCGAGCGGACGCCATTCTTCGTCTCGGCCAATGAAGTTCGCGTGGCCCGTGATCGCAGCGCCCAGTTTCGGCTGTACCGCTTGTTCGACTTCAGATCTTCGCCGCGCCTGTTCGAGTTGGCAGGTCCGATCGAGCGTCATTGCACGCTCGATCCCACCACTTTCCGCGCTAGCTTCTAAGCGCGTCAAAGCTCAGCCCGGCCCGCCGCCCGTCAGGCCGCCCGCTGCGCCCCCACCCACGCATCCATCCGCTCCCATTCGGCCAAGGCCCAATCCGCCTGGCCGCGCCGGTCGCGCGGCACACAGGCGGCCGGCAGCGTGCGCCAGGCCCGGTGCAGGGTCTTCTCGCGCGCCACCGCGCGCCAGAGCGCGGGCACCGTATGCAGGTCGTCGAGGCCGGCGTGCGCCACCACGGCCACGTCCAGGTCGGGCCGGGCGGCCAGCGCGGCCTGCAGGCCCAGTGCGCGGGGCGGCATCAGGTGGCGGATGCGCTCGGCGCGCCGCGCGGCCTGTTCGCGGCCGGCCCGGCGCAGCCGCTCGATGGCGCGGTGGCGCCGGCGCGGGTTGACGTTGCGGCCTTCGGGAAAGATCAGCAGCGCGTCGCCGGCTCCCATGGTCCGTGCGAGTTCGGCGATGCCGGCGCGCTGGCCGCGCGGCTGCGGCGCCGCGGGGTCGACGAAGCGCATCGGCAGCCGATGGAAGACGAGGTCGATCATCGGGTCCCACTGCAGCGTGTGCTTCAGCACGATGCGCGGGCGGCGGCGGGCCACCGTGAACAGCTCGTGGATCATCAGCATCGAATCGCCGGGCCCGGCATGGCGGCTCAGCACCAGCAGCGGTCGCTGGTCGTCGGGCAGCTGCAGCGGCTGGCGCCGCACGGTGAGCGTGAAGAGGCTCGACCCGCAGCGCACCAGCAGGCCGATCACGGTGGCGAACAGCCGGTAGTGGAACGCGACGAAGGCGGGCCGCTGCAGCCGGCGGCCCAGGCCGCTGGCCAGCCAGCTGGCCAGGGCGATCGGCATCACCAGCAGTTCCAGGCCCAGGTAGAGCCAGCCGAAGGCCAGCAGCCGCAAGCCGCGGCGCGGTCCGGGCCAGGCGACGGACAGCAGCGCCGCCAGCGCCAGCGCGATCGGCATCGCGGTGACGAACAGCACCAGCCCCAGCAGCCACAGCAGCGGGTGCAGCACCAGCCTGCGACACCAGCGCGGCGGCAGTGGCAGGCCTGCGGCGAATCGGCCGGACCATCGAACTGCGAAGCTGTTGCGTGGAGTCAATGTGGGTGGCCCGGGTCGGTAAGAGCATGTAAGTGTCAGCCGGCCCTCGACGAGGCCGGTTGATCAAGCCCAATGCCAACGCCGGGCCTGCCTGTCCGATCGTCGAGTTCACTACGAGCCCGCCATGTCCGAGTCTTCCTCCTCTTCGTTCCCCCTGGCGCTGTCGCTGCTGGCCGCGGCCGTGCTGCTTGCCTGTGGCGACGATCCCTCGCGTGGCGCTGGCGAGAAGTTCGTCGCTGCGATCCGCAACGTCGATGCGCAGGCCCGGCCGCTGGCGCCCGGTGCCGCGGCCGCGGCGGCCACCAGCAGCAGCATCACCAACGACCAGGTGTTCGCCTGGGCGCAGCTGACCTATCCGGAGCTGTTCCCCGGCGTGCCGGCCCCCTTCAGCGGCATCGTCTACCAGGGCAAGACCTTCACCGGCCAGGGCTACGCCAACGGCAACTACCTGGCGGTGGCCAACGGCGAGGCCTGGGGCCTGGGCCCGTTCACCAACCAGGTGCTGACGAACTTCGGCAAGGTGCAGAACTATGCCGAGCTGGTGTGCGCGCTGATCGACTGCGGCCGCAGCGGCCCGGCCAACGCCTGCACGATGCCGCAGAACGAAGCGCTGCTGGCCGGCTCGCGCCTGGTGACCACCTACGTGCGCAACACCTTCGTGCCGGCGGCGTCGACGGATGAGTTCACCGGCACCGTGGTGGTCGACGGACCGAGCACCTTCCAGGGCCAGGCGGTGGTGATGATGACCAGCACCACGGCCATCGGTTCGACCCCCGTCGCCGGCAGCGTGAAGACCTACCTGCAGGCCGGCAATGGCGGCCTGGTGCGCACGCTGGGCACCGACACCAGCACCAGCGGCAGTGGCCCGACCACGCGCGTGGTGTTCGACCCCGCGCTGCAGAACAGCGAGTTCACACTGCAGCCGGGGCAGGCGCTGACGAAGACCGCGTCGATGAGCACGACGCAGCTGAACCCCACGCTGCCGGCGGTGGCGAGCACCCGCTCGACGACCTACCGCTTCGAGGCCCGCGAGTCCGTCACCGTGCAGGGCCGCAGCTACGACACCTGCCGCTACCGCGAAGTGCCGGTGGGCGGCGCGACGGTCACCACGCGCTGGAACATCGTGGGTAGCGGCATCCCGGCGCGCATCGAGACGCGCGATGCCGCGTCGGTGCTGCAGCAGCGGGTGGAACTGAAGTCCGGCACGATGAACGGTGCGCCACTGTCGCCCGGGCAGGCCACGCTGGACGTCGCGTCGGCCGAGCGCATGGTGGCCGATTACTCCTATGTGCTGCCGATCTGCAGCCCGGGCGGCACGCCCAAGGCCTTCGGCCCCAGTGCCGCGTCTTATGCGCGTCAGGCACTGGCACTGCGCCAGGCCGCGCGCATCGCGGCGGCGGCGGCCGCGCGGCCGCGCCAGCGGGCGCTGGCCTATGGCGCGACCAAGCCGGCCGACCAGCTGGGCGAATGCGGCGGTCGGCAGACCTACCCGAGCTACGCGAACGCGAATGGCGTGACCACCGCCACGATGCGCTGGGAGAACTACTGCAGCCAGGATGCGGACACCGGCGCCACCACGGTGCTGAACGGCAGCTGGTCCTTCGTCGAGACCACCGGCCCGGGCAGCAGCGGGCCGGTGCGCACGAAGTACGAGGCCAGCTCACCGGCCGGCATCTCGATGGTCAACAAGGACGGCAGCGGCAAGACCATCGGTTCGCAGCTGGTGACGGTGCTGGGCTACCTCAGCACGCCCGGTGTGCCGGGTGGCGATGCCACGGAGTCCAAGCCCGACCGCATGCAGATCGCCGAGCTGCAGATCCGCAACGACCTGAGCGCCAAGACCTACCGGCAGACCGGCTACACGGTGACCAGCTTCACCAATGCCAGCGGCGGCGAGCAGTCCACGATGAGCGGCCGCGGCTACCGCTCCACCGGCTACTACGACCTGACGACCACCAAGCCCATCGTCACCGATGACGACGGCAACTACCTGTCCGGCACGCTGGTGTCCACCGGTGTCGGCGGCGAGGCGGTGGTCATCACGCTGGTGCCGGGCAAGGAGATGCAGGGCACGATGACGGTCAACGGCACGCCGGTCACCAGCGCGCCCGCCTGCAAGTAGGCCGGGGCCGGCCGGGGCTCGCCGCATGATCTTCCTGCGCAATGTGCTGCGGGCGCGCGGCCGCAGCCTGATGACGGTGATCGGCATCGCCAGCGGCATCGCGCTGTTCACCGCGATCACCGCGATCACGAGCGACCTGCAGTCGCAGATCGATGGCGCGGTGGCCAGCTACCGCGCCGAGCTCGTCATCAGCGAGCGGCGCGCCACCTCGCCGATGTCCTCGCGCGTGCCCGGGCCGCTGATGGACCAGCTGGTGGCCGAGTTCGGCGAAGACCTCTCGCCGCTGCTGATGGGCACGCTCAACGAGGCCTGGAATCCCTATGCGCTGATCGTTGGTGCGCAGGGGCGTTTCGTGCGCCGCATACCGCTGGTGCGGGGCGAGCCCTTCGTGCCGGGCCAGGCGCAGGTGCTGATCGGCGAGCTCGGCGCGCAACGCCTGGGGCTGTCGCCGGGGCAGACGGTGCAGGTGGGTGGGCGCGATTTCCGCATCACCGGCATCTTCCGCACCGGCAGCCGCATCTTCGACAGCGCGCTGCTGACCGACCTGGACCAGGCGCGGCGCCTGCTGGCACGCGATGGTGCCGCCAGCCACTACACGCTGGCCGCGCTGCACGTGGGCCTGGGCCGCTCCACCGACGAGGTGATGCGCCAGGTCAACGCGCGTTACCCGGCGCTGAAGGCGGTGCCCGGCACCGAGCTGTCGGGCAGCCTGCGGCTGATCCGCATCGTGCGCGCCTTCGTCGGCACGATCTCGGTGATCGCGATCTTCGGCACCTGCGTCGTGCTGACGAACACGATGCTGATGGCGGTGGCCGAGCGCACGCGCGAGATCGGCATCCTGATGACGGTGGGCTGGACCCCCGCGATGGTGCTGCGCATGTTGCTGGCCGAGAGCCTGCTGCTGTGCCTGCTGGGCGGCCTGCTCGGCGATGGCTTCGCGATCGGCATCCTGCATGCGGTGAACCGCCTGCCCTCGGTGGGCTTCGGCTGGATACCGGTCGACCTGTCCTTCACGCTGGTCGGCCTGTCGCTGCTGATGGCGCTGGGGGTCGCGCTGGCCGCGCTGCTGTGGCCGGCGCTGGTGGTGCTGCGCCTGCAGCCGCTGGCGGCGCTGCGCCATGAATGAGGCCACCGGTTCGCCGCTGCTGCGCGTCGAAGGCGTGAGCCGCCGCTTTGCCGACGGCGACGTGCAGGCGCTGGACGGCGTGTCGTTCAGCGCCTCGGCCGGCGAGACCCTCGCGCTGACCGGCCCGTCGGGCTGCGGCAAGAGCACGCTGCTGTCGCTGATCGGCCTTCTCGACCAGCCGGACCGCGGCCGCATCCTGATCGGCGGGCAGGACCTGGCCCGCGTGCGCCAGGCCAGCGCGTTCCGCGCGCGCCACCTGGGCTTCGTGTTCCAGTACCACCACATGGTGCCGACGATGACGCTGCAGGAAAACGTCGAGGCGCCGATGCTGGCGCTGGGCCTGCCGCGTGCGGCGCGGCGCGACCGTGCGGCCGAACTGCTGCAGGCCGTGGGGCTGGCGCCGCGCGCGGGCTTCCTGCCGCGCCATGTGTCCGGCGGCGAGCGCCAGCGCGCCGCGGTGGCGCGGGCGTTGGCGAACCGGCCGGCCATCGTGCTGGCCGACGAGCCCACCGGCAGCCTGGACAGCCGCAACGGCCAGCGCGTGGTGGAGCTGCTGATCACCCAGGCCCGGGCCGAAGGCGCGCTGGTGCTGGTGGCCAGCCACAACCCCGAGGTGGCGGCGGCGCTGCAGCGGCGCATTGCGCTGCGCGACGGTGTTTGCGTGGCCGACGACCGCGAGCGGCTGCGGCCGGCGCCGCCTCAGGGCCTGGCCAGCGTCTTCTCCAGCACCGTCAGGTAGGTCTGCACCTCGCCGGCCAGCGCGTGGTCCGGGTAGCGCGCCAGCAGCGCGCGCAGGATCTTCTGCGCCTTGTCGTGCTGGCGTGCGTATTCGCTCATCAGGCGCGCGCCGAGGAAGAAGGCCGCGGGAATGGCGGGGTGTTCCGGGAAGCGCCTGTCGAAGCCCTGCAGCAGCTTGACCGCCAGCGCATGCTCGCCCTGCTTGCTGGCGGCGTTGGCGGCCTCCAGCACCGCATGGCCGTCCTGCGGCGTGAAGTCGGGGTCGAGGGCCTGCAGCGTGCGCAGCGCGGCCAGCGTCTCGCGCGACTGGCCGGCCTGGCCCAGCGCGGCCAGCCATTGCTGGCCGTGGCGCAGCGTGGCGTCGTTGTCGCCCTGGCGCGCATGCAGCCGGTGCAGCTGCGTGTTGAGCTTCGGGTCGAGCCGGGCGTAGCGCATCTCGTCCTTCACCACGTCGATGGCGTCGGCGATGCGGCCTTCGTGCACCAGCGCGTGTACGCGGCGCTCGAACGGGTCCTTGGGCTCGGCCTGGCGCAGCGCGGCATGGGTGTTGCCGGCACGCGCGATGCCTTGCGCGCCACCGGCGCGGTGGTGGGCGGCGAAGTCGACCTCCACCGCCATGTTGATTTCGCGGTGGTACTGGTACAGCGCATAGCCCAGCAGCGCGCACAGCACCAGGCCGAGGTAGCTGGCCAGGCCCAGCTCGAGCGCGAAGCGCAGCGGTGCCGGCAGGCTGGCGCCGGCACTGAGCACCAGCTGGCGCATGCCGGCGATCGCGATGAAGAAGCCCCACAGCGCGAAGTAGGCGCCGCCCATCTTGCGTATGAAGAACAGCATCTGCGCCGGGTTCAGCGCGCGGAAGAACGCGTCCTCCAGCGCGATGACGATGGTGGCCGAGGGCAGCAGCAGGCTCAACGCCGCCATCACCGCCCAGTACCAGGCCGGCAGCACGCGGTACCACAGCGGGTCCGCGTACGTCGGGCGATAGGACGCCAGGATCTCGGTCCGGCTCGGGCCGGGTTCGGCCGCCGCCGCCTCCTGCGGTTCGGCCATGGCGCGCGCCATCTCGGCCAGCTCGCCGGCATGGGTCGCGCGGTAGCGCTGCACGATGCGGTCCTGCACCTGCGGGTCGCGCGCGATGCGGGCATCGACCAGCGCATTGCCGAGCGCGCCGCCGATCAGCACGTACAGCACCACCACCAGGCCCAGCTTGGCCGGGCGCTTCTCGGGACCCCACAGCGTGTAGTCGGGCGATTCGCCTTCGAAGCGGCCCTTGGCGAACAGCTCCAGCACGTTGAAGCCGTAGCGCAGCCCCAGGTACACCAGCGTGCCCTTGAACAGCAGGCCGAAGGCGCCGAACACCAGCCCGGCCAGCGCGCCGGCGGCGGTGAGGCAGACCAGGAACACCAGCGGCCCCGGCCGCAGCGGGAAGGCCAGGAAGAAGGGCAGGCGCTGCCAGAAAGGCGCGATGCGCGCGGCCGGCGACGGCGCACGCGACGGCAGATCGGCGTCGGTGTCGCCGGCCAGGGTGTCGCTCATTCGGTCCTCCCGGGGGTCTGCAGTCGCCGGTCGCATGCCGGCGTCCTGACTGCTGGGGTGGCGCAGCATAACGCGGGACCTGCGTGGCCAGGCGTCCTGCCCGTCGCGCCTCGGTAGCGCCCCGGCCGCGCCGTGACCGGGCTGTGGTGCAATGCCATGGCCCACCCCACGACGACACGATGTTCGGCCTGTTCAAACGCCCCAAGACCGTGAGGCAAGGTCCGCCCCCTGGCACCCTGCCCTTGCTGGACGACCTGGTGTCCGAGTTCCGGCCGGTGACGCGGCGCCAGCGGCTGGCGATCGTCGCGGTGGCGCTGGTCACCGTGGTGACGCTGTGGCTGCTGCTGCTGTTCCGGCCGGGCGGCCATCCGCGGGTGTTTCCGCCGGCGCCGCCGGCGTCCTCCTCGCTGCCCTGCCCGCCGGGCCAGGCCAGCGGCTGCGTCGGCGGGCAGGCGGATGTGCTGCTGTTGCCGGCGGCGCCTGCTTCGGCGGCGCGGTGAGCGTTCAGCCCTGGGTGAGTTGCTGCTGAATCAGCGACACCAGGGCCGCCGGCCCGGTGAGGCTCAGGCCGACGTATGTTTCAGCTTCCAGCCGCATCGGACAGCCCCTGAGCTGGAAGTCCATCGACTCGAGTTCCTGAGAGCCGCCCAGCGCCCAAGCCGCCGCATTCGGCGAGGTGGCGCCCAGCGAGCGCAGCACCGCCAGCACGCGCACACGCAGCGCGTCGTCGAACTCGTCGCCCAGCACCCGCGTGGTCACGGTGGCATCGTTGTCCAGCGCCATGGCACGATTCTCCGGTAGAAGGCGGGCCCACTCAGAAGCCGAGATCCTTGCCCCCGGCGCGGCCAGCGGATTCGATGATCTGTTCCCAGGTCTTGCCTTGCTCGCGCAGCCAGTCCACGGTGGGTCCCAGTTTGTCACCGTACCTGTCGAGGTTGCGCTGATAGATCTCCGCCAGCTTTTCCGGTGGCGTCAGCGACTTGTACTTCTCTCCGATGGCGCGACGCTCCGCATGCAGCGCGCGAGCGACTTCTTCCGGCGACTGCCCGGCGTCGAGCATGGCCTGTCCCTTGCTGCGCAGGCGAGCCACCTCGTCGACATACGCTTGCCGCAGCGGCGGCAGGTCCTTCGGCGCCGGCTCTTCGGGCGGCGGCTTGGGCCGGGGCGGAGGCTCCACGGGTTCAAGCGGCTCCACCGGCCGGGTGGGTCGGCTCTTCGACGCCGGCGGCTCTGGCGGCGCCTCCGGCGGCGGCTTGCCGCGGCCGATGCGGCCGCGCGCGACCCTGACCAGCAGCGCGATGAAGGCCGCCACGCCGATCACTGCGATCGCGCGGGCCAGGTGCCCGGCCGCTTCGTCGAGTTCTGCCGGCGTGGTGGCGCCGGCGGCGAGGCTCAGGAAGCTGCCGATCTCGCCGGCGACGTCGAAGGCCGCCATGCCCAGCATCGCGATGCCGCCGATCAGCAGCAGGATGTCCACCGCCTCGCCAACGCCGAAGGCATGCGAGCCGGCCCACACCACCAGCGTGCCGGCCATGATGCCCAGGCTCTTGGGGCTGAGCAGCGCGAGGAATTCATGCTGCAGGTGCGAGGGCAGCTTGGGCGCGGTGCGGCGCAGCGCTTCGGCGAACTTGCGCTCCAGCGGCCAGTCCGCCACGGTTTCGGCCGCGGGTGGCAGCGCGGCCAGCAGCAGCGACTCCGGCGTGCTGGCTGCTGTCCGGGTGGCCACAGCCTGGGTGGCCGCTACCAGTGCAGCCGCCTGCCATGCCGCCTGCGCCGCGGCGCTGGCTTCGTCGCGGCAGAGGTGGAACCAGGTCTTGGGCCCGACCACACCATCGGCGGCCAGCTGGTGCGTCCGCTGGAAGTCCTGTACCGCACGCCGAGTCAGCGGGCCGAACAGGCCGTCGAGCACCAGCAAGGGCGCCGGCGCGGCCAGCAGGTTGATCCGCCGCTGCAGAAGAACCACCGCGCTGCCGCTGCTGCCCTCGGCCAGCCGCGGGTAGGCACGGGCCAGCGAAGGCCTGCGGGCCGGCGTGCGGAACACGCGCGGCGGCCCTGCGGAAGCCGGCCACGCCGCCACGCTGCCCTGGTGCGTGATGCCCGGAGCGGGCATGCGCAGGCGTGCCATCGTCCCGTCGTTCAGCGACGCGGCGGGATCGTGGTGGGCCGCCAGGGGCCCGGGCTTGCTCGAACCGGCCATCGGGAACGCACCTGCTCGCGGGCGAAGAAAGCCGATTGCAGCTTACCCTGTGGCCGGAGGCCGGCGCACTGCGCTACGCTGGGCCAGCTCATCCATCGGAAGGACAGTTCGCAATGTTCCGCACCGCCGTTGCCGGCAGCCTGCCCAAGCCCGCCTGGCTGGCCGAGACCCAGACCCTGTGGCCGAAGTGGCAGGCCAGCGGCGAGGCACTGGCGCAGGCCAAGCTCGACGCCACGCTGCTGTGGATCAAGACGCAGGAGGACGCCGGCCTGTCGGTCATCGGCGACGGCGAGCAGTCGCGCCAGCACTTCGTGCACGGCTTCCTCGAGAAGGTGGCCGGCATCGACTTCGAGCACAAGGTCGAGATGGGCATCCGCAACGACCGCTACAAGGCCATGGTGCCGCAGGTGGTGGGGCCGCTGTCGCTGACCGGCCGCGTGCACGAGGCCGAGGCGCGGCTGCTGCGCGCGCACACGCCGCGGCGCATCAAGTTCACCTTGCCGGGCCCGATGACCATCGTCGACACCGTGGCCGACCGCCACTACGGCGACCGCGTCAAGCTGGCCTTCGCCTTTGCCGAGCTGCTGAACCAGGAGGCGCGCGCGCTGGAAGCCGATGGCGTGGACATCGTGCAGTTCGACGAGCCGGCCTTCAATGTCTACATGGCCGAGGCCGCCGACTGGGGCGTGCGGGCGCTCGAGCGTGCGGCCGAGGGCCTGCGCTGCACGACCGCCGTGCACATCTGCTACGGCTACGGCATCGAGGCCAACCTGGCCTGGAAGAAGACGCTGGGCGAGGAATGGCGCCAGTACGAGCAGATCCTGCCCGCGCTGGCGGCCAGCCGCATCGACCAGGTGAGCCTGGAGTGCATCCACTCGCGCGTGCCGCCCGAGCTGATGGCGCTGCTGAAGGACACCGAGGTGATGGTCGGCGTGATCGACGTCGCCAGCGACGTGGTGGAAACGCCCGAGGAAGTGGCCGACACCATCGGCCGCGCGCTGCAGCACGTGCCGCGCGAACGGCTGATCGCCTGCACCAACTGCGGCATGGCGCCGATGAACCGGCAGGTGGCCGAGGCCAAGCTGCGTGCGCTGGCCGCGGGCGCGGCGCTGGCCGACGCGCGCTACGGCTGAAGGCGCGGCTCGCCGCGGGGCTGCATGGCCGGCCGTACAGCCCGGGCCGGCGCGGCCGACAATACCGAGGTGAAGTCCCGGCCTGTCCCCTGAGCGATGAACACCGCCTTGCTGCCGCCATCGGACGCCGCGGAGGGGCCCGACCCGAGCGCGCCGCTGGCGCAGCTGATGGGCCTGTTCCGCAGCGGGCAGTACGCCGAGGTCGTGCAGCAGGCCCCGGCGCTGCTGGCGCGGCTGGCCGCCGCCGGGCGGGACACCGAGCGCCGCGACCTGCTGTACGTGCTGGTGCTGAGCGCCTGCGAATCGGCGCATTTCGATGTTGCGATCGAATCGGCGCAGGCCCTGGGCGACCTGGCGGCGCGCGAGGGCGCGCCCGGGCCGCTGCTGCAGGCGGCCTTCGCGCTCGGCGTTGCGCTGGAGCGCCTGGGCGATGCCTGGCAGGCCGAGCGGGTGCTGGCCGAGGCCCTGGCCACGCCCGGGCTGCAGGCGCCGCTGCGCGAGCGCATGGTGGCGCTGAACGGGCTGTGCGCCATCACGATCGGCGTGTTCCACCGCCTGCGCGATGTCGAGGACGCCGCCGCGCAGCGCGCGGTGCTCGAGCGCGCGCGCCTGTTCGCGCTGCAGGCGCGCGAGCTGCTGCGCCAGTTGCCGGACCCGGCCTACGAGGTGACGATCACCGGCAACCTCGGCGAGGTGCTGCTGCACCTGGGCGAGCGCGACGAGGCGCACGCGCTGCTGCAGGCCGCGCTGACGCAGGCGCGTGAGCGCGGCTTCCAGGCGCATGTGTGGCGCATTGCCTGCACACTGGGCGAATGGCAGCTGGCCAGCGGCGACGCGGCCGGTGCGCGCCAGGCGATGCAGGCGCTGCTGGCGACGCTGGATGCTGCCGCGCCGCCGCAGACGGTGATCCGTGCCCACCAGGCCGCCTACCGGGCCTGCCGGGCGCTCGGCCTGTACCACGAGGCCCTGCTGCACTTCGAGGCGGCCGAGCACCTGGAGCGCCGGCGCGTCACCGCGCAGCTGCGCGCGCAGTCGCAGCTCTTCGTCACCCGCAGCGAGGCCGAGCACGCGTTGATCGAGGCGCGGCGCCAGCGCGCGCTGGCCACCGAGCTGGCCGAGCGCGCCGAGCGCGACCCGCTCACCGGCCTGGGCAACCGGCGCCACCTGGACCGCCGCTTCGTCGAGCTGCTGGCCGAGGCCGAGCGCCAGCACAAGCCGCTGGTGGTGGCGGTGATGGACCTGGACCACTTCAAGCAGATCAACGACCGCCACGGCCATGCCGCGGGCGACCAGGTGCTGGTGGCGCTGGCGCCGCTGCTGCGCGAGAACATGCGCGCCGGCGATGCGCTGGCCCGCGTGGGCGGCGAGGAGTTCGTCGCGGTGTTCGCCGACACGCCGACGCAGCGCGCCGCGGACATCTGCGAACGGCTGCGCGAGCGCCTGGCGCAGCAGCGCTGGGCCGGCCTGCCCGAAGCCCAGCCCGTCACCCTGAGCATCGGCCTGGCGGGCGCGCCGCCCTACGACCGCATCGAGCTGATGCGCCGCGCCGATGCCGCGCTGTACGAGGCCAAGCGGCGCGGGCGCGACCAGGTCTGCGTGGGCTGAATGACCGTCTTCAGGCCGGGATGTACTCGAAGCCGGTGTCCGCCAGACCCACCAAGGTGGCGCTGCCAACATTCAGTGGCGAGTGGCAGGCCAGCGCACAGAGTGCCGCGGTGCTGTAGGCGCCGCTGTCCAGCCAGCCGGTGAAAAGGTCGATTTCCGCGGACGTCCCCGCGTGTCCGACCACGTTCTGGTAGACGCGTTCGACGATGGCGCGATGGCTGTTGCCGCCGGGCTGCAGCGTGAAGAACGGACTGGCCACCGCTGCGGCCACGAGCTCGTCGTAGCTCAGGCCGCCATCCAGGGCCTTCAGGCCGATGCCCACGAGGTCGGCCCGCTGCAGCCAGGCACTGCCGAACAGCCCGCGCAGGATCTGCGCCACCTGGCCGGCGTGCTGGTCGGCGGCCGTGTCGAAGGCCAGGCCTCGGTCGGCAAACTGCAGGCGTTCGATGCTGTGCAGTTCGTCGACGTTCACGCCCGTGCCGGTGCCCTTGTCGGTCACGCGCCAGCCGTCATCGGTGCGTTGCCAGGTGTAGTTGGCACGGCCCTTCTCGAACACGGCCGTGTCCACCCCCGCACCGCCATCGATCAGGTCGGGACCGCCACGACCTTGCAGGAAGTCGTCGCCGCGGCCGCCGCTGAGTTGGTTGGCCAGCTCGTTGCCGGCGAGCGTGTCGTTGCCGTCCCCGCCGTAGGCCCGTTCGATGGACGTGCCGCCGGAGATCTGCAGGCTGCCGCCGCCGATCTGGCTGCGCGCCAGCGGGGCGAGATCGATCTTCACGCCCAAAGTCGTCGCCGCGGCGTTCAGCGTGTCGTCCCCCTCGTGATCGGTCAGGATCGTGCGCAGCGGGTCGGCGGCGGCCACGGCCCCGAACTCGTCGGTGAAGACGTAGGTGTTGTCGGTCGATGGTGCAGCGCCGAAGAAGTCCAGCGACCAGTCGGCGAGCGAGCCGCCGGTGCTGCTGCTATCGTGGAAGTGCAGCGTCCAGCGGCCGTCCGCTTGTTCGCCCAGATCGAGGACGGTCGAGAACGTGAAGTCGATCTGCGGACCCGCAACACTGGCCCCGCCGGCCAGAAAGCTGTCCTGCACACCGAGGGCGGCTTCGCTCAACAAGACGCTTTGGGTGCCTGATGGCGATTCGAGCCAGACATTCAGCTTGCCTGGCGTGGCATGGGTCAGGTGCAGTGTCACCTCGACCCGCTCGATCGTCAGCGTAGCGCCCTGCACCAGCAGCGAATCGATCGTCGAACCGAAGGGTGCAAGTTTCAGCGGCGTCATGCGCCCGGCGTCCTGGTGCAGGGTCTGCTCGTTGGCCGAGGTCTGCGACGTGGCGTGCCAGCTTTCGGCAAGACGGACGGCAGCACGGGCATCGACCATGCCAAAGCCGATCGCGCCGATGGTGTCGTAGTGCAGGCCGCCGCCGTTCCAGTCGTCCGCGCCATTGATCGACCACTCGGTCCGCGATATTCCCAGCTCGGGGATCGGGTAGTGGTAGTCGGTTTGGTGTGTCGAGTACGCGAGCAGCTTCTCGAGGTCGCGCCAACCCAGCATCGGATTGGCCTGCAGCATCAGCGCGACAATACCGGCCACGGTGGGTGCGGCCGATGCGGTGTCTGTGCCATAGAGCGCGGTGCCGGCAGCGCTCGACACGGTGGTGCGGATGTCGGTGCCGTCCGCCTGGCCGCCCGTCGGTGCGGCCAGCAGGACGTTCGATCCTGAACTGGTACCAGCCACGTTGAGCAGGCGGTCCAGCGCACCGACCATCACTACATGGCGGTCGTTGGCGAGGTTGTCCAGATTGACATTGAGGTTCTTGCCGCCAAGCGGGACGCCTGTGACAACGATGGTGCCGCGCCCGTCGCGGCCCTCGGCACCCAACCGGTCCAGGGCCTGGTCGATGGCCGACCAGCCGGGCTTCGAGAAGTTGATCAGGAACCCACTCATCGTGGGCTCGAAGATGGAATGGGACCAGCGACCCCATCCGCTGAGCAGCACGTCTGCCGACAGAGCGGCATGAAGCGCTTGGACCAACTCGTCCGCGGGCTGCACGTTCCAGGCGCCGTAGGGCACCAGCGACATCAGTGTGGCATCCGGTGCCACTCCGACCGTGCCCAACCCGTTGCGGCCTGCCGCCACCACGCCGGCCATACGGGTACCCAGAGCGCCGGACCCAGCGCCGGTCGTCGCCACCGGAAGACCTGACGCGTCGATGACGCGGCCGCTCAGATCCGGATGTTGCCCGTCGATGCCATCGGCCAGTACGGCCACGATCACGCCCTTGCCGGTGGCGTCTGCCCAGGCCGGCAGCACATCAGCGCCGACATTCGGAAAGAGTGGCCATTGCCGCGCGGCCAGCGGGTCCTGGGGCAGCAGCCCGAGTCGGATCAGGTCATCGTCGTGGATCGTCAGCGTGACCTTGGCGGCGGGCTGGTAAATGCTGTACGTCAGCGCCACGGTGATCTGTTCATCGCCCTCGACGGCGTTGTCGTCGACCACCGGGATCGTCCAGTCGAACGAGCGGGTTCCCGCGGGCACGACCAGCGTCCACCCATTGGTGTCGAGCAGGAAGTCCGCACCCGGCCGGGCGATCTGCCAGCCGCTGAAGTAGAAGCTGACCGGGGTGGGTGAAAGCTGCTTGTTGCCCAGGTCGAGGTGCACGTGCAGCACACCATCGGACTCCAGCGCCTCGGCGCTGGCATCGCTGATGCGCAGTGGCAAAGAGCGGGTCACGAAGGGACGCGAGAGCGTTGCGGCCAAGGGGTTGCCGCTCAAGTCCGTGACCGACCCGGGCTCGAACTCGACGGTGAAGTGAGTGCCGCTCTCGAGCGCCATGCCCGGCGCGAGGGTCACCTGCCGGCCTTCGATGCGCACCTGGCTGCTGGTCGCGGGGACGAAACTGGCCACCACCTTGCCGGTATCGTCGCGCAGCAGGATGCGGCCGTTGCTGGCCTTGATCGCTTCGTCGAAGCCGAAGGTCAATGTCGCATTGTCGGGAGCAACGCCACCACTGCTGGCCTCCCCCGCCGGGAAGCTCAGCAATTGGGGCGCTTTGTGATCCCCGAAGGCGGTGGCATCGAATTCGCCGTCGTCGAAGACCAGTGTCTCGACGTTGCGCAGCCGCGCAGTGCTGCCGTAGAGCCTGACCAGCAATTCACCAGTGTCGGGATCGACGCTGAACGTCGCGTCAGCCCGCTTGCCGTCGAAGATGGCGCTGTCGTGGCCTGCGCCACCGTCGATGCGGTCGTTGCCGCCGCTGCCCTGGATGTCGTTGTCCTCGGCAGAGCCGATCAGCGTGTCGTCGTAGCGTGAACCGATGACCGACTCGATGGACAGCAGGCGGTCGTTGCCAGCGGCACCGCTCGCTCGCTGTTCGGCCAGGTTGACCGTGACCGCGCCCGGGGTCATCAGGTATACCGCGGTGTCGTCGCCGGATCCGCCATCGAGCAGATCGTCGCCCGCGCCCCCATTGAGCAGGTCGTCGCCTTCATGGCCCAGCAGGCTGTCGTTGCCGGGGCCTCCGTTGAGGCCATCGTGGCCGCTGCTGCCGGTGACCACGAGGCCAGCAGCGGGGTAGGCCGTGCGCTCCAGCGTGAGCACGTAGCTCGCTGCGCCGGGCTCCGCCAGGCCCAGCCCCAGCAGCAGGTCTTCGCCGCTGCCCAGCCAGAAGCCGAGCACCGCGTCGCTTCCCGGGGGCGCGGCGGACCCGCCAAAGCGCTCCTGGTAGGAGCCATAGGGACTGAACAGGGCGATCAGCAGCTCGGACTGCGCGAGTGTCCAGTCGTCGGCTGGGGCATTGGCCGCGTCATTGGACAGGGTGATGCGGTAGTAGCCCGGCGTCGAGGCGTCGATCTCGTACAGATCGACTTCATCGTCAACGGCCAGGCTGCCGAACGCCAGCGTGGCCAGATCAAGCCGGAAGCTCGCCAGGTCTGACGGGCTGTCGATCCCCTGGCTGAGTTCATCGGCCGTGCTGGCCGAGCCGTTCAAACGTGACATGAACCCTCCCTCGTGGCGGGCTCAGCGCTGGCCCGCAGCATGGCGTCGAGTGTCGCTCACGCCGCTGCTGCCGGCGATGCGCGCCGGGCCACCGATCCGAGGGAGGCCAGCGCCGCGTCAGCGCGGCTGCTTGACGATGCGCAGGTAGCGCTTGGGCGCCTTCCAGCCGTCGGGGAACAGCTTCTTCGCGTCCTCGTCGGAGTTGCGGCCGGTGGTCATCGGGTAGCTCACAGCAGCAGCTTGATCTTCTTGTCCGGGCCGATGATGAAGGCCGAGCGTACGGTGGCGTTGGTGGCTGCGGTGCGGCCGTCGGCGCCGCCGGCCTCGCCGGCGGGCAGCATGTTGTAGAGCTTGGCCACCGCGAGGTGGGTGTCGCCGATCATCGGGTCCTTGACCGTCGCTCCCTGGGTCTCCTCGATGTCGGCGACCCAGTTGCTGTGGTTGTCCACCGGGTCGACCGACAGGCCGATGAGCTTGCACTTGCGCCGGGTGAACTCGGGCTCGATCTTGGCCAGGTAGCCGAGCTCGGTGGTGCACACCGGGGTGAAGTCCTTCGGGTGCGAGAACAGGCAGGCCCAGCGGTCGCCGATCCACTCGTGGAAGCGGATGGTGCCGTGCGTGGTGTTGGCGGTGAAGTCGGGGGCGGTGTCGTTGATGCCTTGCGCGTTCAGCGCGCGTCGAGCGTCGGATCGATCAGGAACTTGTGGCCGGTGCTGCGTTGCCCGTAGGCGCGGATCGCGTCCAGCTGCAGCGCGCCGGCCAGTGACACCACCTGCGTGTAGTGGCTGGCGAAGGTGGTCTTCAGCTCCGCCGCCACGCGCTGCTTCAGCGCCTGCGCGCCGGCCGGGCCGATCTTCTGCAGGAACGGGAACAGCAGCCAGCCGCCCATGCCCCAGCTCATGCCGAAGCTGCGGCTGAACTCGGTCGGGCCGGTGTCGAGGCCGCCGTACAGGTAGACCTGCTTGTGCACCGACGAGCCATAGCGGCTGTAGTCGGTGGCCTGGCGGTTGATTGCCGCTTCCATGCAGGCCAGGATCTGGCCGGCGAGCTTGCCGCCGCCGATGGCGTCGAAGGCCAGCGTGGCGCCGGTGGCGGCCAGCGCGTCGGTCAGTGCGGGCAGGAAGTCGGGCGCGCTGCTGTCGACCACCTGGCGTGCGCCGGCCGCGCGCAGCAAGGCCGCCTGCTCGGGCTTGCGCACGATGTTGACCAGGCCGATGCCGTCCTGCAGGCAGATGCGGTTGAGCATCTGGCCCAGGTTCGACGCAGCCGCGGTGTGCGCCAGCGCGGTGTGCCCCTCGCGCTTCATCGTCTCGACCATGCCCAGCGCGGTGAGCGGGTTCACGAAGCAGGAGGCGCCTTCGGCCGCGCTGGCGCCTTCGGGCAGCGCCAGGCATTGCGCCACCGGCAGGCAGCGGTACTGCGCATACATCGCGCCGCCCAGGCCCGCCACGCGGCGGCCCAGCAGCGCCTGTGCGGCGGGGGACGTGCCGGCGGCCACCACCGTGCCGGCGCCCTCGTTGCCCACCGGCATCGACTGCCCGGCGCGGCCGGCCATCGCGCGCATCAGCGCCGCGGGCACCTGGGCCGTGATGACCGGCTGCGCCGCGCTGCCGCCCTGCACCGCGGTGGCCATGTCGGCGGCGCCGAACAGCAGGCCGATGTCCGACGGATTGATCGGCGTGGCCTCGACGCGGATCAGCACCTCGTCCGGGCCCGGGCTCGGCGTGGGCACCCGGGCCAGCGAGAGTTCGAGCCGGCCCTCGGGCGTCACCAGCGAGCGCAGCTGCAGGCCGTGGTCGGGAATCGTGTCGCGCATCGCGTCTCCTCGTGTCGTCCTGGCGGGAAGCGGCGGCCTGCGGGCCGCCAGGTCACAGACGGTACACGCGCTGCGCGGTGGCGCTGAACAGTGCGGTCTTTTCGGCGTCGGACGCACCCTGGGCCAGGCGCCTGAACGCGTTCCACAGCACCGCATAGCCGGTGCCGATCTTGTCGACCGGGAAGTTGCTTTCGAACAGGCAGCGCCCGGCGCCAAAGGCCTCGACGCAGGTCTCGATCCACGGCCGCCAGGCGTCGGCCAGCTCGGCCGACGTGGGCGGCCGTTCGCGGCGATGGAAGTCGAAGGGCCCGGTGCGCATGCCCAGGCCGCCGAGCTTGACGCAGACGTTCGGGCAGCGCGCCAGCGCGGCGATGTGCTGGCGCCATGACGCGAACACCGCGTCGTGCCGGCCGGCGTAGGGCCCGACGCCCAGCGGCCCGCCGACATGGTTGAGCACGATCGTGGTGTCCGAGAAGGCCTGCGCCAGCGCGATGAGCTCGGGCAGCTGCGGGTGGAACTGCCAGGCCTCGAAGCTGAGCCCGAGCGGGGCCAGCTGCGCGAAGCCGGCACGGAAGGCCGGCAGCGCGTACAGGCCCGGCGGCGGCTGCGTGTGCGCGTTGTGGATGTCCGGGCTGGCCTCCCACGCGCCGGCATGGCGGATGCCGCGAAAGCGGCCGTCACCGGCCGCGAGGTGGGCCTGCAGCACCTCGCGCACGGCCGCGCCCAGCGTCAGGTCGGCGAAGCCGACGATGCCGGCGCAGGCGCGGGTGCCACCGGCAGCCTCGGCCTGCCTGGCGATGGCGGCGGCGAACTCGGTTTCGCCGACCGGGCGCAGCGCGGCCGGCCCCTCGCTGCGGTAGCCGGACAGGCATTCCACATGCACCGTGGCGATCACGCGGTGGCCGCTGCCGGTGTCGGCCAGCAGCTCGGGCAGCCCGTAGCGGTGGCCCGGGTGGTCCCACAGGTGGTGGTGCGCGTCGACGATCGGAAGCGCCGGCTCGAGGATGGGCTCCGGCGCCTGCAGCGACAGCCACTCGGGCCGCGGCCGGCCGGCGGCGCGGACCGCGCCGGGCGACTTCGGCGGGGCGCTGATGGGCGCTTCACTCATGGGCGCCGGCGCGTCAGGGCCGCTCGAAGCAGGGCCCCAGCGCGCGGATCTCCACCGTGCACCATTCGGCGGCCGGGCAGGCCGCGGCGATTTCCAGCGCCTCGGCCTCGGTCACGTCCTTCAGCAGGAAGAAGCCGCCGACCATTTCCTTGGTCTCGGCGAAGGGGCCGTCGACCACGCTGCGCTGGCCGTTGCGCACCTGCAGCCGCTTGGCGTCGCCATGGCCGGCGAGCGACTGCGTGGCCTGCAGCACGCCGCGCGCCTGCAGTTCGGCGGCGAAATCGAGCATGCGCTGGTAGACCTGCTGTCCGGCTTCCAGGCCGCGTTCGCGGCGCTGCTCGATCGGCTCGATCATCAACAAGGCATAGGACATGGCGCACCCGCGGCGGCAAAGATGCCGATGCTACTGGCCGCGGCGCCGGGTCGCTATCCTTGCCACCATGTACGAATCGTTCTTCGGCCTCGCGCGCGAGCCCTTCTCGGTGGCGCCGGACCCGGCCTTCCTGTACATGAGCGCGCAGCACCGCGAGGCGCTGGAGCACCTGAACTACGGGCTGCGGCGCGGCGGCGGCTTCGTGCTGCTGACCGGCGAGATCGGCGCCGGCAAGTCCACGCTGTGGCGCTGCTTTCTCGAGCAGCTGCCGCCGGACCTGGACGTGGCCTCGGTGGTGAACCCCAAGCTGGGCGTGGCCGCGCTGCTGGCGCGCGTGTGCGAGGACCTGCAGGTCGAGCCGCCGCCCGAGGGCGGGCGCGCCGTCGACCCGATCGACGCGCTGCACGGCCACCTGCTGCTGACCCATGCGCGCGGCCGGCGCACGCTGATCGTCGTCGACGAGGCGCAGGCGCTGTCGACCGAGGCGCTGGAGCAGCTGCGCCTGCTGACCAACCTGGATACCAGCGACCACAAGCTGGTGCAGGTGCTGCTGATCGGCCAGCCCGAGCTGCGCGAGCTGCTGGAAAAGCCGGCGATGGAGCCGCTGGCGCAGCGGGTGGTGGCGCGCTTCCACCTGGCGGCGCTGTCCGAGGACGAGACCATCCGCTACATCGCGCACCGGCTGGCGGTGGCCGGCCTGGCCGGCGAGCTGCCCTTCGACGCCGAGGCGCTGGCGCGTGTCCACGAACTCTGCGGCGGCGTGCCGCGCCGCATCAACGTGCTGTGCGACCGCGCGCTGATCGCCGGCCATGCTGCGCGCGCGCTGCGGGTCACGCGCCCGCTGGTGGACCTGGCGGCCCAGTCGGTGTTCGGACGCCTCGGTGCGCCGGCAGCGGCGGAAGGGGCGGCGCCGGCAGCGGCGGGTGCGGGTGCGGCGGATGCGGCGAAGCCGGCGGCCACCGATTGGCGCCTGGTGGCCGGCGTCGCCGCGGGCCTGGCCGCCGGCGTGCTGGTGGCGATGCTGGTGCTGACTGGTAAAGGGAGCGGCCTTGCCGCCGAGCGCAGCGCCGGGGCAGCGTCGTCGCCGCCGGCGGGCGTGGCCGCCGCTGCAGCGCTGCAGGCGCCAGCGGCCGCCACGGCCGCCACGGCGGGCTCCGCGGGCGCTGCGACCCCGGTGGCCGATGGCCCGGCACTGGCCGCCGCCATGGCGGTGGCCGGCGACGTCGACGAAGCCCGCGCCTGGCGTGCGCTGGCCGAGATGTGGGGTCGCACCCTGCCCGCCGGCGACCCCTGCGCGATGGCGCCGACGCAAGGTCTGCGCTGCTACCGCGGCCGTGGCGGGCTGGCGCCGGTGCGCCAGCTGGCACGGCCCGGCATCGTCAGGCTCGTCGACGCGCAGGGCCGCAGCGCGCAGGCCTTGCTGATCGGGCTGGACGCGCAGCAGGCGCAGCTGCGCATCGGCGAGCAGGCGCTGTCGGTGCCGCTGGCGCAGCTGGCAAGGGTGTGGCGCGGGGACTTCGCGACGCTGTGGCGCGCGCCCGCGTCCTATCATGACAATGGTGCGGCCGAGGCCGGGGACCGGCTGCTGCCCTGGCTGCAGGAGCGGCTGGCCGCGGCCGAAAGTGCCGGTTCGGCCAGTGCTGCTGCCAATGCCAGCGCGCGCGAGCGGCTGCAGGCCTTCCAGCTGGCGCAGGGCCTGACGCCCGATGGCGTGCCGGGGCCGCTGACCCTGATGCACCTGAACCGCGCCAGCGGCGTCGACGAGCCGCGGCTGGCCCTCGGCCGCTGAGCGCTTGCGAGGCCGCGCGGGCCTCATCCGGCCAGGCTCATCGCGGCCTCAGGTGCGCCAGGGTAGCGCCAGCGGCTCGTCGCCGGGCAGGTAGGTGGCCACCGGCGTCGCGGCCAGCACCGCCAGCGTCACCAGCGGCTCGCTGCCGTCGTTGACGATCTGGTGCCAGCTGCCGGCCGGCAGCGTCATCAGCTGCCCGGCCACGAAGGGCAGGCGCTCGCCGTCGACCAGCAGCGTGCCGCGGCCGGCCTGGCACAGCACCAGCTCGTCGCAGTCGTGCCGGTGCGGCGGCGTGGCGCAGCCGGGCGCCATCTGCTGGTTCCACAGGCTCAGCTGGCGCAGGCCCTCGGCTTCGCCGGCCCAGGTGGCGTGGGCAATGCCGGGGAACGGGGTCTCGGAGGGGGCGGGTGTCGGATGCAGGTACATGGGCGGGGCTTTCGGCGAACAGGGTGTTGCGGACATCGCGCTGCGCAGTGTGGCGACCCGCACGGCCGGCGTGAAGAAGGGTCAATGGCGCTACATTGACGACAAAATTTCCGTAATCCACAAGCACCGACGAGGGCACGATGGCCGGCATGCAGCAGTTCATGGCCTTTGCCGAGACGGCCAAGCACGGCAGCTTCGCGGCCGCGGCACGTGAGCTTGGCGCCGGCGCGTCCACCCTGGCCAAGGCCGTGGCGCGGCTGGAGACGAGCCTGGGCGTCAAGCTGTTCCACCGCACCACGCGCCAGGTCAGCCTGACGGCCGACGGCGAGCGCCTGTTCCAGCGCTGCCAGCGCGTGCTGGCCGAGATCGACGAGCTGCATGCCGATGCCGCCGGTGCCCGCGCCGCGCCCGGCGGCACCCTGCGCGCCAGCGTGCCCATCGTCTACGGCAAGCGGGTGATGGTGCCGCTGCTGGCCAGGCTGCTGCAGCAGCATCCCGGCCTGGCGCTGGACCTGCGGCTGGACGACGGCTATGTCGACCTGGTGAAGGAAGGCTTCGACCTGGCGGTGCGCGTGGGCGAGCTGCAGGACTCGGGCCTGGTGGCGCAGCGCTTCGACAGCCAGCAGCTGGTGCTGTGCGCGAGCCCGGCCTACCTGGCGCGCGCCGGCACGCCGCGCGGCATCGAGGCACTGAAGCAGCTTGCGGTGGTGGCTTTCCGGCTGCCCAGCACCGGCCGCTCGCGCGCCTGGCAGCTGCGCAGCCGCGGCCAGGCGCTGCAGTGGACGCCGCAGGCGCGCGTGCAGGTCAACGACGGCGAAGGCCTGATCGCCGCGGTGCTGCAGGGCCTGGGCGTGGCGCAGGTGCCCGACTACATGGTCGAGGACGAGCTGCGCGACGGCCGGCTGGTCGAGCTGCTGCCCGGCTGCCGGCCGGCAGCGATGCCGATCAGCGCGGTCTACCCCTCGGGCCGCCTGGTGCCGCCGCGGGTGCGGGCGCTGCTGGCACTGCTGAAGACCTTGAAGCGCTAGGTCGCAAAAGGCGCGGCCGCTGCGTTCAGTGCAGGCCGAGCAGGCGGCGTGCCTCGGCTGGCGTGGCCACGCTGCGGCCGGCATTGCGGGCGCAGGCGGCCAGCGCCTCGATCAGCACGCCGTTGCCCGCCGCCCGCGCGCCGCCGGGCAGATAGAAGGTGTCTTCCAGCCCGGTGCGCAGCATGCCGCCCAACTCGGCCGCGCGCTGGTGCACCGGCCAGATCTCGCCGCGGCCGATCAAGGTGGCCTGCCACACGCCACCCTCGGCCATGTAGCGCGGCAGCAGCGCGAGCAGATCGGTGTCGCAGGGCATGCCCGAGGCCACGCCCATCACGAAGTTGTACTCGGGCACGCCGACGGTCCCGCGCGCCATGCCGTTCTTCAGGTACATGCCCACCGAGCGCACGATGCCGACGTCAAAGCACTCGAACTCCGGGTGCGTGCCGCATTCGGCCATCACGTCCAGGTACTGCTGCACCTTGGCCACCGGGTTGTCGAACACCATCGGCGGCCAGGCCCAGTCGCCGTTGTCCTTGAGCTTCAGATAGTTCAGGCTGCCGGCATTGCAGGCGGCGATCTCGGGCCGCACGCGGCGGATGCAGGCCAGCGGGCCGCTGACGTCCGGCCCCACGGTGCCGGTGGTCAGGTTGATGATCACGCCGGGGCAGGCCTCGCGGATGGCGCCGATGACGGCCTCGGCCACGTCCGGATCCCAGCTCGGCAGGTGGCCCATGCCGGGCTCCTGGCGCCGCAGGTGCACGTGCATCACCGAGGCGCCGGCGTTGAAGGCATCGCGCGCCTCGGCGGCCATCTGCGCCGGCGTCACCGGCACCGGGTGCTGCTGCGGGTTGGTCAGCACGCCGGTCAGCGCGCAGGTCAGGATGGCCTTGTCCATCACGGCTCCTTCGTTTCGGTTGTCGCCAGGTCCAGCTCGATCAGCAGCGTGCCGGCATCCACCGCGTCGCGCGGCGCCACGTGCACGGCCGCCACACGTCCGGCGGCGGCGGCGTGCTGCCACATCTCCATCTTCATTGCCTCGACGCAGACCAGTGCCTGGCCCTCGGCCACCGCGTCGCCGGGCTGCACCGCCACCGCGGCCACCGTGCCGGCCACCGGCGCACGCAAGGCCCGCGGGTCGCGCTCCACCGCGGTCGCCGGGTAGGGTGAGACTTCCTCGAACGCGAAGGCCCAGGCGGCACGCACCAGGCGCAGGCCGTCGGGCGCCAGCAGGGCGATGCAGCGGCGCTGCAGGCCGTCGAGCTGATAACGCAGCAGACGATCGTCCAGGCGCAACTGCTGGAAGTGCAGCGGTCGGCCCTGCGCGGGCGTGACGCGCACGCCGGCGCCGCGGGTGCCGCCGTGGCCGGCGGCGGGGGGCTCGGGCTGCACGCGCAGGCTGCGACGCTCGTCGCCGCAGCGCAGCGTCAGGCTCCAGGCGCCGACGCTGGCCGGGCGCCGCCCCGCGCCCTCGCGCAGCGCCAGCAGCGCGGCGGCCAACGCCCAGTCTTCGTCGTCGGGCTGCGGGCGTTGCAGCAGCGGCAGGCCCTGCGCGGCCCAGTCGTCGAGCAGGCCGGTGTGCATCGCGGCCTGGCGGAAGGCCGGGCTGTCGAGAAGCGCGTGCACGAAGCGGCCGTTGTTGACCGGGCCGATCAGCGGCGCGTCGCACAACGCGGCGCGCAGCCGCCGGATCGCGTCGTCGCGGTCGCGGCCATGGGCGATGAACTTGGCCACCATCGCGTCGTAGTACGGCGTGATCTCGCCGCCTTCGGCGAGGCCGTCGTCGATGCGCAGGCCGCCGAAGGCCGCGGTGCCGGGCGCGCGGCCCTGCAGCGCGTCGGCGGGGCGCCAGTGCAGCACCGGCCCGGTCTGCGGCACGAAGCCGGCATAGGGGTCTTCGGCATACAGCCGTACCTCGATCGCATGGCCGTGCAGCGGCACCTGGTGCTGCTGCAGCGGCAGCGCTTCGCCCGCAGCCACGCGCAGCTGCCATTCGACGAGGTCCAGCCCGGTCACGCATTCGGTCACCGGGTGCTCGACCTGCAGCCGCGTGTTCATTTCCAGGAAGTAGTGGTTCAGCTGCGCATCGACGATGAATTCCACCGTGCCGGCGCCGCGGTAGCCCACCGCCTGCGCCGCGGCCACCGCGTCGGCGCCGATGCGTGCGCGCATCTCGGGGCTGACCACCGGCGAGGGCGCTTCCTCGATCACCTTCTGTCGTCGGCGCTGCGCGGTGCAGTCGCGTTCGCCCAGGTGGATGCAGTGGCCGTGCGCGTCGGCGAAGACCTGCACCTCGATGTGGCGGCCGCCTTCGATCAGGCGTTCGAGCATCAGCGTGGGGTCGCCGAAGGCGCTCTGCGCCTCGCGGCGGGCGCCGGCCAGCGCCGCGGGCAGTTCGGCGATGTCGTGCACCAGCCGCATGCCGCGGCCGCCACCGCCGGCCACGGCCTTCACCAGCAGCGGCAGGCCCAGGCGCCGGGCCTCGGCCAGCAGCGTGTCGTCGTCCTGCCGTTCGCCGAGGTAGCCGGGCGCGCAGGGCACGCCGGCTTCGCGCATGCGGCGCTTCGCGGCGGCCTTGTCGCCCATCGCGCGGATGGCGGCCGGCGGCGGGCCGATGAACACCAGGCCGGCATCGAGGCAGGCCTGCGCGAAGTCCGCCCGCTCGGACAGGAAGCCGTAGCCCGGGTGCACCGCGTCGGCGCCGCTGCGACGCGCGGCCTCGATCAGCAGGTCGATGCGCAGGTAGCTGTCGGCCGCCGCGAGGCCGCCCAGCGCCACCGCTTCGTCGGCCTGCCGCACGTGGGGCGCGTGGGCGTCGGCGTCGCTGTACACCGCGACGGTCGCGTAGCCCAGCGTGCGCGCGGTGCGCATCACGCGGCAGGCAATCTCGCCGCGGTTGGCGATCAGGATCTTGTGGAACATGCCGGCGTTGGGTTCGCTCATTGCGGCGCCCAGCTCGGGCTGCGCTTCTGCAGGAAGGCGCTGGTGCCCTCGATGCCTTCGGGCCCCTGCACCGCGCGCGAGAACACGCTGGCGGCCTCGTCGACCAGCGAGGCGCCGGCCGTGAAGCGGGCGCGCGCCAGCAGCCGCTTGGTGGCGGCGATGGCACCGGGCGCGCAGCGCAGGATGTCGTTCAGCACGCGGGCCAGTGCGGCGTCGAGCGCGTCGGCGCCGTGCACCTCGTGGACCAGGCGGATGGCCAGCGCTTCGCTGGCACCCAGGCGTGCACCGCACACCGCCAGGCGCTTGGCCTCGCTGTAGCCCAGGCGCTCGACCAGGAAGGGCGCGATCTGCGCCGGCACCACGCCGAGCGAGGTCTCGGGCAGGCGGAACTGCACGCTGTCCGACGCGATGGCCACGTCCGACACGCAGGCCAGGCCGAAGCCGCCGCCCATCACGGTGCCTTCCAGCACCGTCACCAGCGCCAGCGGCGTCGCGGCGAAGGCTGCGCACAACGCGCCAAAGGCGTGGCTGACCTGGGCGATGGGGTCTTCGCCCTCCGCGGCCGGGCGGGCCCGGGCGGCGGCCATGTCGCGGATGTCGCCGCCGGCACAGAAGTGGCCGCCGGCACCGCGCAGCACCAGCGCGCGGGTGTGCCCGTCGCGCTCGGCCTCGGCCAGCGCGCTGCGCAGCTCCAGCACCATCTGCAGCGACATCGCGTTGCGCTGCTCGGGGCGGTTCAGCGTCAGGTGCAGCACGCCGCTGCTGCGCTGCACCCGCAGCGTGGACGGTTCGGCGGCCATGGTCAGTGCGCGCCCTTGGGCAGCGTGCCTTCGAACTTGGCGATGATGCCCAGCATCACCTCGTCGGCGCCGCCGCCGATGGACACCAGGCGCTGGTCGCGCCAGGCGCGCGAGACCAGGTTGTCCATCGTGTAGCCCATGCCGCCCCAGAACTGCAGGCAGGCATCGGTCACCTCGCGGCCGAGGCGTCCGCACTTGAGCTTGGCCATCGACGCGAGCTTGGTCACGTCCTTGCCGCTGACGTACATCTCCACCGCGCGGTAGGTCAGTGCGCGCAGCGCCTCGATCTCGGTGCGCAGCTCGGCCAGCCGGAAATGCTGCACCTGGTTGTCCAGCAGCGGCTTGCCGAAGGCCTTGCGCTCGCGGGTGTAGGCAATGGTCAGGTCGATGACCTTGTCCAGCCCGCGCAGCGACGAGGCGGCGCCGAACAGGCGCTCTTCCTGGAACTGCATCATCTGGAACATGAAGCCCATGCCTTCCTGGCCGATCAGGTGGCGCTGCGGCACGCGCACGTTGTCGAAGAACAGCTGCGCGGTGTCCGAGCTGTTCATGCCGATCTTGTGGATCTTCTGCCGCGTGATGCCCGGCGCGTCCATCGGCACGATGATCAGGCTCTTGTTCTTGTGCGGGCCGCCTTCGTCGCTGGTGTTGGCCAGCAGGCAGCACCAGTCGGCCTTCAGGCCGTTGGTGATCCACATCTTGCTGCCGTTGATGACGTAGTCGCCGCCCTGCTTGCGGGCGGTGGTCTTCACCGCCGCGACGTCCGAGCCGCCGCCGGGCTCGCTGACGCCCAGGCAGCCCACCAGGTCGCCGTCGATCGAGGGGGTGAGGAACTCGCGGCGCAGCGCGTCGGTGCCGAAGCGGGCCAGCGCCGGGGTGCACATGTCGGTGTGCACGCCGATGGCCATCGGCACCCCGCCGCAGTCGGCCGCGCCCAGCGCCTCGGCCATCACCATCGAGTAGCTGAAGTCCAGGCCGGCGCCGCCGAATTCCTCCGGGTACTTCAGGCCCAGCAGGCCCAGCTTGCCGAGCTTCTTGAACACCTCGTGGCTGGGGAATTCCTCGGCCTTCTCCCAGGCGTCGATGTAGGGGTTCAGCTCCTGCTGGACGAAGCGGGTGACGGTGTCGTCGAGCTGGCGGTGCTGGTCGGTGAACTGCATGGTGTCTCCTGGAAGGGTGGCCGCGTTTTTTGCGCGCTAGAGGCGTGCAACGCCGAAGGTGTTGGGGTGGAGAATGCGGCGCGAGCTTTCCGCCGCCAGCGTGAGGCCGAGCGCCAGCACGCGGCGCGTGTCGCGCGGGTCGATGATCCCGTCGTCCCACAGCCGCGCGGTGCCGTACAGCGCGGTGGATTCGGCATCGAGCCGGCGCTTCAGCTGCTCGCTCATCGCCTTCAGCCCGGCCTCGGCCTGCTCGTCCAGCGCCATGCCGCCGCGCTGCAGCTTGGCGCGGTTGACGATGTCCATCACCATCGCCGCCTGCGCGCCGCCCATCACCGCGGTGCGGGCGGTGGGCCAGGCGAAGATGAAGCGCGGGTCGAAGCCGCGGCCGCACATGCCGTAGTTGCCGGCGCCGAAGCTGCCGCCGAGCACGATGGTGAACTTTGGCACCCGCGCGTTGGCCACCGCCTGGATCATCTTGCTGCCGTGCTTGATGGCGCCCGCGGCTTCGGCCGCCGAGCCCACCATGTAGCCGGTGGTGTTCTGCAGGAAGACCAGCGGCGTGCCGCTCTGGTCGCACAGCTGGATGAACTGCGCGGCCTTGGTCGAGCCGTTGGGCTGGATCGGCCCGTTGTTGCCGATGAGGCCGACCGCATGGCCTTCGATCCGGGCATGGCCGCAGATGGTGTCGCCGGCATAGGCGGCCTTGAACTCGAGGAAGGCCGAGTCGTCGACGATGCGGGCGATGACCTCGCGCACGTCGTAGGGCTGGCGTTCGTCGGCCGGCACGATGCCCATCAGCTCCTCGGCGGCATAACGTGGCAAAGGGGCGTCCGCGGGCGCGCTGGCGTCGTCCCAGGGCAGGCTGGCGAACAGCTCGCGCGCCAGCGCGATGGCATGCGCATCGTCCTCCGCCAGGTATTCGCCGAGACCCGTGGTGCGGGCATGCAGCTCGGCGCCGCCGAGCTCTTCCTCGTTGGCCTCCTCGCCGATGGCGGCTTTCACCAGCGGCGGGCCGGCGAGGTAGATGCTGGAGCGGTTCTTCACCAGCACCACGTAGTCCGACAGCCCTGGCAGGTAGGCGCCGCCGGCGGTGGACGCGCCGTGCACCACCGCCACCTGCGGGATGCCGGCGGCCGACAGCCGCGCCTGGTTGGCGAAGCTGCGGCCACCGTCGACGAAGATCTCGGCCTGGTACAGCAGGTTCGCGCCGCCGGACTCGACCAGCGAGATCAGCGGCAGCTTGTTCTCCAGCGCCAGGGCCTGCGCGCGCAGCCCCTTCTTCAGCCCCATCGGCGCGACGGTGCCGCCCTTCACCGCGCTGTCGTTGGCGCTGATCAGCACCCGTTTGCCGCTGACGACGCCGATGCCGACGATCGCGCCGCCGCCCATCACGCTTTTCTTGCCGTCGTCGTCGTGCATGCCCAAGCCGGCCAGCGTGGCGAGTTCGAGGAACTCGCTGCCGCGGTCGATCAGCCGTGCGACGCGTTCGCGTGGCAGCAGCTGGCCGCGCGCCTCGAACTTCGCGCGCTTGCTTTCCGATTCGGCGACGACCAGCGCTTCGAGCGCGCGCACCTCGGCCAGGCGCTCGTGCATGCGGCGCGCGTTGGTCGCGAAGGCGGCCGACTTCGGGTCGAGCTGGGAGATGAGCGTGGGCATCAGCGCAGCACTTCCGGGGTGACGGCGCGGT
This sequence comes from Aquabacterium sp., assembly GCF_044226965.1. GTDB lineage: Bacteria > Pseudomonadota > Gammaproteobacteria > Burkholderiales > Burkholderiaceae_C > Pseudaquabacterium. The sequence goes on along the minus strand of NZ_JBGAGA010000040.1, from coordinate 10,098 downwards.
GGAAGCCGTCGAACGCGGTGCTGCGTTCGACCGGCAGCGGCGGGATCAGCGGCGTGTGCAGCGAGGCCGCGCCGTCGATCTGCAAGGTGACGCCGGTGATGAAGCCGGCGGCCGGCGACAGCAGGAACACGATGGCCGCGCTGACCTCGGCCTCCAGCCCCATGCGGCGCATCGGCACATGGTTCTTCAGCTGCGGGATCAGCGCCTTCATCGCGCCGCCGTAGGTGTCCATGCCCGAGCTGGCGATCCAGCCCGGCGCCACCGCGTTGACCCGCACACCGGCGTGCGCCCATTCCACCGCGGCGGTCATCGTCAGGTTGCTCATGCCGGCACGGGCGGCGCCCGAGTGGCCCATGCCGGGCATGCCGTTGCGGAAATCGGCCGTCATGTTGACCACCGCGCCACCGTGCTGCTGCAGGCACTGCGTGAACAGCTCGCGCATCATCAGGAAGCCGCCGGTGAGGTTGTTGGCCACCACCGCGTCGAAGCCGCGCTTGGAGATCGCCAGCAGCGGCGCCGGGAACTGCCCGCCGGCGTTGTTGACCAGGCCGGTGATCGGGCCCAGCGCGGCCAGCGCGGCGCCGACGTTGGCCTTGACCGCTTCTTCATCGCGGATGTCGAACGCGCGCCAGGCGCAGCGGCCGCCGTCGGCCTCGATCTCGGCGGCCACGCGCTGCAGCTTGTCTTCGCTGCGGCCGCTGATCAGCACCTGCGCGCCCAGCGCGGCCAGCTCGTGCGCGACGCAGCGGCCGATGCCGGAGCCGCCGCCGGTGACCCAGATCGTCTGCCCGGCGAACAGGCCGGGGCGGAACACGCTGCGGTAGCGGGCGGTGGTGCCGGGGGCGTCGGGGGAAGCGGCTGGGGGGGCGGCTGGGCTCATGGTCCCGCATTAGGCGGCAGGGTGACGTTAACGTCAACGTGCTGACACTTAGGGAATACCAGCGCCCGGCGCGTGATGCCCGCCGCTTACGATGCCGGCCGCAACCCCGAAGCTGGAGAGAACACGATGGACCTGCAAGCCTGCACCGAAGCCCTGCGCGGCAAGGTGGGTGAACAAAGCGGCCTGGGCGCGGTGCTGAAGTTCGACTGCGGCGCCGACGGCGTGGTGCTGATCGACGGCAAGTCGATCCCGAACACGGTGAGCAACACCGACGGCCCGGCCGACTGCACCGTGGCCATCACGCTGGAGAACCTGAACGCGCTGCTGACCGGCGCGCTGGAACCGGTGACCGGCTTCATGACCGGCGAGAACCTGAACGCGCTGCTGACCGGCGCGCTGGAACCGGTGACCGGCTTCATGACCGGCCGGTTCAAGGTCAGCGGCGACATGAGCGTCGCGATGAAATTGCAGAGAGTCGTATGAAGTCCTCGCGCGCCGAGCAGCTGGCCGCCCAGCAGGCGGTCGAAGCCCATCGCAGCGACGATGCGAGCGAGCTGTTCGGCGTGACCGAGCTGTGCGAAGCCTTCGGCATCACGCCGCGGGCGATCCGCTTCTACGAAGACAAGGGCCTGCTGGCGCCGCGGCGCGTCAATGGCGCCCGCGTGTACACCCGGCGCGACCGCGCGCGGCTGGCGCTGATCTTGCGCGCCAAGGCCATCGGCTCGTCGCTGGACGAGATCAAGCACTACCTGGACCTCTACGGCACGCATGGCGAAGGCCGCGCGCAGCAGCTGCGCTACGTGCTGGACCGCACCGATGCGGCGATTGCCGAGCTGGAGCAGAAGCGCGCGCACATCGAGACCACGCTGGCCGAGCTGCGGGTGATCAACGGCACGGTGCGCAAGCAGCTCGGCGGCTGAGCCGGGCGCGCTAGTCGAGCGGCCACGGCACCGCCTGCGGCATCGGTGGTTCCGGCTGCGGCGCAGGCTCGGGCGCGCGCGGCGCGGCGCCCTCCACCGCGCGCCACCAGGGCTGCACGGCTTCGCTGAGCGCGTGCACCGGCTCCACCGCCTCGCCCAGGCGCGGCATCACCAGCCTGGCCTGGTGCTGCGGCGCCAGCGCCAGCAGCGTGTCGGCCGGTTCGTCCCAGGCATGCAGCGCCAGCGCGAACGTGCCCCAGTGCACCGGCAGCAGCGGCGGGCGGCCCAGCAGGTCCAGTGCCTTCAGCGCATTCGCGGGCCCGAGGTGGATGTCGCCCCACGAGGGGTGGAAGGCGCCCACCTCCAGCAGCGCCAGGTCGAAGGGGCCGAGCCGCTCACGGATCAGCGCGTATTCGCCGGACAGGCCGGTGTCGCCGCTGAAGAACACGCGGTGCCGCTCGCCCTCGATCACCAGTGACGACCACAGCGTGGCATTGCGGTCCTTCAGGTGGCGGCCGGAGAAATGCTGCGAGGGTGCGGCGGTGATCGTCAGGCCGGTGCCGGGCACGCGGTGGCTTTGCCACCAGTCGAGCTCGGTGATGCGTTCGGGCGCGATGCCCCAGGCTTCCAGGTGCGCGCCGACGCCCAGCGAGGTGACGAAGGGGACCTTGCTCTTCACCAGCGCCTTGATCGTCGGGTAGTCGAGGTGGTCGTAGTGGTCGTGCGAGACCACGATCACGTCGACCTCGGGCATCTCGCGCAGCGGCACCGCGGCGGGCTGGAAGCGCTTCGGCCCGGCCAGCCGCAGCGGCGATGCACGCGGGCCCCACACCGGGTCGGTCAGCACGCGGTGGCCGTCGATTTCCAGCAGCACGGTGGAGTGGCCGATCCAGGTGGCGCGCAGGCCGCTGGGCGGCGGCCGCTGCCACGTGGCGCGTGGGTCGGCCAGCGGCAGGGGCGCGCGCGGCGCGCGGCGCTCGCCGCCGCACAGGAACTCGCTGATCGACGGCCGCGGCGCGGCGGCGTCGCGCAGGCCGGCGGCAATCGGGAAGACATTGCGAAAACCTTCGCCCATCCACTGCAGCGACGCGCGCATGCGCTCGAGCCGCAGGCCTTCCGATCGTTGGCCGAATGACTTCATGGGGTCCCCTGCCGCCCGCGGCAGGGGCGGGCTTGCCGTGCCGACGATAGCGTGGAAACCGGCCACGGGGTGCGGACCGCAAGTTGTCGCCGCATGTTGCAGCCAGCAACGAATTGCGCGGCGCTCCCCTGGGACGACGCGTCTCACCGTCATTGCCGAGTTAGGGGTCCGGCCAAAACCGCCGCAGCGCTCGGCTAGATTGGCGGCCTCGCGCGCGCGGGGTGGCCACCGCAGCCACCCGCAGGCGCCCGCGGCGATGGATGGGGAGCCCTGATGATGATCGATGCGCTGGCGGCCGTGGCGCCGCCGGCTACCGGCTTCGTGACCGGTGAACGCCTGTACCACCTGGAGTCCGGCGGGCCTTTTGCCGACCTGCTGGTGGAGGCCTGGTGCAAGGACGAGGCGCTGAACGAGCCCTGGCGCCTGCAGCTCAGTGCCCTGGCGCTGCGGCCCGACCTGGACCTGGACGCCATGCTCGGCCAGTGCCTGACGCTGCGCAGCACGCTGGCCGACGGCAGCGCCTGGCGTTGCAGCGGCGTGGTCACGGCGGCAACGGCTGAAGAATCGGACGGCGGTCTTGCGCGCTATCGGCTGACGGTCGAATGCTGGCTCGGCTTGGCGGCGCACACCCGGCGCAGCCAGGTGTGGCAGGAGAAGTCGCTGCCCGAGATCATCGACAGCGTTTTCGAGCGCTACAGCGCCTTCGCCGCCTGGCGCTGGGCCGACTGCGTCGACGCGCACCTGGCGCAAAGCCCGTTCTGCAGCGAAGGCACGACCCGCAGCTACACCGTGCAGTACCGCGAGACCGACCTGGCCTTCGTGCAGCGCCTGCTGGCCGAGGAAGGCCTGGTGTGGCGCAGCGAGGCCGATGACACCGCGCCGATGGGCCACGCAATCGTGATCCTGGCCGACACCGTGAGCCGCAGCTCGTGCCCGGAGGACATCGGCAGCGCCAGCGCGCTGGGCGGCGCGGGCATCCGCTACCACCGCGAAGGCATCGTCGAGGACCAGGACACCATCCAGGCCTTCGGCGGCGTGCGCGCACTGCCCAGCGCGGTGAGCAGCGCCACCGCCTGGGACTACGCGGCCAAGCGCGTGCTCGCCGCCAGCGTACCCACCGCCGCGGCCTACGGCGGCGAGCACGCGCCCTGGCTGGAGGCCTACGATCACTTTGGCGCCTATGCCTTCGCCGGCCGCGCGCAGGCCGAGCGCGCGCTGGAGCTGGCGCAACAGGCCCACGAAGCCCGCCACAAGCGCTGGCTGGGCCGCGGCACGGTGCGCAGCTTCACGGCCGGCACGCACTTCTCGTTGAGCGAATCGATGCTCGACGTGCAGCAGCAGCTGGGGTCCACCGACAAGCGCTTCGTGCTCACGCGCGTGGTCTCGGCCGGCATCAACAACTTGCCGAAGGACCGCAGCGAGCGCATTGCCGCCGGGGCCGACCACAGCGAGCGCGACCTGCTGCAGCCGCTGCTGGCCGACTGGGTGCCGGCCGAGGTCAAGGCCCAGGCCGCGGCCTCGGGCTACGGCAACCACTTCGAGGCGCAGCGCGCCAGCGTGCCCTGGCGGCCGCTGCGTGCCGACGGCACCGGCCAGCGCCTGAACCCCAAGCCGACGGCCGAAGGCCCGCTGACGGCCACGGTGGTGGGACCGGCCGGCCAGGAGATCCACATGGATGCGCTGGGCCGCATCCGCATCCGCTTCGACTTCCAGACCCAGCCCGGCCAGGGCCCGGACACCAGCGCGGGCAGCACCTGGGTGCGCGTGCTGCAGCGCCATGCGGGCGCCGGCATGGGGCTGCAGTTCATCCCGCGCATCGGGCAGGACGTGCTGGTGGATTTTGTCGACGGCGACATCGACCGGCCCCTCGTCATTGGCGCGCTGTACGACGGCCAGGGCGAAGCCGGCATCCCGCCCACGCCCGGGGGCGCCGAGGCGGCCGAAGACGGCAAGCCCTTCAGCCAGTCCAGCGACCACCGCCCCAGCGCACAGGGCAACCGCGCAGGCGGCCGCAGCCCGGCCTGGCATGGCCACAGCGCGGCCGATGCGGTACCCGAGGGCGGCCAGCGCAACGCCGCGGCCTTGAGCGGCTGGAAGACGCAGGAGTTCGGAGCGGTCGGGTACAACCAGCTCGTGTTCGACGACAGCAACAGCCAGCTGCGCGCGCAGCTGGCGAGCACGCAGCACGCGAGCCAGCTGAACCTGGGGCACCTGATCCACCAGGCCGACAACCACCGCGGCAGCTTCCGCGGCTTAGGCTTCGAGCTGCGCAGCGATGCCTATGGCGCGATCAGAGCGGCCAGGGGCGTGCTCGTCACCAGCTACGGCGCGCAGGCCGCCGAACCGGCGGGGGACATGGCCGCGGCCATCGCGCTGGCCAAGCAGCTCGCCAGCCTGGGCCAGGTGATGAGCGACGCAGCGAAGCTGCACCAGACCGTGAGCCTGGCCGCGCACATCGGCAGCGGCCAGGCGGGGCAGAGTTTCATCGACGCGAAGGCCGCGCCGCTGAAGGCGCTGCAGACGGTGGTCTCGGGCATGGTCGACGAGCAGGGCGTGGACGCCGCGCAGGCCGATGCAGCCGCCAAGACCACCGCCGCGAGCGACACGCGCCAGCCGCACGCCACCGACCCCATCGTCGGGATCGCCGCGCGGGCCGGGTTGGCCGTCACCGCGGGGCAGGACCAGCAGTGGGCCGCCGGCGAGACCATCACCAGTGCCAGCGGCCAGGACACGCACTGGGCCAGCGGCGGGAACCTGCGGCTGCACACCGGCCAGGCCATCGGCATGCTGGGCGGGGCGATCGGGCCGGGCAACGAGGCCGCCGGCAAGGGGCTGACGATCGTCGCGGCCAAGCGCGACATCGAGGTGCAGGCGCAGGCCGGCACGCTGGACATCGCGTCGCAGAAGGCGCTGCTGGTCGAATCGGAGAACGGCTTCCTGGACATCGCCAGCCCGAAGAAGATATCGCTGAGCGTGAGCGGCGGCGCGAACATCACGATCGACGGCAACATCACGATCCAGTGCCCGGGGACGATCCTGGTGCTGGCGGGGCACAAGAGTTTCATTGCGCCGAGCGCCATGCCGTATGCGCTGCCGCTGATGCCGCGGCAGATCTGCAAGGAGTGCCTGCTGAGAGCGCGTGCGGCAGGTTCACCGTTCGCGGTGTTGTGATGCTGCGGGCGACGTTTCGGGATGCCGTGGCCGCGTCGTTGAGCGAGGCGCTTGCCGAGGGGCACGGGCGCTACCTGCTGGTCGACGCTGCGGCGCTTGATGGCGCGGGGCTGGGTACCGCCTTGCCGTTGCAGGGCGAGGTGGTCGATCTGCTGGCCTTGGCGCCACTGAAGGATTGGCGCGACACGGCGGCGCCCTTGCTGTTTCCCTTGCAGACGGGTCGATGGTCCGCAGGCGCATTGGCCGCCTGGCGCTCGGTGGCGGATCGCTGGCGCCATGCCAATGCGCTCACCTACATCGAAAGCGTGCTGGATCAGCACGCTATGGCCGCGGCGCTGGCGAGCCGCCAGCGTGCCATGCTGACCGGTGGGATGCCGGTGCTGCTGCGCTATTTCGACAACCGGGTGTTCTCGGTGCTGATGCAGGTGCTGGTTGCCGAGCAGCGGGCCGAGTTGCTGGCGCCGGGGCATTGTTGGGTCCATGCCGATCGGTCCGGACGCGCGTGCGTTCACGCCGCGGAACGCCCCTGCGTCGATCAGGCGCAGCGGCTGACGATGACGGCCGAGCAGGAGGCCGCCCTGATCAAGGCCGCCGAAGCCGATGCGGTGATCGACCAGTTGCTGAACCAGCGTCATCCGCAACTGCTGGCCTTGCTGCCGCCCGATCAGCACGAGGCGGTGTCGCTGGCGCTGGAAGCCGCGACAGCCCATGGCCTGGCCGGCAATCCGGAGCAGGTGGCATTCAGCAGCCTGGCGCTGGCGCTGGGTGCCGGGTTCGACCAGCAGGCGCCATGGGCGACGCTGCTGGCCGATGCGAAGGCGGGTCGCCAGCCTTTCCTGAAGGGTCTCGCGCGGATGGTGACGGAGGGCACATCGTGAGGCGCGGCGCGATGACGTGGCGGCTTCTGGGTGGGTTGGCATGCATCGGGTGGCTGGCGCTGTCCGGCTGCAGCCGCGCGCCCAGTGGTCCGCTCGCGCAGGACGCGCGGCCGGCGCCGGAGCGCTACCACCGCTACAGCCTGACGGTGACGGGCTACAACTACACAGACACGGAGATCGGCTATTTCGGGGCTGCGTTTGGGCCCGGCAGCAATCTCGAAGTGAGCACCCCAACCTCTGGCGGAGGCGGATCATCCTGCTGCGGCACGGTGTCGACGCCGCTGTCGGACAGCAGCACCGTGCCGGTGCGGTGGACACGTGATGGCGATACCTGGTGCCGCCAGGAGGTGCCGCTGAAGGGCCCGATCCCGGCCGACGCGGCCTACCTCGAAGTCCATTTCTACCGCGATGGCCACATCGAGGTGGCGGTGACGGCGCACGCATCGCCGCCACGCCTGCGCCTGGAGCGGGCGCATGCCAACAGCCGCCATGCCGACGAGCGCCAGAACGTCATCAACGACGCAGTCTTTTCGAGGTGCAAGCTTGGCGACTGAGCAAGAGATTCACACGCTGCTGGAGCAGCGGCCGGACACCCTGGCCTTTGCGGCCGCCGGCACCCCGCTGGGTGCACAGCCGACCGAGCGGGCGCCGACGCCGCCCTCGGCGCTGCGTGCCGTTGCGGCAGGCGCGGGCGCCAGCGCTGCGGCCGCTCGCGCTGCGCCTGCCGGCTGCAGCTGCCAGCAACGGCTGGTGCTGAGCTTCTTCTTCGACGGCACCGGCAACAACATCGATGCCGATGTCGGCACGATGCAGCACAGCAATGTCGCGCGCCTGTACCAGAGCCACCAACCCGATGACGAGACGCTGGGGCGCTACCGCTTCTATGTCTACGGTCTCGGCACCTACTTCAAGGCGATCGGCGACGATGGCAACACGGCCCGCGGCAAGGGCATGGGGCACATGGGCCAGGCGCGGCTGGACTGGGCGTTCGATCGCTTCCACGAGAAGGTGAAGGCGGCCGAGAGCCGCGCACAGAACCCGACCAACAAGATCATCGACATCAAGGTCCATGTGTTCGGCTTCTCGCGCGGTGCGACCGCCGCGCGGGCCTTCGTGCGCGACCTGCAGAAGCTGTGCGACTTTCGCGATGGCGCGCACCGCCTGAAGCAAGGCCGGCATCCGGTCGAGCTGAGCTTTCTCGGCATCTTCGACACGGTGGCGTCGGTGGGTCTGCCGATGAGCGCGAACAACACGCCGGGGGCGCGCAGCGCGGGCTGGTACTCGACCACGACCACGGTCGACCTGCGCGCTGGCAATGGCACGGAGAACGGCATCCTCGGCATGGCCTTCGGCGAGCCGGGCGCCGACCCCGCGCCGGGCACCTACGACGGGCATGCCAGCTGGGCCGATGGGCTCGTGGTGTCTGCCCCCGGCTTCGTCAAGCGCTGCGTGCACATGGTCGCGGGCCACGAGATCCGCAATTCGTTTCCGCTGGACAGTGCGCTGGACGGCACGCGCTACCCGCCGGGCGTCAGCGAAATCGTCTACCCGGGCGCGCATTCGGATGTCGGTGGCGGCTACCAGCCCGGTGAGGGCGCGCGCAGCGAGCACTATGGCGAAGTGCTGAGCCTGGTCCCGTTGCGCGCGATGCATGCGGCGGCGATCGAGGCCGGCGTACCGCTGATGGACATCAATACCTTGCGCAGCCGAGCTCAGATCGTCCAGCGATCCTTCGCGCTCGACCCGGAAGGCTCCCGCAAGTTCGCCGAGCTGGCCGATCACTTCAACCACTATCGAACCACGGCGGGCAGCGGGGGCCGCGATGTCGGCCACGAAATGCTCGCGCACAGCCTGTGGTACCTGCGTTGGCGCTTCTTCAACATCCGCCGCACTCGCGAGGCGGCGCGTCGCGGCCAGCCGGGGCATGACCAGGCGATCGTCGCGAGCCGTGAGCCCGGCTTTGCCGCAGAACGCCGGCGCCGAGAGGCCGATGTCAAGGCGCGCCAGGCCGAGGCGGACCGCGCACAGGCCCAGCTCGACCGTGCCGAGTCCGATCTGCAGGCGGCCGAGTACCTGCAGGCGCGCGCGGGGCGGCCGGTGCCGCCTGATCTGCAGCCGCGGGTCGAGCAGGCGCGCATCGAACACGACCGCAAGCGCGACGAGTACCTGTCCGAGAAAGCCAAGCTCGACACGTTCGCCAACGACAGTACGCTGGCCGCCGAGCTGACGGCCTATGACCAGCGCTTGATGCTGGATGCCGAAGCCATCGTGGCGCACCACCGGAAGAACCCGTCATTGAAGCTGCGGCCGCACTACGCCAATCTGGTGAGTGCGTACCTGGACGAGTTCTCGAACGGCAAGGGCTTGAGCGACGCGAAGATCATCGCTTTCTTCGACCGCTATGTGCACGATTCGCTGGCAGGCTTTGCGATGGACTCGACCCTGCCCTCGGACCCACGCGTGGTGTACGCAGGGGGCGACAACAAGCTCCGCTTTGCTGGCTTGAAGAGCGGTGACCGCGACAAGCGCGACCAACAGGCCGCGTGATGTGATGTGATGGTCTGACTCGCCTGGCGCTCACCCGCGCAGATGCTGCAGATGCCGGAACCCGGCGGCACGCGCAAAGTCCGCCAGCCGCCACAGCTGCCCGTTCGCGCCCCAGTGCCCATCCGGCACCTCGTCGAGGATCACCGAGCTGAGCAGGGGCCGCGGGTCCTGCGGCGGCTTGGCCTCGGCCAGCGCGTCATGCAGCTGCCGGATGGCCTGGGCGCGGCGGGCCTCGTCGGGCAGGATGTCGGGCGGCAGCGTGACGGTGATGTAGGGCACGACTGAAATGACAAGGGCACGGGGGAAGTCCCGTGCCTGCATCGTCGTGCCGGTCGGCTTCGGTTCGAAGTGTCGGTTTCGACAGCTTTCGGGCCGAATGCGCCAGCGGCTCTCCTTGAGTTCAGCGCACCCGGAACGAGGCCACCGCGGTGGCCAGCTTGTTGGCCTGTTCCTTCAGCGAATCGGCGGCGGCGGCCGATTGCTCCACCAGCGCGGCGTTCTGCTGCGTCATCTGGTCGAGCTGGTTCACGGTGCCGTTGACCTGGCCGATGCTGCCGCTCT
>NZ_JBGAGA010000122.1:0-6373 GCF_044226965.1 Aquabacterium sp. | reverse complement strand
GATCTCGACGAGGTGCCCAGCGGCCTGGCGCTGTTCCTGGACCAATGGCGGCCGCTGCGCAAGCGGCGCTACCGCCTGCCCTCGCTGCCGGCCTACCTGATGACGGTGATGGTGCTCTACAGCATCTCGCGCAGCCGCCGCTCGCGCGCGCTGACCGACCTGTACTTCAACCCGCCGCTGGACCGCGTGGGCCTGCTGCACTGGCACCGCTTCGACCGCATCGTGCAGCGCGGCTACGAGCACGCGGTGGGCGTACTGGCCGAGCGCAGCCAGACCATCCTGCTGTGAGGCCACCGCCCGCGGTGGCCGCTCATTTCGCGCACTAGCGGCAGTTCATCGGCAGCAGCTCGGCCGGCACGTCGGTGCGGTCCGGCCCCTGCGCCACCATGGGCCCGGGCGGCGTGGCATGGCCGCACAGCCAGGTGACGGGCACCACATGCTGGTCCGGCACCACCGCGGCGCGGAAGCTCAGCGTGCGGCCCTGCAGCTTGGGGTGGGCCTTGTTGCCGAACACCATCTGGATGGCGCCAGGCTCCACCCGCAGCGCCCGCACGTACTGGTTGACGATCAGCTCGGCCGGCGGCAGCAGCGCGGCGGCGTTGTCGGCCGGCCACTCCGCCCCCAGGCTCCAGGCCAGGCCCAGCGGCTTCTTGGCCACCTCGGCCAGCGGCGCGGCGTCGACGATCTGGCGGCGCACCAGGCCGCTGCTCATGTCCGGCAGCGCGATCATCGCGAGGATCGCGATCAGCGCCACCACCACCATCAGCTCGATCAGCGTGAAGCCGCGCCTCGGGGTCACCATGGCGCGCATTCTGCCGGGCCCGCCGCACGGCGGATGCCGCCCGGTCAAGGCAGGCGGAAGGCCGCCACCTCGGTGGCCAGCGCGCCGGCCTGGTCCTTCAGCGAACTGGCGGCCGCCGCGGTCTGCTCCACCAGCGCGGCGTTCTGCTGCGTGGCGGTGTCCATCTCGTGCACGGCCTGCGTGGTCTGGTGCACGCCGGCCGACTGCTCCCTGGCGCCGGTGGCGATCTCGGCCAGCAGCGCATTCACCCGCTGCGCGCTGGTGACGATCTCGCCGATCGCGCTGCCCGCGTCGCGCACGACCGCGGTGCCCGAGGCCACCTTCTCGACGCTGACGCCGATCAGCGACTTGATCTCGCGTGCGGCCGCGGCCGAGCGCTGCGCCAGCGAGCGCACCTCGCCGGCCACCACCGCGAAACCACGACCCTGCTCGCCGGCACGGGCGGCTTCCACCGCCGCGTTCAGCGCCAGGATGTTGGTCTGGAAGGCGATGCCGTCGATGGTGCCGATGATCTCGCCGATCTGGCGCGAGGACTGCTGGATCTCGTCCATCGTCGCGACCATCGCGCCGATGATGCGCCCGCCGCGCTCGGCCGCGCCGGCGTTCGAGGCGGCAATGCCGGCGGCCTCCTGCGCCGCGTCCGCGGTGTGCTTCACGGTGGCGGCGATCTGCTCCATCGCCGAGGCCGACTGCTCCAGGTTGGCCGCCGCCTGCTCGGTGCGCGACGACAGGTCCATCGAGCCGGCCGCGATCTCGCTGCTGGCATGCACGATGCTGTCCGACGCCCCGCGCACCTGGCCGACGATGTGGCGCAACGAGGCCTGCATCTCGGTCAGCGTGTGCATCAGGGCCGCGGCCTCGTCGGCGCCCCAGGCGCGCGGCGTGGTGGTGAGGTTGCCGTCGCGCATCGCGTTGATGTGGAAGGCCACCTCGCGCAGGCCGCCGTCCAGCACCTTGCGGAAGGCCATGAACAGGTAGGTCACCAGCAGCAGGCTGGCCACCAGCACGCCGCTGGTGAGCTTGCGTCCGGCCGCCAGGCCGTCCACGCGCACCGCGATCAGGCGGTCGAGCTCGTCGGTCGTGCGCTGCGTCAGCGCCTGCAGGGCGGCACCGGCGTGCTGGCCGGCCTGGGCCAGCGCCGCGGCGTCGCCCTTGGGGCCGCCTTCGGCCAGCAGGCTCTGTTCCACCTGCTTCAGGTAGGCCGTCACCTCGGCCAGCGCGGCCTCGGGCTTCACCGCAGCCTTCACGCCGGCGTTGTAGTCGTTGGCCTTGCCCAGGCCGGTGTCCAGTGCCGACAGGTTGCTGCTGGCCAGCACCGCCTGCTCGATCACGCTGCGCAGCTGCACCGGCGTGGCGCTGCCGCCGGCCAGCACCAGCGCGCCCAGGTCGCGCAGCTGGGCCAGTGATTCGGCCATCTGCGGCAGCCGGAAGTAGCTGGCGTCCATCAGGTAGTAGGTGTCGATGTCCGGGTCCAGCGTCAGGTTGGAGCCATCGGTCGCGCTGCCCAGCAGGTCCAGCAGCGCCTGCGCCTGTGCGTTGTACGCGGCCAGCAGCGCGTCCGGCGCGGCACCGGCGGCCGGCGCGGCCTGCACGGCCTGGCGGAACCGGGCCAGCGCCTTCTCGGTGCCCAATTCGGCACCCCACTGCTTTTCCACGCTATCGATGCGTGCCTGCCGGTCCTGCAGGTCCTTGCCCAGCGCCGCCAGCTCGGGCGGCGCGCTCTTCGTCAGGGCGCCCTGCAGCGCCAGCGCCCGCTGCTGCTGCAGCAGGTCCAGCATCGGCATCAGCGCGCGGCCATAGACCACGCCGTCGCGTTCCTTGGCCGAAAAGTCGATGGCCGCTGCCTTGTCGCCGAAGTAGCTCCAGGCCAGCGCGGCGATCGGCACCACGAACACCGTGGAGATGAGCATCGCCTTGGCCCGGAAGCCGATGCGGCGGAACAGCCGCACGCCCGGGGCCCACAGGCCGTGGTAGCGGAAGAATTCGCGCAGCCCGCCCTGCGGGACCGCGGCCTGGCTTGATCGTTCGAAGGACTGCATGGGATCTGGCCTCTTGCGGACACCAACCGTGGTCCCCGCACTATCGGGAAGTCTGGTAAAAGTGCAAACACCGATGAGCACCCGAAACCCGGCCCAGTTCGCGCATCGGCGCGATGCCGGGCGGCCGCGGCGCGGCGGTGTCGCCCAGGCGACTTGATCCACCGCATCCGTCCAGGAAAACCACCAGGCCGGCGGGCCGTCCGCAGCGCCGAATCCCTCCAGAATCGACCGCAGTCGCGATCTCGACAGGTCGCGGGAGAACCAGCCCATGCGGGCCCTGAGCATCGAACCCTGCAGCCTGCCGCCCGCCTGCGAGGCCCTGCGCACCGAGGTGCGCGCCTTCCTCGCCGAGGCGATGGCCGCGGTGCCGCCCGAGCGCCGCAACCGCAACTGGTCGGGCGCCGACGCCGACTTCAGCCGCCGCCTCGGCGAACGCGGCTGGATCGGCATGACCTGGCCGCGCCGCTACGGCGGCCACGAACGGTCCGCGCTCGAGCGCTACGTGGTGCTGGAAGAACTGCTGGCTGCCGGCGCGCCGGTGGGCGCGCACTGGGTGGCCGACCGGCAGAGCGGCCCGCTGCTGATGCGCTTCGCGCCCGAGACGCTGGCGCCGCGCATCGTGCCGCGCATCGCGCGCGGCGAGGTCTTCTTCTGCATCGGCATGAGCGAGCCGGACGCGGGCTCGGACCTGGCCTCGATCCGCACGCGGGCCGAGAAGAAGGGCGACGGTTGGGTGATCAACGGCCGCAAGGTCTGGACCTCGGGCGCCCACCGCGCGCACTACATGATCGCGCTGGTGCGCACCGGCACCGACCGCGCGGCTGACCGGCACCAGGGCCTGTCGCAGTTCCTGGTGGACATGCGCACGCCCGGCCTCACCGTGCGGCCGATCCTCAATCAACTGGGCGACCACGACTTCAACGAAGTCACCTTCGACGAGGTCTGGCTGCCCGACGAATGCCTGATCGGCGCCGAGGGCTCGGGCTGGCAGCAGGTGGGCGCCGAGCTGGCCTTCGAGCGCAGCGGCCCCGAGCGCTACCTCAGCTGCACGCAGCTGCTGCTGGAGATGCTGGACCAGGCCGACGCGGCCGACCCGCGCCAGGCCGAGGCGCTGGGCCGCGTGGTGGCGCAGTACGGCACGCTGCGGCAGATGTCGCTGGGCGTGGCCGGCATGCTGGCGCGCGGCGACAACCCCGCCCTGCCCGCCGCGCTGGTGAAGGACCAGGGCGCGCTGGTCGAGCAGGCCATGCCCGACCTGGCGCACGCGCTGTTCGGCGACCACGTGCCGCCCGGCTCCACGCTGGACAAGGCGATGCGCTACGCGACGCTCTCGGTGCCCTCGTTCTCGCTGCGCGGCGGCACGCGCGAGATCCTGCGCGGCATCATCGCGAAGGGATTAGAGCTGCGATGAACACCGCCACGCTGATCGCCGACACTGCCGAGCGCCTGTTCGCCGCGCAGGTGGACAAAGCCACGCGCGAACGCAGCGAACGCGGCGAGTTCGACACCGGGCTGTGGCAGCAGGTGGCCGAACTCGGCCTGCCGCGGCTGCTGGCCACGGAGGCTTCCGGCGGCTTCGGCCAGCCCTGGCGCCATGCCTTCGCAGTGCTGCGCGGCATCGGCTTCTGGCAGGTGCCGCTGCCGCTGGCCGAGACGATGCTGGCGCAACTGCTCGGCTCGCTGGCTGGCTTCGATCTGCCCGAGGGGCCGCTCACCGTGCTGCAGCAGGGCCGCGGCAACACGCTGCACATGGACGTTAGCAACGGCCGCGCGGTGCTGGGCGGCGAAGCCCATGGCGTGCCCTGGGCGCGCGATGCGCGGGCCGCCGTGCTGTCGCTGAACGACGGCCGCATCGCCTGGCTGCGGCTGGCGCCGGGCGGCGCGCTGCGCATCACGCCGCAGGCCAACCTGGCCGGCCTGCCCGCCGACACGCTGCACTTCGACGGCCTGCCGATCGAGGCGCTGGCCGACAACCCGCTGCCGCTGCACGAGCCGGTGTGGACCCTGGGCGCGCTGGCGCGCAGCGCGATGCTGGTGGGTGCGCTCGAATCGGCACTGGCGATGGCGGTGCAGTACGCCGGCGAGCGCGTGCAGTTCGGCAAGCCGATCGGGCGCAACCAGGCGCTGCAGCAGCAGCTGGCGCTGATGGCCGGCGACGTGGCCGCCGCCCGCATGGCCGCGCAGGTGGCCGCCGATGGCGCCCCCGCGGAACCCGACGACAGCGCGCTCACCACCCGCTTCGACGTGGCGGTGGCCAAGGTGCGCGCCGGCGAAGCCGCCACGCGCGGCACGGCCATCGCGCACCAGGTGCATGGCGCCATCGGCTTCACGCAGGCGCATGCGCTGCACTTCGCCACGCGCCGGCTGTGGGCCTGGCGCGCCGAGTTCGGCACCGATGCGCAGTGGGCCGCCGAACTCGGCCGCGCCGCCATCGCCGCGCGCGGCGCGGGCTTCTGGCCCGCGCTCACGCAACGCCACTTCTAACGTCCATCATGAGCGATCCCGCGTTTGTCCCCGATGTGCATGTCGAACTCGACGGTGCGGTCGCCACCGTCGAGATGCGGCGCCCGCCGCACAACTTCTTCGACATCCCGCTGCTGCAGCACCTGGCCGACGCCTTCGAGGACCTGGAGGCCGACCGCCGCTGCCATGCCATCGTGCTGGCCGCACAGGGCACCGCCTTCTGCGCCGGGGCCGACTTCTCCAACCGCGACGCCACGCCGCCGCAGCGCAGCCCGCGCGGCGTGAACCCGGTCTATGCCGAGGCGCTGCGCCTGTTCGCCTGCGGCAAGCCGGTGGTCGCCGCGGTGCACGGCGCGGCCGTGGGCGGCGGCCTGGGCCTGGCGCTGGTGGCCGATTTCCGCGTCACCTGCGCGGAGGCGAAGTTCAGCGCCAACTTCAACCGCCTGGGCTTCCACCCGGGCTTCGGCCTGTCGGTCACGCTGCCCCGCTTGATCGGCACCCAGCAGGCCGCGCTGATGTTCTACACCGGCCGGCGCATCGGCGGCGCCGAGGCGCACGCCATCGGCCTGGCCGACGGGCTGGTGCCGCAGGACCAGGTGCGCGCCGAGTCGCTGAAGCTCGCCCGCGAGATCGCCACCTCGGCGCCGCTGGCGGTGCAGTCCACCCGCGCCACGCTGCGCCGCGGCCTGGTCGAGCAGATCCGCAACGCCGTCGCCCATGAAAGCACCGAGCAGAACGCCCAGTTCAAGACGGCCGACTTCCGCGAAGGCGTGGCCGCCATGGCCGAGCGGCGCGAGCCGCGCTTCAGGGGCGAGTAGCTAACCTCGGAAAAACGCGTCAACGGTAGAACGCGTACCCCACCAGGATCGCCCCCACCAGCCCCACCGCGTCGGCGAACAGCCCGCAGGCCAGCGCCTGGCGGGTCTTCTTGATGTTGACGCTGCCGAAGTACACCGCCAGCACGTAGAAGGTGGTCTCGGTCGAGCCCTGGATGATGGCGGCGAGCTGACCCTGGAACGAACCGACGCCGTAGGTCTTCATCACGTCGACCATCAGCCCGCGCGCGCCG
>NZ_JBGAGA010000039.1:0-58887 GCF_044226965.1 Aquabacterium sp. | reverse complement strand
GGCAGGCGCTCGCGCAGCGTGCGCAGCGCGAACGGGTTCAGCAGGCCCTGGCCCGAGCCGATCGGCGCGCCCCAGGGCATCAGCAGCGGGCAGCCGGCATCGAGCAGGCGGCGGCACAGCACCAGGTCGTCGGTGCAGTACGGGAACACCGTGAAGCCGTCGCGCACCAGCTGCGTCGCGGCGGCCAACAGCTCGAAGGGGTCGGGCTGCAGCGTGTGCTCGTCGCCGACGACCTCGAGCTTGATCCAGGCGGTGCCATACAGCTCGCGCGCCATGTGGGCGAGCTGAATCGCCTCGTGCGCGCTGCGGCAGCCGGCGGTGTTGGGCAGCAGGCGCGCGCCGCTGCGCGCCAGCACGCTGCGGATCGCGGCGATGAAGCCGTTGTCGCCGGCGGCGCTCGCCAGCGTGCGTTTCAGGCCGACGGTGACGACCTGCGCACCGGAGGCCCGCAGCGCCTGCTCCAGCACCGCGGGCGACGGGTAGCCGGCGGTGCCGAGCAGGAAGCGGCTGGTGAGCGTGACGTCGCCGACCCGCCAGGTGTCGCGGCTATCGTTCGATGTGAGCGTGTTCGATGTCATCGGGATCAGCCTCCGACGATGGGGTGGAAGAGCAGCACTTGCTGGCCTTCGGCGAGCACGAAGCCGGCGCGCGCGGCGCGCGGCACGAACTGGCCGTCCACCGCGGTCGCGACGCTGTCGCTCGCCTCGCCGCTGAGCTGCAGCAGGTCGGCCAGCGTGCTGTTGGCCGGCACGGTGTGGAGGCGATCGCCGAGGCGCACGGTCACCAGGGTGGGGCCGTTGGTCGTCATGCCACGGCCTCCGTGACGGCCGGGAGCAAGGCCCGCCAGCGCGCCAGCGCGTCCTCCACCAGCGCCGGGGCCAGCAGCCAGCCGTGGCGGAACAGGCCGTTGATGCGCACCAGCCCGGGCTGCACCTCGACGCAGGGCTCGTTGTCCGGCAGCGCCGGCCGCAGGTTGCGATCGAGCCGCAGGATGCGGGCCTCCTGCAAGGCCGGCGGCACGCTGTGCGCGGCGGCCATCAGCTCGACCGCGCTTTTCAGCGACACCTCCGAGCGATCCTCGCTCTCGATCTCGCTGGCGCCCACCACCAGCAGGTCGCCGGGCCGCGGCGCGATGTAGACGCGGTGCCGCGGGTGCAGCAGGCGCACCGGCCGCGTCAGCCCATGGCCGGGCGCGTGCAGCCACACCGTTTCGCCACGCACGCCGCGCAGCGGCAGCGGCGGCCGCGCGCCCAGGCCGCGCAGGTCGAACACCGCATCGAAGCCGCGCCAGGCGCTGGCACCGGCCGATTCGACGCGCAGCGCAGCGTGCCGCAGCTCGGCCACCGGCGCACGCCAGTGCCAGCGCACGTGCGCGCCGCGCGTGCCTTCGTGCAGGCCGCGCAGCGTGCCGATCGGGTCGATCTGCCCTTCGCCCGGCAGCAGCCAGGCCTGGGCGATGCCCTGCAGCGCAGGCTCCAGCTGGCCGAGCTGATCGGTCGTCAGCGCCTGCGGTGCTGCCGCTGATACGGCCGGCGCCGGCAGCCGCGCCAGCAGCCGCTGCGCCGCGCCGGCATCGCTGCGGTGCGCCAGCAGCAGGCTGCCGCGCGCGGCGAAGTACGGTGTGCCCGGCAAGGCCGCGACGATGCGCGGCCACAGGTCCAGCGAGCGCCAGCCCAGCGCCGCGGTGGCGGCCGAGGCCACGTCCTGCTCGGCCAGCGGGCTCAGCAGCCCGGCGGCGGTGAAGGCCGCGGCGCCGTGGCCGTCGAAACGCGGCTCGGGGCCGTCGGCCGGGTCGAACACCTCGATGCGGCAGCTGGAGCCGAGCTGACGCACGAGGGTCCAGGCCACCAGCCGGCCCAGCAGCCCGGCACCGGCAATGCCGATGTGCAGCATGCTCATCGCCGCGCCCTCAGCCGCGCTGCGGCTGGATCGGGATGTAGAGCTCGGCCCCGGCGGCGCGGAACTCGTCGGACTTCTCGGTCAGCCCGCGCGCCAGCGCCTCGCCTTCGGCCAGGCCCTGCTGCGCGGCGTAGTCGCGCACCTCCTGCGTGATCTTCATCGAGCAGAACTTCGGGCCGCACATCGAGCAGAAGTGGGCCACCTTGGCCGCGTCCTTCGGCAGCGTCTCGTCGTGGAAGTCACGCGCGGTGTCGGGGTCCAGGCTCAGGTTGAACTGGTCGCTCCAGCGGAACTCGAAGCGCGCCTTCGACAAGGCGTCGTCGCGCGCCCGCGCGCCCGGGTGGCCCTTCGCAACATCGGCCGCATGCGCGGCGATCTTGTAGGCGATGATGCCCTGCTTCACATCGTCGCGGTCGGGCAGGCCCAGGTGTTCCTTGGGCGTCACGTAGCACAGCATCGCGGTGCCCATCCAGCCGATCATCGCGGCGCCGATCGCGCTGGCGATGTGGTCGTAGCCGGGCGCGATGTCGATCGTCAGCGGCCCCAGCGTGTAGAACGGCGCCTCGTGGCAGTGCTTCAGCTGCTCGTCCATGTTGGCCTGGATCATGTGCAGCGGCACATGGCCCGGGCCTTCGATCATGGTCTGCACGTCGTGCTTCCACGCGGTCTGCGTCAGCTCGCCCAAGGTGCGCAGCTCGGCGAACTGGGCCTCGTCGTTGGCGTCGGCCGCGCAACCGGGGCGCAGGCCGTCGCCGAGCGAGAAGCTCACGTCGTAGGCCTTCATGATCTCGCAGATCTCTTCGAAGTGCGTGTACAGGAAGCTCTCGCGGTGGTGCGCGATGCACCACTTGGCCATGATCGAGCCGCCGCGCGAGACGATGCCGGTGACGCGCTCGGCCGTCAGCGGGATGAAGGGCAGGCGCACGCCGGCATGGATGGTGAAGTAGTCGACGCCCTGCTCGGCCTGCTCGATCAGCGTGTCGCGGAAGATCGCCCACGTCAGGTCTTCGGCCACGCCGCCCACCTTCTCGAGCGCCTGGTAGATCGGCACGGTGCCGATGGGCACCGGCGAATTGCGCAGGATCCAGTCGCGCGTGGTGTGGATGTGGCGGCCGGTGGACAGGTCCATCACCGTGTCCGCGCCCCAGCGGATGGACCACACCAGCTTCTCCACCTCTTCCTCGATGCTGGAGGTGACGGCCGAGTTGCCGATGTTGGCGTTGATCTTCACCAGGAAGTTGCGGCCGATGGCCATCGGCTCGATTTCCGGGTGGTTGATGTTGGCCGGGATGATCGCGCGGCCACGCGCCACCTCGTCGCGCACGAACTCGGGCGTGATCGGCCCGGCCGGCAGCGCGGCGCCCAGCGGGTTGCCGGCGCGCCGACGCTCGCGTTGGGCGTTAGCCAGGTGCGCTGCCATCCACTCGCGGCGGCCGTTCTCGCGCAGCGCGACGTACTCCATCTCCGGCGTGACGATGCCGCGCTTCGCATAGTGCATCTGCGTGACGTTGGCGCCGGGCTGGGCGCGGCGCGGCATGCGCTGCAGTGCGGCGGCGCGCTCGCGCAGCGCCTGCAAGGCGGCCGGGTCGCCGCCCGCGGCCAGCGCGGCCTGGCGCGCGCCGTCGTCCAGCGCCTGCGGCGCGCGGCCGGCGTAAGGCGCGCTGTCGCCGCGTTCGGCGATCCACGCGGCGCGCAGCGCGTGCAGGCCGCGGTGCACGTCGATGGCCACCGCGGGGTCGGTGTAGGGGCCGGAGGTGTCGTACAGCGACACCGTCTCGCCATTGGTCAGCTGCACCTCGCGCAGCGGCACCTGCAGGTCGGCGCGCGAGCCGGCGAGGTAGGCCTTGCGCGAGGCCGGGAAAGGCTCACGCGTGAGCGCGAGGCGCTCGGCCAGCGGCGGCAGGTGTTCGGGGGCATTCATCGGCGGGCTCCTTGGTGCGACAGACAGTGCTCCGAAGGTCGCCCCCGAGACCTTGGCGCGCAGCAGCACGCGAAGCCGTGGGTGTGACAGCTCTTCTTACGCCGGTACTAACCGGTTCAAGTTCGCGGGTTCGGATTCACCGTCTCAGCACGCACCCTGCGTGCACCCCGGAGCGGGGCGGATTGTGCGAGCGGGCTTGCGGCGGTGTCAATTGACCGCGGGCAAGAAAGCCGCGCCGCGCATTGACAATGCGGGCCCGCCTGCCGTCCGACCCGATTTCCGGAGTGCCATCGCCATGACCGACCTGCCGACCCACCAGCTGACGATGACGGTGCTGATGACGCCCGATACCGCGAACTTCTCCGGCAAGGTGCATGGCGGCACGATCCTGAAGCTGCTGGACCAGGTGGCCTATGCCTGCGCCAGCCGCTACTCGGGCTCGTATGTCGTGACGCTGTCGGTCGACCAGGTGATGTTCCGCCAGGCCATCCAGGTGGGCGAGCTGGTGAGCTTCCTGGCCTCGGTCAACTACACCGGCAGTTCGTCGATGGAGGTCGGCATCAAGGTGCTGGCCGAGAACATCCGCAGCCGCACGACGCGGCATGTCAACAGCTGCTTCTTCACGATGGTGGCGGTGGGGGACGACGGCAAGCCGGTGCCGGTGCCGCCTCGGCAGCCGGCCAGCGACGACGAACGCCGCCGCCACGCCGCCGCCCAGTTGCGCCGGCAGCTGCGGCAGGAGCTGGAACAGCGCTCGCAGGCGATCCGTCAGGCCCCGGTCGGCAGTGGCGGCGCATGAGGCGACCGGGCGCAGCCAGAAGCGCCCGGAAGCGCCCCGGACACGGCCGCCAAGGCGCGAACAATGCCCCGATGGCCGGCCAAAAAGACCGCACGGCGCCAGCCAAAATCGCTAAAATAGAAATATGTTGTAAATAAGGCCGTTCGCGGCCGGGGCTTGCGTGTTGTTGTGAAGTCTGCCTTGTTGCGCGCGGCCGCCGCGGCGCTCGATGGCCTGGAAGTCGGCTTTTGCGCCTTCGACAGCCAGGACCGCACGCTGGCCTGGAACCAGACCTTCCTGGCGTTCTTCCCTGAGCACCGCGACGCGGTGCATGAAGGCGAGCCCTACGCGGAGAACCTGCGCCGCTTCTACGGGGTGCGCCTGTCGGCGGAGGAAATGCCGCGCATCGAGCGCTACATCGCCGAAGGCGTGCAGCGCCACCGCAGCCAGCGCCGGCCCTACGAGTTCGACCATCGCGGCGTCCGGGTGCGGGTGTCGTCGGTGGACATGGGCGCGTTCGGCCGCATCCGGGTCTGGCGCAAGGTGGCGGCGCTAGCCGACCCGGCGCTGGCAACGCGGCCGCTGCGCCCCTCGCTCGCCGAGGGGGCCTCGGCCATCCTGGAGAGCATGCCCGACGGCGTGCTGGTGGTCGACGCCGCCGATCGCCTGCTGTGGGCCAACCAGGCCTTCCTGGGCCTCTACGGCCTGCGCACGCTGGACGAAGTGGCCGGAGCCGGCTTCGAGGCGCTGTTCCGCCAGGCCTGGAGCACCGACCCGCGCGCGCCGGCCTTCCTGCAGAGCCTGGAGATCCTGCGCGAGAACCAGCGCTTCTCGGGGGCGCCGTTCGAGCTGGCGCTGCCGGGCGAGCGCTGGGTGCGCGTGATCGAGCAGCGCGGCCACACCAGCGACGGCCGGGGCTGCTTCGTGCACGTGGACATCACCAGCCTGAAGCGCCAGCAGCAGGCGCTGCGCGAGGCCGAGGCCCGCGCCCGCGCCAGCGAGGCCGGCTACCGCATGCTGGCCGAGCATTCGAGCGACACCGTCGCCACGCTGCGCGAGGGCCGGCTGAGCTATGTGTCGCCCAACGTCGCCAAGCTGCTCGGCTGGCGGCCCGATGAAATCCTGGGGCGCTCGGTGATCGACTTCTGCCACCCGCAGGACATCGCCACCGTGGTGGCGGCGCTGCAGCGCCTGCACGGCCAGCCCGAGGCCGACTACCGGGCCCGTGCGCTGCATGCGGACGGCCACTACGTGTGGATCGAGTCGCGTGCCAGCCGGCTGCCGCCGCGCGCAGGCGAGCCCGAGGCGCTGCCCGAACTGGTGATCAACATCCGCGGCATCGGCGCACGCAAGGCCATCGAGGATGAACTCGACCGCACCCGCCGCCGCCTGGAAGCGCTGGCGGTGACCGACAGCCTGACCGGCCTGGCCAACCGGCGCAGCTTCGACCTGGCGCTGGACACCGAATACCGCCGGGCCCAGCGCGAAGGCAGCCCGCTGGCGCTGCTGTTCATCGACCTGGACGACTTCAAGCAGTTGAACGACCGCTGCGGTCACCTGGCCGGCGACGCCGTGCTGCGCCAGGTGGCCGCGGTGCTGCAGTCCTGTGCCCAGCGCGCCGGCGACCTGGCCGCACGCTACGGCGGCGAGGAATTCGCGCTGCTGCTGCCGAACACCGAAGCGCTGCGGGCCGAGGCCATTGCCGAGAAGCTGCGCGCCAGCATCGAGGCGCTCGATGCGCCGGCGTCCAACGGCCGCGGCCTGAGCGTGAGCATCGGCCTGTGCGGCAGCGACAACCCGCGCCTGGACGACGCGCCCGAGGGCCTGCTGCGCCTGGCCGACGAAGCGCTGTACGCCGCCAAGCACGGCGGCAAGAACCAGGTGCGCCGCGCCGGGCAGACCGGCGCCGCGGCCGGCTGGACGCACTGATTCAGCGTTAGGCGCCGCCGGGCCGTGCCGCCTGCCGGCGGCGCGGTCTCCGGCGCGAACTTACACTCGGGCGCCATGAGTGCCGCCCAGCCGCAGTCCGGGGCCGCCATGCGGGCGCGCGCCGGCATCGTTGCTCAGACGATCGGTGCGGGCACCACGGCCTGCGCCACGGCCACCGTGTCGGTGTCGGCAGCGGCCCACAGGCTGTCGGCGTCGGCGACCAGCGCCAGCACCATCACGATGCCGATCAGCAGGGCGTTCAGGCGATCGTCCAGCAGGGTGGTCTTGAAGTTCATGGTGGGCTCCGTGGCAGTGGGGGTTGACTGGCTTGTCGTCGCTGCATCGCATCGACGTGGGTTCACTGTAAAAACCGCCGGCCTTGCGCGCGATGCCGCCGGTCACCCCGCCGGAGTGCGGTTTTCACACCCCCGCCGGAAGGCCCGGCCATGAGCCTGGAAGCGCTGGTCGCCGAAGGGGTCGCGCGGCTGGGCGAGACGGCCGCGGCGGTGCTGGCGTCGCCGCTGCAGCTGGTGGCGCACCTGGCCGCGGCCATCGCCATCGCGATGGTGGTGGCCGGCGCGCTGTGCCGCACGATGCTGCCGCTGCGCTGGCTGGCGGTGGGCAGCAACCTCGGGCTGCTGGTCTACGGCGCGCTGCACCCCTCGCCGATCACCCTGCTGATCGCCGCCTCGCTGCTGCCGATCAACCTGTACCGCGCGGTGGAACTGACGCGGCTGTCGCGCCGCGTCAAGGGCGCCGGCGTGGCCGCCGACATGGCCGCGCTGTGGCTGCGGCCGCACATGAAGGCCAGGCGCTTCAACGCCGGACAGACCCTGTTCAACAAGGGCGACAAGGCCGACAGCCTGTACCTGCTGGCCGAGGGCCGGCTGGCGCTGGCCGGCATCGGCGCGGAGATCGCGCCCGGGCGCATCTTCGGCGAGATCGCGCTGTTCTCGGCCGAGCACCGCCGCACGCAGACCGTGCGCTGCGTCACCGCCTGCACGGTGCTGCAGATCCACGAGAGCACGGTGCGCCAGCTCTTCTACCAGAACCCCGCGTTCGCCTTCCACCTGATGGCGATGCTGGCCCAGGGCCTGGGCAAGGACGTCGAGCGCGCATTGGCCACCGGGCCGCTGCGGCGGCCCATGGCGGATGCTGCCGCAGCGGCCGAGGCGCCTGCAGCGCCCGAAGCACCGGCCGCGGACGCACCGGTCGAGCGTTAGGCGTCCGCCGCGTCAGTGCAGCAGCTGGCGCAGCGTGGAGCCGTCGGCGTAGCGCAGGTCGTCGACGCGCCACTGGCCGTCCACCCGCTGCAGCACGTAGCGCACGCGCTCGTGCATGCCGTGCCCGCTGAAGCGCACCGCCACCTCGGCCTGCGTGCCACTGAGCTGGGCCGGTTCGAGCTGGAAGCGCGTCGGCAGGTCCTGGGCGTTGGTGAACGGGTCACCGTCGATGTCGGGCACCTCGTCGGCCGGCACCGGCCTGGCCAGCTGCTGCAGCAGGCGGCGCTGCAGGTCGGGCGTCAGGCGCGCGGCCTTGGCATTCACCGAGGCGGTGTTGAACACCATGTCGGTCTTGAAGTGCTGCTGCAGCAGGCCTTGCACGACGGCCTGGGCCGCGGCGGCCTCCGCCGGCGTGCCGGTGCTGGACCTGCTGGCGGCCACCGGTTGCGCGTGCAGCGGCAGGCCGGCGAGCAGGCCGCCCAGCACGAGCAGCAGGCCGGCCAGGCGCGAACGGTCGAAAGCGATCGGGTTCATGCCGGCAGTCTGAGGCGCCGCGGTTGCGGCGGCACGTCAGCCAGCCGTCGCGCGGGTTGCATTTGTTGCGGCCGGGGGGCCGCTCCTCATTCGACCGAGGATCAGAACCCGAACCCGGCGCCCGCGCCCAGCAAGGTCGCAACCCCCAGCGCGAAGAAGATCAGTGCCGCCACCGCATGCACCAGCTTCAGCGGAATGCGCGCGGCCAGCTTGTCGCCGGCGAACACCGCCGGCACGTCGGCGATCAGCATGCCCAGCGTGGTGCCGGCCACCACCAGCAGCGGGTTGGCGTAGTGCGCGGCCATCGCGACGGTGGCGATCTGCGTCTTGTCGCCCATCTCGGCCAGGAAGAAGGTGATCAGCGTGGCGCCGAACACGCCGAAGCGCTGCGCGACGGCGGCCTCCTCGTCCTCGATCTTGTCGGGGATCAGCGTCCACACCGCCATGCCGATGAACGACAGGCCCAGCACCCAGCGCAGCACGCCGGGGCCGAGCACGCTGGTGATCCAGGCGCCCAGCGCGCCGGCCAGGCCATGGTTGACCAGCGTGGCCACCAGGATGCCGGCGATGATGGGCCAGGGCTTCTTGAAGCGCGCGGCCAGCAGAAAGGCCAGCAGCTGGGTCTTGTCGCCGATTTCGGCGAGCGCGATGACGCCGGTGGAGACGAGCAGGGATTCCATGAGAACAAGCTTCCAGGGCCGGGACGGACAGACGATTGACCACGGCGCACGCCCGGCCAGATCGGGGCACCGTGGTCAAAGGTCTTGCCAGGCGCTGGATGCGAATCCAGGGCCGCCGACGCCATGGCCCGGGACCGGGCCAAGCATGTTGACGTCGGCTTCTTCAAGGCCCGTGAGGCGGGCGGTGAAGAGCGGCTACTCCCCCATGACCAATCGGAGTTTAACCGGCCGACCCGCAAGCCCGGCTTGAATATCGCGCGCGATTGATTGCAGATCAGCGGGCCGGAAGCGGGCAAGATGCCGGTTTGGCTCAAGACCCAGGGGTCGCATGGACAGGATCTGCATCGTCGGCGCCGGCGCGATCGGCGGTTTTCTCGGCACCCGGCTGGCCGCCACCGGCCGCCACCGGGTGGGTGCGCTGGCGCGCGGCGCCACGCTGGCTGCGCTGCGCACGCAGGGCTGGCAGCTGGACAGCGGCGGCGCGCTGCTGCAGGCGCCGGTGGCGCAGGCCAGCGACAGCGCCGCCGAACTCGGCCCGCAGGACCTGGTGATCATCGCGGTGAAGGGCCCGGCGCTGGCTGCGGTGGCGCAGCAATTCGGGCCGCTGCTGGGCCCGGCCACCGTGGTGATGCCGGCGATGAACGGCGTGCCCTGGTGGTTCTGCCAGGGCCTGGCCGGCTTCCCCGGCGGCGGCACGCTGCAGAGCGTGGACCCCGGCGGCACCATCGCCGCGGCCATCGATTTCGAGCGCGTGCTCGGCTGCGTGGTGCATGCCAGCACCGCCACCCGCGCGCCGGGCCTGGTGCAGCACAAGGTCGGCCAGGGCCTGATCGTCGGCGAGCCCCGCGGCGGCCACAGCCCCCGGGCGCAGGCGGTGGTCGACCTGCTGGCGCACGCCGGCTTCGAGGCCACCCACGCACCCGATGTGCGTTATGACATCTGGTACAAGCTGTGGGGCAACATGACGATGAACCCGATCAGCGCGATCACCGGCGCCACGATCGACCGGGTGCTGGCCGACCCGCTGCTGCGTGCCTTCTGCACCGCGGCGATGCAGGAAGCCGCCGCGGTGGGCCAGCGCATCGGCTGCCCCATCACCCAGAGCGCGGAAGACCGGCACGCCATCACCGCGCGGCTGGGCGCGTTCAAGACCTCGATGCTGCAGGACGTGGAGGCCGGCCGCGCGATCGAGCTCGACGCCATCGTCGGCGCGGTGCACGAGATCGGCCAGCGCGTCGGCGTGGCCACGCCGAGCATCGCCGCGCTGCTGGGCCTGACGCGGCTGTTCGGCCGGGTGCACGGGCTGTACCCGGCATCCGCCTGAATGAGGGATGACCCCGGGGCGGCGGCCGCGCTGCCCGGTGGTCAAATGCCCGTTCCGCCGTGAACGGAGCTGCCATGAATCGCTCGATCGCGCTCGCCGGTGTGCTGGCCGCGCTGGCTGTAGCCCCCCTCCACGCCGCCGAAGGCTGGCAGACCATCGACAACCCGCCGGCCATCATCGGTGCCGACGGACTGCCGCACCAGGCCACCTGCTCCGGCTTTCCGGGCACCAACCCGCGCTACCGCTTCTGGGTGCGCCCGGGCGACCCGAAGAAGCTGGCCGTCATCTTCGACGGCGGCGGCGCCTGCTGGGACGACCTGACCTGCAGCCACCCGTCCGGCGGCGTGCTGCGCCAGCCGCTGCTGCAGTTCTACACGCCGGCGATCCCGAAGGATGTCGACCCCAGCCAGTACGACGGCCTGCTGGACCTGAACAACCCGGCCAACCCGGTGAAGGACTGGACGCTGGTCGCGCTGCCCTACTGCACCGCCGACGTGCACCTGGGCTCCGCCGACCACGTCTACCAGAAGGTGGCGCGCCCGGGCTTCCCGCGCGGCGACACCATCACCATCCATCACCGCGGCTACGACAACTTCATGGTGGTGCTGGACTGGATCGGCAAGAACGTCGGCCCGGACCTCAGCGACCTGTTCGTCACCGGCGCCAGTGCCGGCGGCTATGGCGCGTCGGCCCACTTCCCGTGGCTGGCGCGGCAGTTTCCGCAGGCGCGGCTGTCGGTGCTGGCCGATGCCAGCCAGGGCGTCAGCACGCCGGCCTTCGATGCCAACGGTCGCGCCAACTGGAACGTGCAGCTGCCGGCCTGGGTGTTCGGCAGCACACCGCTCGCAGTGCCCTCGAACGACCTGCTGCGCCGCGGCGCCCAGGCCTACACCGGTGCGCGCTTCGCGCAGTACACCACCACGCAGGACGAGGTGCAGACCGGCTTCTACGGCTACATGAAGGTGTTCTACGGTCCCGGCGGCAACTGCCCGCTGATCACGCCGGACTGGAACCGCCAGATGCTCGGCACGCTGTCGCAGTACAAGACCAGCCTGCCGAACTTCCGCGCCTACGTGCTGCCCGGCACGAAGCACACGATCATCGGCGACAACGGCTTCTACGCCGATTCGCCGGCCGGCCCGACCATGGCCGCCTGGACCGGCGCGATGCTCGACTGGAACCCCAGCGCGCCGGCGTGGGACAACGCCGCCTGCCCCGATTGCCTGACGCCGATGCCCTGCCGGCGCCCCGCACCCTGAGCGGCAGGCCCTAGACCCGCACAACGAACCCGGCGCGGCCGCGCGTCGCCTCGATCAAGCGGGCGTTCGGCTCGTCGGTGTGCGCCACCCAGTCCGCGGCGGCCTCGGCGCTGCGGCCGAACTGCTGGTGGCGCTGCGCCAGGCGCTGCCGGCGCAGCGTCGGGTCCACGTCCACGTAGCCGACATCATCGAGCAGCGCTGCCACCGCGCCCCAGGCGCCCTCGGCCAGCAGCAGGTAGTTGCCTTCGGTGATGACCAGCGGCACCGCGGCGTCGACGGCGATCGCGCCGGCCAGCGCTTCCTCGAGGTCCCGGTGGTAGGCCGGCGCGTACACCGTCTCGCCCGCGGGCTGCGACCGCAGGCGGCGCAGCAATGCGGCATAGCCGGCGCTGTCGAAGGTATCGGGCGCGCCCTTGCGCCCGGCGCGGCCCAGCCGCTGCAATTCGGCGTTAGCCAGGTGGAAGCCGTCCATCGGCACGATCACCGACTGCGTCGGCAGCGCCGCCTGCAGCGCCTGCGCCAGCGTCGACTTGCCGCTGCCCGGCGGGCCCACCAGCCCCAGCAGCCGGCGACCGCCGGCCTGCAGCAGCGCGTGGGCGCGGGCCAGCAACGGTGCCGGTACGGCATGCGGGGTGGCGGGTGCCTGCATCGGAAGCGTCTGCACAATCGCGGTGGGGAAGCCGCCATTGTCGGCGCCCGGACCGAAGCCAGGAGATCGAGATGACGAGAGAGGTGGGCATGACGCGCCCGGTGGCCGAGCCGGTGTTCGCCCCCGGGCTCAAGGGCTTTCCGCACGACCAGCCGCCGATGACGCGCGCGCAGATCGCCGCCGCCGGCTGGCAGGTGCTGGACGGCCGGCTGCCGCTGCCGCTGGCGGTGCTGAAGCACGAGGCGCTAGCGCACAACATCGCCTGGATGCAGGCCTTCGTGCGCGAGCGCGGCATCGACCTGGCGCCGCATGGCAAGACGACGATGTCGCCGCAGCTGTTCCGGCGCCAGCTGGACGCCGGGGCCTGGGGCATCACGCTGGCCAACGTGACGCAGGCGGCCATCGGCGTGGCCGCCGGCGTGAAGCGCGTGCTGATCGCCAACCAGGTCTTCGCCGACGAGGACCTGCACGGGCTGCGCGCGCTGCGGGCGGCGCATGCCGACCTGCGCACCGTGTTCCTGGTCGACTCGACCGCGCAGCTGGCGCTGATCGAGGCCTGGTGCGCAACACATCCGGGCCCGGCCTTCGAGGTGCTGCTCGAGGTCGGCGTCGCCGGCGGCCGCACCGGCTGCCGCGGCCACGAGGAAGCCGCCGCGCTGGCGCGCGCGCTGCATGCCAGCCCGGCGGTGCGGCTGGTGGGCATCGAGTGCTACGAAGGCCTGGGCGCCAAGGGCGACAGCGCCAACGACGAGCCCTATGCGCGGGCGCTGATGGACCGCGTCGAGGCGCTGGCCACGCTGTGCGACCGCGAGCACCTGTTCGAGGCCGACGAGGTGCTGATGTCCGCCGGCGGCTCGGCGATCTTCGACCTGGTGGCCGGCCGGTTGAAGCCGTCTCTATCGCGCCAAGTACGCGGCCTGCTGCGCTCGGGCTGCTACGTCACGCACGACCACGGCAACTACCGCCGCATGCTGGCGGCCGTGGCCGCGCGCTGCGGCTGTGCCGAGACGCTGCGGCCCGCGCTGGAGGTGTGGACGCATGTGCAGTCGCGCCCCGAGCCGGGCCTGGCGATCCTGGCGGCCGGCCGGCGCGACCTGTCCTTCGACATCGAGATGCCGATCCCCTTCGCGCGCGCGCCGCGCGGCACGCTGGCGCCTCAGGCCATTCCCGGCAGCTGGCGGGTCACGGGCCTGAACGACCAGCATGCCCACCTGCGCTGGGACGCGGGCGACGAGGCCGCCGCGCCGGTGGTCGGCGAGCGCGTGGGCCTGGGCATCTCGCACCCCTGCACCACCTTCGACCGCTGGCAGTGGATGCCGGTGGTCGACGACGCCTACCGCGTGATCGACGCGGTGACGATGCACTTCTGACAATGCGGATCAGGGCAGCGTGCAGCTGCCGCTGCCGCCGTCGCGCACGTAGTGGTCGGTGGACAGCGCCGCATTCGCTGCGGAGATCACGTTCAGCCCCGCGCTCAAGAACACCGGCGTGTGCGGCCGGGTGCTGCTCAGCTGCGTCAGCGGCGTGTTGTTGATCGACACGTTCAGCAGGTAGCCGCCGTTGTCGAACAGGTTCACGTAGGGCTGCGCCCGGCCGGTGGCCGCGTTCAGCGCGCAACCCGGCGTCACCGTGGCGTAGGACTTGCCACTCGCCGCGTATTCGAGGTCGACCACCACCGAGTTGTTGCGCGTGTCCGGGATGCAGATGTTGGGCTGGCCCGGG
Organism: Aquabacterium sp.; assembly: GCF_044226965.1. Lineage (GTDB taxonomy): Bacteria > Pseudomonadota > Gammaproteobacteria > Burkholderiales > Burkholderiaceae_C > Pseudaquabacterium. The sequence continues at coordinate 44,969 of NZ_JBGAGA010000039.1, read as the reverse complement.
AAGGTGGTGGCCGCGTCGAAGGCATAGCTGTCGGCCACGCGCCGGCTCAGCGCCACGGTCACCGTGTCGGCCCCGTCGGGCAACCACAGCGTGGCGCTCGGGCTGGCGAAGGTCACGCTGGCCACGGTCGCGCCGTTGACGCTGACCGTGGCGCTGGCGTGCTTGGCCGGGTTGTAGAGGCCGGCCGTGACCATCGGCGCCATGCCGCTGACCGGGTTCATGGCGCAGCTGATCGCGCTGGAGGCGAAGGTCTTGCCGCTGGGGCCGACCTGGATGCCGGTGGCGGCCGCTGCGGCCCAGCTGGCCGACAAGGCCAGCGCGGTGACCGCGACGCGGCCTGCGATCGACCGGACAACCCGGCTTCGGGCGAGTGGAGGCAGAGCCTGCATGGTGCGTTCCTTGGACTCGGCCGGCACGGCCGATCGCCCGCAACATATCCCCGCCGACCGCCCTGGCGGCCAAGCCGAGTTAAGGCGGTGTTGCGATGGGTCACGGGCGGCGCAGGGCGCGGCGCCGCGATTCGTCGGCCTTTCCCGTCGGTTGGCCGGCCCCGGCTTCCCCGGACGCCGCGGCGGGTGTCCACTCTCGCCCATGGACACGCCCCCGACCCCCTTCGATTCACCGCGCCGCCGCGCCCGGCGTGCGCTGTTCGGCCTTGGCATCGTCGGCATCGGCTCGCTCGCGCTGCTGGACAACCTGCAGCTGTTCGAGATGCCGGTGCTGCGCACCTTCTGGCCGCTGGCGCTCGTGCTCTGGGGCATCGGCCGGCTGCTGTGGCCGCATCACCTGTCGAGCCGGCTGTTCGGCCTGGTGCTGGTCGTGGTGGGCGTGCTGATGGTGATGCACAACCTCGGCCACATGAACATCGATTTCCGGCATTGGTGGCCGGTGTTCCTGATCCTGGCTGGCGTGGCCATCGTGCTGCGCGGGCTGTTCCCGCACCCTCGGCGCTGGCAGCGCCGCCAGCGCTTCGAAAGCTCGGCCATCGAGCACAGCGACGAGGTCGACATCGACGCCAGCTTCAGCGGCATCAAGCTGCGCAACGACTCGCGCCAGTTCAAGGGCGGGCGCATCAGCGCGCAGTTCGGTGGCGTCGAGCTCGACCTGCGCGAGGCGATGATGGCCGGACCCGAGGCCACGCTGACGATCCACGCCTCGTTCAGCGGCATCGAACTGCGCGTGCCGCGCGACTGGCAGGTGTCGGTGCAGATGAGCTCGACGCTGGGCGCGGTGGAGGACAAGACCTTCGCGCCGCCCGCGGCCGCGCACCGGCTGGTGCTGCGCGGGGACACGACGCTGGGCGGTGTCGAGATCCGGAACTGAGCCGCTGCCGTGCACCCGCTGCTGACCCGCCTGCGCGGCCTGGCCGCCTACCTGCTGGCCTGGTGGCTGGCCGGGCTGGCGCTGGCCGCCGCCTGCGTGCAGCCGCCGGCGACGACCTGGCCCTGGGCGCTGGGCTTCGCGCTGCCGGTGGCGCTGGGCTGCGGGCTGCTGGCGCTGGCGCTGTACCCGGTGTGCCGCAGCCAGCCGCTGACGCCGGCGCGCTGGATCAGCGCGTTGCAGCGCCGCGCGGCGGCGGCGCTGCTGCTGGCGCTGCTGGCCGGCGGCGGCGCGTCGCTGTGGAACGCGCTGGGCTGGGCCTTCGGCCGCGCCGGCCTGGTGGTGCTGCCGCCGGCGGGCTGGCTGGCGCTGCTGGCCATCGGCTTCATGGTGTTCGTGATCTCGGCGCTGGCGCACGACGCGCTGCTGTCGCTGCAGGCCGCGCAGGCCGCCGCCGCCGCCGAGGCGCAGGCCCGGCTGCACCTGCGCGACATGGAGCTGCAGGCGCTGCGCAACCAGATCGATCCGCACTTCCTGTTCAACGCGCTGAACTCGATCAGCGCGCTGACGCAGCTGGACCCGGCGGCCGCCCGCGCGATGACGATCGACCTGGCGCAGTTCTTCCGCCTAACGCTTTCAATGAGCGGCCGCCAGCGCATTGCGCTGGACGAGGAACTGGAACTGGTGCAGCGCTACCTGGCGATCGAGCAGCGCCGGCTGGGCGACAAGCTGCAGCTGGCGATCGACGCCGATGCCGACTGCCGCAGCGCGCTGCTGCCGCCCTTGGCGCTGCAGCCACTGGTCGAGAACGCCATCAAGCACGGCATCCGCCAGCTCGACGACGGCGGGCTGATCGACATCCGTGCCCGGCACGACGCGGGCCGGCTGCAGCTGCGCGTGGCGAACCCGGTGGAAGCCGCCGCGCCGCGCGACGCCACCGGGCTGGGACACGGCCTGCAGCACCTGCGCGCGCGGCTGCAGGCCCAGTACGCCGAACCCACCTTCGTCGACGTGCTGCAGGCCGACGGCCGCTTCACCGTGACCCTTCACCTCCCCTGGCAGACATGAGAATTCGTGCCCTGATCGCCGACGACGAACCGCTGGCCCGCGCGCTGCTGCGCGAGTACCTGCGGCCGCATGCCGACATCACCGTCGTCGCCGAGGTGGCCGACGGCCTGGCCGCGGCGCGCGACATCCAGGCGCTGGCGCCCGACCTGGTGCTGCTGGACATCCAGATGCCCAAGCTCACCGGGCTGGAGGTGCTGCAGGCCACCGGCCTGCGGCGCGGCGTGGTCTTCACCACCGCCTACGACGCGCATGCGCTGGCCGCCTTCGACCTGCATGCGGTGGACTACCTGCTCAAGCCCTTCAGCCAGGCCCGCTTCGACACCGCGCTGGCACGCGCACGCCAGCTGATGCAGGAGCCGGCGCCCGCGGCCGTCGAACGCCTGGTCCAGGCCCAGCCGCTGCGCCGCGTGCTGGTGCGCGACGGCGCCGACCAGCGCGTGCTGGCGCTCGACGAGGTCGACTACATCGAGGCCCAGGCCGACACCGTGGCCTTCCACCAGGGCCCGCAGGTGCACCTGAAGACGCAGCGCATCTCCGAGCTGGAGGCCCAGCTCGACCCCGCGCAGTTCGTGCGCGTGCACCGCAGCTTCATCATCAACCTGAACCAGCTGCAGACGCTGGAGCGCACCGATTCCGATGCGCATGCGGTGCGGCTGCGCAGCGGCAAGCGCATTCCGGTCAGCCGCAGCGGCTACGACAAATTGCGCGCGATGCTGTGATGTCGCGCCGGGATTGAGCCGTCTCAAGACCCGCCGCGGGATTCGGGTGCTCAATCAGGTTGTCGGCTGCTTTCCGGTGGCCCGCCTGCGCGAGATGTCCAAGCCTGCCAAACCCGCCCCCTTTCCCGATGGAGGTCACTGCCCCGGTTGCGGTGCGCTGGTCGAGCGCGTGCACCGCCATCCGCTCGACCGCTTCGTCAGCATGTTCGAATCGGTGCACCGCTACCGCTGCACCGACCCGCAGTGCGGCTGGGAAGGCGTGGTCGGCCGCGAGGACATCGCGCAGTCGCTGCACGCCACGCTGACCTGGCGCAGCCGGCTGCTGTGGATGGCCGGTGGCGTGGTGCTGGCCACCAGCGGCATGCTGGCCGCCCGCATGCTCACCGGCACGCGGCCGGCCGCACGCCCCACCGTGGCGGCGGCCGCAGCGGCAGCCTCGGCCAACCGCGACAGCGGCGAGTGGGACATGCTCGGCTCGCCGCCCGGGCTGCACCACGAAGGCACCGAGCTGGGCCCCGACGACGCGCGCGTGGCGAAGAACGTGACGCCACTGCAGCTGCGCCGCAACTGTGTCTGGGGCGTGCCGGGACGCACGCCCTACCGCGGCACGGTGGAGCAGGCCTTGATGGCGGCTCAACTCCCGCCCGAGGTGGTGCAGCGCATTGCCGAGATGGCGCGCAACGGCTTCACGCGGGACCGCGTCGAGATCTCGCGCACGGCAATCCGCTCGATCGACGGGCGGCGCATCTTCAAGCCGCAGATCCCGGCGATGAGCTTCGGCAACACGCTGTGCTTCGACACACAGGTCAACTTCCCGTCCGGGCATGTCGAGTACGCCGCGCTGTACGAGGCGGACGACCAGGCCGGGCGCCGCTACTCGGTGATGGTGCCCTTCGTCTGCAACAACGTCTCGGTGCTGGGCGTGCGCCGCGAGGGCGACGTGCCGCCGGGCGCCGTGCCCGAGCCGGGCACCTGGCTGCTGACCCTGACCGCGCTGGGCCTGCTGGCCTGGCTGCGCCGGCCCACCGCGAAAGGACGCACATGAACACCCTCCACCGGCACGGGACGCGGTCGGCCGTGGCGCTGCTGCTCGCCGCATCGGCGCTGGCGGGCGCGCAGACGCCGGGGGCCTCGGCGCCGGCTTCGGCAGCCACAGCTCCGGCGACGTCCGCCGCCGCTGCGTCGGTAGCGTCGGCGCCGGGCCGCAGCGTGCGCGAGCGCGCCGCCGCCGGCGACCTCGATGCGCAGTACGACCTGGGCGTGGCGATGCTGTGCCGGCGCAACCTCTCGCGCGACCCCGCCGAGGCCGGGCGCCTGCTGCAGGCCGCCGCGGAACAGGGCCACACCGGCGCGCAGAGCGTGCTGGGCTGGATGCTGATGAGCGGCCACCGCATCGCCCGCGACGACGTGCTGGCGGTGCGCTGGCTCACGCGGGCCGCCGAGGGCGGCGACACCGCGGCCCAGAACAACCTGGGCGTGATGTACGCCACCGGCCAGGGCGTGGCCAAGGACCCGGCCGCTGCCGAGCGCTGGTTCCGCGCCGCCGCGGACCGCGGCGCCGAGATGGCGCAGCGCAACCTGCACGTGCTGCGCGGCGAGCCGGTGGGCAAGCCCGCCGCTTCGAAGACCGCCGGCGCGCTGCACCCGGCCCTGGCCCGCGCCGGCTGCCGCACCGCACCGCGCACCTGAATCCTGCACGCCCGCGCCGCAGCGCGGGTTTGTCTGCAGCCCGCCGCCACGCCGGGCCCTCAAGAATGGGGCTGTTCAGCCGATGAACAGACCAGTCCCCTTCTTGAAGCCCTGCGATGCGCAAGCTGTTGATCGCCCTGGCCCTGGCCACCACCGCCGTCGCGAACCCCGCGCAGGCCCAGTCCAGCGAAGGCTTCGGCCGCCACCTGGCCGAGTTGATCAACGGCTACCGTGAACGCAACGGCCTGGCCCCGCTGACGATCTCGGAGGACCTGGTGGCGCTGGCCGGCGAACACAGCGCCGAGATGGCCGCGCAGCGGGTGCTCACGCACGAGGGCTTCGACGCCCGCTACACCCGCGCCCGCAGCCGCGTCTGCGTCGAGAACGTCGGCTGGAACTTCCAGACCGCCGAGGCGCTGATGGACGGCTGGCGCCATTCGCCGGCCCACCACCGCAACCTGCTCGAGGCCAAGGTCTCGCGCATGGGCATTGCGGTGGACGCGCGCTACGTGACCTTCTTCGCCTGCCTCTAGGGTCTGGGGCCAGGCCAGGCCACCGCGGCCCGGCGCCGCTGCGCGGCGGCCCCGGCCACCAGCGCCGCCACGAGGCCCAGCGCGGCCAGGCCCGGCGTGGCTGGCTCGGGGACCAGCAGCTGGTCGCTGAGGGTCAGCGCGAAACGCGTGTCGTCGTGGGCGACCCGGAAGAACAGGTTGTCCGAGCTCAGCAGCGACAGGTTCGCGCCGCCTGCGCCAGCGCTGGCCAGCAGCGGCTGAAAGCCCAGCACGGTGAGCTCGTCGTAGAAGGGCCGCAGCACGTCGAAGGGGTCGGCCGCGTCGCCGGCCACGGCATTCACCGAAGCCAGGCTGTGCAGATCCTGGTCGAGCAGGTCGAACTGCCAGTTGCCGGACATCTGGATCCCGCCCGCCACGGGGGTGGCCTGCGGCGTCACCTCGATGGCGGTCTTCGCAGGCGCCCGGTGGTCCACCGAATCCCCGCCGCCGTACCCGCTGGGTACCTTCGCTTCCACCTTGCCGATGTTGGGGGTGGTGCCTTGGGGATCGATCTTCAGCGCGTACATGATGCTGCCGTCGGGCAGCGTCTCTGAGCTGCGCGTGACCTTGTACGCCGCGCCGAACAACTTCATCGCGTTCTCGAAGTAGTCGATGACGGTCTGCGCCGTCTCGCCCTTCTGCACGTCCTTGTGCAGGCGGAACTGCACGTTGCCCTTGGCGTCCTGGAACTCATAGCTGATGGTGCTGTTCTGGCTGGCCGCATCGCCCAGCCGGATCGTCGCCGGGTCGGCGAGCACACCGAGCGGCCAGCCCAGCAGACTGACGGCCAGCGCCGCGGCCGCGGCCAGACGGGGGGACACCCGGCGGCGCGTTGGCCGCATCACCCAGGCCCCGGCCAGCAGCGCCACCAGGCCCAGCATCAGCGTTGCGGGCTCGTCGATCGCGCTGGGCGCCACGCCGAACTGCTGTCCGCCGGCGCTGACCAGCAGCCCGAGGTCGGGGCCGCGGTCGGTGTAGAAGACCAGGCGGCCCGGCGTGATGGCATCGGTGAGGTAGCTCGCGTCGGCGTCGAACTCGAGCAGGTCGCCGATGGCGGCCAGCCGGTCGATGTTCTCGCGCAGGCCCTGCGCGCCGTAGAGGCGGCTGGTGCCGTTGTCGACCGACTTCTCGTCGTCGTGCCAGACCTGCCAGGTCCAGTCGGCCAGCGCGCCCAGGCCCGCCGCGTAGTACACCGGCGCCGAATTGACCTCGACCTGGAAGTAGCTCAGCGCTTCGCCGGTGGCCCCGCGCTCGATGTCGTAGAGGTAGCGCCACACCCGCTCGACCCCGGGTGGCAGGCTGGCCAGCACCTCGGGCGGCAGCTCGGACAGGCTCTGCTGCTGGGCGCTGCCGTGCAGCTGCACCGCGGGTTGCGGGCCGTAGACGGACTTCAGCCCACCGGTCTCCTCGGCACCCAGGTTCAGCCGCTGGTCGAACAGGCTGGCATCGACCTGCATCACCTGGCCGCCGCCCTTGCTCTGCGCTGCCGAGTAGTGGTCGAGGCCGGCGAAATGACCGATCTCGTGCAGCGCGATGTTGTGGATCAGCGTCCTGGCGACCTCGTCGGTGCCGCCGAGCCGGTCGTTGGGCAGGAAGATGTCGCCGCTCTCGATCTGCCCGGCGGTGTCACCGGACAGCAGCCAGTTCAGCCGACCGCGTTCGGTGCCGCTGCCCATCGCCTGGATCGCGTCGGACGTGCGGAAGTAGATGCTGAGCGTGTTCTCCTTCTGCATCGACTTCTGCACCTCGGGGTACTTGGTCATGTCCGGCGCCGCGTCAGTGTCCTTGGCATAGGCCTGCGCCTGCTGGGCGTAGGCGGTGCGATCGATCGCCGTCTGCGGCGGATTGCCATCGCGCAAAGTGAGCGTCACCTGGTATTTGGCCAGCTCGGCCTGCCACTTCTGCAGCGCCGCGACGACTTCGGCCCGCGAGCCGGGGTTCTTCGGGTCGTTCTCGACGAACACGTCGTAGTGGCGCGCCCCCAGCCTGGCATTGCCGCCGTTGGTGTCGGTGAGCTGTACGTAGGCCCCGGCGCCCATCGCCCAGCACAGCGCGAGGCCGACACCCAGCCCCGCCAGGACACGCCGCCACCGTTGCCACATCGCCAGACTCCCGCGTTTGCGGTCACTTCTAGCAGCGCGGCGGCGCGGCGGGTTGAGCCAGCGCAATGCGCGCCGCCCAACGGCATCAGCCACGCCCCATCAGCCCCCAGGCCAGGGCCGCGCCGAACAGCAGCAGGTAGGCCCCCGTCACCGCCCAGACGCTGCGGCGTGCCGTCGCCGCGGGCCAGGCCGACACCGCCAGCCCCACCAGCGGCAGCAGCTGCTGCGCGTGGATGCCCAGGAAGTGGGCCGGGCGCAGGTCGCCGCCGGCCATCGACCAGCCGAGGACCGGCAGCAGCGCGGTCTCGGGTGGCTGCAGGCCGGACAGCAGGCCGCCGGCGCCAGCGCCGAGCACGAAGGTGAGCCCCAGGCCGAGGACGACCGCCAGCCGGTAGGCCGGCGCACGCTGCGGATCCGCGTGGCGCAGCAGCAGCCAGGCCAGTGCCGCCTGCGTGGCGGTGAGCGCCAGCGCGCCCACGCCCATCAGCGAATACATCACGGCATGGAAGGCGTCGCCGACGTTGAAGTGCGAGCCGCGGCCGAGCCCGGCCTGCAGCGTGATGTAGGCGAGCTCGAAGCTGGCACTGCCGATCAGCACCCAGACGATCAGGTCCACCGCGCGCCGCTGGCGCGTCGCTGGCAGCAGGTGGCCGACGAACCAGGCGGTGGTCAGCGCGAACAGGCCCAGCGACAGCGCGAACTTCATCGGCTTGAGCCAGACGTTGGCGCCGCGCAGCATGCGCTCGTCCAGCCCCCAGGCCAGGGCCAGTGGCAGCAGCAGCGCGAGCAGCACGAAGCCGAACAGCGCCAGGCGGCGCTCGCGCCGCAGCAGTTCGTGCAGGCAGGGGGTGAGGCGGGCGCGCAGCGCGGGCCGGCCGGACAACGGCAGCCGCAGTGGTGCGCAGGGCGGGGAGGCGTGGGTGGCAGAGGTGGCGTGGAGATTCATGGCAGCACGAGGGGGTGAGGCAGGTCAGGGATCGATGGACGGTCTTTTCGCACGCTAGGCCTCAGGCCGCGGCCGGCGATGCGCCTGCAGCGCGACGACGCCAGCCCCGCACGACGGCGGCCAGCGCCAGGAAGGCCAGCAGCCCGGCCGGGCCGAACAGGAAGGTCAGCGCCAGCAGCGGCAGCAGCACGGCATGCGGCAGGCCGAGCGCCGCAGCGCGCTCGGCGATCCACGTGCCGACGAAGAGGTCGAAGGCCAGGTAGTGCAGCCAGCCCGCGGTCAGCAGCTCCGGCACCGCGAAGAGCCGGCCGACCGCCGCCAGCGTGCCGTAGCCGCCGCCGGCCATGCCGGTGCGCACGAACAGCAGCACGTACACCGCGGCCAGCAGCAGCGGCACCACGCGGCCGGCGAACAGGCGTGCGGCACCGGCCCAGCGCGCACGCGCCGGTGACAGCGCCAGGGCCAGCCAGCCCAGCAGGGCCAGGCTGTTGGCGGCGCCGAACACGGCGTCGGGGGCGGGGAACGAAAGGGGGCTCATGGTGGATCTCCGGGGGCTGGAAGGGACGGGCGGCCGCGGCAGGCGCGGCCCGCCGGGCATTGATCTGAACAGCGTTCAAATTGATGTTCGGCTATTATCTGAACACTGTCAAGTCCATTCCACCGTTTCCGCCCTGTCCCCCATTGCGGCGCTTGCGCCGTCCCGACCCGCCCGGAGTCCGCCGCCATGTCCCGCCCGCCGCAGCGCCCTGTTTCGCAGGACGCCGCCGACCCCACGCCCCGCGACACCTACCACCACGGCGCGCTGCGCGACGCGCTGATCGCCGCCACCGAGTCCCTGATTGCCGAGCGCGGGGCCCACGGGTTCTCGCTGCGCGAGGTGGCCCGCCGCTCGGGCGTCTCGCCGTCGGCACCGGCGCATCACTTCGGCGATGCGGCCGGGCTGCTGGCGGCCGTCGCCCGGCTGGCCTTCGACCAGCTGACCGAGGCGCTCCAGGCCGGGAACGCGCGCGGCGGCGACGACCCGCTCGAGCGGCTGTGCGAACAGGGCGTCGGTTATGTCGGCTTCGCGCTGGCCTGGCCCGGCCGCTTCGCGCTGATGTTCCGCGCCGACCTGCTGCGCAGCGACGAGGCCCTGGCCGCCAGCGCCGATGCCGCCTACGGCGTGCTGGAGGACGGCATCCGCGACCTGTTCGCCCTGCCGCGCGGCGCGCCGCTGGACACGGCCCAGGAGCACGCGCTGCGCGCCACCTGGTCGATGGTGCATGGCTTCGCACACCTGATGCTCGCGGGCCAGTTCGATGGCCACCTGCCGCGCGGCGGTCGCAAGGCCCTGGTGCGCGAGACCGTGGCCCCCATGCTGCGCCAGCACCTGGTCGCGCTGCGACCGGCAAAGCTTGCGCAGGCTCAAGGCGCGCGGGGCCGGCAGGCCTAGTCTGGGACCCTGCAAGGGGGATCCGCGATGAACACCTTGACCAAACTGGCCCTCGGGCTGATCGGCCAGACCCGGCCGCGCCCGGCCGAAGGGGATGGCAGCCCGGCCCTGCGCCTGCCGCCGCCGCGGCGCGACGGCGGCCTGCCACTGATGCAGGCGCTGGCGCGCCGGCAGTCGCAGCGCGCGTTTTCGCCGGAGCCGCTGGACGAGGCGACGCTGGCCGACCTGCTGTGGGCGGCGGCCGGCGTGAACCGTGCCGAGCTGGGCGGCCGCACCGCCCCCAGCGCGATGAACGCGCAGGAGGTGCTGCTCTACGCCGCGATGCCGCAGGGCCTGTACCGCTACGAGCCGGTCGCGCACGAGCTGCAGCGCGTCGCCGCGCGCGACGTGCGCGGCGTGACCGGCTACCAGGACTTCGTCGACGACGCCGCGCTCGACCTGATCTACGTGGCCGACCATCGGCGCATGGGGCTGGTGCCGGCCTCGCAGCGCACCGCCTACGCCTTCGCGGCGGCTGGCGCGATGGCGCAGAACGTCTACCTCGCCTGTGCCTCGGCCGGGCTGGCGACCGTCGTGCGGGCCTGGTTCGACCGCGAGGCGCTGGCGCGCGCGATGGACCTGGCCAACGACGAGCAGCTGCTGCTGGCGCAGACCGTCGGCCGGCCGCCCCGCTGAGACCCTGCGACGAAGTCGACTATCCGGCGTCGAAGCGGTGAATTGCTAACCCCCATCCTGAGCGCCTTCTGGCAGGCACCCGCGGCCCGGCCTCGCCTCGCGCCAGCGCCGCCACGCTGCCGCCGATGACGCACCCCTAACGCGTTAGTCCCTCGCGCGCCAGCGCTGTGTACAAGTGCACCCGACGCCCCTCGGCGTCGGCATCGGGACTAGTCTTGCGACCGTTCCGGCCCCGCCGCCGTCCACCCACCCTGCCACCCGAGTCGTCCACCATGCCGGCCACCCCCTCCGCCGCTCCCGCCGCCCCGGGCGTGGGTCGCCGTCGCCGGCGTCGACGACGACGCGACCGCGCCGCCGGGCCCTGAGCCACGGCCGGCGCGCCGCTCTCTCCCGCTGACGGTGCACCCCAGCGCCGCGATGCCGCCCCCGGGCGGCGCGGTGGCGTGCGCCCCTGCCTGCCCCTGCGTCCCCTTCCCGCCCCGACCACCCCCTTTGACCAAGGAGTTCCCCATGAGCGCCTCGCAATCGAACCTCTCCGACCCGCACTACGGCTACGACCTCGTCGTCGCCGTCAGCCAGGCCAGCGTCAACGCCACGCTGGCGCAGCTGATGGCCGGGCTCAGCGCGCCCGAAGTCACGCTGTGCTACGTCTACGACAACGCCAACAACCTGGTGCCGATCGCCTACAGCACCCTGGTCGGCGATGCCCGCGGTTCCGACCCGTTCTCGGTACCCTCCGGTGCCGACCCCAGCACCAACCAGGACTTGAAGAACCTGGCCGCCGCCAACTTCGCCGGCGCGGTGCGCGCCCGCCTGGGCCTGCCCAACCTGCCCTTGTCCAGCCTGCCGCCGATCGCCACGCTGGGCGTCGGCAGCAGCGCGCCGGTGCTGTTCAACCTGCTGTGCGCCGACTTCCAGATCACCGGCTTCCAGTACGGCCCGCGCGGCAGCGCCAGCTGGATCAACCAGTCGCAGCCCAGCGGCAGCGGCACGCCCTGGTACTTCTCGGCCAACGTGCAGCTCAACAGCGCGACCCTGAACCCCAACTCGCCGGTGCCGCCGGCGGTGCAGCAGCGCATCACCCAGCTGCAGAACGACCCGACCAACGCCTTCACGATCCAGAAGCTATTCCTGGACCTGGACACCGCGATCCTGGAGACCACGCCCACCCTCCAGGGCATTCCCGCCGGCTGGCCGGTGTGGAACCTGATCAGCACGGTGTTCCTGGGCAGCTACTTCACGCAGCTGCGCCAGAACGGCGACCCGGTGCTGAGCTACAGCTTCACGGTGGCCTCACCGCGCCCCAGCACCTTGCAGCTGGGCGCCGTGGCGCGCGAATGCCTGCCCTTGATGAACAACGGGCAGCCCATCGTCAACCCCACGCCGGCGCAGCTGCAGGCCGCGGCGCTGGTGTACGTGGGCAGCACCGCCACCACGCCGCCGGTGCCGGTGCCCTTCGGCTGGAACTGGATCGAGCTCGCCGACGTGGCCGCCATCTCGGGCGTGCAGGCGGTGCGGCGCGACGTGTTCTTCACCTACCTGGCCGGGCTGCTGAACCCCGAGGTGGCGCCGCTGTGCATCGACACCAACGTGACCATGACGCACTCGGGCGAGGACTTCACCATCCTCTACAGCAGCAGCACCTCGGGCTCGCCGCAGTCCTTCCGCCCGGTGGCGACGATCGCGCCGCCCGCGGCGGACGGCTTCACCACGCTGCTGGCGCTGAACTTCAACCACAACGCGCACGACGACTCCACCTCGTCCACCCACCTGGTGGAGATCTGGGGCGACTTCAACTACACGCTCACCGGCTCGGTGGCGGTGCAGGGCAACCAGATCCGCGTGCAGGTGCAGGCCCAGGCCTACATGCAGTTCGCGCACCGCGAGGTGTTCGTCAACTACACCGACCTTCCGGGCAAGAACTACTACGACAAGACGCTGACCGTGCTGTACACGCTGGGCGTGGACCAGAACGGCGCGCTGCAGGTGACCGAGACGCACAACGTGACCGACAACTCGGCGGCCTGGGACTACGACCCGCAGGGCATCCTGGGCAAGTTCGGCTTCGAGAACAACCTCAAGCAGGGCGTCACCAGCGTGCAGCAGAACCTGGCCGCGGTGATCGACTCGGCCTTCACCGGCTACGTGCAGCAGATGACGGCCACGATCAACGGCTACCAGGGCTGGGTGTTCCCGGGCAACGACGCGTTCACCTTCAAGAACGTCGCGTTCTCCACCGGCCAGGACCTGATCGCGCAGCTCACCTACGTGAACCCGAACTGAGCCGCGCACACCTCACACCCCCCTTCTGGAGCACATCATGGGCACCTACACGATCACCGCCTCGGCCGAGCTGATGGAGAACTATGTCCAGGCCGATGTCCTGCAGCCGCAGGCCAAGTTCATGGCGCTGCAGTCCGACGCCGGCGCGTCGCTGCTGCTGTCGATCTCCAGCGCCGGCGTGCTGCTGCTGACGCTGGAGCAGCCCGGCCAGGGCGCCACCTGGCGCCAGGTGGACCTGTCGAGCGCTCGCATCCAGGCCGACTTCGGCGGCCACGGCACGGTCAAGACCTTCGGCGCCGCGCAGACGGTGCCGGCCACCGCCGGCGGGCCGACGACGCTGCAGCTGGCGATGGTGGTGAACGACGGCACCAGCGACCACCTGTACCTGAGCCTGGGCCACTCGGCCACCGACCTGAGCTGGGTCGACCCCAGCCTGGCCTGGACGGCCGCTCCTTTCAACGCCCAGGACGGCACCCACCAGCCGATCGTGCCGCCCAGCCCGTTCACGATCGACAACGTGTTCATCAGCGAGTCCAGCGACCGCGAGCTGATCGTGGTCGACACGCTGCGCAACCCCGGCCAGCCGGTGGGCGTGCTGTCGCGCTACTACCTCGACGCCGCGATCGCCGGCGCTCCGCAGTGGCAGCCGCACGACCTGCCGGTGGACGTGCAGGCGCAGGGCTACAGCTCGTGCCTGGGCCGCAGCGCGCAGGCCTATGGCGTGGACGGCCTGTACACCAGCGGCGTGGTCGGCGGCTCGGCACAGCTGGTCTACACGCCGCTGTACAACGCCTTCGACAGCTCGGTGCCGCCGCTGCCCTCGCGCCTGGCGCTGCCCGGCGGCGGCGTGGCCGATGCCATCGCCGCGCTGCGCAACGACGACAACACCTCCGACCTGTACGTCGCCTCGCAAGGCGCGCTGTACTGGTTTGCCGCCGGCAACCAGAAGAGCGGCGCCATCGGCCTGCAGGTGGCCACCAGCGCGCTGCTGGGCGCGGTGCGCGCGCTGTTCGTCGACGCCGGCAACGACGGCGACACGCCGGTCATCACCGTGTGGGGCCTGAACGGCAACGACCAGGTGTTCTACCTGCGCGTGCCGGCCGGGCAGCAGGGGCAGTCGGCCGCGTGGAGCACGCCGCTGCCCATCCTGTCGGGCGTCGATGCGATCTCGCCCTTCATCAACCGGCCCTTCGGTGCCAACACCTTCTTCGCGCACAGCACCGGCGGGCTCACCAAGCTGCTGAAGTCGCCGACCACCGGGCTGTGGAGCCAGCAGCCCATCGTGCTGCCGCCGTCGGCCAGCACGCAGCCGGCCACGCCGATCCATTCGTACACCACGCACGTGCAGGCCACCGATGCGAACGGCCAGGCCGCGCCGAACCTGCCGCTGACGATCACCGCCAGCAACGTCACCGCGGTGTCGATCAACCACCTGTACTACCTGGTGGGGCCGCAGCCCATCACCGTGCCGACCGACCTGCTGGGCACGCTGACCATCGTCGAGCTCACCACCACGCTGGCGGGCACGCGCTACACCGTGGCCGCCGCGGGCCAGGCCCCGGTGGCGGTGAACACGATGGACAGCGCCTGGCAGCGCAACGCGCAGTACACCTCGGTGGCCAGCCTGCAGGCCGCGCAGATCGTGAACCGCGACGGCAGCAGCACGCCCTTCGTGCCGGCCGGCACCAGCAGCGCCGACCTGCAGCGCGTGGCCGCGTCCAACCAGGCGCTGGCCCAGGCCTACACCAGCGTGGCCGCCGCGCCGCCCCCGGGCGCCCGCGTGCGCGCGCTGGCCGCGCCGCGACCGCTGGCCCTGCCCGCCGGCAGCGTGGCGGCCGCGGCCGGCGTGTCCGGCCTGGCGGTCGACATCGGCGACCTGTTCCGCTGGCTCGAGAGCGGCATCGACGCAGCGATCGAACTGGTCAAGGACGCCGCCAACGACGTATGGCACTTCGTCGTCACCGTCGGCAAGGACATCTACACCGCGGTGCTGGACTGCGTGGAGGCCGTGGTCGCCGCCGCGACCTGGGTCTACAACGAGATCAAGATCGCCGTCGACGACGTGCTGAAGTTCCTGCAGTTCCTGTTCGGCTGGCAGGACATCCTGGTCACGCACCGCGTGCTGCGCAACGTGATGCAGCGCCTGGGCGAGGCGGCCATTGCCGGCATCGGCAACACCAAGGCCGAGGTGGCGGGGCTGTTCCAGCAGATGCAGAGCGCGATCAACGGCTGGGCCGACATTCCCAACTTCAACCAGACGGCCACCAGCACCCAGGCCGCCAACCCGCCGCAGCCGGGCCAGGGCAGCGCACCGTCCAACCTGGGGCTGCACCACTTCCAGGGCGGCCTGGGCACCAGCAGCGCCGCGCTGTCGCCGGTGAGCCCGGCGCAGGCCATCCTGAACGACCTGGTCGGGCTGATGCAGTCCGAAGGCGCGGCGCTGGCCGCGGCGGCGCAGGCGATCCAGACCGACATCATCGAGCCCTTCGCCACGCTGAGCGTCACCGACGTCATCAAGCGCTTCCTGGCCATCGTCACCGACACCGTGCTGCAGACGGCCGAGAACGTGGTCGTCACGATGCTGGACGTGCTGCAGCAGCTGATGCAGGGGATGATGGACATCCTGACCATGCCGCTGGACATTCCGGTGCTCAGCTGGCTGTACCAGGACCTGACCGGCGACACGCTCACCTTCCTGGACGTGATCTGCCTGATCACCGCGATTCCGGCCACGCTGATCTACAAGGCCGCGGCCCAGCAGTCGCCCTTCCCCGCCAATGACGCGTTCACCCAGGGCCTGATCGACGCGCCGGACTTCGACGCGATCCAGGCGCTGTTCGTGCAGACGTCGCCGGCCCAGGCGCCGCGCCCGGCGATGGCGCTGCGGGCCACCGCCGCGGCCAGCGCCACCGCCGCGGCCGCCGAGGCGAGCGACGACCCGCAGCCGGTGATGGACCAGTCCAAGCTCAAGACCTTCGGCTTCGTCACCGGCATCGTCTCGCTGGTGGGCGGCGCGGCGCTGGTGGTGGTGACCAACTTCCAGCGCGTGTTCGACATGCTCAGCGTGCCGGTGCCGTTCGCGAAGACGGTGGCCACGCTGGGCTGCGTGGCCAACATCGCCTACGTGTCGCCCAACATCACCTCGTTCGTCAACGCGCGCACCGACAACTGGTACGCCAACCTGAACGCGGCGCTCACCGGCATCAGCATCCTCAAGGGCATGGCGGCCATCCCGGCCGCGGCCTACAACAACGCCACGGTGGGCAAGGTGTTCGCGTTCGTCGAGAGCTTCATCAACGTGGTGTGGAACGTGCCGGTCATCGCCAACATCGTGGTCAACAAGGACAAGTGGGACACCAGCTACAAGTCGCTGATCCCGGAGTCCATCGGCAACTTCGCGTTCAACATCGGCGGCATCATGGAGTTCCCGATCGCGCTGATCAGCGACCCCAAGGCCAAGGTCATCACCGCGGCGGTGCAGGCCGGCTTCATGGTGGGCTACGGCGTGTTCATGATCATCGCCGGCGCCATCTACGAGTTCGCGCCGAACCAGTCCCACTAACGCGCGGCCAGTGCGAGCGGAGCCCGCCCCTGCGCCGGTCGGCAGGCTCAGGCGCTATCGGCCAGGATTCGCCGCGAACCGGCGGCGCCTCAGGCAGCGGCCAGCCGCCGGCGTTCGCGCCGTGCGAGCAGCGCTGCGACGACGGCAGAGATCGCGAAGCCCGCACCGGCCACGAGGCGCTCGAGGCTGCCGTCGCCACCGTCCGGCGCCTCGTCGAACAGGCGCTCGATCCACATGGGCTCCACAAGCGTCAGCGCAAGCAGCAGGACGCTGGCAATCGAGACGGCGACTTCGATGCGGTAGAGCCACTGGCGGGAAATGGACATCGGTACTCTCCTGCTTTCGGATGCGCGATCCTGCTACGGGCCCGATCGCTTGCCAAGGGTTTCGAGTCCGCGTCGACGGCTACCCCCCCGATTGCGGGTCCGCCAAGCCGCTGGCTACCCCCACGGCTCAGCGGCGGCCCGGGCCGCGCCAGGCGAACCATGCGACACCGACCAGGGCGAGCGCGCCACCGGCCAGGAAGGTGCGCTCGGGCCCGGCATGCTCCCACAGCCAGGACGCCAGCAGCGGCGCCGGCGCGTACGCGAAAGAGCGCAGACCCCAGTAGAGCCCGACCGAGCGCGCGCGCGTTTCGGCAGGGAAGCCGCCCGCGATCAGGGCTTTGCGGGCCGGCTCTCCAATCTCGCGCAGACCATTGATGACGTAGGTGCCGACGAGTCCGGCGGCCAGCGGCAGACCGAGCCAGGCTGACGCCCGCGGCAGAACGACGAGCAGGATCGGAAACAGCGCGAACAGCACGAAGGTCAGACCGATGAACGGCCGCGGCGACGGCGATTGGTCCACCCACTTGGCCACCGGCACGTAGGTTGCCAGCGCCACCAGGTTGCCCACCGCGACCAAGGTTCCGACCATCGCCGCTGCCGCCGGGGCGGCCCAGCCGCCCGCGTGGGTCAGCAGGTCGAACACGTACAGCGCCGCGAAGCCGCGCACGAACCACTCGCCAAAGCGGATCAGGATCTCCGCCGCCAGCAGACGACGAAGCTCCGAAGGCATATCGCGCAGCAGGCGCGCCAGCGGCAGCGCCGGCGGATCCGCCTTCGGGCGCAGGCGCCGCATCAGCGAGTGCTGCACGGCGACCGCGAAGCCCAGCAGCACGAATGCCAGCGTCACGTTGGCCCAGTAGCCCAGGCCGACGAACATCGCCGCGCCAAGCGCCGGCCCGATCACTTTCGGCAAACGCTTCTGGATGCTTTGCAGCGCGAAGGCGATCGTGCGCCGGCCTTTCGGCACCTCGCTGCCGACGACATCGAAGGTCGCCGGCACCGAAAGCGGGTCCCAAGCCGTCATCAGCACCGCTCCAGCAACGATCACCCACGGCGACGACACGAGCAGCATCAGCGCGAAGCCGAGCGCCGGCGGAAGCGCCGACACCGCGAGCGCCCGGCGTGCGCCCAGCCGGTGCGCGAGTGAACCGCCCACCAGGTAACCGCAGCCTTCCAGGAGCGCCTGCGCGAAGCCGAGCACGCCGACCAACTCCACCGCGCGCGCGATCGAACCGGCACGATCGGCCAGGTGCAGCGAGAGGTAGCTCGACCAGATCTCCTCGCTCAGCCCCAGGCAGCCGACAACCACCAGCACGGCGAGCGTGGCCCGGTTCAGACCGAACCAGTCTGCGAGCGCGTGCGCTCGCGCGGAGTCGTCGTGCTGGGTGTCGGCCATGGCCCCAAGGATGCCACGTGCCGAAGGCCGCCATGTCAGGCGTTCGCGAAGACGGTGGCCGCGCTGACCTGCGTGGCCAACATCGCCTACGGGTCGCCCAACATCACCTCGTCGGTCAACGCGCGCATCGACCCTAGCGCCCGAAGTGCGCCTGATCGGTCCGCGCCGCTTCGGCGTGGACCCAGGCGAGGAAGGCCTCCACCGGGGGCCGCTTCGCGTGCCGGGCCGGGTACACCACGAAGTGCGCCTTGACCCGGATGGCCTTGTCCAGCCCGAAGACCGGCTTGAGCTTGCCGGTCGACAGGTGCGGCCCGGCATTGACGACGCTCTCGAGCGCGACGCCCAGGCCTTGCGTGGCCGCGTCGAGCGACATCTGGGCGCGATCGAAGCGCAGCGCGAACCGCTGCGGCGAGCGCTTTTCCGAGAAGGCCTGCAGCCAGTCGGACCACTGCACGACGCTGACGTTGCTCTGGATCAGCGGCACCTCGAAGAGCTGGTCGATGCGCCTGAGGCGGTGCTCGCGGATGAACGCCGGACTGGCCAGCGGCACGATGCGCTCCTCGAACAGCGGCTCGACGACCAGGTCGCCCCACTGCGGCACGCCGTAGCGGATGTCCACGTCCGCCTGCCCGAGCGCGAAGTCGCTCGGCGTGTGGGCCGCCGAGAGGTTGAGCGCGATGTCCGGATGCGCCTGCGCGAAGCGCCGCAGCCGCGGCATCAACCACAGGCTGGCGATGCTGGGCGCGGAGTGCACGTAGAGACTGTTGCTGACGCCCTTGCGCAGGTCCTCGGTCGCCGCGGAGATGGCCGACAGGGCGCCTGAGACGCGCTCCAGGTAGCGCTCGCCGGCGGTGCTCAGGCGCACGCCGTGCGCGCTGCGCTCGAACAGCCGCACGCCGAGGTCGGCCTCCAGCCGTGCCACCTGGTGGCTGATGGCCGATGCCGTGAGGTGCAGCTCGGCGGCAGCGAACGCAAAACTGCGCCGCCGCGCGACGGCCTCGAACGCCAGCAGGTTCGCCACGGGAGGCAGGGAGGCCATAGGGTTCACCCAGTGGTTACATGACGATTCATCATCCTAGCCTGAGGATTGATCGTTTGCCATCATGCAGGCGGCCGCCGAACATCCGCTCCATCGCACCTCGTGCCCCACCAGATCGATGGAGATCGACGACATGCTGCTCAAGGACAAGGTTGCCGTGATCACCGGCGGCGCCGGCCTCAACGGACTCGGATTCGCCACGGCGCGGCTGATGGCCGCGCAGGGCGCCCGCGTCGCCGTGCTCGACCTCGCACGCGCCGAGCCGGCCACGGCCGCGGCGCAGCTCGGGGCCGGCCACCTCGGCCTCGTCGCCGACGTGACCGACAAGGCCTCCTGCGAGGCCGCGGCCGCCGCCGTGCTGAAGGCCTTCGGCCGCATCGACGTGCTGGTCAACAACGCCGGCATCACGCAGCCGGCCAAGACCTGCGACATCACCGGCGCCGACTACGACCGCATCCTCGACGTGAGCCTGCGCGGCACGCTCTACATGTCGCAGGCGGTGCTGCCGGCGATGCAGGCGCAGAAGAGCGGCTCCATCGTCTGCATCTCGTCGGTCTCCGCGCAGCGCGGTGGCGGCATCCTCGGCGGCCCGCACTACTCGGCGGCCAAGGCCGGCGTGCTGGGCCTGGCCCGCGCGATGGCGCGCGAGTTCGGCCCCGACAACATCCGCGTCAACAGCATCACGCCGGGCCTGATCGGCACCGACATCATCAAGGGCAAGCTCACCGAAGAGAAGAAGGCCGAGATCGCCGAAACGATCCCGCTGGCCCGCCTGGGCCGCGCCGACGACATCGGCGGCGCCTGCGTCTTCCTCGCCAGCGACCTGTCGCTGTACTGCACCGGCATCACGCTCGACGTGAACGGCGGCATGTTGATCCACTGAGCCTTCGTTCCATCACCTCCAGGAGACAAGCGACCATGAATCGCCACACCTTCGTTCGCACGCTGCTCGCCGCCGCGGCCGGCATCGCCTGCGCCGCCGGCGCCCAGGCCCAGGCCATCAAGCTCACGCTCGGCCACGGCGCCGCCGTCGGCAATCCCCGTCACGAGGCCTCGGTCAGGTTCGCCGAGGTCGTGAAGGCGAAATCCGGTGGTCGCATCGAGGTGCAGGTGGCCCCCTCGGCCCAGCTCGGCGACGACGCGGCGATGGTCACCGCGCTGCGCACCGGCGCGCTCGACATGAGCGCCAACTCGCAAGGCGCGCTGGCCAACGCGGTGCCCGAATACGCGGCCTTCGGCATGCCCTTCGCGTTCTCCAGCCCGGCGGCGGCCTTCAAGCTGCTCGACGGGCCGCTCGGCAAGGAACTCGCCGACAAGTCGGCCGAGAAGGGCCTGATCCTGCTGGGCACCTGGGACAACGGCATCCGCCAGATGACCAACAGCAAGCGCCCGATCACCAAGGTCGAGGACATGAAGGGCCTGAAGATGCGCGTGCCGCCCGATGCCACGCTGGTGGACATCATGACGGCGCTCGGCGCCGAGTCGCAGCAGATCAAGTTCGCGGAGCTGTACGTCGCGCTGCAGCAGGGCGTGGTCGACGGGCAGGAGAACCCGCTGGTCAACATCCACGCCAGCAAGCTCTACGAGGTGCAGAAGTACCTGACGATGACGAATCACCAGTTCCAGATGACGCCGTTCCTGATGAGCAAGCGCACCTGGGACCGGCTGGGCGAGGCCGACCGCAAGGCCGTGCAGGAGGCCGCCGCGGAAGCCACCGCGCTGCAGCGAAGGCTCTCGGCGGAGGCCGACGAGAAGCTGCTGGCCGACCTGAAGTCCAGGGGCGTGCAGGTGAGCACGGTCGACAAGGCAGCGTTCGCCAAGGCCACCGCCGAGGTGGCCGCCAAGTGGGAAGCGGGCCCCATCGGCCCGTACGTCAAGAAGGTACTGGCCGCGGCGCGCGCCCAGTGACCTGACGCGCGTTCCCTCAACCACCCCGAGACGTCTTCGCGGACGCCCAGGCGCCCGCGCGGGACGCGCATGGAGACTTGCATGGAAACGGTCCAACGCAATCGGCTCGAGAGCAGCATCGTCGCCGTCTGCAGCGTCGTGATGTGGGTGACCACCGTGGTGATCTTCCTGATCCTCACGGCCAACACCGTGCTGCGCTACGTGGGCGGCACCGGCCTGCAGTGGGCCAACGAGCTGCCGGAGCTGCTGTTCCCCTGGCTGGTGATGGCCGGCGTGGTGCTGGCCGCCGAGAAGGGCGGCCACATCGCCACCGTGTTCCTGATGGAAGCGCTGCCCAGGGGCGCGCAGCGCGTCGTCGGCGTCGTCGGCTGGCTCGTCGTCGCGGCGCTGTACGGCACCTTGTCCAAGGCCACCTACGGCATGCTGGACATCGTCCACGACGAGAAGTCGCCGATCCTGCACGTGCCGGGCTCCGTCACCTACGCCTGCGTGCTAGGTGGCATGACCATGCTCGCGCTGCTGGCGCTGCAGTCGGCCTGGCGCGCCTGGCAGCCGCAGCGGGCGCAGGCCCCGGCGATGGCGCCCGAAGTCCAGGCCCCGCACTGGTAAGCACGAGCCCCCAAGGAGAGCCCCCATGAGCCTGCTGATCCTCGTCGTCTTCCTCGGTGGCGCCGTCGCCGCCATTCCGATCGCCCATGCGCTGCTGCTGGCGGCCATGGCCGCCGCCGCCACCACCGACCGCGTGCCGCTGGACCTGCTGGTGCAGCAGATGGTGGCCCAGGTGCAGAGCTTCCCGCTGATCGCGATCCCGTTCTTCATGCTGACCGGCGCCCTGATGATGGGCGGCCGGCTCGGCGAGGCCATCGTCGGCACGCTGTCGGCGCTGGTCGGTCGCTGGCACGGCGGCCCGGCGCAGGTCAGCGTGCTGTCGTCGACGCTGTTTGGCGGCGTCTCGGGCTCGGCAGTGGCCGACGCCTCGGCCATCGGCTCGCTGCTGATGCCCTGGCACCGCCGGCTCGGCTACCCGATGGCCTTCTCGGCCGCGGCGCTGGCCTCCGCCGCGACCATCGACATCATCATCCCGCCCTCGATCCCGATGATCCTGTTCGCGCTGACCGCGAACGAGTCGATCGCCGCGCTGTTCTATGCCGGCATCCTGCCGGGCCTGCTGCTGTGCGCCGGCTTCATGACGGCATGCTGGTGGGTCGGCAAGCGCCGCAACCTGCCGCGCGAGACCGGCAAGGTCGACCGCGCCGCGCTGCGCCACAACCTCGTGTTCTCGGCGCCCGCCATCGTGCTGCCGGTGGCCATCATCGTGCTGCTGCGCTTCGGCATCGCGACGCCGACCGAGGTCGCGGTGCTGTCGACGCTGTACGCGGCGGCCGTGTCGGTGCTGATCTACCGCGACCTGTCGATCCGCCGGCTGCATGCGGCCATCGTCGAGGCCGGCCTGGCCACCGGGGTGGTGCTGCTCGTCATCATGGCCTCGGCGGCGGTCGGCTGGCTGCTGACCTTCGACCAGATGCCGCAGGGCGTGGCGGCGTGGGTGCAGCAGAACGTCCATGCCAAGTGGCTGGTGATCCTGCTGATGAACCTGATGATGCTGTTCATCGGCATGTTCATCGACCTGCCGGCGGCGATCCTGCTGCTGACGCCGGTCTTCCTGCCCCTGGCCAAGACCATCGGCATGGAGCCCGTCCAGCTCGGCCTGATGATGGTGCTGAACCTCGCCGTCGGCCTGTACACGCCGCCGGTGGGCACGACCCTGTTCATCACCAGCTCGATCGCCAAGGTCAAGGTCGGCGAGACGGTGCGCGCCATGGGGCCGTTCTACCTGGTCGCCTTCCTCGTGCTCGCCCTGATCTCGTACGTCCCGGCCAGCGTGCTGCGCTGACTGCCCCCATCCCACCAGGAGAAACCAATATGTCCGAGCCAACATCCGACCTGGCCCGCCTCGCCAGCTGCGCCCACCGCATCCGCCGCTACGCGCTGCGCATGGGCGAGGTGCAGGGCCAGGGCTACATCGGCCAGGCCCTGGGCTGGGCCGACGTGCTGGCCGTGGCCTACTGCCATGCGATGAAGCTGCGCCCGCAGGAACCGCAGTGGGAGGGGCGCGACCGCTTCCTGCTGTCGCACGGCCACTACGCCATCGCCCACTACGCCGCGCTGATCGAGGCCGGCGTCATTCCCGAGAGCGAACTGGACACCTACGGCAGCGACGACAGCCGCCTGCCGATGTCGGGCATGGCCACCTACACGCCGGGCATGGAGATCTCCGGCGGCTCGCTGGGTCAGGGCCTGATCATCGGCGTGGGCATGGCCCTGGGCCTGAAGCAGAAGCAGAACCCGGCCTTCGTCTACAACTCGATGTCCGACGGCGAGCTCGACGAGGGCTCGACCTGGGAGGCGGCGATGTCCGCCGCGCACCACCAGCTGGACAACCTGGTCTGCCTGGTCGACGTCAACAACCAGCAGGCCGACGGCCCGTCGGGCAGAGTGCTCGGCTTCGAGCCGCTGGCCGACAAGTGGGCGGCCTTCGGCTGGCATGTCCAGCGCGTGCGGGGCAACGACCTGCCCGCCGTCATCGCGGCCTTCGACGCCGCGCGCCAGCTCGCCGAGCCCAAGCCGCGCGTCATCCTGTTCGACACGCTGATGGGCCAGGGCGTGCCCTTCCTCGAATCGCGCGAGAAGAACCACTTCATCCGGGTCGATCCGCCCGAGTGGCAGCAGGCGCTCGCCGTCCTCGACCAGTCCCGCGTCCAGCCCGAAGGAGCCTCGGCATGAGCACCGCCACCGCAGACAAGAAGCCCCGCCTGACGACCTCCGCGATGATCGCGTCCATCGCGTCCGAAGGGCAGCGCGTGAAGGCCGCGCCGTTCGGCAAGGCGCTGGTCGAGTACGCCGCGAACCGGCCCGAAGTCGTCGGGCTGACCGCGGACCTGGCCAAGTACACCGACCTGCACCTCTTCGCGCAGGCCTACCCCGAGCGCTTTTACCAGATGGGCATGGCCGAGCAGCTGCTGATGGGCGCGGCCGGCGGCATGGCCAAGGAAGGGCTGGTGCCGTTCGCGACCACCTACGCCGTGTTCGGCACGCGGCGGGCCTACGACTTCATCCACCAGGTGATTGCCGAGGAGAACCTCAAGGTCAAGATCTGCTGCGCGCTGCCGGGCCTGACCACGGGCTACGGCCCCAGCCACCAGGCCACCGAAGACCTGGCGATGATGCGCGGCATCCCCGGCCTGACCATCGTCGACCCCTGCGACGCGCTGGACATCGAGCAGGCCGTGCCGCAGATCGCCGCGCACCCGGGCCCGGTCTACATGCGGCTGCTGCGCGGCCAGGTGCCGCTGGTGCTGGACGAGGTCGAGGGCTACCGCTTCGAGCTGGGCAAGGCCAAGCTGCTGCGCGAAGGCGCCGACGTGCTGGTGATCTCCAGCGGCATCCTGACGATGCGCGCGCTGGAAGTGGCGCAGGACCTGGCGCAGGACAGGATCGGCGTGGCGGTGCTGCACTGCCCCACCATCAAGCCGCTGGACGAAGCCGCCATCGTCGAAGCGGTGCGCTACCGGCACCGGCTGGTCGTCGTCGCGGAGAACCACTCGGTCGTGGGCGGCCTCGGCGAAGCCGTGGCCAGCGCCCTGCTGCGGCACCGGGTCCAGCCAGCCGGCTTCCAGCTGGCCGGCCTGCCCGACGCGTTCCTGGACGCCGGCGCGCTGCCGACGCTGCATGACCGCTACGGCATCAGCCGCGAGGCGCTGGCGGGGCGGATCAAGGGCTGGATGGGGTGAGGCGCGGAGGCTGAAGGATCACGCCGCGAGGCGTGGCGTGCCCTGCCCTGCCCTGATGCCATTGAGAAAGACGGTCAGGCGCTCATCTAGCAAAGGTCTGCACAACGGGATGTGAAGCGCCGTTTGAGGTGAGCTGATGCCCCGACGTTGCCAGCAAGCCCGATGAGTGTTGCCTCGACGCAGTTTGCTCCGCGGCGCGAGGCGCTCGTCGCACCCCGCGAGGACCCCGTATCGGCTTCGGGCGCACTCATCCCGCCGCTCCCATAGAGTGCCGCCGCGCTGACCTGCCCCCAGGGCAGGGTACGGCGCTCTTGTGTCACGCAGCATTGCAGTCCGCAGCCCCCGTCGAACAGTCCCACTCACCCACCCATCCCGGGGGGACATCGGTTTCATCTCAATTGATGACATTGCGATCTCGCCAAACTGCGCATTGCAAGTTTTGGCGCCCTCTTGGACACTGCGCCCTCTAAGAATTCACGGCGAATCCTGGGAGGGAGTCATGCGGCGTACGGATCGGCTTGGACTTGTCGTCGCGGTCCTGAGCGGAGTTCTCGCTTCATGCGGTGGCGGTGGCGAGTCGCCGCCGGCCACGATTACCGCCACGGCGGATGCGGCAACGCTGACCTGGAACAGCCCGGCAACCTTGGATGTAGTGGCCAATGACATGGTCAGTCGAGGCACTGCCGAAGTGGCCGCAATCACCAGCTCGCCTGCCCATGGCACAGCGGCCATCGCTTCAGGCAAAGTGATTTACACGCCCGCAGCGGGTTACTTTGGTGAGGATCGCTTCTCGTACGCGGCCCGAGCCTCCGCGGGTGGCGCTCTGTCAAGCGCCGAGGTGAAACTCACGATCAGTGCGTCGCTGAAGATCGAAGGCCGTGTCGCACCGCAAACCATGTCCGGTGCAAGCCTGTCTATCACGATTGGTGATCGCAGTGCCCAGGCAGTCGCCGACGCAAAAGGAGCCTACACGGTAACACTGACGAGCAGCGATCCGGCAGAGATGGTCACGCTCGTTGCAACCGGCGCTGGAAACAAGAACAAGGTCAAGCTGACAAGTCTGGCTGGCAATATCGCAGGGCTGGCGCAGCAGGCGGACGCTCGCGGAGTGCTCGCAGCGGACCGCGTGCCGCCGTTCAACGTGTCGCCCTTGACCTCGGCCGTCGCTGCATTGATCGTCGAAGCCAATGGAGGTCGGGGACCAGCGGATGGCGCGACGCTGCGGTCGCTGTTGGTAGGGCTGCCTCCACAGCGAATCATGGACCTGGCGGCGGTGGTGTCTCTGGTGGCTGACGAGACCGTGGAGTTGCCTGAGGACACCGCCGACACGCAGTCATTGATCGCGCAGCCGGCCAGCGAGTCCTACAAGGCGCTGGTGGCCTATCAGTTCTACTCAACCGGCTATCGCCAGGCGCAGTTCGCCCAGGCGCGTTCGGATGTGACCTCCAGCGCTGCGCCGTCTGGCACCCCGGCGTTTGCCGCATCAGGCCCAGTAGATCGGGCCTATGTCATGGCGTTTCGCGCAACAAGTTCAGTGCAATCCGTGTTCGTGAACTATCGGCCAGACGGCACAGCCACCCTCACAGGCGCTTATGGCTCGAGAGCAGGAACCTGGAAGACCGTCGACGGGAGCATCCGCATTGCGTTGGAGCAATCGCTTTCGGTGCCGTGGTCTGACTTTGATCCAATCACCGAGCAACTCGTGAGTTATCGCAACGAGGTCACTGGCTACACGATTCGGCAGTTTGCCGGCGACTCGCAGCATGGGGCGGCCGTGGTCGCGCAGACTGGCACCACGCATGTTCTCGACGGTCCGAGTGCGGGCAGCACGCAACCCATTGCCGACTCCGGCATGGTCCTGTCGGTCATCGACCCTTCCCAGTCCACCCCTCTGTCGGCAGCTGACTTCGCGGTGGGTTCACGCTGGACAGGTATTCCCCTCGATAGCGCGCTCGAATCGCCACCACAGATGGTGGATACCTTGGAGATTCTCGATGGTAAGGCAGCCAAGTACATCCGAACAGGCACGCCGATTCAGTGGACTGTCAAGGACGGATGGCTGCAACTGATTCAGGGATCCAGCGATCGCCGCTACCTGCGGCTGCTGCGGAATCAAGTTTCGGGTGAGGAGCGCTGGCTCGTCGCCGACTTCGCTGATGGCAAGGTCTTGCGCGCAAACGAGATCATGGTCATCAGCCCCAAGGCTCAGAAGTTTGTCGCGCAAGGAGATCTGTTCCGCCGATGGCAACCAGGCACCGAGGATCTCGGGGTCACCTGGCCCGTCTATTTCCTCGACTTGATGGCTGACGGCAAGGCCAGGCAGGGATACACCTATGCCTACGCGGACGAGGCTCGCAACGATGCCAAATGGAACATCGACACCGATGGCCAATTCAACATGACGATCTACCAGCGAAATGGCAGTGTTCTGAACTCCCGAACTTGGTCGCTCGTCGGCCGCACAGCCACGCAGTTCTTCGTACTGGAGCACACCACAGTCAATGCGCAGGAGTTTTGGCGCCTGAATGTCTATACCGATTCAGGGCCGGTTCCCCAGTAGAGTGTTGGCGCCGACTGAAATTTGAACCACTTGTGAAGTGAACCCCTGAAGCCGGACTGGCGGGGAACATCGGACTGATACGCTGGCTGGGCCTTCATCAAGGAGAGAAGGTCTATGTCACGAGGCCCCTACCGCAGGCACTCGCCGCAGTTCAAGCTGCAGTTGTGCAACGACATCCGCGCCGGCACGATCGGCCGCAAGGAGGCGCAGCGCAAGTACGCATTGGCGGCCGACGGACTTTCTTTTCGCCCGACGGACATTATTTCTTGCCGTCAGCCCGACTCCCCCACCGGCCGCGTCATTCAACCGTTACGCTCTTGGCCAGGTTGCGCGGCTTGTCGACGTCCGTGCCCCGTGCGCAGGCGGTGTGATAGGCCAGCAGCTGCAGCGGCACCACGTGCAGGATGGGTGACAGCGGGCCGTAGTGCTCGGGCATGCGGATGACGTGCACGCCGGCGTCGGACTCGATGCGGGTGTCGGCATCGGCGAAGACGAACAGCTCGCCGCCGCGGGCGCGCACTTCCTGCAGGTTGCTCTTCAGCTTCTCGAGCAGCGCGTCGTTGGGCGCCACGGTGACCACCGGCATCGCGGCGGTCACCAGCGCCAGCGGGCCGTGCTTGAGTTCTCCGGCCGGGTAGGCCTCGGCGTGGATGTAGCTGATCTCCTTGAGCTTCAGCGCGCCTTCCAGCGCGACGGGATAGTGCAGGCCGCGGCCGAGGAACAGCGCGTTCTCCTTGCGCGCAAACTGCTCGGCCCAGGCCACCACCTGCGGCTCCAGCGCCAGCACCGCCTGCACCGCGCTGGGCAGGTGGCGCAGCGCCTTCAGGTGCTCGGCCTCCTGTGCGTCGGTGAGGCGGCCGCGGGTCTGCGCCAGTGCCAGCGTCAGCAGGAACAGCGCCACCAGCTGCGTCGTGAAGGCCTTGGTCGAGGCCACGCCGATCTCCACGCCGGCGCGGGTGACGAAGGCATGCACGCATTCGCGCACCATCGCGCTGGTGGCCACGTTGCAGATCGTCAGCGTGTGCGGCATGCCCAGCGAGCGCGCGTGCTTCAGCGCCGCGATGGTGTCGGCGGTCTCGCCACTCTGGCTGATGGTGACGACCAGCGTCTTCGGGTTCGGCACGCTGTCGCGGTAGCGGTATTCGCTGGCGATCTCGACGTTGGTGGGAATGCCGGCAATCGACTCGAGCCAGTACTTGGCCGTACTGCCCGAGTAGTAGCTGGTGCCGCAGGCCAGGATCAGCACCTGCTCCACGTCCTTGAAGGCCTTGAAGGCCTGGTCGCCGAACAGCTCGGGCGAGATGCCGCCCACGCCTTCCAGCGTGTCGGCAATCGCGCGCGGCTGCTCGAAGATTTCCTTCTGCATGTAGTGCCGGTACGGGCCCAGCTCGGCCGCGCCGGAGTGGGCATGCACGGTGCGCACCTCGCGCTGCACCGGCTTGTGCGTGCCGTCGGCCTGGCGCGCGACGATCCAGTGCTTGCCCAGTTGCAGGTCGACGATGTCGCCCTCTTCGAGGTAGGCGATCTGGTCGGTGACACCGGCCAGTGCCATCGCATCGGACGCCAGGAAGGTCTCGCCCTTGCCCACGCCCAGCACCAGTGGCGAGCCTTCACGGGCGCCGACCACGCGCTGCGGCTCGTCGCGGCAGAACACCGCGATGGCATAGGCGCCCTTCAGCCGGCGGGTGGCGCGCTGCACCGCGTCGAACAGGTCGCCGTCGTACAGGTGGTTCACCAGGTGCGCAATGACCTCGGTGTCGGTCTGGCTGGCGAACTTGAAGCCCTTGGCCTGCAGTTCGGCGCGCAGCTCGTCGTGGTTCTCGATGATGCCGTTGTGCACCAGCGCGATCCGGTCCACGCCCTTGGCGCCGGCCGAGAAGTGCGGGTGCGCGTTGTGCACCGCCGGCGCACCGTGCGTGGCCCAGCGGGTGTGGGCGATGCCGGTGCCGGACTGCACCGCTTCCTGCGCCACCTGGGCTTCGAGCTCGGCCACGCGCGCGGTGCTGCGGGTGCGCCGCAGGCCGCCGTCCTGGTGCACCGCGACGCCGCAGCTGTCGTAGCCCCGGTACTCCAGGCGCTTCAGGCCTTCGACCAGGATCGGAACGATGTTGCGGGCGCTGACCGCGCCGACGATGCCACACATCTGGTTTGCCCCTTGGCGTTGAACGATGGGGCGGATGCTAGAGAGGGCCAGAAGAAACAGGCGTGCAAAATTCTCCGGTTTCTGAAATCCAATCGCACGCGAATCGAGTGGTGTCAGATAATTTCATTCGCACGTCATTCATGAAATTCAGATGCCGATGATGGAACTGGATGCCCTGGACCGCCGGCTGCTCGACCTGCTGCAGACGGATGCCTCGCTGTCGAACCAGGCGCTGGCGGAGGCCGCCCATGCGTCGCCGGCCACGACGCTGCGGCGCGTGCGCCGGCTGCTGGACAGCGGCGTCATCGAACGTCAGGTGGCCATCGTCTCGGCGCAGCAGGTGGCCGGGCTGACCGCGCTGGTCGAGGTCTCGCTCGATGCGCAGGGGGCCGAGCACCTGGCGGCCTTCGAGCAGCGCGCGGTGGCCGAGCCGCAGGTGCAGCAGTGCTACCGCGTCTCGCCGGGGCCGGACTTCATGCTGGTGGTGTGGGCGCCGGACATGGCGGGCTACCACGCGCTGGTGCAGCGCCTGTTCACGCAGGACGCCAACGTGCGCAACGTGAAGGCCTTCTTCAGCGTGCACCGCGCGAAGTTCGAGCCGCGCGTGCAGCTGCCAGCGGCGCCCGCCGCGTAGGCGGCCCGCTCGCGCTCAGCGCTCAGTTCGCCACCAGCGCCAGGCCCTTCAGGTACTCGCCCTCGGGGAAGCACAGCGTGGTCGGGTGGTCCGGCGCCGCTTCCAGCCGCTGCAGGATGACCGCGTCGACGCCGGCATCGTGGCCGGCCCCGGCGACGATCTTGTGGAACAGCTCGGCGCCGATGCCGCCCGAGCACGAGAAGGTCAGCAGCAGCCCGCCCGGCGCCAGCAGCTTCAGCCCCAGGCGGTTGATGTCCTTGTAGGCACGCGAGGCGCGTTCGGCATGCGCCGCGCTGGGCGCGAACTTCGGCGGGTCGAGCACGATGGCGTCGAAGCGCCGGCCGTCCTTCAGCGCCTGGCGCAGGAACTGGTTCACGTCCGCGTCGGCGAAGGCCTGCTGCGCCGGATCGAAACCGTTGCGCCGCAGGTTGGCGCGTGCCTGGTCCAGCGCCGGGCCGGAGGAATCGACGCTGGTCACCTCCCGCGCGCCACCGGCCAGCGCCGCAACGCTGAAGCCGCCGGTGTAGCTGTAGCAGTTCAGCACCCGCTCGCAGCCGAACTGGCGCACCAGCTGCGCAAAGCGATGGCGGTTGTCGCGCTGGTCGAGGTAGTAGCCGGTCTTGTGGCCCAGCGCCACGTCCAGGCCCAGCGAGAGGCCGTGCTCGGTGATCGCCAGCTCGGTGCTGCCCTCGCCGCTCAACCAGCCGGTGCGCGGCGGCAGGCCCTCGAGCCCGCGCACGCCAGAATCCGAACGTTCGTACAGGCGCTGCAGCCCGGTGGCCGCCAGCAGCTGGCGCACGATCACGTCGCGCCAGCGCTCGACGCCGGCGGACAGGAACTGCGCGCTCAGCGTGTCGGCGTAGCGGTCGACGATGAGCCCGGGCAGGCCGTCGGCCTCGCCATGGATCAGCCGCACGCCGTCGCTCTGGATGCCCAGGCGCGCACGCAGCGCCACCGCGCGCTGCACGCGGCGGGCGAAGAAGGCTTCGTCGATGCGCTCGGCCTCGTCGAAGCTCCAGGCGCGCACGCGGATCTGCGAGCTCGGGCTGAACGCGGCCCAGGCCAGGAACTGGCCCTCGTGCGATTCGACGCGCACCGTCTCGCCGGCATCGCCGCCGCCCTTGGCGATGCTGCCCTGGAACACCCAGGGATGGCGGCGCAGCAGCGAGCGCTCCTTGCCCTCGCGCAGTTTGATGATCTTCATGTCGGGGTCTTGGCCGGCTTGGCCCGGGCACGCGGGTGGGCCGCGTCGTACACCTTGGCCAGGTGCTGGAAATCGAGCTTGGTATAGACCTGGGTGGTCGCGATGTTGGCGTGGCCCAGCAGCTCCTGCACCGCGCGCAGGTCGCCGCTGGACTGCAGCAGGTGCGACGCGAAGCTGTGCCGCAGCATGTGCGGATGCACCCGCGCCGGCAGCCCGGCCGCGAGCGACAGCGCCTGCAGCCGTGAACGCACCTGGCTGGCCGACAGCCGCGTGCCGCGCTGGCTGACGAACAGCGCCGCCTCGCCGGCCTGCGCCAGCTGGCCGCGGCAGGCCAGCCAGCCGGCCAGCGCCTGCAGCGCCGCGCGGCCCACCGGCACGCTGCGCCGCTTGCTGCCCTTGCCCAGCACATGCGCCGTGGCATCGGCGGCGTCGATCCAGCCGGCCGCCGCCGCACTGGCCTGCAGGTCCAGCCCGACCAGCTCGCCAATGCGCAGGCCGCAGCCGTAGAGCAGCTCGACGATGCAGTGGTCGCGCGCGCGCAGCACCGGCGCGCAGGCGCTGTCGCCGTCCTGCGGCGCGCTGCCGGCACCGGCTTCCATCAGGGCCACGGCCTGGTCGACCGGCAAGGCCTTGGGCAGGCTTTGCGGCGCCTTCGGCGGTTTCAGGCCCTCGACCGGGTTGCCGGCCACCAGGCGCTCGCGGCCCCAGTGGCGGTACAGCCCGCGCCAGGCCGCCAGCGTGATCGCGATGCTGCGCGGCCCCAGGCCGCGTTCGCGCAGGCGGGCGACCCAGCGCCGCAGGTGGTGCGGCTGTGCCGACGGCAAGGCCACACGGTCGGCCGCGGCCTGTGCCTGCAGCGTGGCCAGCGCGTCCGCATACAGCGCCAGCGTGCGCGCGGCCAGCCGCCGCTCGACGCGCAGGTGCTGCAGGAAGGCGGCAATGCCCTCGTCCACCGGCGCGGCGGGGGCGGCCGGCATGCTCAGCCCTGCAGCGGCGGCAGCAGGCGCGCGAGGCCGGCGCTGGCGATCTCGCCGATGCGCTGCAGGAACTCGGTGCCCATCTCGGCGCTGTAGCGCGTGGGATCGGGCGAGCCCAGCACCAGCAGGCCGAAGGCCTCGTCGCGGCCCGGGCGGTACAGCGGGATCAGCGCGATCGACATCACGGTGGCGGTGTCGCCCAGCCAGGCGCTGGCCTCGAAGCCGGAATTCAGCCCGCAGTACGGCAGCACCAGGCTGGAGCTGAAGTTGCGCACGTCCTCGGACACGGCCGCGGCGAACGGCAGCGCCGCGTGGGCCGCGTCCACGCCCCACAGGCGCAGCGCCGCCATCGGCACCAGGAACTCGTGCTTCAGCGTGCTGACCAGCACGTCGGGCAGCGCGCCCGCGCTCGGCGCCAGCAGGATCGAGCGCGTCCAGCGGTGCAGCCGGTCGGCGATGGCCACGTTCTCCTGGCCGTGGCGGATCATCTCCATGATCTTCTGCTCGAGGCCGCGCACCTTCTCGCGCAGCATCTCCATCTGCCGCTCCTGCAGCGAGACGGCACGCTGGCCATGCGGGCTGGTCAGCTGGATCGTCGACAGCAGCTCGGCATGGCGCTCGAAGAAGCCCGGCGTGTTGGCCAGGTAGTTGGCGATGTCGCCCTCGGTAATCGCGCCCTCGAGGCTCATAGTTCAATCTCTCCTTGGTACACGGTCTCGGCCGGGCCGGTCATCAGCACATGGGCGTCGTCGTCGGGCCATTCGATGGTCAGCACGCCGCCGCGGGCCTGCACATCGACGCGCCGGTCTAGCCAGCCCAGCCGGATGCCGGCCACCACCGCGGCGCAGGCGCCGGTGCCGCAGGCCAGCGTCTCGCCGGCACCGCGCTCGAACACGCGCAGCGCGATCTGGCTGCGCGACAGCACCTGCATGAAGCCGGCGTTCACCTTGCGCGGGAAGCGCGGGTGCGCCTCGATGCGCGCGCCCAGCTCGAGCACCGGCGCCTCGCGCACGTCGGCCACGCGCTGCACCGCATGCGGATTGCCCATCGACAGCACCGCCACCTCGACCCGGCGGCCTTCGTCCAGCTCCAGCGGCCAGAGCTCGAAGCCGCCTTCGTGGCGCGGCACCAGGCCGCTCGCATTGAACGGTAGGCGGTCATGCTCGAACATCGGCCGGTTCATGTCCACCGTGACACGGCCATCGTCCTGCAGCTGCAGCTCGAGCAGGTTGTTCACGGTCTCGACGCGGATGCGCTTGCGGTCGGTCAGGCCGTGCTCGTGCACGTAGCGCACGAAGCAGCGCGCGCCGTTGCCGCAGTGCTCGACCTCGTCGCCGGTGTTGTTGAAGATGCGGTAGCGGAAGTCCACGCCTTCGGTGCGGCTGGGCTCGACGATCAGGATCTGGTCGGCGCCGACGCCGAAGCGCCGGTCGCCCAGCCGGCGCAGCTGCTCGGGCTGCAGCTCGATCGGCGTGCGCGTGCCGTCGAGCACGACGAAGTCGTTGCCCGCGCCGTGCATCTTGGTGAAGTGCAGGATCATGGGGCGCGATTATCGTCCGCGCACCTCGGGCCTACCGCGCAACGCGTCAATACAGCGAGGGCTCGCCCGCGGGACGGGTCTTGAAGCGCCGGTGCACCCACAGGTACTGCGCCGGGTTGCGCCGCACCTCGTCGGCGATCCAGCGGTTCATGCGCGCGCTGGCGGCCTCGTCGTCCGCGTCGCCGGGAAAGTCGTCCCACGGCGGCAGGAAGCGCACGCGGTAGCCCTGGCCGCCGGGCAGCAGTTCGGCCAGCACCGGCTGCACCACCATGCCCAGCGAGCGCGCCATGCGCGCCGGCGCCAGCAAGGTGGCCGCCGGCACGCCGAAGAAGGGCACGAAGGCCGCGTCCTTGGTGCCGAAGTCCATGTCCGGCAGGTTGAAGAACACATGGCCCCGCTTGACCGCACGCACCAGCGGCAGCGCCGTCTCATGGCGCGAGAACACCTGGCCCTGGTTGTAGCGCAGCCGGCCCTTGCGGATCGCCGCGTCGAACACCGGATTGCTCTGCGCCTGGTAGATCGACGCCACCTGCTTGCGCTGGAACAGCTGTGTCGACGCCCCCGCGACGTCCAGCGCCACGAAGTGCGGCACCAGCCACATCACCGGCCTGTCGCTGCGCTCGGCCAGGCCGATGTCGCCCTCGACATGAATCAGCCGCTTCAGGCGCTCGGCCGGCGCCCACCACAGCAGCCCGCGCTCGAGCAGGCTGCGGCCCAGCCACTGGAAATGCTCGCGCACCAGCGCCTCGCGGGCCTGGGCATCGAGCTCCGGCAGGCACAGCTCGACGTTGCGCAGCGCCACCCGGCGGCGCGAGCCGGCCAGCGCGAAGAGCAGCCGGCCGATGCCACGGCCCACGGCCGCCTGCGCGCCCAGCGGCAGCCAGTGCACCAGCCACAACACGCCCAGCAGCAACCGGGCCAGCAGGTTCTTCATGCGGGGGCCTGCTCCATGCCCGCGGCATCGGCGCGGCGCGGCTGCTTGTAGCGGTGATAGCCCCACAGGTACTGGCCAGGCGCCTCGCGGATCAGCCGCTCCATGTCCTGGTTGATCGCGGTGGCGCAGGCCAGCTGCAGCGCGTCGCCGTCGGCGGCCTCGGCCGGCAAGGGCTGCGGTGCGCGCACGTGCATCACGTAGCCGGCCCCGCGCGGCAGGCGCTCGGCCCACACCATCAGCAGGGCGGCACCGGTCTGCTGCACCAGGCGCGCGGCCAGCGTCATCGTGTACGCGGGCTGGCCGAAGAACGGCGCCCACACGCCCATGCCTTCGGGCGGCACCTGGTCGGGCAGCAGGCCCACCGATTCACCGCGGCGCAGCGCGCGGATCATCTGCCGCACGCCGCTCAGCGCTGCCGGCACGGTGTCCAGCCCGGGGCGGCGGCGCGCGCGTTCCTCGATGTCGCGCAGCCAGGCCTGGCGCGCCGGGCGGTACATCACGGTCAGTTTCATGCGCTGGCTGTAGCGCTCGATGGTGGCCTGCGCCGTCACCTCCCAGCAGCCCAGGTGCGGGGTGAGCAACACCAGGCCGCGACCGGCATCCAGCGCCGCGTCGATCAGCGCCGCATCGCTGCCCCAGCGCACCAGGGCCCCCAGCAGCTGGTCCTGCGGGCGCAGCCACAGCCGCGGCAGCTCGGCCACCATGCGGCCGCCTTCGGCGATCGCGCGGCGGCGCTGCGCGGCGCTCAGCCCGGCCCGGTCGGCGTTGGCGCGCAGGCGCCGGCGATAGCTGGCCGAACTCAGGTACACCAGCCAGCCCAGCAAGGCGCCCCAAGCGTGAAGAGTTGCCAGGGAACGCCGGGCGAGCCATCGCATCAGGGTCAACATGCGCTTCGTATAATTCGGGCGTCGCCGAGTTAAAGGACAACTTGCGGGGCGATACGCGGAATCTCCTTCCGCCCAAATACCGCTAAAGCGTTCGCCGCATACACCCCCACAGGAACCGGCGAGCGGGTTTCAATTGGCTCAGGAGTGTATTGAAGTGGCGAACGACTTTCTCTTCACCTCGGAATCGGTCTCCGAAGGTCACCCCGACAAGGTGGCCGACCAGATCTCGGACGCGATCCTCGACGCGATCTACACGCAGGACCCGCGCAGCCGCGTGGCCGCCGAGACGCTGTGCAACACCGGCCTGGTGGTGCTGGCCGGCGAGATCACGACCAACGCGCATGTCGACTACATCCAGGTCGCGCGCGACACCATCAAGCGCATCGGCTACGACAACACCGAGTACGGCATCGACTACAAGGGCTGCGCGGTGCTGGTGGCCTACGACAAGCAGAGCAACGACATCGCCCAGGGCGTCGACCACGCCAGCGACGACCACCTGAACACCGGTGCCGGCGACCAGGGCCTGATGTTCGGCTACGCCTGCGACGAGACGCCCGAGCTGATGCCCGCGCCGATCTATTACGCGCACCGCCTGGTCGAGCGCCAGGCCCAGCTGCGCAAGGACGGCCGGCTGCCCTTCCTGCGGCCGGACGCCAAGAGCCAGGTGACGATGCGCTACGTCGACGGCAAGCCGCACTCGATCGACACCGTGGTGCTCAGCAGCCAGCACGCGCCGGAGATGAGCCTGGGCGACAAGATGAAGCCCGAGTTCTACGAGGCGGTGATCGAGGAGATCATCAAGCCGGTGCTGCCCAAGGAGTGGCTGAAGGACACGCGCTACCTGGTGAACCCGACCGGCCGCTTCGTCATCGGCGGCCCGCAGGGCGACTGCGGCCTCACCGGCCGCAAGATCATCGTCGACACCTACGGCGGCGCCTGCCCGCACGGCGGTGGCGCGTTCTCGGGCAAGGACCCGACCAAGGTCGACCGCTCGGCCGCGTATGCCGCGCGTTATGTCGCGAAGAACATCGTCGCCGCCGGCCTGGCGCGCCAGTGCCAGATCCAGGTGGCCTATGCCATCGGCGTGGCCAAGCCGATGAACGTGACGGTCTACACCGAAGGCACCGGCGTGCTGCCGGACGACAAGATCGCCGCCATCGTCAACGAGGTGTTCGACCTGCGCCCGAAGGGCATCATCCAGATGCTCGACCTGCTGCGCCCGATCTACCAGAAGACCGCCGCCTACGGCCACTTCGGCCGCGAGGAACCCGAGTTCAGCTGGGAAGCGCGCGACAAGGTCGCCGTGCTGCGCGACCTGGCAGGCCTGAAGGGCTGAAGTCTGCGCACGGCAACCGGGCCGCGCGGCCCGGCTGCCAAACCGCTCACTGTGCCCGGTCGACCTGCACCGTGGCGCGGTACTGGTCCAGCGGCACCTGCACGCCGCTGCGCGGTGCCGGCTCCAGGCCCTGCAGCGACAGCCGATAGCCGCGATAGGACGCGTCCCCCGGCAGCTTCATCTCGGCCGGCGCGGGCGTGCCGATCTGCACCGTCTCGGCCGGCTGGCCGGCCTGCGTCACCTGCACCGTGGCCACCGCCTGGCCCGCCCAGACGCACATCACATCGATCGGGCAGCGGGTGTCGGTCACCGCGGTCAGCTGCAGGCTCAGCGATTCCGGCGCGATCACCGTCGCCTGGCCGCTGCGCAGCGTGACGGTGTAGCTGGCCTTGGCCACGCCGCTCATCGGGCCGCCGGCATCGCTGCCGCCGCCGCCGCAGGCGCTCACCAGCCAGGCAGCGGCCAGCGCCGCGGAAGAGATCATCAGGCTTCGCATCGGGTCTCCCCTGTCGTTGGTTGTCCGAAACCGCGATGCTAGAACGCTTGTGTTTCAAAGCCGGCGCCCATGCGACGAACCGCGGCATCGGCCGACCGGCGGCTGACACAATGACCGGACCACAACACCAGGGAGGTTTGTCATGCGTCTTGCTTCATCCTGGCCCAGCGCACTGCTCACGCTGGCCTTGATCGCCGTTGGCGCCCGCGCCGCCGATGCGCCACAACCGGCGCCCAGCCCCGAAGAGCGTGCCCGCAGCGCCTTCGCCGAAGCCCAGAAGGCCGCGCGCCCCGGCCCGGCCGACATCGAGCTGAACGGCCAGGCCGTGCTGCACCTGCCCGCGGGCCATCAGTGGATTCCGCAACCGCAGGCCACCGCGCTGCTGCACGCGATGGGCAACCCGGGCCAGGACCCGCGGCTGCAAGGCCTGGTGTTCCCGACCAACGGCCAGCAATGGTTCATGCCGGTGCGCTTCGAGGCCGCCGGCTATGTGAAGGACGACGATGCCCGCGACTGGAAGGCCGACGAGCTGTTGAAGACCTACCGCGAAGGCACCGAGGCCGCGAATGCCGAACGCGCGAAGCTTGGCGCCACGCCGATCGAGGTGACCGGCTGGGCCGAAGCGCCGGCCTACGATGCAAGCGCCCACCGCCTGGTGTGGGCGATGGCCTCGCGCGAGAAGAACGCGCCGGCCGGCGCCGAGCAGGGCGTCAACTACAACACCTATGCGCTGGGCCGGGAAGGCTACTTCTCGCTGAACCTGGTCACCGGCCTGGACCAGCTGCCGCAGCACAAGCCGGCCGCCCAGGCCATGCTGGCGGCGCTGGACTACAAGCCCGGCAAGCGCTACGCCGATTTCGATGCCAAGACCGACCATGTGGCCGAATACGGACTGGCCGCGCTGGTGGTCGGCGTGGCCGCCAAGAAGCTCGGGCTGATCGCATTGGCCGGCGTCTTCTTCGCCAAGTTCGCGAAACTGATCCTGATCGGCCTGGCCCTGGTCGGCGGCGCGGCCGCCAAGCTGTTCAAGCGCAGGCCTGCCACCGGCACCTGACCACGAAGCACTGCACGACGCCATGCTGAAACTGCTCGCCCTGCTGCTGTCCGGCGCCAAGTTCGGCAAGCTGCTGGCCAGCGGCGGCTCGATGCTGCTGTCGCTGGCGGTCTACGCCTGGCTTTACGGCTGGCGCTATGCCGCCGGCTTCATCGCGCTGCTGTTCGTGCACGAGGCCGGCCACTACATCGCCGCGCGCAAGCGCGGGCTCGACGTCGGGCTGCCGACCTTCATTCCCTTCCTCGGCGCCTGGATCGAGCTGAAGGAGCGGCCGCACGACGCCGAGACCGAAGCCTTCGTCGGCCTCGGCGGTCCGCTGCTGGGCAGCGTCGGCGCGCTGGTGTGCTTCGTCTTCGCCCGCAACTGGCAGGCCGACTGGCTGCTGGCCGTGGCCTACGCCGGCTTCATGTTGAACCTGTTCAACCTGATCCCGCTGTCGCCGCTGGACGGTGGCCGCATCACGGCGGTGTTGTCGCCGCGCATCTGGCTGCTCGGCGTGCCGATCCTGGTGGCGCTGTTCTTCTACCGACCCAGCCCGATGCTGCTGATCATCGCGCTGCTGGCCGCACCGCAGGTCTTGCAGGCCCTGCGCTTCCGCGCCGACAGCCCCGAGGCACAGACCTACTACGCGGTGCCCACCGCGAAGAAGTGGGAATACGGCCTGACCTACCTGCTGCTGGCCGCCTTCCTGGCACTGATGAGCCACGACACGCACGAGATGCTGACGACCTTGCGCCGCCACGGCTGGGGTGGCTGATGGTCGCACGGCCGCTCACATTGGACGCTTTGCGCCGCTATGCGGTGGCGCGCACGCTGTTCACGCCGACCACGCTGCCGAAGGCGATCGAGCGGCTCGGCTTCGTGCAGGCCGACCCCATCCGCGCGCCGGCGCGTGCGCAGGACCTGACGCTGCGCCACCGTGTCGTGGACTACCGCGCCGGCGAGCTCGAGCGCCGCTACCCGCGGCTGACGATCGAGGAGGATTTCTTCGTCAACTACGGCTTCCTGCCGCGTCGCACGCAGGCGCTGATGCACCCGCGCGTGCCGCCGCAGCCGTGGTCCGCGCAGCGCCAGCGCCAGGCCGCCGAGGTGCTGGCCTTCGTGCGCGAGCACGGCCGCGTGCACCCGCGCGAGGTCGACGCGCACTTCGCGCACGGCAAGGTGCGCAACTGGTTCGGTGGCTCGGGCAATGCCAGCACGCAGCTGCTCGATGCCATGCACTACCGCGGCCTGCTGCGCATTGCCGGGCGCGAAGGCGGCGTGCGGCTGTATGCGCCGCGCGAGCAGACCGCCTGCCCGCACACGCCCGAGCAGGCGCTGGACGCGCTGATCGAGGTGATCGTGCGCCAGTACGCGCCGCTGCCCTCGGCCTCGCTCGGCCAGCTGGTGGGCCTGCTGCGCGGCGGTGTGCCGCAATGGCCGGCGCAGCGCACGGCAGCACTGAAGCGGGCGCGCGAGCGCCTGCCCCGCGTGCGCATCGACGGCGTCGACTGGCTGTGGCCCGAGGACGACCAGCCCGGCTCGGCGCGCCATGCGCCGGACGACGCGGTGCGGCTGCTGGCGCCCTTCGACCCCATCGTCTGGGACCGCCGCCGCTTCGAGCTGCTGTGGGGCTGGACCTACCGCTTCGAGGCCTACACGCCGGCACCGAAGCGCGTGCGCGGCTACTACGCGCTGCCGCTGCTGTGGCGCGACCAGGTCATCGGCTGGGCCAATCTCTCGCAGCGCGAAGGTTCGCTGCAGGCCGAGTTCGGCCATGCCAGCGGCCGCGCGCCGCGCGACGCAGCGTTCCGTCGCGCACTCGACGACGAGCTGCAGCGCATGGCCGTGTTCCTCGGCGCCTAGCTCACGAACGCAGCGGCCGCTGCAGCCAGGCCAGCAGCGACCCCAGCAGCAGCGCGGCGGCGCTGATCGCCAGGCCGCGCGCCAGCCCGCCGGCGCCATCGGCCACCCGGCCGACCAGGCTGGGCCCGACGATCTGGCCCGCGGCGAACACGATCGTGAAGGCCGAGATGCCCAGGCTCCAGGCCGCCGGCGGCAGGTTGTGCCGCACCAGCGCGGTGGTCGAGGCCACCACCGACAGGAACACCGCGCCGAACAGCGCGCCCGAGGCGAACACCAGCAGCGGCTGCGCGCTCAGCACCGGCAGCACGGTGGCCAGCGCCAGCAGCGCGTTCAGCAGCGCCATCGGACCGCCGCCGCGAAAGCGCTGCAGCAGCCCGGCCCACAGCCACGACGAGGCGATGACGCCCGCGCCGAGCAGCGCATAGAACGCGGTGATCGCGCCGCCGCCCAGGCCCTGCTCGCGCAGCAGCGTGACGATGAAGGTCATGTAGCCGATGTAGCCCAGGCCGAACAGGCAGTAGCCCGCCAGCCCCCAGCCCAGTGCGCGGGCCAAGGCAGGCCAGCGCCACGGCAGGCTGCCGCCGGGTGCGCCCGCTGCGCCCGCGGCCGCCGGCACGACAACGGACACGCCCCACAGCGCCGTCAAGGCCGTGCAAGCCGCGGCCGCCAGCGCCAGCGCCAGCCAGGCCGCCGGCCAGCGCGCGGCGCCGGCGGCCAGCACCGCCGGCACCAGCAGCGCCGACAGCACGATGCCCAGCCCGGTGCCGCCGTAGTAGATGCCTAGCACCAATCCAGAGCGGCCAGCGGCCGCCGGCAGGGCCGCCAGCCGCGCCGCCAGCACGCCACCGCCGACGAAGCTGGCCGCGCTGGCCACGCCCAGCGCGAAGCGCAGGGCCAGCAGCGCGGCGTCATCGCGCAGCAGCGCGTGCGCGGCCAGGCCCAGCGCGGCGCCGGCACCGCCGGCCAGCATCAGGCGCCGCGCGTCGTGCCGGGCCAGCCAGCGCGGCATCAGCAGCGCACCCAGCAGGTAGCCGGCGGCGTTGACGGTGTTCATCGCGCCGGCGGTGAAGTAGCGCCAGCCCAGGTCGGCGCGCATCGGCGGCAGCAGCAGCGCATAGGCAAAGCGCGCCAGCCCCAGCGAGACGGCCGCGGCCAGCGCCAGCGCCAGGGCCTGGCGCAGCACGGCGGCACGGCTGTCGACCATGCGCTCGCGCCCGCCTCAGCCCCGCGCCACCAGCAGCGCCGCGGCCAGCTCGGCGAAGCCTGCGCCGCGCTCGCCGCGGCACAGCCAGGCCGGCCAGGCCTTCAGCTGCGGCACGAAGCGCGCGATGTTGGCCACGCCCACCGTCAGCGGCATGCGCTCGAACATCAGCTGGTCGTTGGTGGAGTCGCCGATGAAGGCCCAGCCCGCCGGATCGAAGGCCTGGCCCAGCACCGCCTGCACCGCCCAGTTCGCCGCGGTCCATTTGCTGTGGTCGCCGATCCAGCCGTTGACGTGGATCGAGCTCACCGTCGCGGTCAGGCCATGGCGGCGCATCACCGCGACGACCTGCGCGATCGCCGCCGCATCGAGGTGCCGGTGCTCGCTGTGGTCGATGGCGATGTCGGTCAGCCGGCCCGGGCTGTCTTCGGCCAGGGTCGCGGCCGGCACCTCGGCCAGCACGGCCCGGGCGCAGGCCTGCAGCCGGGCGAACTGGGCCGCGCGGGTGGCCTCGTCGGTGGTGAACAGGCGCTGCAAGCCGCCATCGGCACCGCGCCGCAGCAGCACGCCGCCGTTCTCGGCCACGATCGCGCGCACCGGCCACTGCAGCGCGAAGGGCTCGCTCCAGCCGGCCGGCCGGCCAGTGATGGCGATCACCGGCAGGCCGGCCGCGGCCAGCGCCTGCAGCGCGTCCAGGGCCGCGGGCTCGATGGCGCCGTCGCGCGTCAGGGTGTCGTCGATGTCGGTCAGCACGCCGCGGATGCCGCGCAGCGCCGCGGCCGGCAGCGCGGCCAGCGGGCGCAGGCGGTCGGCGGGAACGCCCGCGGGCGTGACAGGTTCGGCAGACATCACGGCAGTCTCCCACAGCGCCTGCCCCCAAGCCGCGGCCGAATGGCTAGAATCCTGCCCACTTTCCGAGGAGCGTTGCAACCCCATCCTCCAGGGGCCAGGCTCGGAACAGATTCTCTGCAACGGCGCTCACCTGCACGATGGTTGTCGTGGGTGAGCTTCAAACCCCCTCCCATTCCGCCCATCGGTGCAGGCATTCCCAACGCCTGGAGCACGACCATGAACGCCATCCTGAAACCCGCCGTCGACCACGCCATTGCCGATATCAGCCTCGCCGCCTGGGGCCGCAAGGAAATCACCATCGCCGAGAGCGAGATGCCCGCGCTGATGGCCATCCGCGCCGAGTACGCGAACGCCCAGCCGCTGAAGGGCGCGCGCGTCACTGGCAGCCTGCACATGACGATCCAGACCGCCGTGCTGGTGGAAACGCTGCAGGCGCTGGGCGCCGAGGTGCGCTGGGCCTCGTGCAACATCTTCAGCACGCAGGACCATGCCGCCGCCGCGCTGGTGGACGCCGGCACGCCGGTGTTCGCCTACAAGGGCGAATCGCTGAAGGAC
This sequence comes from Aquabacterium sp., assembly GCF_044226965.1. Taxonomy (GTDB): domain Bacteria; phylum Pseudomonadota; class Gammaproteobacteria; order Burkholderiales; family Burkholderiaceae_C; genus Pseudaquabacterium. The sequence goes on along the minus strand of NZ_JBGAGA010000039.1, from coordinate 1,941 downwards.
TACTGGGACTACACCCACCGCATCTTCGACTTCGGCCCGGCCGGCAGCCCGACCGAAGGCCCGAACATGATCCTGGACGACGGCGGTGACGCCACGCTGCTGATGCACCTGGGCAAGCGCGCCGAGAAGGACGCCTCGGTCATTGCCAACCCCGGCAGCGAGGAAGAGCGCGAGCTGTTCGCCGCGATCAAGGCCAAGCTGGCGGTGGACCCCAGCTGGTACAGCCGCAAGAGCGCCCACATCATCGGCGTGACCGAGGAAACCACCACCGGCGTGCACCGCCTGAAGGAAATGAGCGCCAAGGGCACGCTGATGTTCCGCGCCATCAACGTCAACGACTCGGTGACCAAGAGCAAGTTCGACAACCTCTACGGCTGCCGCGAGAGCCTGGTCGACGGCATCAAGCGCGCCACCGACGTGATGATCGCCGGCAAGATCGCCGTGGTCTGCGGCTATGGCGACGTGGGCAAGGGCTCGGCGCAGGCGCTGCGCGCGCTGTCGGCCCAGGTGTGGGTGACCGAGATCGACCCGATCAACGCGCTGCAGGCCTGCATGGAAGGCTACCGCGTCGTGACGATGGACTGGGCCGCCGACAAGGCCGACATCTTCGTCACCACCACCGGCAACAAGCGCGTCATCACGCACGACCACATGAAGGCGATGAAGCACAACGCCATCGTCTGCAACATCGGCCACTTCGACAACGAGATCGACATCGCCGCGCTCGAGCACTACACCTGGGAAGAGATCAAGCCGCAGGTCGACCACGTGATCTTCCCGGACGGCAAGCGCATCATCATGCTGGCCAAGGGCCGGCTGGTGAACCTGGGCTGCGGCACCGGCCACCCGAGCTACGTGATGAGCTCCTCGTTCGCCAACCAGACCATCGCGCAGATCGAGCTGTTCACGCACAGCGATTTCTACGAGGTCGGCAAGGTCTACGTGCTGCCCAAGCACCTGGACGAGAAGGTCGCGCGCCTGCAGCTGAAGACGCTGAATGCGCAACTCACCGAGCTGACCGACGAGCAGGCCGCCTACATCGGCGTGCCCAAGGAAGGGCCGTACAAGCCCGACTCGTACCGCTACTGATCGCACGGCCATGGCAAGCGCACACGACTTGCCGGTCAGCGTCGAGTTCTTCCCCCCGAACACCCCCGTCGGCAGCGAGAAGCTGAAGACGGTGGTGCAGGAACTCGCCGCGATCCGGCCCGAGTACTTCAGCGTCACCTACGGTGCCGGCGGCTCCACGCGCGAGAAGACGCTGGCCACCGTGCGCGACATCGCCGCGGCCGGCTTCGAGGCCGCGCCGCACCTCTCGTGCGTGGGCTCCACGCGCGCGGGCATCGCCGAGATCCTGGCCACCTACCGGGCCCAGGGCATCCGCCGCATCGTCGCGCTGCGCGGCGACCTGCCCAGCGGCATGGCGGTGGCCGGCGAGTTCCGCTATGCCAGCGAGCTGATCCGCTTCATCCGCGAGACGCAGGGCCCCGACTGGACCATCGAGGTCGCCGCCTATCCCGAGTACCACCCCGAGCAGCGCTACGCGCGGCGCGACCTGCAGCACTTCGCCGACAAGGTCCAGGCCGGCGCCAACAGCGCGATCACGCAGTTCTTCTTCAACCCCGACGCCTACTTCCACTTCGTCGACGAGGTGCGGGCGCTGGGCGTGAACGTGCCGATCGTGCCGGGCATCATGCCCTTCCACAACTACGCCAAGGTGGCGCAGTTCGCACAGCGCGACGGCATCGACATCCCGCGCTGGGTGGCGATGAAGATGGAAGGCTTCATGGACGACGCCGCGTCGATCCGCGCCTTCGGGCTCGATGTGGTGACGCGGCTGTGCGAACGCCTGATCGCCGGCGGCGCGCCGGGCATCCACTTCTACGCGCTGAACCAGTCGGGGCTGACGCTGGAGATCTGCAGGCGCCTGGGGCGGATGGG
>NZ_JBGAGA010000038.1:0-59459 GCF_044226965.1 Aquabacterium sp. | reverse complement strand
CGATGCCGGCCGTGGGCGTCAGCGTCGCGGTCCAGGTGGTGCCGCCGTCGCTGCTGCTCACCGCCGTCAACGTGCCGTTGGCAATCGTCAGGTCGGCGTTGGTGAAGCCGCTCACCGCTTCGCTGAAGGTGAAGGTCACCAGCGAGGTGTCGCCGATCTTGAGCGCCGTGTCGGCCACCACCACGGTGGCGGTGGGACCCGCCGTCAGGACGCTGTAGTTGTTGGAGTCGGTGGTGCCGGTGCCGGCATTGCCCGCCGCATCAGCCACACCGGTGTTGTCCAGCGTGATGACATTCGTGACGTCGGCGACGCCGTCGGCGGGCGTGAGGGTGGCCGTCCAGGTGATGCCACCGTCACCGGAGCTGACGGAAGTGAGCGTGCCGTTGGCAATGCTCAGGTCGGCGTTGGTGAAGCCGGTCACCGCTTCGGAGAAGGTGAACGTCACCAGCGAGGTTTCGCCCGTGATGAGCGCGCTGTCGGCCACCACGATGCTGGCCGTCGGGCGCACCGTGTCGATGGCGTAGTTGTTGGAATCGGTGCTGCCGCTGCCGGCATTGCCTGCCAGATCGGTCACGCCGGTGTTGTCCAGCGTGATGACGTTGGTGGCATCGGTGATGCTGGCCGTGGGCGTGAAGGTGCCCGTCCAGGTGACCCCGCCGTTGCTGGAGCTGACGCTGCTGAGCGTGCCGTTGGCGATGCTGAGGTCGGCGTTGGTGAAGCCGGTCACCGCTTCGGAGAAGGTGATCGTCACCCCCGAGGTCTCGCCGATCGTGAGCGAGGTGTCGGCCACCACGATGCTGGCGGTGGGCCGAACCGTGCTGATGGTGTAGTTGTTGGAATTCTGCGTGCCCGTGCCGGCGACCGAGCTGGCGACCGTGCTCACGCCCGCCATGTTCAAGGTGATCACGTTGGTCGGGTCGCTGATGCCGGCGGCGGGCGTCAAGGTGGCGGTCCAGGTGACGCCGCTGTCGCTGGACGTGACGTTGGTCAGCGTGCCGTTGTCGATGCTCAGGTCCGCATTGGTGAAGCCGGTGACTGCTTGCGAGAACGTGAACGTGACCAGCGAGGTTTCCCCGGCGGCCAGGGCCGCGTCGGCGACGACCACGGTCGCCGTGGGCCGCACGATGGGGCCCACGGTGATGTCGTCCACATAGATGGAGATGTCGGTCTCCCCGTTCTGGCGGACGATGCGCACCTCATCCAGGTTCTGCCAGGCACCCCCGGAGACCGTGACCAGGGTGCCGCCGTTGGGATAGGAGCCTGCAGTGAAGTCCTGCGTGGCGCCGTTCACGGCGCTGCCGTTGCGATAGCCCACCAGGCGATAGTCGGCACCGCCTGACTGGTACTGCTCGACGACGATGGATTGGAAGGCAAACTCCTCACCGGTCGTGGCCGCCATCACGGCGGCGGCTTGCCCCCCGGTGCCCGGGGCATAGGCGCCATTGAGCACGGCCGCATGGTCGGCGCCGTCGTTGGCCAGGGAGGTTTCGCTGGCGACGTTCGTCACGTCGATGAAACTGTTGATGCTGGTGTCGGGGTTGCCGTTGGCGCCCAGCAGCGTGAAGGTCCAGCCGTCGATGGTGCGGGGCTGGCCCGGTGTGCCGAAACTGTGTCCGTCAGTCACCGTGACGCCGTCGAAGGTCTCCGTCGTCGGCGCGGCCAGCAGATGGTCGTAGCTCAGGTCAACGCCGGCGGCAAACAGACCCGCCTCGATGGCACCGGTTTGGCGTTCGAGCACCCAGTCGCCACCCAAGGCCGCAGAGCCGGTGAGGTTGTCGGATGCCGCCACGTCGGCGCCGGTGGCGCGCGCCAATTGATCCACGAATGCGGCACCCGCGTCGCCCTCGGCCAGGTTGCAGCCGTAGAACAGCAGGTCGCCGCCGCTGGCCAGCGCGCCGCCGATCTGCGCCAGCGCAGCCGCATGCTCGGGCAGGTTGCCGCTGTCCAGCCACAGCCCACCCAGCTGCACGCGTCCTTCGGCGCCGTGCGAGACGACATGAATCGCCGTCAATCCCGACAAGCCGGCCAGTTGGGCCGCCATCTGTGCCAGCCCGTCCTGGCCGCCGTCGAGCACGAAGGCCCGCACGCCCGGCTGCATCGCCGCCAGCAACAGCGGCAGGTCTTCCACGTTCGCGTCGAGGAACACCACCTCCGTGATCCTTGATTCGCCCGGGGCGCGGTTGGCGAACTCGGCCGGGTCGGACGCTGGGAGGGTCGTGGTGATGGACATGGGATCGGGGCCTCGTTGGTTCTCGATGAGGTGCCCACGGCAGGGTGCCGGGGCTTATCCGACCATGTTGGCCTGAACCGAGCGGCGCCAATCGGCAAAAACGAACCGTGTTCGCCGGGCTCTTTGTCCAGCGCGGCCAGCGCCAGCCCGAGCCTGGCGCGCAGGAAGCCCGAGGGGCTGTCGAAGCCCTACTGCACCGTGCCGCTCGCCGGCGGCTGGTCGCGCCCCGGCGTGAACAGCTCGCCCACGTCGACCGGGTCGAAGCGGTACTGCGCGCCGCAGAAGTCACAGCCGACTTCCACTTCGCCGCGCTCGGCCACCACCGAGTCGATTTCCTCGCGGCCCAGGCCGCGCAGCATCGCCCCCACCCGCTCGCGCGAGCAACTGCAGGCGAAGCGCGGGGTCTGCGGCTCGAAGCGGGTCAGTCGCTCCTGCCAGAACAGCCGGCGCAGCACCACCTCGGGGTCCAGCGACAGCAGCTCGTCGGCCGTCAGGGTGGCGGCCAGCATCGCGATGCGGTTGAAGTCCTCGTTCAAGCCGATCTGGTCCTCGTCGCGCGGCACCGCGGCGCCGCCCGCGAGGTTGGCCTCGCCCGCGGCTGGCAGGCGCTGGATCAGCAGGCCCGCGGCCACCTCGTCGCTGGCCGCCAGCACCAGCTTGGTGTCGAGCTGCTCGGACTGCAGCATGTAGTGCTCCAGCACCTCGCTCAGGCGCTGCAGCGGCTCGCGCTGGTCGCCGTGCAGCGGCACGATGCCCTGGTAGGGCTGCTGGCCCGGCAGCCGGTCACGCGGATCGAGCGTGATCGCGCAGCGGCCCTTGCCGTGCACGTTGAGCATCGCCTCCAGCCGCGCATCGGCCGGCACCGGTCCCACCACCTTGGCGGTGGCCCGGAAGCTCAGGTCCGACAGGGTCTCGGCCACCGCCAGCTTCACTGGCCCGTCGCCATGCACCTGCAGGATCAGCGCACCGTTGAACTTCAGGTTCGACTGCATCAGGCAGCCGGCCGCGGCCATCTCGCCCAGCAGCGCGCGCACCGGTGCCGGAAAGGCATGGCCGCCGTCGTCGCGCGCCGCACGCCGCGACAGCAGCTCGCGCCAGCTGCCTTCCAGGCGCACCAGCATGCCGCGCACGGCCAGGCCGTCGAACAGGAACTTGTGGAGTTGATCCATCAGCCCACCGTCAGGCGATGCGCTGCAGCTGGCTGCGGTGCAGGCGCTGGCGCTCGATGTAGTGCGCGGCCATCAGCTGCAGCCTGGACTGCTGCTCGGGCGTGAGCTCGCGCACCACGCGCGCCGGCGAGCCGACGATCAGCACGCCATCCGGAAACTCCTTGCCCTCGGTCACCAGCGAGCCGGCGCCGACGATGCTGTTGCGGCCGATGCGCACGTGGTTCATCACCACGCTCTGGATGCCGATCAAGGTGCAGTCGCCGATCGTGCAGCCATGCAGCATGACCTGGTGGCCCACGGTGACGTCATTGCCCAGGTGCATCGGCACGCCGGCATCGACGTGCAGCACGCTGCCGTCCTGCACGTTGCTGCGTGCGCCGATGTGGATGCGGTCGTTGTCGCCGCGCAGCACCGCGCTGTACCAGATGCTGGCATCGTCTTCCAGCGTGACCTGGCCGATGACCTGGGCGTTGTCGGCCACCCAGGCACTGGGTGACACATGGGGCACGAAATCGCCCAGTCGGAAGATCGCCATCGCACTCTCGTTCGTAAACCTATGATTCTAGGGATGCAGCTGCGACCGCGCGCCCTCGAGGTGCTTCAGATCACCGACCCCGCCACCAAGGCCGAGGCCGCACGCGCCCTGCTCGACGCGGCACGTGCCGGCGAGTTGGCGATCGACGTGGACAGCGCGCTTGCCGAGCCGCCCGGCCTGCCCGGCCGCCCACCGCTGCCGCGCCTGGTGGCGGCCGACCAGGTGCCGCGGCGCTCGCCTTTCACGCTCGCGGGCCGCGCCGCGCTGCTGCACGCCATTGCCCACATCGAGTTCAACGCGATCAACCTGGCGCTGGACGCGGTATGGCGCTTCCCCGGCATGCCGGAGAAGTTCTACCGCGACTGGCTGCAGGTGGCCGGCGAGGAAGCGCTGCACTTCACGCTGCTGCGCGAGCACCTGCGCACGCTGGACCACGACTACGGCGACTTCGACGCGCACAACGGCCTCTGGGCGATGACCGAGAGCACGAAGCACGACATCGTCGCCCGCATGGCGCTGGTGCCGCGTACTTTGGAAGCCAGGGGGCTGGACGCCACGCCGCCGATCCAGGCCAAGCTGGCCAAGGCCGGTGACCCCCAGGCGGTGGCCATCCTCGACATCATCCTGCGCGACGAGGTGGGCCACGTGGCCATCGGCAACCACTGGTACCGCTGGCTCTGCGCGCGCGACGGGCTGGACCCCGAGGCGCTGTACCCGCAGCTGCTGAAGCGCCACCAGGCGCCGCGCCTGAAGCCGCCGTACAACCTGGCGGCGCGGCGAAGCGCCGGCTTCAGCGAGGCCGAGCTGTCCTGGCTGGACGACCCGGCCTGAACGCTACGGTCAGAACTCGTAGTTGGCGGTAACGCCGATCGTGCGCGGCCGCAGGTAGTAGACCTCGTCCACGCCCTGGACGTTCGGCTGCTGGATCACCTTGTGGTTGTTGCCGAGGTTCTTCGCGAAGGCGATGATTTCGAGCTTGTCGAAGGTGACGCCGAAGCTGCCGCCGTAGGTCATGTAGCCCGGGCGGTTGTAGTCGGTCGAATCGCGCACGAAGGTGCCCCGGCTCGAGCCGGTCCAGTCGGCGCTGCCGCGCACAAATGCGCCGGCGCCCATCAGCGGGAAGCGGTACTCGAAGCCCAGCTTGGCGGTGTACTTCGGCACGCCCTGGATGCGGTCGCCCTTCTTCACGTTCAGGCCGGCATCGGTGCTGCCGAGCGCCGGCGTGTCCTCGGAGAAGGTGGCGTGCACGCTGCTCGCCGCCGCGTTGAGCGTCAAATCGCTGTTGACGCGCCAGCGCGCATCGACCTCGATGCCATAGGCCGCGGCCTTGCCGACGTTGGTCTCGAAGTCGAAGCCGGCGTTGGGCAGCGTCACATCCTGCTGGATGTCCTTCCACTTGATGTAGTAGAGCGCGCTGTTCAGGGTCAGGCCATTGGCCAGGCGCATCTTGCTGCCGATCTCGTAGTTCCAGAGCGAGTCGTTGTTGTATGACTCGGGAATGGTCTGCGGCAGGCCCATCGCGGCCAGGTCTTCCTTGACGATCGCGGTCAGCGGCACCGGCCGGTTCGCGGAACCGTTACGGAAGCCCTTCGCAATGTTCAGGTAGGTCGTGACTTCCTTGCTCAGGTCCCAGTCCAGGGCGAAGCGCGGAGTGCTGGAATTCTTCGAGGAGGATGTCGCGTTGCTTGTCGGGCCACCGGCATAGTAGAAGTCGCCTTCGCGCGTGAAGTCCTGGCTGAAGCGCTGCAGCCGCAAACCGAACACCGCCCGCAGAGTGGGACTGAAGTGGTACTGGAGTTGCCCGAAGACCGCAGCGTTGCGCTCCTTGTAGTGCCGCGCGCTGTAGTACGAACTGTCGCCAGTGAAGGCACCCGGGAAGGTGTCGGCCAGGTCGTTGGGGTCCTCGACGTTGTAGCCGGCGTCCTTGAAGGCCTTGGTGATCCCGAAGATCGGCTCGTTGTCGAACACTTCGGTCTTGAGGCGTGACGCGTAGGCCCCCACCAGCCAGGTGATCGGGTTGCCACCGGCCACGTAGTCCTTCGACGCCAGGCGCAATTCGATCGAGGTCTGGTTGACGCGGTTGTTCAGATCCACTGCCGAAGGCAGGTACTGGATCGTGCCCATGCCCAGCACCGGATCGGTCGTCACCGAGCCGATGTAGGTCGAGTTGATGTAGGTGCCGTCCTGGCGGCGGTCGAAGCGGCGCTTGTAGCCGCTGAGGATGCCGGTGAAGTCACCGAAGCCCAGGTCGCCCGCCACCGTGACGCTGGGCACGGTGAGGGTGTCGGTACCGGGCTCGCGCACGATCTTGCTGGTCTGGAAGCGCTGCAAGGGCGTGCCCTGGTTGGCGCTCTGGTAGTCGCCCACCGCCAGGTACGCTGCGTCGATGTCGTCGCTGCGGAAGCGCTGGTAGAACAGCGCCGGCGTCACCGACCAGTCCTTGTTGAGCTGCGCCTTCAGCGCCAGCTTGGCCACGTCCCAGCGGCCTTCGTTGATGTCCTTGGCGATCACTCTCGACGGGTTCTTCACGTCGACCTGGTCGATGTAGCCGCTGTCCTTGCCCGACTGCACGCCCACGCGCAGCGCCACCGTGTCCTTCGACAACGGAATGTTCAGCACGCCCTGCAGCAGGTAGTTCATGCCGCCGTCCTTGGTGGTCGACACCTCGGCCGTGGCGCCGCCAGCCAGCATCTTCATGTCCGGCTGCTTGCTGATGAACTTCAGCGTGCCGCCCAGCGCGCTGGCGCCGTACAGGGTGCCCTGCGGGCCGTACAGCACCTCGAGCCGCTCGATGTCGAAGAAGCGCGGCTCCACCGTGCCCTGGCTGTAGAGATTGCGCGTGGTCAGCGACACGTCGTCGAGGTAGATCGCCACCGTGGCCGAGCCTGCCTGCGTGCTGATGCCGCGCAGCTGCAGCGTGGCCAGGCCCGGGCCGGCCTGCGTCGAGTACGACAGGTTCGGGACGGAGCGCGCCAGATCGCTGAAGTTGACGATCTGGTTGTCCTTCATCGCGTCGCCGCCCAGCACCGAGATCGCCAGCGGCACCTGCTTGACGTCTTCCTTGCGCTTCTGTGAGGTGACGATCACCGTCTGCACCCCACCGTCGGCCGACTGCGCCCATGCCGGCGCGGCCATCAATCCCCCACCCAGACTCACGGCCACTGCAGCGGCCACGGCTGTCCTCTTCATCCCATACTCCTGGCAGTTTTCGATGGCGTGGCAGTATCGGGCAACGCCCGCCCGCCGTCGTGGGGGCTGTTGCGCGCTGTCGACGCCGTTCAGGCGCCGAGCTGGCCCAGGAAGGCCCGGATGCGCGGGTTCTCCTGCGCCCCGAAGAACTGCGCCGGCGGCGCATCTTGCGCGATGCGGCCCTGGTCGAAGAACAGGATGCGGTGGCCGACCTCGCGCGCAAAGCCCATCTCGTGGGTGACGACGATCATCGTCATGCCGCCGGCGGCCAGCTGCTTCATCACGTCCAGCACTTCCTTGACCATCTCCGGGTCCAGCGCCGAGGTGGGCTCGTCGAACAGCATCACCCGCGGCTGCATCGCCAGCGCGCGGGCGATGGCCACCCGCTGCTGCTGCCCGCCCGAGAGCTGGAACGGGTGCTTGTGCGCATGCGCGCGCAGGCCCACGCGGTCCAGCAGTTCCAGCGCCCGCGCATCGGCCTCGGCACGCGAGAGCTTGCGCACGCGGCGCGGCGCCAGCGTGATGTTGTCCTGCACCGTGAGGTGCGGGAACAGGTTGAACTGCTGGAACACCATGCCGACCTCGGCCCGCAGCGCGTCCAGGTGCTGGGCGTTGTCGTCGACCTCGATGCCGTCGACGACGATGCGGCCGCTGTCGTGCTTCTCCAGCCGGTTCAAGGTGCGCAGCAAGGTGCTCTTGCCCGAGCCGGAGGCGCCGATGATCACCGCCACCTCGCCGGCGTTGAACTGCGTGGACACCTCGCGCAGCACCTGGTGCGGCCCATAGGCCTTGCAGACCTTGTCGACGACGATGAGGGGCTGGGCCGCGCTGCTCATCCGAGCCTCTGCTCGATGTCGAAGCGCCGCTCGATCGCGTCGGACATCAGCGTCAGCAGCGTCGTCAGCAGCAGGTAGATCAGCGCGGTGGTCATCAAGGTCGGCGTGGCCTGGAAGGTGGCCGCCTGGATGCGGTTGCCGATCATCGTCAGCTCGACCACGCCGATCGCATAGGCCAGCGACGAATCCTTCAGCAGCGCGACGATGTTGTTCACCAGCGGCGGCAGCGCGATCTTGATGGCCTGCGGGAAGGTGACGTCGATGAAGGTGTGCCAGCGGCTCAGGCCCAGCGCGCGCGCCGCCTCCATCTGCCCGCGCGGCACCGCCAGCAGGCCGGCGCGGATGGCCTCGGCGTTGTAGGCGCCGACGTTGAACGACAGCGCCACGCAGGCGGCCGCGAACTCGCTGAGGTTCAGCGCCGGCACCAGCTGCGGCAGCGCGAAGTACGCGAACAGCACCTGCACCAGCAGCGGCGTGCCGCGCATCACCCAGATGTACACGCCGGCGATCCAGCGCAGCGGCGGCAGGCGAGAGGTCTTGCCCAGCGCCGCCAGCACGCCCAGCACCACGCCGGACGCACCGGACACCAGCGTCAGCAGCATCGTCATGCGGCTGGCTTCGGCGAACTGCGCGGCATTGCTGCCGATCGGCTCGGGCGCCCAGGACAGCGGAATGCCCAGGCCCCACAACACCACCACCAGCAGCACCGCACCCAGACCCAGCGCCGCGCTGCTGCGCTGCTGCCGGCTCCAGCGTGCCGGCCAAAGGCTCATCAAATCCATCGGGGCCGCCGTGCCGGCGTCACTTGCAGCGGATGTCTTCCTTGAACCACTGCTGCGAGATCTTCGCGTAGGTGCCGTCGGCCATGATGGCCTTCATCGCCTTGTTGATCTCGCCGGCCAGCGCGGTGTTGCCCTTGCTCACCGCCGGCGCGATGCGCTCGACGAACAGGAAGTCGCCGATCTTGAAGCCGAACTTGGCGTCTTCCTTCACCGCGGTCATCGCCAGGAACTTGTCGGTGACCCAGGCGTCCACCTTGCCGGTCTGCAGCGCGGCGCGCGACTGGGTGTCCTGCGGGAAGGTCTTCACTTCCTTCACGCCGGCCACCTTCTTGACGTTCTCGAGGTAGGTGGTGCCCACCTGCACCGCCACCACCTTGCCGGCCAGGTCCTTGGCGCTCTTGATGGCCGCATCCTTCGCGACGATCACGCCGCCGGAGCAGTAGTGCGGATCGGCGAAGGTGACGGCCTTCGAGCGTTCGTCGGTGATGCCGTGCGAGGCGATCACCATGTCCCAGCGGTCCTGCTGCAGGCCGGTCAGCAGCGCGTCGAAGCCAATGGTCTTCCACTCGATCTTGACGCCCATCTTGGCCGCCAGGGCTTCAGCCACGTCGACCTCGAAGCCGGTGAGCTTGGAGCCCTGGAAGAAGTTGAACGGCGCGAACTGGCCCTCGGTGGCCACGACCATCTTGCCGTCCTTCTTGATGGCCTCGAAAGGCCGGGCATCGGCCTGCACGGCCAGGGCCAGCAAGGCGGCAGCGAACACGGCGCGTCGGGTCAGGGTCTGCAGCAGCTTCATGGAATCGACACCTTTCGGCATTCAGGTGGGGCGGGATTCTAGGGCTCGAAAAAATAGCGCTTCAGGCCCGCGAGGATCATTTCCACCGCCACGGCGGTCAGCACCAGGCCCATCAGCTTCTCGATCGCCGCGACCATCGAGGCACCGAGCCAGCGGCGGATGCGGTCGGCCGCCAGCAGCACCGCGCCCGAGAGCGCCATCGCGACCGTCAGCGCGCCGACCCACTGCCACATGCGCTCGGGCTGGCGCGAGGCCAGCAGCAGCACGGTGGCCATCGCCGAGGGGCCGGCCAGCAGCGGCACGGCCAGCGGAAAGATCAGCGGCTCGCGCCCGCCCTCGCTGGCATAGACCTCGGCGCCACCGGCAAAGATCATGCGGATCGCGATGATCAGCAGGATCACGCCGCCGGCCACCTCGAGCGAGCGTTCGGACAGCCGCATCAGGCTCAGGAAGCCCTGCCCCGCGAACATGAAGCCCAGCAGCACCGCGAAGGCGATCACCGCCTCGCGCAGCGCAATGGCGCGGCGCCGCTCGGGCGCCACGCCGCCGAGCACCGACACGTAGATCGGCAGGCTGCCGAAGGGGTCCAGCACCAGCAGCAGCAGCACGCAGGCGGAAAGGAAGCTGTGTTCCATCGGCGCCGATCGTACCCGGCGCCCGCGCACGCCCGGCGGGCGGTCGGCAGCGCGATTCAGCCTGCCATCGGTGCCGGCCGCAGGCGCTGCCCGGCCCGCAGGTCCAGGTACTCCCCGCGCTGCAGGGCCAGCACGCCGTTGACCCACACCGCCTCGATGCCACTGGGCGGCGCGGTGGGCTCGGCATAGCTGGCGTTGTCGCGCACCGTGGCGGGATCGAACAGCACCAGGTCGGCCATCTGCCCGGGCGCCACCCGGCCGCGGTCGTGCAGGCCGAAGCGCTGCGCCGGCAGGCCGGTCATCTTGTGCACCGCGGCCTCCAGCGGCAGCAGCGCGCGGTCGCGGCTGTAGTGGCCCAGCACGCGCGGGAAGCTGCCCCACAGCCGCGGGTGCGGGTGGCGGTCGTGCGGCAGGCCGTCGGAGCCGATCATCGTCAGCGGATGCTGCAGCACGCGCTCGACGTCCTCGGCCGCCATCGTGAAGTAGATCGCCCCGCCGGGCAGCAGCCGGCGCGCGGCTTCATGCAGGCTCACGCCCCAATCGCCGGCGATGCTGCGCAGGCTGCGACCGCTGCAGGCGGGATGCGGCGTCGACCAGGTGACCAGCACCTCCTGCACCCGCGCGGCGCGATCGGCATCGAGCATCGTCGACGAGGCCTCGTAGGGATAACAGTCCAGGCACACGGCCTGCCCGGCGGCTGCGGCGTCCACGGCCTGCAAGGTGCGCCGCGTCTTGCCATGGTTGTGCGGCAGTACCACCTTGTGATGGGACAGCACCAGCCGGGCCTGGCAGGCCGCCCCCACCTGCAGGGCTTCCTGCACCGCGGCCTCCAGGTGGTCGCCCTCGTCGCGCAGGTGCATCGCCAGCATCGCGTCGCGGCCACGCAGTGCGTCGCACACGCCCATCAGTTCGTCGGTGGACGCCGCGCGCGCCGGCGGGTAGTACACGCCGGTGGACAGGCCGAAGGCCCCGGCATCGAGCGCCGCCCCCACCGCCGCGCGCATCGCCGCCACTTCCGCGGCGGTGGCGCTGCGCGACAGGTCGGCCACATGCGCCAGGCGCAGCGAGGTGTGCCCCACCAGCGGCACCACGTTGACGCTGGGCCGCGCGTCGTCCAGCGCCTGCAGGTAGTCGGCAAAGCACGCGAAGCGCGGCGCGCCCTGCGCCACCAGGTCCAGCGGCGCGGGTGGCTGGTCCACCTGCAGCGGCGCCAGGCTGATGCCGCAGTTGCCCACCACCACGGTGCACACACCCTGCGCCAGTTTCGGGTGCGGCTGCGTCGGCATCAGCGCCAGCAGGTCGTCATGCGCGTGGGTGTCGATGAAGCCGGGGCACAGCACCAGGCCCTCGGCCGCCATCACGCGGCGGGCCTGGCCCTGCCCCGGCGGCAGGACTGCCGCGATGCGATCCTGCGCGAGGCCCACATCGGCCGCGAAGCGCGGGCGCCCGCTGCCATCGATCAACTCGGCGCCGCGAATGAGCCAGTCGAACACGGCCGCCATCAGTCCACCCGCGCGCCCGAGCGCTTGATGACATCGGCCCAGCGCGGCGTTTCCACCTTGGCCATCGCCATGATCAGGCTGGGCGGCGAGGCCATGGTCTCCACCGCCAGCTGCTGGTAGCGCTCGCGGATCGCCGGCAGCTGGATCGCGCGGTTCACCTCGCGGTTCAGGCGCTGCACCACCTCGTCCGGCAGCCCGCGCGGGCCGACCAGCCCGCCCCAGGCCGTGGTCTCGTAGTGGGCCACGCCGGCCTCCTGCATCGTCGGCAGCTCGGGAAAGATCGGCGAGCGGCGTGCGCCGCTGACGGCCAGCGCCCGCACGCGGCCGTTGCGGATGTGCGGGCCGATCGACGACAGGTTGTCGAACATCAGGTCGATCTGCCCGCCGATCAGGTCCTGCACCGCGGCCGGGCTGCCGCGGTAGGGCACGTGCACGATGTAGGTGTTGGTCAATGCCTTGAACAGCTCGCCGCCCAGGTGGCCGGTGGTGCCGTTGCCGGCCGAGCCCATCGTCAGGCTGCCGGGGCGCGCGCGGGCCAGCGCAATCAGCCCGGCCACCGACTTCACCGGCAGCTCGTTGCGCACCACCAGCGCGTTCTGCACCGTGCCGGTGATGGCGATGCCGGTCAGCGCGTCGGGGTCGTAGGGCAGCTTGGCGTAGAGCGAGCGGTTGATCGCCAGCGTCACCACGTTGGCATAGGCCAGCGTGTAGCCGTCGGGCTCGGCCCGCGCCAGCTCGGCCATGCCGATGCCGCCACCGGCGCCGGGCTTGTTGTCGATGATCAGCGGCTGGCCCAGCAGGCCGAGCAGGCCATCGGCCAGCACGCGGCAGATCGCATCCGGCGAGCCGCCGGCGGCCGAGGGCACGATCAGCCGGATCGGCCGGCTCGGATAGGCCGCCGCGCGCGCCGGCGCCAGGGCCGCGGCCAGGCCGCCGGCCGCCATCGCCCGCAGGCAGCGGCGACGTCCGGGCAGCGGTTGATCATCGACAGGGTTCATGGGTCACGCTCCAGCAGTGTTCTCGATGCGCGGCATTCTGCGGAGAGCATTCCGCGGCGACAATCGAATCGTTCTCGTCATTGCATGAGAGAAATTGATGCCATGCCTGCCCTGCCCTCGTTGACCGCGCTGCGCTGCCTGGACCTGAGCGCGCGCCACGCCAGCTTCACGAAGGCGGCCGAGGCGCTGCACCTGACCCAGGGCGCCGTCAGCCACCAGATCCTGGGGCTGGAGCAGCTGCTGGGCGCGCCGCTGTTCGAGCGCCGGCGCGGCGGCCTGGCCCTCACCAGCGCCGGCCAGGCCTACTGGGCCGAGATCGCCCCGGCGCTGCAGCGCATCGAGCGCGCGACGCACGACCTGATCACCACCAAGGGCAGCGGCGGCGTGCTGAACCTGTCGGTGGCCTCGAGCTTCGGCGCCTACTGGCTGATTCCCCGGCTCAGCGGCTTCGTCGCCGCGCATCCCGAGATCCGCCTGAACCTGGCCACGCATGTCGGCCCCGTGGACTGGAGCCACGCCACGCACGATGCGGCCATCGAGTTCAGCGCCGGCGCCGAGCCCGGCCTGGCCGCGCAACGCGTGCTGCCGCTGGTGGTCCGGCCCTATGCCGCGCCGCGGCCGGGCCGGCAGCCCGCGCTGCGCCAGGCGCTGAACACGCTGCCGCTGATCCGCGTGGCCAGCGTGCCCGATGGCTGGGCCCGGTGGCTGGCTTCGGCCGGCCTGGCGCGCGCGGTGGCGCCCGAGCAGCTGACCGGCGGCCCGCAGTACGACCTGCTGTCGATGGCCTTGAACGGCGCCATCGCCGGCCTGGGCATCGCGCTGCTGCCGGACTACGCCGCGGCCGGCGCGCTGGCGGCCGGCCAGCTGCGCCAGCTCTCGCCCCATGCGTTGCAGGCCGACAAGGGCTACTACCTGCGCTACCCCGAATGGAAGGCCGAGCTGGTGGCGGTACGCCGCTTCCGGGAATGGCTGGCCAGCCTGGACGCGGGCTGAGCGCCCCGCGGCTCAGCCGCGCGGGTGATGCTGCGCATGCAGCTGGCGCAGCCGCTCACGCGCGACGTGGGTGTAGATCGTCGTCGTCGAGATGTCGGCATGGCCCAGCAGCATCTGCACCGCGCGCAGGTCGGCGCCGTGGTTCAGCAGGTGGGTGGCGAAGGCATGGCGCAAGGTGTGCGGCGACAGCGGCGCGCTGATGCCGGCCGCACGCGCATGGCGCTTCACCAGGGTCCAGAACATCTGGCGCGTCATCGCGCCGCCGCGGCTGGTGACGAACAGCGCGTCGCTCTGCTGGCCGCGCAGGATGGACGGGCGGGCCTCGGCCAGGTAGCGTTCGATCCACGCCTGGGCCTCGGCACCGAAGGGCAGCAGCCGTTCCTTGCTGCCCTTGCCGACGACGCTGAGCACGCCTTCGCGCAGCCCCACCCGCACCGAGTGCAGCGCCACCAGCTCGCTCACGCGCAGGCCGGCGCCGTACATCAGCTCGAGCATCGCGCGGTCGCGCAGGCCCAGCGGCTCGCGCACGTCGGGCGCCGCCAGCAGCGCCTCCACCTGCGCTTCGCTCAGGGTCTTGGGCACCCGCATCGGCTGGCGCGCGCCGTCCAGGCGCAGCGTGGGATCGGTCGCCACCAGGCGCTCGCGCACGGCCCAGCGGAAGAAGCGCTTGAACACCGTGAGCCGGCGGTTCGCGGTGGTGGCGCGGGTCTGCGCATGGCGTGCGGCCATGTAGCCCAGCAGGTCGGATTCGGTGCTGTCCGCCAGCCGGCGACCGGCCGAGCCCGCCAGCCAGGCGGCATACAGCCGCAGGTCGCGCCGGTAGGCCTCCAGCGTCAGGCGAGCCAGGCCATCCTCGAGCCACAGCGCGTCGACGAAGCGCTGGATCACGGCTTCGCCTTCCTCGAAAAGGGCAGGTGTCGCGAGGCTGTCGGCGGTCATCGGAGTCATGTTCGCCGGCGAGTCTACCGACACGCACCTGCACAACAATCTTTACGCAGCTTCGGCGCGCGCTTGACGCTCGCTTGGCAGGCTATGTGCGCATCACCCACAGGGAGAGATTTCATGCCGGACATCGCGATCGCATCGCCACTGGTCGCCGTAGCCGTCCTTGCGCTACCGTCGGCCGCCGTGCAGGCCCAGGCCCGCTTCGACACCACCACCCAGGTGCTGACCGTGCCGACGATCGACGTCAACGGCGCGATCTACCGCAACCTGCAGGCGCGGCTCGATGCCGATGGCCGGCTGACCATCCTGAGCCTGCAACCGCCCACGCTGGACCTGCCCACGCGCATTGCCGCGGCCACGGCCACTGCCGCGAGCAGCACCAACGCCTGCGCCGCGATCCAGCCCTTCTATTGGGAGATCGGCAACCAGCAGCAGCGCCAGGCGAGCGGCTCGATTGCGGCAGCGGGCAATGCCACGCGCTACGACGCCAGCAGCGTGATGGACATCGCCTCGGCCTCGAAGTGGCTGTACGGCGCCTATGTGGCCGAGCGGCGCGGCGGCGCGCTGACGAACGAGGACATCCAGTTCCTGAACTTCCGCAGCGGCTACACCAACTTCGGCCCGTTGGGCTGCGACAGCGCCGACACGGTGGCCTCCTGCGTGGCCCGCGGCAACAACGGCGTTCAGTCGCCCCAGAACATCGACCGCTTCTTCTACGGCGGCGGCCACATGCAGAAGCACGCCAGCCTGCCCGCACCGGGCATGAACCTCGGCGACCTGAACAACACCACGCTGGCCGCCGAGATGCGGCGCGTGCTGGGCCCCGAGATCGGGATCAGCTACGTGCAGCCGCAGCTGGCCGGGGGCGTGCGCACCACCGCGAACGACTACGCGGTCTTCCTGCGCAAGCTGCTGAACAACCAGCTCAAGCTCGCCGCGCTGCTGGGCAGCAACCCGGTGTGCACGAATCCGTCCACCTGCCCCAGCGCCGTCTCGACGCCGACGCCGCCGGACCTGAGCTGGCACTACTCGATCGGCCACTGGGTCGAGGACGACCCGGTCACCGGCGACGGCGCCTTCAGCAGCGCCGGCGCGTTCGGCTTCTATCCGTGGATCGACGCCGGCAAGAGCTGGTACGGCATCGTCGCCCGCGTCTCGCTGTTCGGCGCGGGCGCGGATTCGGCGCTGTGCGGGGCAGCCATCCGCAAGGCCTGGTTCACCGGAACGGTCCAGTGAGCCCAGGCCAGGCCCGAACTCACTCGAGCTTGAGCTTCTGCAGGTAGACCACTTTCTTGTAGACCACCAGCTCGTCCTTGATCTGCTGGGCGAACTCGGCCGGCGTGTTGCCGACGATCAGCGAGCCGGTCTCCTCGATGCGCTTCTTCACGTCGGGGTTCTCCAGCGTCTTCTTGACGGCCGCGTGCACCTTGTCGACCACCTCCTTGGGCAGGCCCTTGGGACCGTAGATGCCGTAGAAGGCCATGCGGTTCACCGGCGTCAGGCCCACCTCGGCAAAGGTCGGCACGTTCGGCAGCACCGCCAGGCGCGCGGGCGCGGCCACGACGATCGGCACCAGTCGGCCGTCCTTGATGAAGGGCAGCGCCGAGGGCAGGTTGTCGAAGATGATCGGCACCTGGCCGGCCACCGTGTCGTTCAGCGCCGGGCCGGCGCCGCGGTACGGGATGTGCGTGACGAAGGTGTTCGACAGGCTCTTGAACAGCTCCATCTGCAGATGGCCGATGCCGCCGGTGCCCGAGCTGGCGTAGCTGTACTTGCCCGGATGCTTCTTCAGCTCGGCCAGGAAGCCTGCGTAGTCCTTCGCCGGGAACGACGGGTGCACAGCGATCACGTTCGGCGTGGCCGCCACGTTGATGATCGGCGTGAAGTCGGCCACCGGGTCGTACGGGATCTTCGGGTTGATCGCCGGGTTGGCCGCCACGGTAGACACCGTGGCCATGCCCAGCGCGTAGCCGTCCGGATTGGCCTTCGCGGTGTCGTTGGCGCCCACCACGCCGCCGCCACCGGCCTTGTTCTCGACGATCATCACCTGCCCGAGCGCGGGCTGGATCTTGTCGGACACCACGCGGGCCACGATGTCGGTGGTGCCACCGGCGGCGAACGGCACCACCAGCCGCACCGGCTTGGTGGGATAGCCCTGCGCCATGACGGCCAGCGGCGCCGCAGCCAGCAACAGGCCCGCGAACTTGCTCATGATCAACAACGGTTTCATGCCGGAAAGACTCCTGGAAGAAGTTGCGGGCTCGATTGAATCCGTATTCTGGACCTGCCGCGCTACGTAAGAACACGAACCGGGTTGTGCCGTAGGGGGCCGCACACTCGCGCCATGCCCGACCTGCTGCTACTGCTGCCGGACTTCGCACTCATCGCCTGCGGCTACGTGATCTGCCGCCACACGCCGCTGGGCCGCCCGGTGTGGGACTCGGCCGAGAAGCTCGTCTACTACCTGCTGTTCCCGGCGTTGCTGTTCAACGCCATCGTGCGCAACCCGTTGAACCCAGGCACCGCGCTGCAGTTCGGCGGCGCGGGCGTCGCCGTGGTGGCCCTGGGCGTGCTGCTGGCCTATGCGCTGCGGCCGCTGCCGGGCGTCGACGACCGGCTGCATGCCTCGGGCGCGCAGGTGGCGTTCCGCTTCAACTCCTACGTCGGCCTGGCACTGGCCGAGCGGCTGGCCGGCGCGCAGGGCCTGGCCTGGCAGGCGCTGCTGGTCTCGTTGTGCGTGCCGCTGTGCAACGTGGCCGCGGTGTGGCCGCTGGCGCGGCAGGGCGGGCATGGCTACCTGCGCGAGCTGGTGCGCAATCCGCTGATCGTGGCCACCGTCGCCGGGCTGGTCGCCAACCTGGCCGGCCTGAAACTGCCGGAGCTGGCCTCGATCACGCTGTCGCGCATGGGGGCCGCAGCCTTGCCACTGGGCCTGATGGCGGTGGGGGCGGGCCTGCGCTTCGGCGCGCTGCGCGAGGGGCCGGGCCTGGCGGCGGCCCTGCTGGCGATCCGCCACCTGGTGCTGCCGGCCCTGGCCATCGCGCTGGCGCTGTGGCTGCAGATGCCGCCGGGCCAGCAGGCCGTGCTGGTGGCCTTTGCCGCGCTGCCCACGGCGAGCAGCGCCTACGTGCTGGCCACCCGCATGGGCGGCCATGGGGGCTACGTGGCCGGGCTGGTCACCATGTCGACGCTGATCGGCATGCTGGGCCTGCCAGGCGCCCTGGCCCTGTTGGCCTGGCTGCGCTGAGGCCCGCAGCGCCGCGGCGGGTCAGGCCGTCTCGATGTCGCCCGACTGGATGCGCTTGACGCCCTTCTCGCCCATCGCCTTCCAGGCCGCGGCCAGCGAGCCGTTCAAGTCGATGGCGCGGCAGGCATCCTCGACCACATAGACCTCGAAGCCGAGCTTGCGCGCGTCCATCGCGGTCCAGGCGACGCAGAAGTCCGTGGCCAGGCCGGTGACGTAGACCGTCTTGATGCCGCGCGCCTTCAGGTAGCCGGCCAGGCCGGTGCTGGTCTTGCGGTCGGCTTCCTCGAAGGCCGAGTAGCTGTCGACGTTCTTGTGGAAGCCCTTGCGGATGATGACCTGGGCGGTCGGCAGCTTGAGGTCCTTGTGCAGCGCCGCGTCGTCGCTGCCCTGCACGCAGTGGTCGGGCCACAGCACCTGGTTGCCGTAGCTGAGCTTGGTGCTCTCGAACGGCTTCTTGCCCGGGTAGCTGCTGGCGAAGGACGCATGGCCCGCGGTGTGCCAGTCCTGCGTGACGACGATGTTCTCGAACGCCGCCGACAGCTTGTTGATCACCGGCACCACCTCCTCGCCCTTGGCCACCGGCAGCGTGCCGCCGGTGACGAAGCAGTTCTGCACGTCCACGACGATCAGCGCGGCATTCGCGCCGGGCTTGAGCTTGCCGGCGGCCAGGGCCGGAACGGCAACAGCGGACAAGGCCGCGAGGAACAGGCGGCGATCGACAACGGCAGTGCTCATGGTGCGGGCTCCTGGGGCTCTGGCAGTGGCTAAGGTTCAGTTCGCGGGGCGCAGCTTCTTCACTTCCGCGTCGGTCGGCTGGAACTTCGTGCCGTCGAGGTAGCGGTAGTCCACCATCGTGCCCTTGCCGCCTTCGTTCTTGGTCTTGCCGACGAAGGCGCCCATGGTCGACTGGTGGTCCTGCGCGCGGTAGGTGGCCTTGCCGAACGGCGTGTCGACCACCAGGCCGCTGAACGCGGCGACGAGCTTCTCGGTCTCGCTGCTCTTGGCCTTGGCCACGCCGGCGGCGATGGACTTGATGGTGGTGTAGCCCACCACCGAGCCCAGGCGCGGGTAGTCGTTGTACTTGCGGTGGTAGGCCAGGAAGAAGGCCTTGTGCTCGGGGGTCTGGATGCCGTACCAGGGGTAGCCGGTGACGATCCAGCCGTTGGGCGTTTCGTCCTTCAGCGGGTCGAGGTACTCGGGCTCGCCGGTGAGCATGCTCACCACCTCGCGGCCCTGGAACAGGCCGCGGGTGTTGCCTTCGCGCACGAACTTCGACAGGTCGGCGCCAAACAGCACGTTGAAGATGGCGTCGGGCTTGGCATCGGCCAGCGCCTGCACCACGCTGCCGGCATCGAGCTTGCCCAGCGGGGGCGCCTGCTCGGCGACGAACTCCACGTCCGGCTGCGCCGCCTTCATCAGCGCCTTGAAGGTGGCCACCGCCGACTGGCCGTACTCGTAGTTCGGGTAGACGATGGCCCAGCGCTTCTTCTTCAACTTGGCGGCCTCGGGCACCAGCATGGCCGACTGCATGTAGGTGGAAGGCCGCAGCCGGAAGGTGTAGTGGTTGCCGCTGCCCCAGACGATCTTGTCGGTCAGCGGCTCGGAGGCCAGGTAGAAGAACTTCTTCTGCTTCGCGAAGTCGGCCAGCGCCAGGCCGATGTTCGACAGGAAGCCGCCGGCCAGCACGTCGACCTGCTCGCGCGAGATCAGCTCCTCGGCCGCGCGCACGGCGTCACCCGGGTTGCCGTTGTCGTCGCGCGTGATCAGCTGCACCTTGCGGCCGTTCACGCCGCCGGCGGCGTTGATCTCCTCGACCGCCAGCTCCATGCCCTTCTTGTACGGCTCCAGGAAGGCGGGCTGCACCTTGTAGCTGTTGACCTCGCCGATCTTGAGCGTGGTTTGGGCCGAGGCGGCCAGTGCGCTGGCGGCCAGCAGGGCCGCGGCGATGAGGTGACGGGTCATGCTCAGAGTCCTCCGGATAGGGGAAATCGACCGCGAGGCAGAATACCGCATTTCGCCGCGTTGGTGAATTTCATGTAGTCGTTGCTACATGAACGCAACAGCGGCATGCTTGCGCCCTGCCCGCCCCGCCGCTTCCCCGCTTCCTCCTCGCCCCTGTCCGAACCATCATGAGTGCCTTCAACGAAGAACGCGTGCTGAGCGTCCACCACTGGACCGACCGGCTGTTCACCTTCACCACCACGCGCGACGCCTCGCTGCGCTTCTCGAACGGCCACTTCACGATGATCGGCCTGCGCGTGAACAACAAGCCGCTGCTGCGCGCGTACTCCATCGTCAGCGCCAACTACGAGGAGCACCTCGAGTTCCTCAGCATCAAGGTGCCCGATGGTCCGCTCACCTCGCGGCTGCAGCACATCCAGGTCGGCGACACCATCATCGTCGGCCGCAAGCCCACCGGCACGCTGGTCATCGACTACCTGCTGCCCGGCCGCCGGCTGTACCTGATGTCCACCGGCACCGGCCTGGCGCCCTTCATGAGCATCATCCGCGACCCGGCCACCTACGAGAAGTTCGAGCAGGTGGTCCTGGTGCACGGCGTGCGCCAGGTGGACGAACTGGCCTACCACGACCTGCTGGTCGAGCACCTGCCGAACCACGAGTTCCTGGGCGAGATGGTCACCAGCCAGCTGCGCTACTACCCCACCGTCACGCGCGAGGCCTACAAGAACATGGGCCGTATCACCGAGCTGATCGAAACCGGCAAGCTGACGAACGACCTCGGCCTGCCGGCCATCGACGCCGCGCAGGACCGCGTGATGATCTGCGGCAGCCCGGGCATGCTGCGCGACCTGAAGCACATGCTCGAGGCGCGCGGCTTCAAGGAAGGCAACACGTCCACCCCGGGCGACTTCGTCATCGAGCGCGCCTTCGCGGAACAGTAGGGGCCGCCCCCAGGCCGGCTCTCACGCCGGGCGCTGCGCCAGCGCCCAGTCGATGTGCTCGCGCAGCAGCGCTTCGGCGCCGTCCCGTTCGGCCACCAGGGCCTGCGCCAGCGCCGCGTCGCCGGTCTCGCGCCAGGCGTTGCCCAGCGCCACCGCCAGGTTGCGGCGCCAGCGCGCATGGCCGATGCGGCGGATCGCGCTGCCTTCCGTGTGCTTCAGGAACGCGGGCTCGTCCCACTGCCACAGCGCGATCAGTTCGGCCTGCGACAGCGGCGCGCGGCTGTCGAAATCGGGCACCGTCGCGCGCTGGGCGAACTTGTTCCAGGGGCAGGCCAGCTGGCAGTCGTCGCAGCCGTAGATGCGGTTGCCGATGGCGGCGCGGAACTCCTCGGGAATCGGCCCGTCGAGCTCGATCGTCAGGTACGAGATGCAGCGCCGCGCATCCAGCCGGTACGGCGCGACGATGGCCCCGGTCGGGCAGGCCGCGATGCAGGCTTCGCACTGCCCGCAATGGGCGCTGACGCCTGAGGTGAGCGGCAGCGGCAGGTCGATGTAGAGCTCGCCCAGGAAGAACATCGATCCGGCCTCGCGCGACAGCACCAGCGTGTGCTTGCCGCGCCAGCCGATGCCGCTGCGCTGCGCCAGCTCGACCTCCAGCACCGGCGCCGAATCGGTGAACACGCGGTGGCCGAAGGGCCCGATGGCCTGCTGCAGCCGGTCGGCCAGCCGCTGCAGGCGCTGGCGCAGCACCTTGTGGTAGTCCCGCCCCTGGGCGTACAACGAGATCGCTGCCTCGCGCGGGCGCTGCAGCCGGTCGAAGCCGATGGCCTGCCAGCCCGCGGGCACGCTGGCGGGCAGGTAGTCCATGCGGGCGGTGATGACGCGCACCGTCCCCGGCACCAGCTCGGCCGGCCGGGCGCGCTTCAGGCCGTGCGCGGCCATGTAGTCCATGCGGCCGTGGAAGCCTGCCTGCAGCCAGGCCAGCAGGCCCGGCTCGGCCGCATGCAGGTCCACGTCGGCCACCCCGATCTGGGAGAATCCGAGCTCGAGCGCCCAGCCTTGCAGGCGCTGCAGCCATGCGGCCGGATCGGCCGCGATGGCCGCGTCGGCCGGGTCCGCCCGGCGCTGTCCTGCCACCCGCTCCGATTCGTGACCCTGACGCATCCGCCGATTCTAGAAACCCGTTCGCTGCGCTGGCCCGACGAGGCGGCCTGCGAAGCCTTCGCCCGCGCGCTGGCGGCCAGGCCCGCGATCCGCCAGGCCACGATCGCGCTGCAGGGCACGCTGGGTGCCGGCAAGACCACCTTCGTGCGCCACCTGCTGCGCGCCCTGGGGGTCAGCGGTCGCATCAAGAGCCCAACCTATGCGGTGATGGAGCCCTACACCCTGCCCGGCGGCGGCACGGCCGCTCACTTCGACTTCTATCGCTTCGACGACCCGCGCGAGTGGCTCGATGCCGGCTTTCGCGATGTCTTCGCGGCGCCGGGGCTCAAGCTCTGCGAATGGCCCGACAAGGCCGGCGACCTGCTGCCGGTGCCGGACCTGCGGCTGACGATCAGCGTGCAGGACGACGACCGCCGCGCGCTGCGGCTCGAGGCCTTCACCCCGCTCGGCGTGGAGCTGCTGCGATGAAGCGAGCACCGCCGCTGCCGCAGCCCGGCCGCCGCCGCGCGCTGCAGCGCCTGGGCAGCACCGTGCTGCTGCTCGGCGCAGCCGACCTGGCGTTTGGCGCCACCATCGTCGCGGTGCGGGTGTGGCCGGCCTCGGACTACTCGCGCGTGACGATCGAGTCCGACCAGGCGCTGGTGGCCCGGCATTTCCTGGCCGACAACCCGGCGCGCCTGGTGGTCGACATCGACCAGCTCGAGCTCAACAGCGCGCTGCGCGAACTGGTCGGCAAGGTGCGGCCCGACGACCCCTACATCGCCGGCGTGCGCGTGGGCCAGTACCAGCCCAAGGTGGTGCGGCTGGTGCTGGACCTGAAGCAGCCGGTCGCGCCACAGCAGCTGGCCCTGGCGCCGGTGGCGGCCTACGGCCACCGGCTGGTGTTCGACCTGTACCCGACGCAGGAGCGCGACCCGCTGCTCGACCTGATCCGCGACCGCGAACGCGCCGAGCAGCAGGCGGTCAAGAGCGTGCAGGACGCGCTGGGCGAATTCATCGGCCGCATCGACAAGCCGGTGCCGGCCCCCGCGCCCGCCGCCTCCACCCCCACGCCGGCGCCGCCGCCGCTGGTCGAGCGCTCGACCATCCCGGCGCCTTCGGCCTCGCTGCCACCGATGATGACGCCGGCCCCGCCGCCGCCGCTGCAGATCCCGCCCGAGGAGCAGCGCCGCATCGACCGCCTGGTCGTCGTCGCGCTCGACCCCGGGCATGGCGGCGAGGATCCGGGCGCCGTCGGCCCCAGCGGCCTGCGCGAGAAGGACGTGGTGCTGGCCATCGGCCTGAAACTGCGCGAGCGGCTCAACAGCGTGCCCGGCATGCGGGCGATGATGACGCGCGATGCCGACTTCTTCGTGCCGCTGCACGAACGCGTGCGCAAGGCGCGCCGGGTGCAGGCCGACCTGTTCGTGTCGATCCATGCCGACGCCTTCCTCACGCCGCAGGCCAAGGGCGCCTCGGTGTTCGCGCTGTCGGAGAACGGCGCCACCAGCGCTGCCGCGCGCTGGATGGCCAACAAGGAGAACGCCGCCGACCTGGTGGGCGGCACCAGCAGCAGCCCGGTGAAGGACGCGCAGGTGCTGCGCCTGATGCTGGACATGAGCACCACCGCGCAGATCAAGGACAGCCTGAAGATCGGCCGCGAGGTGCTCGAACGCATCGGCCGGGTGGGCCAGCTGCACAAGCGCCAGGTCGAGCAGGCCGGCTTCGCGGTGCTGAAGGCGCCGGACATTCCCAGCATCCTGGTCGAGACGGCCTTCATCTCGAACCCCGAGGAAGAGGCCAGGCTGCGCGACGAGGACTACCAGGACCGGCTGGTCGAGGCGCTGTTCACCGGCATCCGGCGCTACTTCGCCCGCAATCCGCCGCTGGCCCGGCCGCGCATCCTGTAGGGCCGGCGCGCCGGATCAGCCGGCGCTGCGCGCGGCCCAGCGCGCCCGCAGCGCGCCGCCGATCACGATCAGCCCCGGCACGAGGATCATCGCCCAGATGATCAGGTTCAGGTTGGTCGTCACCCACGGGATGTTGC
This sequence comes from Aquabacterium sp., assembly GCF_044226965.1. Taxonomy (GTDB): domain Bacteria; phylum Pseudomonadota; class Gammaproteobacteria; order Burkholderiales; family Burkholderiaceae_C; genus Pseudaquabacterium. The sequence continues at coordinate 35,509 of NZ_JBGAGA010000038.1, read as the reverse complement.
CGAACAGGTAGCCTGCGGTGACCAGCCCCAGCACCCACAGCGTGCCGCCGCTCACGTCATACAGCGTGAACTTGCTGCGCGTCATCTGTGCCACGCCGGCGACGAAGGGGGCGAAGGTGCGCACGAAAGGCATGAAGCGCGCCAGCACGATGGTGATGCCGCCATAACGTTCATAGAACGCGTGGGCCTGGTCGAAGGCCTTCTTGTTGAACCATCGCGAATGCTCCCAGTCGAACACGCGGGGCCCGATCAGCCGGCCGATCGTGTAGTTGGTCTGGTTGCCCAGCACCGCGGCGGCGATCAGCAGCAGCACCACCAGCGGGTAGCTCATCAGGCCGGCGCCGGCCAGCGCGCCCACCACGAACAGCAGCGAATCGCCCGGCAGGAAGGGCATCACCACCAGGCCGGTCTCGACAAAGATGATCAGGAACAGCAGCGCGTAGACCCAGGCGCCGTAGGTTTCGACGAACACGCGCAGGTGCTTGTCGACATGGAACACGAAGTCCAGCAAGAAGGTGACGATCTCCATGGGGCGCCGATTATCCGGGTGCGGAGCGGGCACCCAAATTGTTCACGCACGTAGGCATCTGGTTCGGGATTACGAGCATGAATCTCTGGAACGTTCGGATCCAGACTCCCGCCGATTCATTCACCAACTGAAATAGCTGCCGGGAGACACCGATGATCCGACGCCGCACCCTGCTGGGGGCTGCCTGCGCCACGCCGGCGCTGATCGGTCGCGCGTTCGCGGCCGACGCGGGCGTTGGCGACAACGAACTGCTGATCGGCCAGAGCGCGGTGCTCAGCGGACCGCTGGGCGTCTCGCTGCAGGGCTTCAATGCCGGCGCCAAGCTGGTGTTCGACGAGCTCAACGCGCAGGGCGGCCTCCATGGCCGGAAGCTGAAGCTGCTGTCGCTGGACGACGAGCTCAAGCCCGAGCGCGCGCTGGCCAACTACAAGGCGCTGCTGGTCGAGCACAAGGTCTTCGCGTTCTTTGGCGGCGTCGGCTCCGGCACCATCGCCGCCGCGGCGCCGGTGCTGAAGGAGAGCAACGCGCCCTTGATCGGCAACTTCGCGCTGTCCGACGCGGTGCGCGAGAAGGCCAAGGGGGCCGCCTACTTCGTGCGCGCCACCTATGGCCGCGAGGCCACCAAGCTGGTGCAGCACCTGGGCACGATCGGCATCACGCGCATCGCGGTGGCGCATCTGGACAACCCCGGCGGCCAGGAAGTGCTGGCGCTGGTGAAGGCGGCGGTGCTGGCCGAAGGCAAGGCCAAGGACGTGGCCGGCGCAGCGGCGGTGAAGAACGACGGCAGCAATGCGGTCGAGGCCGGCAAGGCCCTCGCCGCCACCGATGCACAGGCGGTGGTGATGTTCATCGCTGGCCCGCCGGTGGCGCAGCTGATGCAGGCCATCGGCGAAGCCGGTGCGTCGCCGGCCTTCTACGGCATGTCGGTGGTGGCGGGTGACCAGGTGGCCAAGGCACTGGGCCCGAAGCTTCGCGGGCTGGCCACCTCGCAGGTGGTGCCCTACCCGTGGAGCGATGCCGACCCCACCGCGCGCGCCTTCCGCCAGCAATGCGAGGCCGCGAAGGTGCCGGTGGCCTACCACACCTACGAGGGCTACGTGAATGCGCTGGTGCTGGCCGAAGGCCTGCGCCGTGCCGGCCGCGCCCTCACCCGCAGCGGCCTGCATGCGGCGATGCGCGGGCTGCGCGCGCGCATTGCCGGCATCGACATCGACTACACCGGCGGCGACCCCACCGGCTCGCGCTTCGTCGAACTGGTGCACGTCGGCGCAGAGGGGCGTTTCCGGCGCTGAAGCCCGAGGCCGCGCAGGGCCCGGGATAATCCGGTCGATGACCGCAGCCGCCTTCCCGCGCCCGATCCGCGAACTGCCCGACGAGCTGATCAGCCAGATCGCCGCCGGCGAGGTGGTGGAGCGCCCGGCCTCGGTGGTGCGCGAGCTGGTCGACAACGCCCTCGACGCGGGCGCCAGGCAGATCACCGTGCGCCTGCTGGCCGGCGGCGTGCGCAGCATCGTCGTCGAGGACGACGGCTGCGGCATCCCGATGGAGCAGTTGCCGCTGGCGCTGAAACGCCATGCCACCAGCAAGATCGCGAACCTGGTCGACCTGGAGGCGGTGGCGACCATGGGCTTCCGTGGCGAGGCGCTGGCTGCCATCGCGTCGGTGGCGGAGCTGGCCATCGCCAGCCGCACGGCCGATGCCGCGCATGCCAGCCGGCTCGATGCACGCAGCGGCGAGCTGCAGCCCGCGGCGCGCGCCACCGGCACCAGCGTCGAGGTGCGCGAGCTCTTCTTCGCCACCCCGGCGCGCCGCAAGTTCCTGAAGACCGATGCCACCGAACTCGCGCATTGCCTGGATGCCGTGCGCCGCCACGCGCTGGCGCGGCCCGGCGTCGGCTTCACGGTGTGGCACGAGGGCAAGCTGGTCGAGCAGTGGCGTGCGGCCACGCCCGAGCAGCGCATTGCCGACGTCCTGGGCGAGGACTTCATCGCGCAGAGCCGGCCGGTGGCCGCGCGCATCGGGCCGCTGCAGGTCAGCGGCCGCGTCGGCCTGCCGGATGCGGCGCGGGCCCGGGCCGACCAGCAGTACGCCTACGTCAACGGCCGCTTCGTGCGCGACCGGCTGATCGCGCATGGCGCACGCAGCGCCTACGAGGACGTGCTGCACGGCCAGCGCCAGCCGAGCTACGTGCTGTTCATCGACATCGACCCGCAGCGCGTCGACGTCAACGTGCATCCGACCAAGATCGAGGTGCGCTTCCGCGATGGGCGCGAGGTACACCAGGCGGTGCGGCATGCGATCGAATCGGCGCTGGCCGCCTCGCGCGCGCCGGCACTGGCCGAGGCGGCTGCGGCCGGTGGCGGCCCCGAGGCCTTGGCGCCGTCGCTGCCCTTGCCGGCCGAGCGCGGCCCGTTGCGCGCACCGCTGCCCGCCACCGGCTGGCAGGCCCCCGCGCCGGTGCAGGCCGCGCTGGGCCTGCAGGAGCTGGCGGTGCTGTACGCGCAGGAGCCGCCACCGCGCTGGGCCCCGCCGGCCGCGAGCAACGCGACGAGCTTCGCGGGACCCAGCGCCGCCGCCAGCGCCGACGACAGCCACAGCTGGCCGCTGGGCCGCGCGCTGGCGCAGCTGGGCGGCGCCTACGTGCTGGCCGAGAACCGGCACGGCCTGGTGATCGTCGACATGCATGCGGCGCACGAGCGCATCGTCTACGAGCGCCTGAAGGCGGCGCAGGACGGCAGCGCGCTGGCCGCGCAGCCGCTGCTGATTCCCGCCACCTTCGCGGCCACGCCCACCGAGGTGGCCACCGCCGAGGCCCAGGCCGACGCGCTGGCCGCGCTGGGCCTGGACATCGCGCCGCTCTCGCCCGGCGTGCTGGCGGTCCGTTCGCGCCCCGCCGCGCTGCCCGACGCCGACCCGGTGGCGCTGGCCCGCGCGGTGCTGTCCGAGCTGGGCGAGGTGGAAGCCTCGCGCGTGGTGCAGCGCGCACGCGACGAGTTGCTGGCCACCATGGCCTGCCACGGCGCGGTGCGCGCCAACCGTCAATTGACGATTCCCGAGATGAACGCGCTGCTGCGCGACATGGAGCGCACCGAGCGCGCCGACCAATGCAACCACGGCCGGCCCACCTGGCGCCAGCTGAGCCTGAAGGAACTCGACGCGCTGTTCCTGCGCGGCCGCTGAAGCCCGGCCCGGTCCCCGTCTCCCCTTTCCCGATGAACCAACCCGAATCCCCTCACGCCGAAGGTGTGCGTCTTTCCAAGGTGCTGGCCGAGCGCGGCCTGGCTTCGCGGCGCGAAGCCGATGAATGGATCGAGGCCGGCTGGGTCAAGGTCAACGGCGTGGCCGCGGTGCTGGGCCAGCGCGTGCAGCCCGACGTGCAGATCGAGATCGATCCGCGCGCCAAGCGCGAGCAGGCGCAGCGCGTGACCATCCTGCTGCACAAGCCGATCGGCTATGTGTCCGGCCAGGCCGAGGATGGCTACCAGCCGGCCAGCGTTCTGGTGCAGCCGAAGAACCGCTGGGCCGAGGACAAGGCGCCGCTGCAGTTCCATCCCGGCCAGCTGCGTGGCCTGGCCCCGGCCGGCCGGCTGGACATCGATTCCACCGGCCTGCTGGTGCTGACGCAGGACGGCCGCATCGCCAAGCAGCTGATCGGCGACGACAGCGGCGTCGAGAAGGAATACCTGGTACGGGTGCAGACCGTGAAGCCCGGTCCGTTGCCGCCCGAGCAGTTCGCGCTGCTGCAGCACGGCCTGTCGCTCGACGGCCGGCAGCTGCGACCCGCGCGCGTCAGCTGGGCCAACGAGGACCAGCTGCGCTTCGTGCTGCGCGAAGGCCGCAAGCGCCAGATCCGCCGCATGTGCGAGCTGGTGGGCCTGAAGGTGCTGGGCCTGAAGCGCGTGCGCATCGGCAGCGTGGTGCTGGGCAAGCTGCCACCCGGCCAGTGGCGCTACCTGCGGCCGGACGAGCGCTTCGCATGACCATCGACGCGCGCCTGCCGCCGCAGGCCGGCGTGGCGCCAGCGCCGGCCGCGCCGCTGCTGTCGCCGCGGATGGCCGCGGTGGTGCTGGCCACGCTGCTCGGGCTGCAGCCGGTGACCACCGACCTGATGCTGCCGGCGCTGCCGCTGCTGGCCGCCGACCTGCATGCGCCGATGGCGCCGGTGCAGCTGACGATGTCGGCGCTGATCCTGGCCTTCGGCCTCGCCCAGCTGGTGTGGGGGCCGCTGGCCGACCGCTTCGGCCGCCGGCCGGTGCTGCTGGTCGGCCTGGCGCTCTATGCCCTGGCCAGCATCGGCGCGGCGTTGGCCGGTGGCGTGATGCAGGTGGTGGGCTGGCGCATCGTGCAGGGCGCGTCGCTGTCGGTGCCGGTGGTGTGCGCGCGTGCGATGGTGCGCGACCTGTACGAGCCGCACCAGGGTGCGCTGGTGATGGCCAAGGCGCTGTCGGGCCTGGGGCTTATCGCGATCAGCAGCCCCTTGCTCGGCGGCCTGCTGGCCACGCTGTTCGGCTGGCGTGCCGAGCCGGCCGCGATGGCACTGGCCGGCGTCGCGCTCGGTGCGCTGATCGCGCTGCGCGTGCCCGAGACCAACCTGCGGCGCCGGCACGATGCCACGCAACTGAAGCCACTGCTGGCGCAGACCGGCCGCGTGCTGCGGCATCCGGCGTTCCGGGCCTGGGCGCTGCTGGTGAGCTGCTCGTACGGCGGGCTGTTCATCTTCCTCGCCGGGGCGGGCTTCGTGCTGATCGGCGTGCTGGGCCTGCAACCCCTGCCGGCCGGCATCGTGATGAGCAGCACCTCGCTGGCCTACATCGCCGGCACCTTCTGCTGCCGGCACTGGCTGCCGCGCCATGGCCTGGTCGGCGCGGTGCAGCGCGGCGCGTTCTTCTCGCTGGCGGCATGTGCCCTGCTGGCGGTCGTGGCCTTCCTGGACATCCGCTCGGTGTGGGCCGTGATGCTGCCGATCTGGCTCTACGCGCTGGGGCACGGCGTGCACCAGCCCTGCGGCCAGGCCGGCGCGGTGGGCCCGTTCCCGCAGGCCGCGGGGCAGGCGTCGGCGCTGGCCGGCTTCGTGCTCTCGGTGGGTGCGTTCGCCATCGGGCTGTGGCTGGGCCGCGCGCTCGACGGCACCGTGCGGCCGCTGGCCGGTGGCATGGCGCTGGCCGCCGCGGCCAGCGCGCTGGTGGCCTGGACCTTGGTGCGCCGCCATGGCGCCAGCCGCTGAGGCCATGCCGCACCTGCCTGCGCTGGGCCTGGCCGGCCCGACGGCCTCGGGCAAGAGCGCGCTGGCGCTGGCCATCGCCCGCCGCTGGCCGGTGGAGATCGTCAGCGTCGATTCGGCGCTGGTCTACCGCGGCATGGACATCGGCACCGCCAAGCCCACGCCGGCCGAGCAGGCCGAGGTGCCGCACCATTTGCTGGATATTCTCGAGCCGACCGAGACCTACTCGGCCGCCCAGTTCGCCGCCGACGCGCGCCGGCTCATCGCCGAGATCCAGGCCCGCGGCCGGCTGCCGCTGCTGGTGGGCGGCACGATGCTGTACTTCAAGGCCCTGATCGACGGGCTCGACGCCCTGCCGCAGGCCGATGTCGCGCTGCGCGCGCGGCTCGATGCCGACGCTGCCGCGCGGGGCTGGCCTGCGCTGCATGCCGAGCTGCAGCGCGTGGACCCCGCCACCGCCGCGCGCCTGGCGCCGCACGACGCGCAGCGCATCCAGCGCGCGCTGGAGGTCTGGCACCTCAGCGGCGAACCGATGTCGCGGCTGCATGGCCGCCAGCGCAGCGCGGGCCTGGCGCTGCCGCTGCTGTCGCTGGAGCCGGACTCGCGCGCCTGGCTGCACCAGCGCATTGCGCAGCGCTTCGACCAGATGCTGGCGGCCGGCCTGGTCGACGAGGTGCGCCGCCTGCGCGCCCGCGGCGACCTGCGGCCCGAGCTGCCGGCGATGCGCTGCGTCGGCTACCGCCAGGCCTGGCTGGCCCTGGACCAGGGTGACCTCGGCACGCTGCGCGAGCAGGGCATTGCCGCCACCCGCCAGCTGGCCAAGCGCCAGCTGACCTGGCTGCGATCGATGCTGCGCACGCCCGTCGCCTGCGATGGCCCCGACCCCACCGGCACCGCGCTGGCCTGGGTCGCACGGCAGCTCGCCCCCCCGAACTGAGCGCCCGCAAGCGCGGGGGCCGCCGCGCGAAACGTGAAATCTGCATCCCCGCAGCCAAGGGGCGCCGCCAGTTCTGCACGCCCGCAGCGCCGAAGGCCTCGTTATCCTCGCCGCCACAAATAGTTACGACGAGTCCATTCGTTGGGAATCATGTTCAACAAGATCTCGATCCTTGGCGCCACGGTGATGGCCCTGGCCGGCGCGGCCCAGGCCGCACCGGTCACCAACACCCTGACGCCGGGCTTCTCGTTCCAGCAATACAGCGGCACCGCCGCGGTCGGCAGCGGCCAGGTCAACACGGCCAGCGCGCTGTGGTTCATCGACGAGCGCGTGGCCGATGGCCTGAAGTCCTGGTACGTGTTCTTCGATCCGCAGGGCAGCCAGGCGATCGTGGCCACGCTCACCTTCGACCGGCCCATCATCGACGTGCTGACGACCCGCGCCGAGCTGGCCACGAGCCACTTCAAGTACAGCGTCGACGTCGACAGCGACGGCCTGTTCGACGACTACACCTACCCGGTGGCCACGGGCCTCGAAGACGGCCAGGACACGGTGACCTGGAGTCCCGGCAGCAACACGCTGTCGCTGCGCTGGACCGCGTCGAACCCCGGCGACCACATCCGCGTGCTGACCGCCGCGGTGCCGGAGCCGGCGAGCTGGGCGCTGGCCGTCATCGCGCTGGCCGGCCTGGTGGGCACGCAGCGGCGCCGCCACCGCGGCTGATCGTCCCGCGCCCCCGACATCAAGCCGCCTGCGGGCGGCTTCTTTGTTGGCGGCAACCGGCATCGGGCATCATCGCCCAATGCTCCACATCGAGGCCCTCTGCAAATCCTACGGCGACACCGCGGTCTTCCGCGATGTGACGCTTACTTTGGGTGCTGGCGAATTCGTCGCGCTGCTGGGCGAATCGGGTGTCGGCAAGTCGACGCTGCTGAACTGCATCGCCGGCCTGGACGAGGCCGACAGCGGCCGCGTCGAACTCGACGGCATGGCGGTGCTGGACCTGCCCGAAGACCAGCGCGCCCGACTGCGGCGCGAGAAGCTCGGCTTCGTGTTCCAGGCCTTCCACCTGCTGCCGCAGCTGACGGTGGCGCAGAACGTCGAGCTGCCACTGCGCCTGCTGGGCCGGCCCGATGCGCAGCGCACCGAGGCGCTGCTGGCCGCCGTGGGCCTGGCCGGGCTGGGCGCACGCAGCCCGGCGCAGCTCTCGGGCGGGCAGCTGCAGCGCGTGGCGCTGGCGCGTGCGCTGGTGCACCGGCCGCGCCTGATCCTGGCCGACGAACCCACCGGCAACCTCGACCCCGCCACCGCCGAGCGCATGCTGGCGCTGCTGCAGCAGCAGGTGCGCGCCGAGGGCGCCGCCTGCCTGCTGGTGACGCATTCGGCCTCGGCCGCCGCGCTGGCCGACCGGCGCCTGGTGCTGGGCGCCGGCGGCATCCGCAGCGCTGCTTGATATCGGTCAATGTGCGCGGCCGGCGCTTGCGTAGAGTGCGCCGATGCCTCTCGAGCTCTACCACCAAGATGGCCACCGCTGCCTGATGTTCCACGACCTGGGCGACGCCCACGGCGAAGCGGTGCAGGCCAACCAGTTCCTGATCGTCGACGGCGGCACCGGCGCCATCATCGACCCCGGCGGCAACCTGGCCTACGGCGAGCTGTACCTGGCGATGACGCGGCACTTCCCGCCGTCGAAGCTGGCCGCCATCGTCGCCTCGCATGCCGACCCGGACATCATTGCCGCGCTCGACCGCTGGACCACCGCGACGCAGGCGCCGCTGTACATCTCCAAGGTCTGGGAGCGCTTCGTGCCGCACTTCTGCAAGCCGGGCAAGACCGCCGGCCGCGTGGTGGGCATTCCCGACGCCGGCATGCGCATCCCGGTGGGCCGCAGCGAGTTGATCGCGCTGCCCGCGCACTTCCTGCATGCCGAGGGCAATTTCCAGTTCTTCGACCCGACCTCGGGCATCCTGTTCTCGGGCGACCTCGGCGTCTCGCTGCTCGAAGGTGCGCAGGCCGGCCAGCCGGTCACCGAACTGGCGCCGCTGCTGCCGAAGATGGAAGCCTTCCACCGCCGCTACATGGTGTCGAACAAGGTGCTGCGGCTGTGGGCCGACATGGTGGCGCCGCTGCCGATCCGCATGGTCGTGCCGCAGCATGGCGCGCCGCTGGCCGGCGCGGCCGTACCGGCCTTCATCGAGTGGGTGCGGGGCCTGGCCTGCGGCATCGACCTGATGGGTCCGGTGAATTACCAGGTACCTGCCTAGGCCGGCGGGCCCCGCTACGATGCCGCCACGATGTGGCGCCATCTGCTGCCCCTGACCCTGGCCGAATGGCGCCACCACCCGTGGCGCCATGGCGTGGCGCTGCTCGCGGTGGCGCTGGGCGTGGCGCTGGCCAGTTCGGTGCAGCTGATCAACCACTCGGCGCTGTCGGAGTTCTCGCAGGCGGTGCGTTCGGCCAATGGCGAGCCCGACGTGGTGCTGGCCGCCACGCAGGCCACCGGCTTCGACGACGCGCTGTTCGGCCGGCTTGCGCTCGACGAGCAGGTGGCGCTGGCCAGCCCGGTGCTGGAGATCGACAGCCATGCGCGCAGCGCCGACGACGCACCGCGCGTGCCGGTGCGCATCACCGGCATCGACGCGCTGCGCATCGCGGCCATCGCGCCCGCGCTGATGCCACATTCGGCCGAAGGCGGCAGCCGCACCGACGGCCCGGCCGCGCTGCTGGGGCCCACGCGGGCCTGGCTGAACCCGGCGGCCCAGGCGCGCCTGAAGCTCGCGCCCGGCAGCGCGCTGTGGCTGCAGTCGGCCGAAGGCTGGCAGCGCTTCGAAGTCGCCGGCAGCGTGGCCACCGGTGGTGCGCCGCTGGTGGTGATCGACATCGCCGCGGCGCAGTCCCGCTTCGGCCGCGGTGGCCGCCTCTCGCGCATCGACCTGCGGCTGGTGGCCGGCATCGACCGCGAGACCTGGCTGCGGCGCCAGATGCTGACGTCTGAAGTACGCGTCAGCAGCGCTGACGAAGCGGCGCAGCGCATCTCGCGCCTGTCGCTGGCCTACCGCGTGAACCTGGGCGTGCTGGCGCTGGTGGCGCTGCTGGTCGGCGGCTTCCTGGTGTACTCGGTGCTGTCGCTGTCGGTGGCGCAACGGGTGCCGGGCTTCGCGCTGCTCGGCGTGCTGGGCCTGCCGGCGCGCGAGCGCCGCGCCTGGGTGCTGGCCGAAAGCGCGCTGCTGGGCGTGCTCGGCACCGCGCTCGGCCTGGGCCTGGGCGCGCTGCTGGCCTGGGCTGCGCTGCAGGTGCTGGGCGGCGACCTGGGCGGCGGCTATTTCCCCGGCACGGCGCCCACGCTGCGCTGGCCGGTTGGTGCGCTGGCCGCCTGCGCGGTGCTGGGCGTGGCAGCCGCGGTGGCCGGTGCCTGGTGGCCGGCGCGGCAGGCTGAACGGCTGGCCCCGGCGCTGGCCCTGAAGGGCCTGGGCGGCACGGCCGGGCACGCGCCTTCGGTGCTGTGGCCCGCGGCCGTGCTGGCCGCCGGCGGCGCGCTGGCCCTGCTGCCGCCGATCGGCGGGCTGCCGCTGGCGGCCTATGCGGCGGTGGCCCTGCTGCTGGCCGGCGGCGTCGCGCTGGTGCCCGCGGTCGTGATGGCGCTGCTGCAGCGCGCCGGCACGCCGCGGGCGGCGCTGCCGCTGCTGGCGCTGCGGCGCGCACACCATGCGCGCCAGGTGGCCAGCGCCACGGTGGCCGGCGTCGTCGCCAGCCTGGCGCTGTCGGTCGCGCTGACGGTGATGGTCGCCAGCTTCCGCGACGCGGTGAGCGACTGGCTCGACCAGGTGCTGCCGGCCGACCTGTACCTGCGCAGCAGCACCAGCGCCGCGGCGGCCGAGCAGGCCCCGCTGCCGCCGGGCTATGCCGCTTCAGCGGCCGCGCTGCCGGGCGTCGCGCGGGTGCTGGCGGGGCGCCTGCGGCCGCTGGTGCTGGACGTCGGCAATCCCGCTGTCACGCTGCTGGCGCGGCCGCTGGCCGACCCCGCGGCCGTGCTGCCGCTGATCGGCGCGCTGGCACCCGCGTCACCCGGCGAACTCGCGGTCTACGTCAGCGAGCCGGCTGCGGCGCTCTACCGGTGGGCGCCGGGCCAGCGCATCGACCTGCCGCTGGCGGGCCCGGCCGGCACCAGCCAGCCGGCCCGCGTGCGCGGGGTGTGGCGCGACTATGCGCGCCAGTTCGGTGCCATCGCGATCGACCTGGCCGACTACCAGCGCCTCACCGGCGACGGCGGCCTCAACGAGCTGGCGGTCTGGCTCGCGCCGGGGGCCGCGGCGGCCGAGGTGGCGCAAGCGCTGAAGCATCTGGCCGGTGACAATGTGCCGGTCGACACCGCCAGCACGGCCGAATTGCGCACGCTCTCGTTGGCCATCTTCGATCGCAGCTTTGCCGTCACCCGCTACCTGCAGGTGGTGGCGATGGTGGTCGGCCTGGTCGGCGTGGCGGCCAGCCTGTCGGCCCAGGTGCTGGCGCGGCGCAAGGAGTTCGGCCTGCTGGCCCACCTGGGCCTGACGCGACGCCAGACCATCGGCCTGGTCACGCTGGAGACCCTGGCCTGGCTGCTGGCCGGTGCCGCGGTGGGCCTGCTGCTCGGACTGGCGATCGCCGCGGTGCTGGTCTACGTCGTCAACCCGCAAAGCTTCCACTGGAGCATGCCGATGCACCTGCCTGCCGCACCGCTGGCCGCGCTGGTGGCGGCGCTGCTGGTCGCCGGCGCGGCCACCGCCGCCTTCAGCGCCCGCCGCGCCGCTTCGCGCCAGGCGGTGCTGGCCGTCAAGGAGGACTGGTGACCGCCCCGGCCAGCGACCTGATCGACCCGGCCCAGCTGTGCCTCGGCCTGCACGTGCACCTGGACATCCCGTGGACCGACCATCCCTTCACCTTCTCGAGCTTCAAGATCAAGAACCTCGAGCAGATCGCGACGCTGCAGGCGCTGGGCCTGAAGCAGATCCGCTACAGCGCTGCCAAGAGCGACTGCGCGCCGCTGGAGGAGCCCAGCACACCGCCGCCCGTGCCGGCGTCCGTCGATCCGGCCGACGACCCGCTGTACCAGGCCAAGCGCGCGCGCATCGAGCGCCTGGCCGCGCAGCGCGCGCGCATCGCGGCCTGCGAGCGCGAGTTCGTCTCGTCGGCGCGGCTGGTCAAGTCGATCGACCAGAACCTGTTCGCACGGCCGGCCATTGCGCGCCAGGAAGCGGCGCAGCTGATCGGCACCATCGCCGATTCGATGCTGACCGATGCCGAGGTGGCGATCAACCTGATGAAGGACCGCGTCGGCGCCGACGACACCTACCACCACCCGCTGAACGTCACGGTGCTGTCGATGATCCTGGCCAAGGAGCTGCAGGCGCCGAAGGAGGCCATCCGCGGCCTCGGCACCGCCGCGCTTTTCCACGACGTGGGCAAGCACGACATCCCCACCACCATCACGCGCAAGCAGCTGGCCCTGACCAAGCCGGAGATCTCGCTGCTGCAGCAGCACTGCGCCTACGGTGTGGAGATCGGGCGCAAGCTGGGCCTGTCGCAGGAGGTCCTGAACGTCATCCTGCAGCACCATGAACGGGTGGACGGCAGCGGCTATCCCAAGGGCCTGAAGGGCAACGAGATCTCGATGCTGGCGCGCATCGTCGCGGTGCCGAACATGTTCGACAACCTGTGCAACCCGCCGAACCCGACGCGTGCGCTGACGCCGCACGAAGCCCTGTCGACGATGTATGGCCAGCAGCGCGGCCACCTCGAGACCAAGGTGCTGAACACCTTCATCCGCTGCATGGGCGTGTACCCGCCGGGCACGGTGGTGGTCCTGTCCAACGATGCGCTGGCGATGGTGGTGTCGGTCAACAGCGCGCGGCCGCTGCTGCCCACGGTGCTGGTCTACGACCCCGCGGTACCGCGCGAGGAAGCGGTGCTGGTGGAACTGGAGCAGGCGCAGGAGGTCAGCATCGTGCGCACGCTGCGGCCGACGCAGCTGCCCGATGCGGCGCTGGACTACCTGTCGCCGAAGGCGCGGCTGGCCTACTACTTCGACACGCCCGGCAATGGCCCCAAGTCCTGAGCGCCGGCGCTGGCTGGCCGCTGGCGCGGCGCTGCTGGCCGGCGGCCGGAACGCGGCCCTGGCCGCCATGGCCACCGACGCGGGCGCCGAAGGCGCCGACGAAGACCGCATCAGCGCCGGGCGCACGCTGCGCTTTCCGCGCGACCATGGCGCGCATCCCGGCGCGCGCATCGAGTGGTGGTATGCCACCGGCTGGCTGCAGCCCGCGGGCAGCGGCGCGGCGCCGATCGGCTGGCAGATCACCTTCTTCCGCAGCCGCACCGGGCTGGGCAGCGGCGGCGAGAGCGGCCGCTTCGTGCCCCGCCAGCTGCTGTTCGCGCATGCGGCCATCAGCGACATCGGCGCGCAGCGCCACCGCCATGCCCAGCGGCTGTCGCGCTGGTCCGGCGACGAGGCCCTGCCCGAGGCCCATGCGCAGCGGGCCGACACCGCGCTGGTCATCGGCCCGTGGTCGCTGCGGCGCGACGCCGGCAGCGGCCGCTACACCGCCCGACTGCCCGTGCCCGAAGCCGGCTTCGGCCTGCTGCTGACGCTGACGCCCACCCAGCCGCTGCTGCTGCAGGGCCAGGCCGGCTTCTCGCGCAAGGGGCCGCTGCCGGCGCAGGCCAGCCACTACTACTCGCAACCGCAGCTGGCGGTCAGCGCGCAGCTGACGCGCGGCAGCCAGGTCCAGACCCTGCCCGGCCGCGGCTGGCTGGACCACGAGTGGAGCGACGAGCTGATGCCGCCCGAGGCCGTGGGCTGGGACTGGATCGGCATCAACCTCGACGACGGCGGCGCGCTCACCGCGTTCGTGCTGCGCAGCCGGGACGGCCAGGTGCTCTGGGCCGGCGGCAGCCACCGCCCGGCCGGTGCTGCGGTGCGCAGCTTTGCGCCCGAAGACGTGGCGTTCAGCCCGCTGCGCGAATGGACCAGCCCGGGTTCCGGCGCGCGCTACCCGGTGCGCTGGCGCATCCGCACGCCCTTGGGCGAGCACCAGCTGGAGGCCTTGCTCGACGACCAGGAACTCGACAGCCGCGCCAGCAGCGGCGCCATCTACTGGGAGGGCCTGAGCGAGCTGCGCGACGCCAGCGGCCGCCGCATCGGCCAGGGCTACCTGGAAATGACCGGCCGCGCGACGCCGCTCAAACTGGGCTGAAGCCGGGCGTTCAGGCTTTCCCGGCGGCGCGATGGCCGCCAAAGGAAGGACCGCCCGCCGCGGGTGCGCGCTTGGGCTGCACCGGCGCAGCACGCACGCAGTTGCGGCCTGCGGCCTTGGCCTCGCGCAGCGCGGCGCCGGCATCGCCGATCACGGCGTCGAGCGTGGCATGGTCGGGCCCGATCGAGGCCACGCCGATGCTGACGGTACAGCCCACGCTCTGGCCTTCCCAGTTCAGGCGGAAGCTGGCCACCCGCTCGCGCACGCGCTCGGCGACGTCCAGCGCGCCGATCGGGTCGGTGTGCGGCAGGTAGACCACCAGCACGCCGCCGCCAAAACGGGCCATCAGGTCGTACTGGCGCAGGGTGGCCGACACCTGGCGCGTGATCTCGACCAGCACCGCGTCGCCGCAGGCCTGGCCATGCTTGTCGTTCAGCTCGCGGAACTGGTCGGCGTCGACCATCAGCAGCGCGGCATCCTCGCCATGGCGGCGGATGCGGGCCCACTCACGGTCGGCCGCGGCAACGAAGTGCCGCTGCGTGAAGGCGCCGGTGAGCTGGTCGCGCGTGGCGCCCACGTCCACCGCCGGGGCGGCCGCAGCCGCCGCCGCGGGCCGCGGCAGCAGGCGCCAGGCCAGCGCGGCGGCCAGCGGTGCCACCAGCGCCGCGGCGCAGGCACCGGCCAGCGCACCGGCGCCGCGTTGCGGCACGCCGGCGGCCCAGGCCACGCCCTCGCCGACCGCCGCGCCGACCACGGCCGACAAGGGCAGCAGGCCAGCTGCCAGCCACCCCGGGCTGGCGCCACCGCTGGCGGCCGCCGGGGCGGCCGCAGAAGGCGTGGAAGACGGCGAGGCGGGGGCGGTATTCATGGCTTCTTCATTCGACCACAAACGCCCGGGCTTGAGCGGGAAAACTTCATCCGGATACCGCTTCTGCGGGGGATCTCACTGCCCCGCGGGCCTGCCGGGGCCCCGCCTCAGTGCGCGCCGCCGGCATCCGCCGCGCCGACGCCCGCCGCCCGCGGCGGCCGCCGCAGCGGCCACAGGAACATCAGCAGGCTGACGAAGGCGATGGCCGAGAACAGGAAGATGTCGTCGGCCGCGCGGGTGAAGGCCTGCTGGTCGATCATCCGGTTGATCTGCGCCATCGCCTGCTCGAGCGACATGCCGGCCTGCTGCAGCTGCTGCATGACCAGGCTCATCGCGCTGTCGCCCAGCCCCACCTCCTCGACCAGATGGGCGTGGTGCAGCGAGGCGCGGCCTTCCCACACCGTGGTGGCGATCGAGGTGCCCATCGCGCCGGCGGTGATGCGCACGAAGTTCGAAAGCCCCGAGGCCGAAGCCATGCGCTCCGGACCGATACCGGCCAAAGTGAGCGTGGTCAGCGGAATGAAGAAGAAGGCCATCGCCGCGCCCTGCATCACGGTCGGGATCAGGATGTGCATCAGGTCGGTCTGCGGCGTGAAGCCCGAGCGCATCCACAGCACGACGCCGAAGCCGACGAAAGCGCCGGCGGCCATCCAGCGCGGGTCCCACACCGTGACCTTGCGGCCCACCAGCGGCGTCAGCACGATCGCCAGCACGCCCACCGGCGCCAGCGCCATGCCGGCCGCGGTGGCGGTGTAGCCCATGTACTGCTGCAGCCACAGCGGCATCAGCACCACGTTGCCGAAGAACAGGCCGTAGGCCACCGACAGCGCCAGCGCGCCGAGCGCGAAGTTGCGCCGCATGAACAGGCGCAGGTCGATCACCGGGTGCGCGTCGGTCAGCTCCCAGACGATCAGCAGCGTCAGACCGATGCCGGCGGTGAGCGCCAGCGCGACGATCTGCGGCGAGGCGAACCAGTCGAGCTCCTTGCCCTTGTCCAGCATCAGCTGCAGCGAGCCCACGCCCACCACCAGCAGCGCCAGGCCGATGCGGTCGATCGGCAGCTTGCGCGTCGGCGTCTCGCGCTTGGCGTAGATGCCCCAGGTGGCCAGTGCCGCGGCCAGGCCCACCGGCACGTTGATGTAGAAGATCCAGGGCCAGCTGATGTTGTCGGTGATCCAGCCGCCCAGCAGGGGCCCGGCCACCGGCGCCACCAGCGTGGTGACGCCCCACAGCGCCAGCGCGGTGCCGGCCTTCTCGCGCGGGTAGCTCGCCAGCAGCAGCGTCTGCGACAGCGGGATCATCGGCCCGGCCACCAGCCCCTGCAGCACGCGGAACAGCACCAGCATTTCCAGCGAAGGCGCGAAGCCGCACAGCCACGAGCTCAGCACGAACAGCAGCACGCTGGCGGTGAACAGGCGCACCGCGCCGAAGCGCTGGGTGAGCCAGCCGGTCAGCGGCACCGAGATGGCGTTGGCCACGCCGAAGCTGGTGATGACCCAGGTGCCCTGGTTCGGGCTGACGCCCAGGTCGCCGGCGATGGCCGGGATCGAGACGTTGGCGATCGACGAGTCGAGCACGTTCATGAACGTGGCAAGCGACAGCGCCAGGGTGCCCAGCACCAGCTGGCCGCCCTTCAGCGGCGGCGGTGGCGCGGGCGGGATGACGGCAGCATCGGCCATGAGGCGGCTCCCGGGATCAGCGCAGGGCGCGCACGCGGCTGCCGAGGTTGGCCTTGACGATGCGCTGCACCTCGGCGTCGGCCTCGCGGGCCAGTGCGTCGAACACGCTGGTCTGCGCCACCGGCTGGCTGCGCTCGCCGGCGGTCAGCGGCGGGCCATCGGCCTTCGAGACATCGACGCTCACGTCCATCGACAGGCCGACGCGCAGCGGGTGCGCCGCCAGCTCCTTCGGGTCGAGCGCGATGCGCACCGGCACGCGCTGCACCACCTTGATCCAGTTGCCGGTGGCGTTCTGCGCCGGCAGCAGCGCGAAGGCTGCGCCGGTGCCGGCGCCCAGGCCGACCACCCGGCCGCTGTACTCGACCTTGCGGCCGTACACATCGGCCGTCAGCTTCGCCGGCTGGCCGACATGCATGCGCTGCAGCTGGCCTTCCTTGAAGTTGGCGTCGACCCACAGCTTGTCCAGCGCCACCACGGTGAGCAGCGGCGCGCCGGCGGCCACGCGCTGGCCCACCTGCACGCTGCGGCGCGCGACCACGCCATCGGTGGGCGCCAGCAGGTCGGCGCGCTTCACGGCCAGCCAGGCTTCGCGCACGCGGGCCGCGGCGCGCAGCACGTTCGGGTGCTGCTCCACCGGCGTGCCGTCGGTCATGGACTGGTTCGAGGCCAGTTGCTCCTGCGCCGCGGCGACGGCCGAGCGGGCCGCCTCGACATTCGACTTGGCCGCGGCCACTGCCGATTGCGCGACCGACAGCTGCGCGGTGGCATGCGCGTATTCCTCGGCGCCCACCGCGCCGCTGGCCACCAGCGGCTTGCGCCGCGCCACGTCGTCCTGCGCCCGCACCAGGTCGGCCTGCAGGCGCGCCACCTCGGCCTGCGCGCGGCTGACCTCGGCTTCACGCGCGGCAATTTGCGCCTTCAGTGTCGCGTTGTTGGCGTACATCGTGCGCACCTCGCGCACCGTCTGCCCAAGCTGGGCCTGGGCCTGGTCCAGCGCCAGCTGGGCATCGGCGGGATCGAGCCGGACCAGCGGCTGGCCGGCCTTCACGACATCGGTGTCGTCGACGTTGATGGACACCACGGTGCCGGGGATCTGCGGCGTGATCTGCACCACGTTGCCCTGCACATAGGCGTTGTCGGTGGTCTCGACACGGCTGGCCACCAGGGTCCACCAGGCGCCCCAGGCCAGGCCACCGGCGACGACGACACCGGCCACGATGGCCAGCGCCTTGCGCCGGGCCGCGGGCGCGGCGACGGGGGATTGGGCGACGTTGCTCATTCTGCTTTTCCTTCGTTACTTTCAGACCAGCCGCCGCCGAGCGAGCGCATCAGCGCCACGCGGCTGTCCAGCGCCCGCGCCTTCAGGTCGACGGCCAGGCGGCGTTGTGCCAGCACGCTGCTTTCGGCGCTGAGCACGGTGAGGTAGGTGCCCAGGCCGGCGCGGTAGCGCTGCTGGGCGAATTCATAGGCACTCTCGGCCGCGGCCTGGGCCTGCGCCTGCTGGTCCTGCTGGCGCTGCAGCGAGCGCGCGGAGGCGCTGGCGTCGGCCACCTCGCGCAGCGCGTCGAGCACCGCGCCGTTGTAGGCGGCGATCGAGGCATCGAGATCGGCACTGCGGCCCTTGAGCTGCGCGCGCAGCCGCCCGCCGTCGAAGATCGGCAGGCGCAGCGCCGGGCCGATGCCCAGGTTGCGGCTGCCGGCCTGCAGCAGGTTGTCCAGGCCCAGCGAGCTCAGGCCGACGAAGCCGACCAGGTTGATGTCCGGGTAGAACTGCGCGCGGGCCGAGGCCACGTCCTGCGTCGCGGCCTCGACGCGCCAGCGCGCGGCCACCACGTCGGGCCGGCGGCCCAGCAGGTCGGCCCCCAGCACCTGGGGCAGCGGCTGCTCCTGCAGCGGGCCGAGCCTGGGCGTCAGCGTGGTCAGCGCATCGGGCGCCTGGCCGCTGAGCGCCGCGAGCTGGTGCCGCGCCAGCGTGATCTGCTCGTCCAGCGCCTCGATCTGCTGGCGCGCCTCGGGCACCGCGCTCTCGGCCTGGCGCAGTTCGACCTGCGTGTCGAAGCCGCCCTGCACGCGCTGGCGGGTCAGCGCCAGCATCGCCTCGCGTTGCGCCAGCGCGCGCTGCGCGACATCACGCTGCTCGACCAGGCGCGACAGCGCGATGTAGCCCTGCGCCACGCGCCCGGCCAGCACCACGCGCGCGGCGGCCAGGTCGGCCTGCGCGGCACGTTGCTGGCCCAGGGCCGCTTCCAGTGCCGCATGGTGGCGGCCGAAGAAGTCGAGCTCGATCGAGCCGTTGGCCTGGATCGTGCCGCTGGTCATCTGGCTGCCGGCCAGCGGCGGCGGGTACAGGCTGTGTTCGGGATAACGCTGCCGCGTCACGTCCACGCCAAGGCCCAGCTGCGGGCCGGTGGCCGCGCCGGCATTCAGCACGCCCGCCTCGGCGCGCCGCAGGCGAGCCATGGCGGTCTGCAGCGAAGGCTGGCCCGCGAGCGTGCGCTCGACCAGCGCATCGAGCTGCGCGTCGCCCAGGCTGCGCCACCACTGCGCATCCACCGCCGGCGCGGTGGCCTCGGTGGCCAGGCCCAGCGTGGCCGGCGTGGTCTGCGCCAGCGGCGCGGCCTGCGGCCCGGGGCTGGCGCAGCCGGCCAGCAGCACGACCACGCTGACCAGCGTGGCGGCCATCGTCGCCAGCGTCAGGGTCGACGCGACGCGCGGCCGCGGTTCGGTGAGTTGACGCGGGGGCCTCATTCGGCCTCCCTCGCGTCGCGCATCGCGTCGCCATTGGCAACCAGACGCTGGAGCAATTCGATCAAGGTGTTCCATTCGGCCCTCGTGAATCCGGCCAGGTGAGCGTTGTAGACATCGGCCAGCACGGCCGGCACCAGCTTCGAGGCTTCGCGCCCCTCGTCGGTGAGTTCGAGATTGATCACGCGGCGGTCTTCCTGCGAGCGCACGCGCCGCACCAGCCCCTTGGCCTCCAGCCGGTCGAGCGCGCGGGTCATCGCCCCCGGGTCCATGCTGACGTCGCGCGCCAGCCCGGCCATCGTCGAGCACTGGCCCATGCTCAGCTTGTACAGCGGCAGCCACTGCGCGTGGGTCAGGTCGTGCTCGGCCAGCCGGCGGTCGACCTGCAGCAGGATCGACGCCATGGCGCGCTTGGTCAGGTAGCCCAGGCTCTCTTCCGCCCGCAGCGTCTCGGCGCGGTAGATCGTCGGGGGACGGTCTGGTGATCTCATGGGGCGCGACTATAGTTGCTTAGACAAATATTGTTCCGGCACTATTTGACGTGGCCATGATTTGGATGGGGGTATTCCCGCGGGCCCCCTACACTGCGCGCCCATGACGACCGCCCCCGAAGAACGTCCCGCCGCGGCCAGCCCGCGCTCGCTGTCCGGCCTGCTGCCGTTCCTGCGGCCCTACCGCTGGCGCATCGCGCTGGCGCTGCTGGCGCTGGTGATGGCCGCCGTCAGCACGCTGGTGTTCCCGATCGCGCTGAAGTCGCTGATCGACCGCGGCGTGATCGCCGCCGACCCCGGCGCGCGGGTGATGGCGCTGCGCGAGCATTTCCTCGCGCTGTTCGCGGTGGGCGCGGCGCTGGGCCTGTTCTCGGCGCTGCGCTTCTACATGGTCACCTGGCTCGGCGAACGGGTGACGGCCGACCTGCGCAACGCGGTCTATGCCCATGTGGTGAAGCAGAGCCCCGAGTTCTTCGAGACCACCGCCTCCGGCGAGGTGCTGAGCCGGCTGACCACCGACACCACGCTGGTGCAGACCGTCGTCGGCTCCAGCCTGAGCATGGGCCTGCGCAACGCGGTGATGGGCATCGGCGCGATGATCATGCTGATCGTCACCAACCCCTATGTGATGACGCAGGTGCTGGGCATCCTGGTGCTGGTGGTGCTGCCCAGCCTGTACTTCGGCCGCCGCGTGCGCAAGCTCAGCCGCGCCAGCCAGGACCGCGTGGCCGACTCCAGCGCCATTGCCGCCGAGGTGCTGAACGCGGTGCCGGTGGTGCAGAGCTACGTGCAGGAGCAGCGCGAGGCCAGCCGCTTCGCCCAGGCCACCGAGGCAGCGTTCGACACCGCCCGCCGGCGCACCCGGGTGCGCTCGTTCCTGGTGGCGTTCATGATCAGCGCCACCTTCGGCGCGCTGCTGTGGGGCCTGTACCAGGGCACCCAGGCCGTGATGGGCGGGCGCATCACCGCCGGCCACCTGGGACAGACGGTGGTCTACGTGATCCTGCTGGTCTCCAGCGTCGCGGTGCTGTCCGAGGTCTATGGCGACCTGCTGCGCGCCGCCGGCGCCACCGAACGGCTGATGGAGCTGCTGTCCGCGCGCTCGCCGGTGCGCGACGCGTCGGTGCCGCAGCCGCTGCCGCCGGCGCAGGGCGGCTCGTCGGTGGAGTTGATCGACGTCACCTTCCACTACCCCTCGCGCCCGGCCACCGCGGCGCTGCAGCAGGTGAACCTGCGCGTGGCGCCGGGCGAGACGGTGGCGCTGGTGGGCCCCAGCGGTGCCGGCAAGAGCACGGTGCTGCAGCTGCTGCTGCGCTACTACGACGCGCAGGGCGGCACCATCCGCATCGACGGCGTGCCGGTGCAGCAGACCTCGTTGGCCGCGCTGCGTTCGCGCGTGGGCATCGTGCCGCAGGAATCGACGATCTTCTCGACCAGCGCGATGGAGAACATCCGCTACGGCCGGCCCGAGGCGACCGATGCCGAGGTCATCGCCGCCGCGCAGGCCGCCTTCGCGCACGACTTCATCACCGTGCTGCCGCAGGGCTACGACACCTTCCTCGGCGAGCGCGGCGTGCGCCTGTCCGGCGGCCAGCGCCAGCGCATCAGCATCGCCCGCGCGCTGCTGAAGAACCCGCCGCTGCTGCTGCTGGACGAGGCCACCAGCGCGCTCGATGCCGAGAGCGAACGCATGGTGCAGGCCGCGCTGGAGGCGGCCTTCGAGCACCGCACCACCATCGTCATCGCGCACCGCCTGGCCACGGTGCTGAAGGCCGACCGCATCGTCGTGCTCGACCAGGGCCGCATCGTCGACATCGGCACGCACGACGAGCTGGTGGCGCGCGGCGGGCTGTACGCGCGGCTGGCGTCGATGCAGTTCGGGCTGGAACCGCAGGCCGGGCCCGAGGCTGCGCAAGCGTTGAGCGCATAATTCATGCGCACGGCCGATGGAGTCCCCGGATGCTGAACTTCGACGACGGCGTCAAGCGCCCGACCAACCTGAGCCTCAATGCCAAGGTGCTGGACATGGCACGCGAGCTGGGCATGAACCTCTCGCAGACGGTGGATGCGCTGCTGGCCGAAGAGGTGCGCAAGCGCTACTGGGCCCGCTGGAACGAAGACAACAAGGACGCGATCGCCGCCTACAACGCCCGCATCGAACGTGAGGGGCTGCCGCTGGCCAAGTACCGCAGCTTCGCGAAGGACCGCTGAAGCCCATGGCCCGCTACGACGTGCATGCCAACCCGACGGCGGCCGAGCGCAAGCACACCCCCTACCTCGTCGACGTGCAGAACGACTTCATCGATGGGCTGCAAAGCCGCGTCGTCATTCCACTGCGGCGCGAAGCCGCCTTCGGTCCGCGCGCGCGCAACCTGAACCCGCTGCTCCAGGTCAAGGGCGACGCCGTGGTGCTGGACACCGCCGCACTCGGCGCGATTCCGGTGGCCGTGCTGCGCGCGCCGGTCGCCAGCCTGCACGACCAGCGTGCCGAGGTGCAGGAAGCGCTGGACACCCTTTTCGGAGCCTTCTGAATGCCCCGCCCCATCCGCTCCCAGTACGAAGACTTCATGCGCCATGTGTTCCAGCATGGCGTGACCAAGGGCGACCGCACCGGCACCGGCACGCGCAGCGTGTTCGGCCACCAGATGCGCTTCGACCTGAACGAGGGCTTTCCGCTGGTCACCACGAAGAAGGTGCACCTGAAGTCCATCATCCTCGAGCTGCTGTGGTTCCTGAATGGGCGCGCGCCGACGGCGACCTGGGCCCGGTGTACGGCGTGCAATGGCGCAGCTGGCCCACGCCGGACGGCGGCCACATCGACCAGATCAGCGACGTCGTCCGCCAGCTGAAGTCCAACCCCGATTCGCGGCGCATCATCGTCAGCGCCTGGAACGTGGCCGAGCTGTCGAAGATGGCGCTGATGCCCTGCCATGCGCTGTTCCAGTTCTACGTCGCCGAGGGCAGGCTCAGCTGCCAGCTGTACCAGCGCAGTGCCGACATCTTCCTGGGCGTGCCGTTCAACATCGCCAGCTACGCACTGCTGACGATGATGCTGGCCCAGCAGTGCGAGCTGGGCCTGGGCGACTTCATCTGGACCGGCGGCGATTGCCACATCTACGACAACCACGTCGAGCAGGTGCAGACCCAGCTGGCGCGCACGCCCTTCCCCTATCCGCTGATGCAGCTGAAGCGCCGGCCGCCGTCGATCTTCGACTACGCCCTCGACGACTTCGAGCTGCAGGAGTACCAGCACCACGCGCCGATCAAGGCGCCGGTGGCGGTCTGACCATGGGTGACCTGGTGCTCATCGCCGCGATGGCGCGCAACGGCGTCATCGGCCGCGACAACCAGATGCCCTGGCGCCTGCCGGAGGACATGAAGTACCTGCGCGCCCAGACCACCGGCTGCCCGGTGATCATGGGCCGCAAGACCTGGGACTCGGTGCCCGAACGCTTCCGCCCGCTGCCGGGCCGCCACAACATCGTCGTGACGCGGCAGCCCGGCTGGCAGGCCGCCGGCGCCACCGTGGTCCACAGCCTCGAGGCCGCACGCGCCGCCGCCGGCGCGGCGCCACGCGTGTTCGTGATCGGCGGCAGCGAACTCTATGCCCAGGCCCTGCCGCAGGCCGACGAGCTGCTGCTGACCGAGCTGGACACCGATGTCGAGGGCGACACCTACTTCCCGCGCTGGGATCGGGCCCGCTTCCACGAGGCCTGGCGCGAAACGCATCCCGCCACGGCCGACCGGCCCTACAGCTTCAGCTTCGTGCGCTACCGCCGGAACTGAGCGTCCCGCATGACCCGACGCCTGGCCACCGTCAGCCTGCTGGTGCGCGAGTACGACGAGGCCATCGCCTGGTTCACCGGCGTGCTGGGCTTCGAGCTGCTGGAAGACACGCCGATGGGGCCGGGCAAGCGCTGGGTCGTCGTCGCCCCGGCCGCCGGTCGCCAAGGCGCCGCGCTGCTGCTGGCCCGCGCCGCCACGCCCGAGCAGCAGGCCGCCATCGGCCGCCAGGCCGGCGGCCGCGTGTTCCTGTTCCTCGAGACCTCGGACTTCCACGCCGACCATGCCGCGATGACGGCCCGCGGCGTGCGCTTCCTCGAGGCCCCCCGCCACGAGGCCTACGGCTGGGTCGCGGTGTTCGAGGACGGCTGCGGCAACAAGTGGGACCTGCTGGAGCGCCACGCGCCCGGCTGAGCCCCCGCCCGGATCCGGGGCCCCGCACAGCTGATCGACACCACGGGCCGCTTCCCGGCGCCCCTATGATCGCGCCGTGAGACCCTCCTCCCCGCCGCCGCCCTTGGTCCAGCGCGCCGCGCAGACGCTCGGCCGCAGCATCGTGCACTGGTGGCAGCTGCTGAACTTCGGCGCGCAACTGCTGGTGCTCGCCGGCGAGCGTCGCAGCTACGCGGGCGCGCAATGGCCGCTGGTGGCACGCGAGATCGTGCGCGCCACGCTGCCCAACCTGTGGTGGTTCTCGCTGCTGGCGGCGCTGGCCGCGCTGGTGATCACGCGCATCGTGGTGGTCACCGCGCAGAGCTACGGCCTGTCGCGCTACGCGCTGGAGATGGTGATCCGCGTGCTGGTGCTGGAGCTGATCCCGCTGGCCGCGGCCTTCTTCGTCGCGGTCCGCTATGCCCTGCCGGCGGGCGTCGAGATCGCGTCGATGCGTCGCCACGGCGACTTCGAGGCGATGCAGCGCGAAGGCCTGGACCCGGCGCGCCGCCTGCTGGTGCCGCGCGTCGTCGGCGGCGTCTTCGCGGTGGCCACGCTCGCCGCGGCCAGCGGCATCGTCGCGCTGGTGCTGGCCTACTTCGTGGTGCATGGCCTCTCGCCCTGGGGCCTGCCGGGCTATGTGCGCACCGTCGGCCATGTGCTGAGCCCGCCGGTGGCGCTGGTGTTCCTGTTGAAGACCCTGCTGTTCAGCCTGTCGGTGGCACTGGTGCCGCCGGCCTCGGCAATGGCCACCGGTGCCGGCCGCGGCCGCACCGGCACCGAGCTGCAGGGCCTGTTCCGCATGCTCGCGGCGATGGTGCTGGTGGAGCTGGCCTCGCTGATGGTCAACTACAGTTGAGCGCGATGGACGAGACCCCGCCACCGCCCAGCCCCACGCCGGCGCCGCCACCGCTGCAGGAGGCCCCACCGGCCCGTGCCGAGGCCAAGGCCACGCTGCTGCTGTTGCTGCTGCTGGCGCTGGTGGCCGGCTCCATCGTCTTCGTGCTCTATGCCCGCGGCGCCTTCGAGCCCACGCAGCAGCTGGTGCTGATCGCCGAGGATTCCGAAGGCGTGGTGGTGGGCATGGACCTCACCTTCTCCGGCTTCGCGATCGGCCGCGTGCGCCGCATCGAGCTGGCGCCCGACGGCAATGCGCGCATCGTCATCGACGTGCCGCGCAAGGACGCGCACTGGCTGCGCACCTCCAGCGTCTTCACCCTCGTGCGCGGCCTGGTCGGCAACACCAGTATCCGCGCCTACAGCGGCATCCTCACCGACCCGCCGCTGCCCGCAGGCGCCGAGCGCAAGGTGCTGGCCGGCGACGCGAGTGCCGAGATCCCGCAGCTGATGTCCAGCGCCAAGGAACTGCTGCAGAACCTGAGCCGGCTCACCGCCACCGATTCGGCGCTGGCCGGCAGCCTGGCCCAGGTGCAGACCCTGACCGAAAAGCTCAACGGCCCGCAGGGCGCGCTGGGCGTGCTGATGGGCAACGAGGCCGATGCGAAGAAGGTGCTCGGCCTGGTCGAGCGCAGCCAGGCGCTGGTGGCCCGGCTCGATGGCCTGGCCCAGCGCCTGGATGGCGTGGCCGCCAGGGCCGACCAGCAGGTGTTCGGCGCCGATGGCGTGATGCGCGATGCCCAGGCCACCGTGCGCGAGCTGAACACGCTGCTGGCCGAAACCCGCGGCAGCCTGAAGAAGGTGGATGCGATGCTGGCCGACGCGCAGGTGATAGCGTCCAATGCACGCGTGGCCAGCACCGACCTGGGCCAGCTGCGCGCCGAGGTCGAGGCCAGCCTGCGCAAGGTGGAGCAGCTGGTCAACGACATCAACCGCCGCTGGCCCTTTGCCCGCGACACCGAGTTGAAGCTGCCATGAAGCCGCTGCCATCGTCCGCCCTGCTGCCGCTGGCCGCTGCGCTGCTGCTCGGTGCCTGCGCCGGGCACCCGCCGCCCGACTGGCAGATGAATGCCCAGGCCTCGCTGCAACGCATGCTGGAGGCCCACCTCAGCGGCGAGCAGCGCATCGAGGCGCTGGAGTACGAACGCGCGCGCAGCGAGATCGCGCGCACCGGCCGGCTCGGGCTGATGGCGCGGGCCGAGCTGATGCGCTGCGCCGCCCGCGTGGCCAGCCTCGAATTCGAGCCCTGCAGCGGCTTCGAGGCGCTGCGCACCGATGCCAGCGAGGCCGACCGCGCCTATGCCGCCTACCTGGCCGGCGAACGCCTGAGCGGCGCCCAGCAGGCGCTGCTGCCCGAGGCGCAGCGCCCGATCGCCGCAGCCGCCGCCGAGTCTGCCGACGCCGCGCTGCAGAAGATCGAAGACCCGCTGTCGCGCCTGGTGGCCGCCGGCGTGCTGCTGCGCAGCGGCCGCGCCACGCCCACGGTGCTGGGCAGCGCCGCCGACACGGCCTCCGCCCAGGGGTGGCGCCGCTCGCTGCTGGCCTGGCTGGGCGCGCAGCGCCAACGGGCGGAGCAGGCGGGTGATAACGTCGAAATGCAGCGTCTGCAGCGGCGCATCGACTTCTTGCTGCAGCCGGCCGGCCGCTGAGCCGGACCTGACACCAGGCCAGCGGCGCCACACGAGGGGAGAGAAAGCGTGAAAAGACTCTGGGTGCTGGCCTGCGCGGCCGCATGCCTGCTGTCCGCCTGTGGCGGCGGCAACGAGCGCGAGGCGCAGGCGCCCAGCGCCGCCGCGCAGGCGGCCGAGGCCCTGCGCAGCGCCGCCCGGGCGCCGGAGGCGCCGCGCCGCCGGACGCTGGCCGCGGCCGGCGGCAGCGTCGACGCGACCGATGCCGCGAACCAGCTGATGGACTACGCGGAAACCTACTACCCGGCCTTCTTCCCGAGCCACCCGGTCACCGCCAGTGCGCAGGGCTACACCTACCGCTATTACGAGGCCACCGGTGTCTACCTCGGCGTGCGCGATGGCCAGGTCTACGTGCTGGGCGGCAGCTTCGGCACCGAGGTGCGCCAGGTCGGCGCGCTGACGCAGTTCATCACGCCGGCGCCGCGCGTGCTGTCCGCGCTGTGCGACGCGCCCGGCGCCGTGGCCGATGGCTTCGCGACCCCGAATGCCGCGGTCGGCAAGAACGCCGGCGTCAGCGTGGTCGGTTGCAGCGGCGCGCTCGGCTCGCCGCAATGGCGCCAGACCACGGGCCCAAGCGTGAACCTCGTGTCGGACAAGACCCAGACGCTCAGCTTCGATCCACCCGCGGCCGGCGACTATGCCTTCGAGGCCAGCTTCACCGATACCAGCGGCCTGCTCCGCACGCAGACGGTCGCGCTGCATGCCGGGCCGCAGGCCGATGCCGCAGCCCGCGTGACCGTGCGCGCCAGCCTGTCCGTGCGCATGGGCGGCAAGGTCTCGGTGCGGGCCTGGCCCACCGTGCCCGCAGGCGACGCCGTCAAGGCCGTGACCTGGACCCAGATCGAAGGCCCGCCGGTCACGCTGGACACCCGCACCAGCCGGCTGGCGCTGTTCACGGCGCCCGAGGTGCCGCGCGACACGCTGATCCGCCTGCGCGCCACGCTGTACACCGAGCAGGGCCGCAGCGACAGCGACGAGGTGATGGTCCTGGTCGAGCGCCAGGTCCAGGCCAGCGCCAACGACGAGAACGCGGTGTGGGCCGGCGACCATGTCGCGCGGACCTACGCCTACCGCAGCAGCAGCCCCTACCGCGACGTGCTGCGCCGCTGCGTCTACGACCCCGCCCTCTACCACAGCGGCCCGCGCTACAACGTCTGCACGCTGACCACGCTGCCCTTCCTGGCGCAGGAAACCCGCGGCGCGATGCCGACGGTGGAGCAGGTGATGGACCGCGTGCTGGTCTCGCACGACTGGCTGGGCCGCAACTTCGAGGACTTCCTGCGCAACCGCGATCCGCAGGGCGATTTCCGGCGCATGCTCAACAGCGTGACGGCGATCGTGCTCGCCACCGAGATCCGGCCCTCGTTCTACTACGCGGGCACCGGCGCGATCTACCTCGACGCCGACAACTTCTGGCTGACGCCCGAAGAACGCGACACCGTCAACGAGGCGCCCGACTACCGTAGCGACTTCGGCAGCGCACTGCAGTACCAGACGCTGTGGCGCTATGTGCAGGACAACCAGAACATCTTCGCGTACTTCGACCCGCGCCAGCGCATCACCCGCACGCTGGACGACGTGCGCCACGAGGCCGCCTGGCTGCTGTACCACGAGCTCGGCCATGCCCTGGACTTCCTGCCGCCGGCCGCCTACGACGGCCTGAACCGCAACCAGAGCGCGTGGCAGAACATCGCGACACGCTATGCGAACGGCCAGCTCACCTCCGACACCGTGCCGGCGCTGTACCCGCTGGTCTCGGCCGAGATGCGGGCCCTGGGGCAGGTGCAGTTCCACGGCGACACCCCCAGCGCCGAACAGCGCGGCTACACGCCGGAGATGGTGGCCGGCTTCTTCAGCCCCGACCTGGCCACCGACGACTACAACTACTCGACGCAGTTCGAAGACATCGCGATGACGCTGGAGGAGCTGCTGATGCAAAGCCGCCTCGGCATCCGGCGCGATTTCGCCATCACCCAGCCTCGAACGGCCAGCACCGCCAGCTCGTCTTCGCTGATCGTGCAATGGGGCCAGCGCGGGCGCGTGGGCACGGCATCGATCCGCCCGCGGGCGCAGGCCATTGCGCTGGCACTGACTCCCTGGCTCGATCCGGCAGCGGCCGACCAGCTGCCCGAACCGATCGACATGCGCGGCGGCCAGTCCTGGGACGACAACCTCGCCCAGCCCAGCCTGGTGCGCACGGCCCGCGCGCCGAACGCCGCGGCCACGCTGCTGGACATGCAGCGCCAGCAGCACGAACTGCAGCGCATGCAGCGCCGCGCCGGGCCGGCCCGGAAGCTGCCGCCGCTGGCCGCCGTGTGCGCGGCGATCAGCGGACCCACACCACCACGCTGCGCGGCGGCACGCTGAAGCGGCCGCTGGCCGGGTCGTAGCGCGCCTGGGCGGCCGGCCGCCGGTCGGCCGCGTCGGGGGCGGCCTGCACCGGGTGCAGCCGGAACCCGCAGCCGCGCAGCGCCGCAAGGTCCAGCTGGTGCGCCTGCTTGTCGGCGTTGACCAGGTAGACGATCTCGTCGAAGCCGGCGTCGGGCAGGCCCCGGCCATCGAGCTGGCCGACGATCACCGTCGGCTCCTGGTCCGGCCCGGTGTTGTGGAAGTGCAGCCGCTGCACGATGGCCTGTGCCGTGGGCAGCCGGAACAGCCGCGAGCTGGCGCGGATGCGCAGCAGGTCGCGGAAGGCGTCGCGCGACCAGGCGATCTCGGCCGGACCGGGCTTGATCGCGGCATCCGCCAGCAGCGGCCGCAGCGCGGGCCACTGCGCGCCGTTGTCGCGCTCGGGCGGCAGGCCGCTGCCGAAGTGGTTGTCCTGGTACGACCAGTCGAGCCGGTTGAACCAGTCGCCCGAATCGAAGCTGTTGGCGTCCATCGACTTGCTGCGCAGGATGTCCTGCCCGGCGTGGAAGTACGCGATGCCCTGGCTCAGCGCGACGACCGCCGCGCCCAGCATCTGCACCCGCGCCCGGTCTTCGCGGGACGTGGCGGGCGGCAGCTTGCCGGCGTTGTCGTCGAACAGCGTCGCGTTGTCGTGGTTCTCGACGTAGTTCACCACCTCGCCGGGCTCGGCCACGTAGCCGGCCGGCTGGTCGCCGTACGGAACGCGCTCCAGCGGCAGCGTGCGGCCGTCGGCGCCGGTCATTCGAAAGCGTCTTAAAGAGCCGGCCATGCCGACCCGCACCAGATCCGTCGCATGCAGCAGGTCGGCGCGGCCACGCTCGGCGGGGGCCTGCGGATGGCGGTCGTAGACCAGGCCGTTGAGCCAGCCCTGCTCGTGCAGCCCACCGCGGCCGCGCAGCGCATCGCGCGCGCGGTCGCTGAAGGTTGCTATGCCGCTGCCATTGAGCGCCAGCTGGGAAGCCTGCACGAAGCGCGCGCCGTTGGCCACCTCGCCGAAATTCCAGCCTTCGCCGATCAGCGCGATGTCGCGCCCGGTCGCCGCCCGCAGCCGGCGCTGCAGCGCCAGCATCACGTCACGCGGCTGGTGGCCCATCAGGTCGAAGCGGAACGAATCGATGCGGTAGGCGCCTGCCCACCGCAACACCGTGTCGATCATCAGCCGCGCCATCATGCGGTGCTCGGTGGCGGTGTTGTCGCAGCAGGTCGAACGCTCGACCGCGCCGGCCGCGTCCAGCCGCTGGTAGTAGCCCGGCACGATGCGGTCCAGCACCGCAGAAGCCTGCTGCCCCGCCGCATGGGTGTGGTTGTAGACCAGGTCCATGCCCACGCGCAGGCCGATGCGGTGCAGCGCCTGCACCATCTGCCGGAACTCGATGATGCGGCGCGTGCCGTCTTCGGCATCGGTGGCATAGCTGCCTTCGGGCGCGCCGTAGTGCAGCGGGTCGTAGCCCCAGTTGAAGCAGTCCTGCGCCGCCAGCGCCATCACCGCGGCCTGCTGCTGCGGGCTGTCCGGCGGCGCGTCCGGCACCGCCGGCGTGCGGCAGCCGGCTTCGGGCACGCTGGCGAAGTCGAACACCGGCAGCAGGTGCACGTCGGTCAGGCCGGCGCGGGCCAGGGCTGCCAGGCGCCGCATGCCGCGGCTGTCGGCCTGCGTGAAGGCCGCGTATTTTCCGCGGTAGGCCTCGGGCACGCTGTCGTCGCTGATCGAGAAGTCGCGCACATGCAGCTCGTAGATCGCCAGGTCGGTGTGGTGCTGCACGGTGGCCGGCGCGGCATGGCGGTCCCAGCCGGGCGGCTTCAGCGTCGGCGCGGCCAGGTCGGCGACAAGGCTGCGCTGCGAGTCGGTGTTCAGGCTCACCGCGTACGGGTCGGTGACGCGGTTGCGCACCAGGCCGACACCGGGCACGAACACGTCGACCTGGTAGCGGTAGCTGCGGCCGGACAGGTCGGCCGGCAGCGTGGCCGACCAGCGGCCGCTGCGGGCATCGCGCTGCATCGCGAGCTGCCGCGACGCCGGCGAATGGCCGTCCGGGTACAGGCACAGTGCCACCTGCCGCGCCGTCGGCGCCCACAGCCCGAAGCGTGTGCCGGCGCGCGTGGGTTGCACCCCCAGCGGCTGCGGCTCGGCTGCGGCGGCGTACAACGCATCGAGCGCGCCGGCATGCTGGATCGGCGTGAAGCCCTGGACCCGGTCACGGCCATCCAGCCGGGCCAGCAGCAGCTGCCCGCGCAACAGCCTGGGCAGCAGCCCGGGCAGCCGTGGGGCCAACGATCTGCCCAACACCAGCTCCAGGCCCGCCGGCACATGCCGGTAGCGCTGGGCCAGCGCGGGCGGCGTGGCGTCGGTGGCCGGCTGCAGCGGCACGGTGTCGGCGCCCTGCGGCAGGGGCTGGCCCAGTCTCGGCTGCAACCCACCCTCGGCGGCATGCAGCAGCACGAAGCGGCTGCCGGGCTCGCCCGCGGCGCCGGGCCAGCGCAGTCGCCGGGCATCCAGCCATACCGCCTGCCGCGCGCTGGCCCCCGGCAGGGCGGGTGTCGGCCGCAGCACGGTGGCGAAGGCGGGGTCGTTGCAGTCGTCGGCAGCGGCCGCTGCGGCTGCGATGCCGGCCTGGCCGAGCAGCAGCAGCAACAGCGCGGCAAGATGGACGCGTACCTTGCAGGTCATGAATCGTAGGCTCAGCGCTGCAGCCGCAGCACGCGCAGCGACTGGCCGGCCAGCCCGAAGCGGATGACGCCGGCCGCATCGGCCTGCGACAGCGCGCCGCCGGCGGGGTATTCGTTGCTCCAGCGGCTGTTCGCGCCCAGTCCGGTGAGCTGCATGCTGGCGGCCTCGCGGCCATAGTTGATCAGCACCAGCACCTGCTCGTCGCCGAGCTGGCGCCGGAAGCTGAACACCGAGCCCTCGACCTGCGGCGCCGCGTAGCTGCCGCGCGCCAGCGGCGCGTGCTGGTTGCGCAGCGCCAGCAGCTGGCGGTAGAAGGCCAGCAGCGAGCGCGGGTCGGCCTGCGCGGCGGCCACGTTGTTCGTCACGGCATTCGGCGACAACGGCCGGAACGGCGTGCCGCTGCTGAAGCCCCGGCCGTCGGCGGTCCAGCTCATCGGCGTGCGCAGCTGCGCGTCGCCCTTCAGCGTCGGCACGCC
The DNA here is from genome assembly GCF_044226965.1 of Aquabacterium sp. Classification (GTDB taxonomy): domain Bacteria; phylum Pseudomonadota; class Gammaproteobacteria; order Burkholderiales; family Burkholderiaceae_C; genus Pseudaquabacterium. The sequence goes on along the minus strand of NZ_JBGAGA010000038.1, from coordinate 3,460 downwards.
GGCCATGCCGATCTCTTCGCCGTAGTACAGGAAGGGCGTGCCGGGCAGCAGCAGGTAGCTGGCCGCGGCCAGGCGATACGCGGCCGTGTCGCCCTTCAGCTGGTCCCACACGCGGGCGCCGGCGAACAGGTCGTGGTTGGCCAGCATCGTGGCCATCGTCGGCGGTGCGCTCGTGAAGTAGGCGGCCAGCTCGCGGATGGCCTCGGGCTCGGCGCGCGCGGCGCCCATCAGCCGGTGCTCGAGGCCGAACGCGAAGGCCGCGCCGCAGGAATCGGCCGAGGCCCAGCGCTGCGGCGAGGCCGGCGCCTCGCACACCATGTAGCGATGGCGGTAGCCGGCCAGCAGCTGCTGCACGCGGTGCAGGATAGCGTGGCTCTCGGGCTGGTCGTTCCACTGCTGCGCGTCGTTCTCGACCAGGTGCGTCACCGCGTCGAAGCGGAAGCCGTCGAGCCCGCGGTTGAGCCAGAAGCGCAGGTTGTCCTCGTGCCAGGCCAGCACCGCCGGGTGGCGGAAGTTGAAGTCTGGCATCGCCGGGCCGAAGGTCGAGAAGTAGTGGCCGTTGCCGCTGTCGTACCAGGGGTTGTGCTCGAAGATCGACCAGCCGGCAGGCGGCGGGTCCTGCCAGACGAACCAGTCGCGCAGCGGCGAATCCTTCGCGCTGCGCGCCAGCTGGAAGGCCGGGTGCTGCTGCGCGGCATGGTTCAGCACATAGTCCATCACCACGCCGATGCCGCGCTTGTGCGCTTCCCGCAGCAGCTCGTCGAAGTCGTCCATCGTGCCGTAGGCGGGGTCGATGGCGCGGAAGTCGCTTACTGCATAGCCATGGTCGCCATCGGCGCTGCGGGTGATCGGCATCAGCCACAGGCCACGGATGCCCAGCGCCTGCAGGTAGTCCAGGCTCTGGATCAGGCCGCGCAGGTCGCCGACGCCGTCGCCATTGCTGTCGCGGTAGCCGCGCACGAAGATTTCCATGAACGGGCCGTGCTGCCAGCCTTCGCGCATCGCGCTGCCGGGGTCGGCCGCGGCCACCGGCCGGCGGTCGAAGGGGATCGCGACGCGCGTGGGCATCCAGGCGCAGGCCGCGAGCAGGCTGGCGACGCACAGCAGCAGCGGCAATGACAGGCGGCGGGTGGTGAGCATCAGGTGATCGATCAGGTGATGACCGTGTATCGTGGGCGCTAGTCGACCTGCAGCACCAGCACGCCACGCGCCGGCACGGTGAGGCTGCGTGCCAGGTCGAAGCGCTCGCCGCTCAGCACCTCGCGCGCCTTCGCATCGGGCTTCAGCCGCTCGTGGAAGCGCCGCGTGTCCAGCGTCACCGGCTGGCGCTGCTTGTTCAGCACCACCATCACGGTGTGCCGGTCGTCGTAGCGGAACCAGGCGTAGGTGCCGTTCTCCGGCGCGTAGTGCATCAGCCGGCCGTGGTGGATGACGTCCTGCGTCTTGCGCCAGGTCATCAGCGTACGGAGGAAGGCCTGCGCCTCGCGCTGCGCCGGCAGCAGGCCCTCGCCGCTGATCGGGTTCACGCGGTCGCCGGGCCAGCCGCCGGGAAAGTCGGCGCGCGTGGCGCCATCGTCGCGCTGGGGCGGGCTGGTCATCAGCAGCTCGGTGCCGTAGTACAGCTGCGGGATGCGCGGCATCGTCAGCAGGTAGGCGATAGCCATCTTGTAGAGCGACAGGTCCTGGCCCAGCGCGCTGTACAGCCGCGGCACGTCGTGATTGCCCTCGAACAGCACCAGGTTCGCCGGGTCGGGGTACAGCTTGTCGTTGACCAGCGCCTCGTACAGCTCGTTGAGGCCGCCGTTCCAGCTGTCCTCGGCCGCCAGCGCCCGGCGCAGCACGTAGTGCAGCGGAAAGTCCATCAGGCTGGGCAAGGACGAGACATAGCCGTCCGGGTTCTGCTTGCCGCGCTGCCAGTAGCTCACGACCACCGGGTTGCCGCTCCATTCCTCGCCGACCATGTTGAAGTTCGGGTACTCGGCCATCAGCCGCCGCGACCAGTCGGCCAGGAAGCGGGTGTCCGAGTAGCCGTAGGTGTCCACGCGCAGGCCGGCCAGGCCCGCGGTCTCGACCCACCAGATGGCGTTCTGCGTGAGGTAGGTCGCGACCAGCGGGTTGCGCTGGTTCAGGTCGGGCATGTGGGGCTCGAACCAGCCCTGCGTGAAGTTGTCGCGGTCGTCGCGCGAGGCATAGGCGTCGCTGATCGCGGTGCGCGCATGGCGCGTCGGCACGAAGCGGCCTCCGTTCGTCAGCCAGTCCTTCGCCGGCATGTCGGCCATCCACCAGTGGCCGGAGCCGATGTGGTTGAGCACCACGTCCTGGATCATGCCGACGCCCCGGGCGCGCGCCTCGCGCACCAGTTGCAGGTAATCCTCCAGCGTGCCGAAGCGCGGGTCGATCCTGTACAGGTCGGTGGCCGCGTAGCCGTGGTACGAGTACTTTGGCTGCTTGTTCTCGACCAGCGGCGTCGGCCACAGCATCGTGTAGCCCATGTCGGCGAAATAGCCGAGGTGGCGGCGGATGCCGGCGATGTCGCCGCCGTGGCGGCCGGCGCCGATGTCGGCGCGGTTCGCCGGGTCGGGATAGCCGGGCTGGTCGTCGTTGGACGGGTCGCCGTTGGCGAAGCGGTCGGGCACCAGGTTCAAGATCACGTCGGCGCTGCTGAAGCCGCGGCGCCCGGCCGAGCCCGGCGCGCGGGCCTTCAGTTCGTAACGCGACTGCAGCGTGATGCCGCCCGAGCAGTCCAGCCGCAGGTCCAGCGTGCCCGGCCGCGCGTCAGGGCCGAGCACCAGGTCGACGAACAGGTAGTTCGAGTTGTCGCTGCGCTGCGTGCCGGCCACGCGCACGCCGGGGTACTGCACTGCGGGGGCGCAGTCGGCGAGCCGCTCGCCATGCAGCATCAGCTGCAGTTCGGGCGCGCGCATGCCCACCCACCAGTTCGGCGGCTCGATGCGTTCGACCGAAGGGGCTGCAGCCGCCTGCAGGCAGGCGAGCAGCGCGCCCGTGGCGGCACCAAGGTAGCGTCCGCGCATCACAGGCCGAGCAACTCGAAGCGCCCGCGCCCGCTGGCGGCGGTGATCAGCCCCAGCACGCGCGCCGGCTCGCTGCCGACCATGCCCCAGTCGAAGCGCCAGGACCAGTTCTCGTCGCCCACCGTGCCCGGCGTGTTCATGCGGTGCTCGCTGGGCAGGCCCAGCACGTCCTGCAGCGGGTAGATGGCGATGTTGGCCACCGAGTTGCAGGCCGCGCGGATCATCGCCCAGTGCACGTCGTGCGGCTGCGCCGCCAGGTAGGTGCCGGCGTAGGTGCGCTCGCGCTCGCTGGCCTTGTCCCACCAGCCGCGCGCGGTGTCGTTGTCGTGCGTGCCGGTGTAGACCACGCAGTACGGCGGGTAGTTGTGCGGCAGGAACTCGTGCGTGCCGTCGCCGCCGAAGCCGAACTGCAGGATCTTCATGCCAGG
>NZ_JBGAGA010000121.1:0-6564 GCF_044226965.1 Aquabacterium sp. | reverse complement strand
CCACCGTGCGCGGGCTGCGCGGATGCATGCGAAAAGCGAGTCCGGAAAATCAGAAAGGCCCGGAACCTTGCGGTGTCCGGGCCTTCAGCGGCGCTCTGCGAGCGCCTGGCTGGAGGGGGCGACTAAGCGCCTGGTCCCTCTCCCGGAATGAGCACCTGCAGCGGTTGGTGAATGAGCCCGCTGCTGGAGCGTTCCAGGCAGGCAGCAACCCACGTCACGCTGGCAGTGCGTGCGTCGATGGCGTTCATGCGGCTGTTCATGCGACACCTCCTCGGCGTTGGGTTGCGGGAAAGAGGTGCGAAAGTTAATCGAGTGCGCGTGTGCCGTCAACCCCGCGGGTGCGAGGCGTCCCCTGTTCAGTGGATCGGACGCAACAAAGGTCTAGCGTGCAAAAGACGCGGCTTCAGCGTCGCGCCAGCACGACCAGGTAGCGGCAGCTGCGCTTGCCGGTGTTCACGAAGCGGCAGTCGGCCGGGGCACCGAGCTGCAGGCAGTCGCCCGCGGCGAGCCGGTGGCGCTGTGCGCCTTCGTCGAACTGCAGCACACCTTCGGTCACCAGGATCAGCTGCCGCTGGAACGCAAAGGCCGCGGCCGGGTACGGCACCTCGGCACCTGGCGGCAGCTCGATCTCCAGCAACTCGATGCCGCCGGGCCCGCGCTCGCCGCGCGGCGAGACCACGCGGCGCCGGTAGCCGGTCTCGGGGTCCTGCCACACCGGCTGCGCGGCGCGGCGGCTCAAGCGCTCGCCACCCTGGTCCTCGGCCAGGGCCAGCAGGGCCGAGAGCGACAGGCCGAAGGCGCCCGAGAGCTTGCCCAGCACCGTGGCGGTGGGGCTGGCCTCGGCCCGCTCGATCTTGCTGATCATGGCCTTCGAGACGCCCGAGCGCGCGGCCAGTTCGGCCAGCGACCAGCCGCGCGCCAGGCGCTGCGCCTTCAGCGAGCCGGCGATGGCCTCGGTTGGGTCGGCGGGCGGTTGGGGCATGTCTCGCATGGTGGCCGAGTATCCACTATGATGGATCGCACCGCCGATGGAGTCCGAGGTCATGCCGCGCCAGATGCACCTGAACGCTTTCGACATGGCCTGCGGGTGCGACTACGCGCGCCGGCTCGAGGCCGGCCTGTTCGACGGCATCTTCTTCGCCGACGTGGTGGGCGTGTACGACGTGCTCGGCGGCAGCCCCGATGCCGCGCTGCGCGGCGGCGTGCAGGTGCCGGTGAACGATCCCATGCTGCTGATCCCGGCCATGGCTGCGGCCACGCAGCACCTGGGCTTTGGCGTCACCGCGAACCTGACGTACGAGGCGCCGTACCTGTTCGCGCGCCGCATGTCCACGCTGGATCACCTGACCCAGGGCCGCATCGGCTGGAACATCGTGACCGGCTACCTCGACAGCGCCGCGCGCGCCGCCGGCTACCAGGCACAGGCCGCTCACGATGACCGTTACGATCTGGCCGACGAGTACATGGCGCTGATGTACGCGCTGTGGGAAGGCAGCTGGGAAGAGGGCGCGGTGCTGCGCGACCGCGCGACCGGCCGCCATGCCGACCCGGCCCGCGTGCATGCGGTGCACCACCACGGCAAGCAGTACCGGGTGGATGCGCTGCACCTGTGCGAACCCTCGCCGCAGCGCACACCGCTGCTGTACCAGGCCGGCGCTTCGGCGCGTGGCACGCGCTTCGCGGCCACGCATGCCGAGTGCGTGTTCATCAACGGCCACGGCAAGCCCGGCGTGAAGAAGATCGTCGACGAGCTGCGTGCGCAGGCAGTGCAGCAGGGCCGCGCGGCCAACGACGTCAAGGTCTTCCTCGGCGCCAGCGTGATCTGCGGTCGCAGCGAAGCCGAGGCACGCGACAAGTACGAGGACTATCGGCGTTATGCCGACCCCGAGGCGGCGCTGGCCCATGCCGCCGCGTCGATGGGCATCGACTTCGCGAAGTACGAGATGGACGAGCCCATCGTCACCGGCCAGAGCCAGGCCATCGTCTCGAACGTCGACGCGATGACGCGCAGCGCCGGCCCGCAGTGGACCAAGCGCAAGCTGCTCGAGCAGATGCCGCTGGGCAGCCGCCAGCCGCCGCTGGTGGGCAGCGCCGAACAGGTGGCCGAGGCGCTGATCGGCTGGACCGAAGAGTGCGGCGTCGACGGCTTCAACCTCTCGCGCAGCGTGGTGCCCGAGTGTTTCGACGACTTCATCGCCCAGGTGGTGCCGATCCTGCAGGAACGCGGCGCGTACAAGACTGCCTACGCCGAGGGCACGCTGCGCCGCAAGCTCTTCGCGCGCGACCGCTTGCCGGCCAGCCACCCGGTGGCGGGGCACCGCGTATGAGCCGCTGCTGATGCAGCGCCGCGGCAAGGCCACCTCGCTGGCCATCCTGATGGCCTGCGAGATCGGCGCGATGACGGTGTGGTTCTCGTCGGCCGCGGTGGTGGGGGCCATCCAGCGCACACAGGCGGTGGGCGCGCAGCAGGCGGCGCTGCTGACCAGTGCGCTGCAGGTCGGCTTCGTCGTCGGCACGCTGACCAGCGCGGTGCTGACCCTGGCCGATCGCCACGACCCGCGGCGCTTGTTTGCGGCCTCGGCGCTGATCGCGGCGCTGGCCACCGCGCTGTTGGCCGTGCTCCCGCCGACCGGGCCGCTGGTGGTGGCGCTGCGCTTCATCACCGGCCTGTGCATGGCCGGTGTCTACCCGGTGGGCATGCGGCTGGCGGCCACCTGGGCGCGCGGCGACCTCGGCCTGCTGATCGGGCTGCTGGTGGGGGCGCTGACGCTGGGCTCGGCCAGCCCGCACCTGCTGGCGGCCACCGGGGGCGTCGAGTGGCGGCTGGTCTATCGCGTGGCGGCGGCCTGCGCGGCGCTGGCCGGCGTCGCGGTGCTGTTCTGCGGCATCGGGCCGGGCATGGCGCGCAGCACGCGGCTGGACCTCACCAGGTTCACGCAGGCCTGGCGCAACCCGGCGGTGCGGCTGGCCAACCTGGGCTACCTGGGCCACATGTGGGAGCTGTACGCGATGTGGGCCTGGCTGGTGGTGTTCCTCGAGGCCAGCTTCCGCGCCAGCGGGCTGGTCGATGCCGGGCGCCAGGCCAGCCTGTGGACCTTCGGCGCAGTGGGCATGGGGGCGGTCGGCGCCTGGCTCGGCGGCTGGCTGGCCGACCGCGTGGGCCGCACCGCCGTCACGATGGGCGCGATGGGGGCCAGCGCCGGCTGCGCGCTGCTGATGGGTTGGCTGTTCGGTGCCGCGCCGGCGCTGGTGATCGCGCTGGCGCTGCTGTGGGGGCTGACGGTGGTGGCCGACTCGGCGCAGTTCTCAGCCAGCATCGCCGAACTGGCCGAGCCCGATTCGATCGGCACCTTGCTGACGGTGCAGACCTGCAGCGGCTTCCTGCTGACCTTGATCACGATCCATGGGGTGCCGCATGTGGTGGCCGCGGCCGGCTGGGTCGGCGCGTTCACCGTGCTGGCGATCGGCCCGTTGCTGGGGTGCGTGGCGATGGCGCGGCTGCGCGCGCTGCCGCAGGCGCAGCGGCTGGCCGGCGGGCGGCGCTGAATCAGGCCGGCGGGTCCGGCCCGGCGCAGGTCGGCTTGCCCGACCCGGCGGGCGTGCCCGGCTTGCGATAGCGCCAGAACGCCGGCAGCCACCGCGCACAGGCCAGCACGCCGATCACGCAGACCATGCCGCCACCGGCGATCGAGCGCGCGATGCCGAAGCGCTCGGCCATGAAGCCGGCACGCGCGTTGCCCAGCAGCGGGCCGCTCATGTACGACAGCTGCTCGATGCCGGCCATGCGGCCGCGCAGGTGGCCGGGAATCGTCTCGTTCCAGATCGTCATGCGGAACAGGCCGCTGGCCATGTCCGCCGCGCCGGCCAGCGCCAGGCACAGCAGCGCCACCGGCAGGCTGGGCGCGAAGCCCAGCGCGACGATCGCCGCACCCCACAGCGCCGCGGCGATCACCACCGCGGCGCCGCGCCGGTGGACCTTCGCGGTCCAGCCGCTGAACAGCGTGAGCGCCAGGCCGCCGACGCTCATCGCCGAGTACAGGTAGCCCGCGGCCGTGCTGCCGCCCCAGCCGGCCGCGAGCGCCGGGAACACCGCCAGCGGCATCGCGAAGCTCATTGCGACGATGTCGACGACGTAGGTGCCGATCAGCTCGGGCCGAGCGGCGGCGTAGCGCAGGCCCTCGGCGATGCTGGACAGGCCGACCGCCGGTGCCTGCTCGGCCGGCGGCATGCCGCGGATCATGGACAGCGCGGCAAACGAGATCGCATAACTCGCAAGGTCGATGGCAAACGTGAAGGCCATGCCGAAGCGCGCGATGCAGAGCCCCGCCAGCGCCGGGCCGGCGATCGACGCGGTGGTGAAGCGCAACGAGCTCAGCGCCGACACCGCGGCCAGGTCCTCGGCGGCCACCAGACGCGGGGTCAGCGATTCGAGCGCCGGGCGGTGGAAGCCGTCGACCGCCGACATCAGCGCCGCGACCGCGAAGATCAGCACCGCGCTGGGCTGCGCCAGGCTGGCGTTGGTCACCAGCGCCAGCGAGCCCAGCATCAGCAGCGCCTCGGCACCCAGCAGCACGCGGCGCCGGTCCATCGCGTCGGCCAGCGCGCCGCCCCACAGCGCGGTGCAGGCCAGCGGCAGCAGCTGCACCACGCCCAGCAGGCCGACGATGGCCGACGAGTGCGTCAGCTCGTACAGCTGCACCGGCAGCGCGACGAAGGTCAGAAAGCTGCCGAAGGCGCTGACCAGCTGGCCGATGAACACGAGCCGGAAGTCGCGGTGGCGGCGCAGCGGGGACAGGTCGATCAGCACGGCGCTGGGGATGCGGAACGCGAAGCGCGCACTGTAGCCAAACCCCGGTTTATGCTGCGGCCACGATGAGCGATTCGCTGCACGACCTGGCCGCCGACCTCCAGCGCTTCGCGGCCGAGCGCGACTGGCAGCCCTTCCACGCACCGAAGAACCTGGCCTCGGCGCTGGTGGTGGAGGCGGGCGAACTGCTCGAGCACTTCCAGTGGCTGACCGAGGCGCAGAGCCGCGATCTGCCGCCCGCCACGCGCGACGAGGTGGCCGGCGAGATCGCCGACGTGCTGCTGTACCTGGTGCAGCTGGCCAGCGCGCTGGGCATCGACCCGGTGGCCGCGGCGCGGGCCAAGATGCAGGTCAATGCGCAGCGCTTCCCGCCCAAGGCGCGCGGCGGCGAAGGCTGAGCCTGCCTCGTCAGGCCGCGGGTTGCAGCGTGCGGCCGAACAGCGCGAACAGCCGCTCCCAATGCCGCTCGGCCGAAGCCCGGTGGTACACCGCGCGCTGCGGGAACACGAAGCCGTGCTCGGCCTGCGGGTACCACTCCACGCGGTGCGGCAGGCCGCTGGCCTGCAGTGCCTGCTCGAGCTTCACCACGTCGGCGGGCGGCGCCCACTTGTCGATCTCGGCACACGCGAAGTAGCTCTCGCAGCGCAGCCGGGCAATCCAGCGGTGCGGTGAGTCGGGTGCGTCGGTGGCCATGTTGGCGCCGTGGATGGACGCGATGGCCGCCAGCCGGTCCGGGAACGCGGCGGCGGCCCAGACGACGAAGGGGCCGCTCATGCAGTAGCCGACGGCGCCAATGCGTTTCGGGTCCGCCACCATGCCCATCTGCTGGTCCACCCACGCGAGCATCGCGCGCGTGTCGGTCTCGGTGGTCTGGCGGTTCAGCGTGCCCATCAGCTGGAACATCTCGGCCAGCAGCGCCTCGGTGCGTTCCTTCAGCTGGTACTCGCGCCGGCTGCGGTAGTACAGGTTGGGCAGCAGCACGCAGTAGCCCACCGCGGCGAAGCGGCGCGCCATGTCGTGCAGTTCCTCGCGCTTGCCGGGCGCGTCCATGTAGAACAGCAGCACCGGATGCGGGCCGTTCTCCTCGGGGTGGACGATGAAGGTGTTCATCGCGCCATCGGCGGTGGGGATGTCGACGTGGTGTTCGATCATGATGCGGTGGACGTGTTGATCAGGCGTTAGGAATTCTGCAGCAGCGCGTGGAATTGTTCGAACAGCGGCACCAGCTGCTCGTGCGGCACGGCCAGGACGCGGTCGCCCAGGGTCAGCTCGGTGCGGCTCCAGCCCGGCACCTCGGCCGGCTCGATGCCGTCGACCAGCCAGGCGCCGTGCTGCTGCGCCAGCGTGTCGCGTGCTTCCGCCACGGCGTCTGCCGGGGCGGCGAAGAACAGGTGGAACAGCGGCGTGTGCGGCACGCCGGGGTTCACGCGCATCGTCGCGTGGAACGGCTGCAGCGCCGCGGCCAGCTGCTGTGCGCGCTGGTACAGCGCCGGCATCAGCGCCACGCGCTCGTCGAAGCGCATCGCGGCGCTGGCGATCATCGGGCTCAGGTGATAGAGCGTGCCGCCCATGCGCCGGCGCCACAGCCGGGCCTGCGCGACGAACTCGGCGTCGCCGGCCAGCAGCGCGCCGCTGAGCGCGCCGATGCCCTTGTAGACCGAGACATAGACCGAGTCGAAGCCGGCGCAGATCTCGGCATGCGGGCGGGCGTAGAACGGCGCGCTTTCCCACAGCCGTGCGCCGTCCATGTGCAGGCG
>NZ_JBGAGA010000037.1:0-62107 GCF_044226965.1 Aquabacterium sp. | reverse complement strand
GTCTCCGGCAACGCCGCAGGGGGCGGGCCGGGTGACGATTTAGGGACGCATGAGGAACCCGGCCCGCCCACTGGGGCGTTGCGCGCTCGGTCGCCGCAGGCCGGCTTCCTGCATGCCCTGTTGAAGACCGCAACGGGCCGAGAGCGGCCGTCTGACAGGCTTCCTGGCGTGTACAGGCCCCGGAGACACTGCAGGCGTCTCCGGGGCAGGATCAGTACAGCTCGACGGCCATCGCGGTGGCCTCGCCGCCGCCGATGCACAGCGCCGCGACGCCGCGCTTGAGGTTGCGCTTCTTCAGCGCGCCCAGCAGCGTGACGACGATGCGCGCGCCGGAGGCGCCGATCGGGTGGCCCAGCGCGACCGCGCCGCCGTGCACGTTGACGATCTCGTGCGGCAGCTTGAACTCGGTCATCGCAGCCATGGTCACCGCGGCAAAGGCCTCGTTCACCTCCCACAGGCCCACGCTCTTGGCGTCCCAGCCGGCCTTCTTCAGCACCTTGTCGATGGCGCCCACCGGCGCGGTGGTGAACCAGTCCGGCGCCTGCGCATGGACCGCATGCGAGACGATGCGCGCCAGCGGCTGCAGGCCGCGCGCCTTGGCGGTGGATTCGCGCATCAGCACCAGCGCGGCGGCGCCGTCGGAGATGCTCGACGAGGTGGCGGCGGTGATCGTGCCGTCCTTCTTGAACGCGGGCTTCAGGCCCGGGATCTTGTCGAGCTTGGCCTTGAAGGGCTGCTCGTCCCACTTGACCACCGTGTCGCCGGCCTTGCCCGGCAGCGTGACCGGCGCGATCTCCCAGTCGAAGCTGCCGTCTTCATTGGCGGCCTTGCTGCGCTGGGTGGAGGCGATCGCGAACTGGTCCTGCGCCTCGCGGCTGAAGGCGTACTTGGCCACGCACTGCTCGGCGAACACGCCCATGGCCTTGCCGCGCTCGTAGGCGTCTTCCAGGCCGTCCAGCGCCATGTGGTCGTACAGCTGCGTGGCGCCGTACTTCACGCCCTTGCGGGCGAACATCAGGTGCGGCGCGTTGGTCATGCTCTCCATGCCGCCGGCCACCATCGCGGTGGCCGAGCCGGCGGCCAGCATGTCGTGCGCGAACATCATCGCGCGCATGCCGGAGCCGCACATCTTGCTCAGCGTCACCGCGCCGGTGGCGTCGGGCAGGCCGGCGCGGCGCATGGCCTGGCGCGCCGGGGCCTGGCCCTGGCCGGCCATCAGGCAGTTGCCCATCAGCACCTCGTCGATGGCGTCGCCCGGCACGCCGGCACGCTCGACCGCGGCCTTGATGGCCACCGCGCCCAGCTCCCAGGCCTGCAGCGAGGCGAAGTCGCCGAGCAGGCCGCCGATGGGCGTGCGCGCGGCGGAAACGATGACGATGGGATCGGCCATGGTGGGCTCCTTCGGGTCGGTCAAGCGGTGGCTTGGGTCATGGCAGGCATCACCTGCCGCTGGTGGATGAAGCGGCGCTGCGCTTCATACGGGAAGACATCGTGCACATGGCCGGCCTTGATGCGGTCCTTGTGCGCCTGCCAGAACGCCGGGTCCAGCAGGTCGGCATGGTGCTTCATGAACACGTCGCGCACCGAGGCATTGCCCAGCAGGAACGGGGCAAAGGTTTCCGGGAACACGTCCTTCGGGCCGACGGCATACCAGACCTCGCCGGACATCTCTTCCTCCTCGTTGCGCGGCGTCGGCACCTTGCGGAAGTTGCAGTCGGTGAGGTATTCGATCTCGTCGTAGTCGTAGAACACCACCTTGCCGTGGCGGGTGACGCCGAAGTTCTTCCACAGCATGTCGCCCGGAAAGATGTTGGCGGCCACCAGGTCCTTGATGGCGTTGCCGTACTCGATCACGGCATGCTCGATCTGCTCGCGCGTCGCGTCCTGCAGGTAGATGTTCAGCGGGATCATGCGGCGTTCGATGTACAGGTGCCTGATGATCAGCGCGTCGCCGTCTTCCTCGACCTGGCTCGGGCAGAACTCCTTCAGCTCGGCCACCAGTTCGTCGCTGATGCGCGAGCGCGGGAACGCGACACTCGTGTATTCCAGCGTATCGGCCATGCGACCGACACGATCGTGGGTTTTCACCAGCAGGTACTTGCGCTTGATCAACTCGCGCGAGGTGTCCTTCTGCGGCGGGTAGTAGTCCTTGATGACCTTGAAGACGTAGGGGAACGAGGGCAGGTCGAACACCAGCATCACCATGCCCTTGATGCCGGGGGCGATGCCGAACTTGTCGCTCGAATGGCGCAGGTGGTAGAGGAAGTCGCGGTAGAACGCGTTCTTGCCCTGCTTCTGCAGGCCGAGCGCCGAGTAGATCTCCGAGCGCGGCTTGCGCGGCATCAGGCTGCGCAGGAACTGCACGTAGGCGCTGGGCACCTCCATGTCGACCATGAAGTACGCGCGGGCGAAGCTGAACAGCATCAGCAGGTCGTCCTCGCTGAACAGCGCGGTGTCGATCACCAGCTGGCCGCGGTCGTTGTGCAGGATGGGCAGCGCCATCGGCGTCTCGGCAAAGCCGTTGACGATCTTGCCGATCAGGTACGCGCCCTTGTTGCGGTAGAACAGCGAGGACAGCACCTGGATCTGGAAGTTCGCGCGCAGCCGCACGTTCACGCCCACCTGCTTGCGCAGTGCCCCCATCACCAGGTCGATGTCGCGGCCCAGGTCCTCGAACTCCCGCTTCAGCTGGAAGTTGTTGACGATGCGCAGCAAGGTGTCGCGCAGCGTGTCGCGTGTGGGGTAGTAGGCGCGGTAGGTGGGCAGCGAGGCGGGCTCGTCGTTCTCGATGTACTCGGTGCTCACCGCCGGCCGCACGAACAGGAAGTCGTTGCGGAAGTAGCGGTGGTGCAGGATCTTGGTGGTGACCGAGTTGAAGAAGGTCTCGGCCAGCTCGGGCTGGTGGTGGTTGGTCAGCAGGCCGATGTAGTGCAGCTTCACCTGCTGCCAGGTGTCGCCGGAGAGCTGCTGGGTGTCGAACTCGCGCTGCAGCCGTTCCACCGCCTCGTCCACGCGCGTGTCGTAGAACTCGATGCGCTCGCGCTGCGCACGCTGCTGGCCGTGCCAGTCGGCCTCCTCGAAGCGCTGCTTGGCGACGCGGTTGGTCTCGCTGAACAGCCGGTAGTGACGGTTGAAGCCGTCCAGCAGCGCCGCGGCGATGTCATACGCGCGGCTGTCGGTCAGGCGATGCGGGAACATGTCAGCCCCTCGGCCCGCGCGCACTCATGCCGCCACCTCGGTGGCACGCTGGCGCCAGCGCTGCTTCAACTGCGCCAGCGCGGTGTCGTAGGCCAGGCCCACGTCCTGCGGCTTGCCCACCGTCATGCGCAGGTCTTCGAGCAGGCCGTTGTGCAGGCCGTAGACCCAGCCGTGCACCACCACCGACTGCCCGCGCTGCCAGGCATCGTGGACCACCGTGGTGTGGCAGACGTTGCGCGACTGCTCCAGCACGTTCAGCTCGACCAGCGCATTCACGCGCAGCGGCTCGGGCAGCCCGGCCAGGAAGCCGTCGTGCAGGTCGCGCACGTCCTGCACATGGCGCAGCCAGTTGTCCACCAGGCCGGCGCGGCGGTTCTCCATCGCCGCGCGCACGCCGCCGCAGTTGGAGTGGCCGACGACGATGACATGCGAGACCTGCAGCACGTCCACCGCGTACTGGATCACCGACAGCGCGTTGAGGTCGGAGTGCACCAGCAGGTTCGCGACGTTGCGATGCACGAACAGCTCGCCCGGCAGCAAGTCGACCAGCTCGTTGGCCGGCACGCGGCTGTCGGCACAGCCGATCCACAGGTACTGCGGTGTCTGCTGGTTCAGCAGCCGGGTGAAGAAGCCGGGTTCACGCGCCTCGGTTTCCGCGGCCCACTGACGGTTCTTCTCGAAGAGTTCCTGCAGGTCGGCCGACATCGCGCACACCGCTTTCGTTGAAATTGCTGCAGTGCACAGTTTACGGGGCCGGCCTCACGCTCACATCGTCTCGGCGAACAGCTCGCGGCCGATCAGCATGCGGCGGATCTCGCTGGTGCCGGCGCCGATCTCGTACAGCTTGGCATCGCGCCACAGGCGGCCCAGCGGGTACTCGTTGATGTAACCGTTGCCGCCGAAGACCTGGATGCCTTCGCCGGCCATCCAGGTGGCCTTCTCGGCGCACCACAGGATGACGCTGGCGCAGTCCTTGCGCACCTGGCGCACGTGCTCGGCGCCGAGCTTGTCGAGGTTCTTGCCGATCGTGTAGCAGAACGCGCGCCCGGCCTGCAGCACGGTGTACATGTCGGCCAGCTTGCCCTGGATCAGCTGGAATTCGCCGATGCTCTGGCCGAACTGCTTGCGCTCGTGCACATAGGGCACCACGTTGTCCATCACCGCCTGCATGATGCCGATGGGCCCGGCGGCGAGCACCGCGCGCTCGTAGTCCAGCCCACTCATCAGCACCTTGGCGCCGCCGCCCACGCTGCCCAGCACGTTGGCCGCCGGCACCTCCACGTCCTGGAACACCAGCTCGCCGGTGTGCGAGCCGCGCATGCCCAGCTTGTCGAGCTTCTGCGCAATGGAGAAGCCCTTCATGACCTTCTCGATGATGAAGGCGGTGACGCCGCGCGCACCCATCTGCGGATCGGTCTTGGCATAGACCACCAGCGTGTCGGCATCGGGGCCGTTGGTGATCCACATCTTGTTGCCGTTGAGCAGGTAATAACCGCCCTTGTCCTCGGCCTTCAGCTTCATGCTGATGACGTCGGAGCCGGCGCCGGGCTCGCTCATCGCCAGCGCGCCGACATGCTCGCCGCTGATCAGCTTGGGCAGGTACTTCGCCTTCTGCGCGTCGCTGCCGTTGCGCTTGAGCTGGTTCACGCAGAGGTTGGAATGCGCGCCGTAGGAAAGGCCCACCGAGGCCGAGGCGCGGCTGATCTCCTCCATCGCCACCATGTGCGCCAGGTAGCCCATGTTGGCGCCGCCGTAGGCTTCCGGCACGGTGATGCCCAGCACGCCCAGCTCGCCCATCTTGCGCCACAGGTCCATCGGGAACTGGTCCGAGCGGTCGATCTCGGCGGCGCGCGGCGCGATCTCGGCCTCGGCGAAGCTGCGCACCGCGTCGCGCAGCGCGTCGATGTCCTCGCCGAGCTGGAAGTCGAGGCCGGGCAGGTGGCTCATGGGGTGTCTCCTTGCGTGACGGGCTTTGGGGGGCGTTGGGGGCGTGTCAGGGTCGGCTAATTGACGTTTACGTCAACGTCAATCATACGGGATCTAATGCAGCTTCACCCAGCGCAGCTCCATCGTGTCGTTGGGCCATTGCACGGCGCTGACCTTGCGGGCCATCGCCCAGCTCAGCATGCGGTGGTACAGCGGGATGTAGGGCAGGTCGTCCTGCAGCAGGCGCAGCACCACGCCCACGCGCGCGCGGCGGCGGGTGAGGTCGGGTTCGGTGCGGATGGCGTCGATCAGCGCGTCCAGCTGCGGGTTGCTGTAGCGGCCGGCGTTGAAGCTGCCGCCGCCCTGCGGGTCCCAGGTGTGGAACAGCGCGTTCAGCGTGGACCAGGGGTCCACGGCCGGCGTCCAGCCGAACTCGACGAAGCTCGCCGTGGCCTGGCTGAGCTTGGGGAAGAACTGCGTCGTGCCCGTGCTGCGCAGGCTGGCGCGGATGCCGACCTGGTTCAGCATCGCGGTGGCGGCCTGGCACACCGCCTCGCGGTAGGCGACGTTGACGCAGTCCAGCGTCACCCCGAAGCCGTTCGGGTAACCCGCCGCGGCCAGCAGCGCGCGCGATTTCGCCGGGTCGTAGGCCAGGCGCCTGTCGGCGTCGGGCGTGTAGCCGTCGACCCGGTCCGAGATGAACGAGCCACTGGCCGTGGCCTGGCCGCGCAGCACCTTCTGGATGATCAGGTCGATGTTCAGCGCATGCGCCACCGCCTGGCGCACGCGCTTGTCCTTGAACGGGTTGCGGTCCTTCACGTCGCCCTGGATCAGCTCGTCGCGCGCCTGGTCGAAGGTGAAGTACTGGGTGCCGAGGTCGGTGGTCGACAGCACCGTGAGCTTGGGGTCCTGCTTCAGCCGCGCCACGTCCTGGAACGGTGGATCGAGCACCAGGTCGATCTCGCCCGAGGCCAGCGCGGCCAGGCGTGTCGCGTCGCTGCGGATGCCGACGAAACTGACCTCGTCGACGTTGCCGTTGCGCTTGTCGGCCGCGCCCCAGTAGCCGGGAAAGCGCTCGAGCACCACCTTGACGTCGGGCTGGTAGCTCTTCAGCCGGTAGGGGCCGGTGCCGTTGGCATTGCGCACGGCAAACGTCTCCTGCTTGCCGTTGAAGTCCTGCGCCTTCTCGACGCCATGGGCCTGCGCCCAGCGCTTGCTCATCATCGCCACCAGCCACAGCTTCTCGGGCCACACGGCATCGGGCGCCTCGAGCTGGAAGTCGATGGTGAGATCGTCGACCTTCTTCACCGCCGCCAGCCCCTTGAGGCTGAACGAGCGCTGCGAGGTGGTGCCCAGCGCCCGCTCGACCGAGAACACCGCGTCGTCGGCGGTGAAGGGCGTGCCGTCGTGGAACTTCACGCCGGGCCGCAGCTTGAAGCGCCAGGTGGTGGGACCGGTGTTCTGCCAGGACACGGCCAGGGCCGGTTCCAGCCTGAACTGCTCGTCGCGGTTCACCAGGCAGTCGTGGATCTGGAACGCGATGCGCGAGTGGTACAGCAGCGCCAGCGCATGCGGGTCCATGGTCTGCGGATCGAAGGCGCTGGCCACGCGCAGCGTGGCGGCCTGCGGGCCGGCCTGCAGCGTGAAGGCGCACAGCGCGAGCAGCAGGCGAAGGCAATAACGGGCAATGGCCATGGGCACGCGACTCCGTTCAAAGGCGCCCGGTGGAACACCGGCAAAGCGGGCCGGGCGTGACCATTTTGGCGCGACCCGCGGGGATGCGAGGCGCGAACTGTCGCCCAAGCGACCCACGGGCGAACGGCCGCTGCTTACGCTGCGACCCCGCTGCCCGAAGCGCCCACCCCCCACCACCACCGACCGGCCCTCAGGCCGGCTGCCCGGAGACCCATGCCCATGCAACGACGTCACTTCCTCGACAGGCTCGCCTGCACCCTGGCCGGTGGCGGGCTGGCGCTGTCCACGGCCCCGGCGCTGGCGGCCGACGAGGGGCTGGGTGCGAACCACGTCACCTTCGGCAGCAGCCTGGCGCTGACCGGTCCGCTGGGCGGCGCCGGCAGCGACAACACCGCCGGCATCCTGGCCGCCTTCAAGGCCGCCAATGCCACGGGCGGCGTCAATGGCCGCGAGCTGCGCCTGATCACGCTGGACGATGCCTACGTGCCCGAGCGCACGGTCGACAACGTCAAGAAGCTGCTCGACCGCAATGCCGCCTTCGCGCTGATCTCGACCATGGGCACCGCCAACACCGCGAAGGTGCTGCCGCTGGTGGAGGCGGCCGGCGTGCCGCTGGTCGGGCCGGTCACCGGCGCGGCCTCGCTGCGCCAGCCGCAGCTGAAGCAGGTGTTCTTCGTGCGCGCCAGCTACCGCGACGAGGCCGTGCGCCTGGTCGACCAGATCGTCACGATGGGGCTGAAGGACATCGCCATCGTCTACCTCGACAACCCCTACGGCCAGGAGGTGCTGCGCGACGCGCAGGCCACGCTGCAGGCCCGCGGCGTCAAGGCCGTCGGCAGCTTTGCGCTGGCGGTGGACGGCAGCAACGCGAAGGACGTGGCGCGCCAGGTGGCCGAGGCGCGGCCCGGTGCGGTGGTGCTGGGCACCACCGGCACCGCCAACACCGCGGTGATGCTGGCGCTGCGCGCGCAGAGTGGCGTGCTGCCGCTGGCGGGGCTGTCGGTCTCGGTCATCAGCTCGGAGCTGGCCAAGCTCGGCAAGGCCGCGCAGGGCATGGCGATGGTGCAGGTCTTCCCCGACGCCGACAAGCCGAAGATCGCCGCGGTGCGCGCCTACCAGGCGGCGATGAAGGCCGCCGGCGAGGAGGCGCGCATCGGCGGCTCCAGCTTCGAAGGCTGGGTCAATGCGCAGGTGATGATCGAAGGCCTGCGCCGCGCCGGCCGCGACCTGACGCGCGACAAGCTGCGCCAGGCGCTGGCCAGTGCGCGCCGCATCGACCTGGGCGACTACAGCCTCGGCTTCAGCGGCGCCGGGCCTTTCGTCGCTTCGCGCTTCGTCGAACTGGCGGTGCTGGGCGCGGACGGGCGTCGCAGCTGATCAGGCGCCGAAGGTCAGCGCGCCGCTCGGCAGCATGCGGCCCAGCGCGCTGGACAGCGCGGTCCAGTGCATGGTCTCGTCGGCCGCCAGGCGCGCGGCCACCTGGCCTAGCTTGTTCTCCTTGAAGGCCGGGATCACGCCCAGGTAGGCGTTGGTCGCGCCCAACTCGAGCTTCGCGGCCAGCGCCAGCACGTCGGCCTGGTTCTTCAGCGACGCCGCGCCCAGTGCCTGGGCATAGTCGTCCAGGCGCTTCTCGGCCACCGGCTGGCCGCCCATCTTCTCGATGGTGGCGATCAGCGCGTCGCGGTGCGCCTTGTGGTGCGACTGGAACAGCACCGCCACGTCGAGCACCGGCTTCTGCAGCAGCCCGCTGCCGGCACCCAGCTGGTAGGCGTTGATCGCCTCGTGCTCGAGGCCGAGCGCGACGTTGAGGATGCCGACATCGCGCGCGGCGTCGGACGCTTGCGCCAGCGCGCCGGTCGACTGGCCGGCCAGCAGGCCGACGGCCGCGGCCGACAGCGTGAGCTGGCCCGAGCGCGAGAGGAACAGGCGGCGGTTCGGAACGACGAAGGGGGTGGACATGCGGAACTCCTGAGGATGATGGGGTGGGGTCACGAGCAGCCTTACGCGCCGCCGCACGCCGTGGATGCATCCCTACAATCCCGCGCCACGATGCCCGTTGCGTTGAGAGACCTGGCCGCCCGCTGGTTCGGCCCCTGGGTGCATGAAGTCGATGCCGACAGCTGGCGCGCCGACCTCATCGCCGGGCTGCTGGGCGCGGTGCTGGTGCTGCCGCAGGGCATTGCGTTCGCCGCGCTGGTCGGCGTGCCGCCGGCGATGGGCCTGGCCACCGCGGTGCTGCCCTGCGCGGTGGCGGCGCTGGCGGGGTCCAGCCGCTACATGGTGTCCGGCCCCAGCAATGCCACCGCGCTGGCGCTGGGGGCGATGCTGCTGCCGCTGGCCGCCGGCGACCTCACCCGGCTGGTGACGCTGACGATCGTCGTCACCCTGCTGGTGGGCCTGATGCAGCTGGCGCTGGCCTTCGCGCGGCTGGGCACGCTGGCCAACTTCATCTCGCCCTCGGTGATGCTGGGCTTCACCACCGGCGCGGCCTGGCTGATCGGCTGGTATGCGCTGGCCGCGATGCTGGGCGCCGCGGGGCGCGAGACACCGATTCATCAGCTGCAGCAGCAGGGCCTGCAATGGCCCGCGCTGGCGGTCGGCGGGCTGACGCTGGGATTGGTGTTGATAGTTCGCAAAATGGGCGGCCAGCGGCTGGCGATGCCGCTGGCGCTGGCGGCGGGCGGCCTGCTCGGCGCCTGGCTCGAGCACCAGGGCCATGGCGCGCTGCGGCTGGGCACGCCGCCCTCGGCCGCACCGCACTGGCAACTGCCGGGGCTGGACCTCGCGCTGCTGCCGCAGCTGCTGCCGATGGCGCTGGCGCTGACCATCATCGCGCTCGGCCAGGCGATGACGCTGGCCAAGCTGCTGGCCACGCGCACCGGCGAGCCGCTGGACGCCAACCGCGAGTGCCGCGGCCAGGGCCTGGCCAACGTGGTGGGCGCGCTGACCGGCTGCTTCGTCGCCTGCGGTTCGCTGAACCGCTCGATGCCCAACATCGAGGCCGGCGCGCGCACGCCGCTGGCCGGCGTGGCCGCGGCGCTGTGGCTGCTGCTGCTGGTGGCCATCGCCAGTCCGCTGCTGGCCTGGATTCCGCTGCCGGGCGTGGGCGCGCTGCTGCTGCTGACGGCCAGCTCGCTGATGGATCTGCCGACCTGGCGCCGCACCTGGCAGCGCGACCGGCGCGAGGCCGGCATTGCGCTGGCGACGATGCTGGCCACGCTGGTGCTGCGGCTGGAGATGGCCGTGCTGGCCGGCGTGATGCTGTCGCTGGTGGCCTATCTGTACCGCAGCGCGCGGCCGGCGATGCGCACGATGGGCTTCGACAGCCAGCGCCCGGGCCGGCCCTTCGTGATGCTGGAACAGGTGGGCGCCCGGGGCCTGCCCGAGTGCCCGCAGCTGAAGCTGCTGCGCATGGAAGGCTCGGTGTGGTTCGGCGCGGTGCCGCACGTGGCCGACCAGCTGCGCCAGTGGCGCAAGCACCCCGAGCCGCAGCGCCACCTGCTCGTGATGAGCAAGAGCATGAACTTCATCGACCTGGCCGCCGCCGACCTGTGGGACGACGAGCGCGCACAGCGCCGGGCCATGGGGGGCGACCTGTACTTCCACCGCCCGCGGCCCTCGGTGCTGGCGACCTGGGAGGCGACCGGCTTCGTCGAGCGCCTGGGCGCCGACCACCTGTTCGCCGACAAGCGCAGCGCCATCGCCGCCATCGTGCCGAAGCTCGACCCGGCCATCTGCGCCGGCTGCAGCGTGCGGCTGTTCGAGGAATGCGGCGAGCGGCCGGGTGCGCCGCTGGCACCGATGATCTGAAGCGACCGGCCCCTGCGGTCCCGCGGGCCGGTCTCCCGAGGGGATCAGCCCGACCGGGAAACCCGGATCGGGCCGAGGCGCCGTCTCAGCCGTGGTCGCCGTGCAGCTGGTCGTGCACCAGCAGGCCGATCAGCTCGATCGACTGCTGGTCCCAGTTCGCCAGCGGCTCGTCGGCATGGTCGATCCGGCCGTCCTGGTTGGTGTCCAGCGCGTTCAGGGCCACCGTCACCTCGTCGCGGCTGAGGAAGGCGTCGTGGTTGGTGTCGATCGCGGTGAACACCGCGGTGACCAGCGCGGTGAAGTCGATCGGTGGGCCGCCCGGGCCGCCGTGCGCTGGCGCCTGGCCGGCATCGATGACCAGCGTGGTCGCGGCATTGCTGCCGTCCGCCGGTGCCGGCGCCAGCGCAGCGTTGTCGGCCAGCGTCAGCAGCTCGCTCAGCGAGATCTGGTTGTCGCCATTGCTGTCCAGCGTGAACAGCTGGTCGACCAGCGCGCTCACCGGCTTGCCATCGGGTTCGGTGTCGTGCCGGTCGTCGTCGGGCGCGCCGCGCACCGGGTGGGCGTCGAGCAGCGCTGTCACCGGGCTGTCGTCCTGGCGCGCCTGGCTCAGCTCGCTGCGGCTCACCGTGCCGTCGCCGTTGCTGTCCACCTGCTGCACCGCGGCCGTCAGCTCATCCTTGTCGACGCCGCCATCGGCGTCGCCATCCACCAGCGTCAGCGCGGCGGCCAGGTGTGTCACCAGGTCCGGGAAGCGGCCGCTGGGGTCGACCTCGACCACCAGCTCGTCCGCGGTGATCACGCCGTCGGCATTGGCATCGAAGCGCTGGAACGCTGCGTCCACCACCTGCGCCACCGCCAGCACGGCGGCCTGGGGTTCGGGGTGGCTGGTGGCATCGTGCGCGGTGGGCTTGTCGCTGGCATCGCGGGGGGCGGTCATGGGCATCGCGGTCTCCGAAGGATCAGACGGACCGGATGCTGGCGCGCCACTGTTGCCCCTGCATGAGCCTGTGTATCGAGGCTGACATAAAGCGCATCGGCCGCCGCCCACGGCGTGGCCCGACCGACGGGCCATGGCCCGTCATGGCCCGGCCAGTGGCTCCGATGGGCGATGCCGGCGCCGGCGCGGCGGCCGAGACTGCCGGCCATGCTGTCCCGCCTGTCCCTGCTGCGCCTTGCCGCCCTGGCGGCCGCCACCGTGCTGGCCGCGGGCGGCGTGCGGCCGGTGGCGGCAGCCGAGCCGCAGCCGCCGCGGGATTTGCGCGACACCGGCCTGTACGCCGAGGGCGCCGGCTTCGTGCCGCGGCCGGGCCT
Source organism: Aquabacterium sp. (assembly GCF_044226965.1). Taxonomy (GTDB): domain Bacteria; phylum Pseudomonadota; class Gammaproteobacteria; order Burkholderiales; family Burkholderiaceae_C; genus Pseudaquabacterium. Next base: position 50,167 of record NZ_JBGAGA010000037.1, on the reverse strand, counting down.
GCTGTCGTTCACGCCGCAGTACCCGCTGTGGTCCGACGGCGCGAGCAAGCGGCGCTGGATCGCGCTGCCGCCGGGCCGGGCCATCGACGCCGCCCGGCCCGACGCCTGGCAGTTCCCGCCCGGCACCCGGCTGTGGAAGGAGTTCGCGTTCGGCGGGCGCCGCATCGAGACCCGCTACATCGAACGCCGGGCCGATGGCCGCTGGCTGTTCGCCACCTATGTCTGGAACGCGGCCGGCACGCAGGCCACGCTGGCGCCGGCCGAAGGCATCGCCGCGCTGCCGCGCGAGGACGCACCCGATGGACGTTACGACATTCCGGCGCGCGACGACTGCAAGGCATGCCACGAGAGCGCCGCGGTACCGGTGCTGGGCTTCAGCGCGCTGCAGCTGTCGCCCGAGCGCGATCCCAACGCGGTGCAGGGCACGGCGCCGGCCGCATCGGATGTCGACCTGCCGCGCCTGGTCCAGCAGGGCCGGCTGCGCCACCTGCCGCCGGCGCTGATGCGCACGCCGCCGCGCATCGCCGCGGCCAGCGCGGACGAGCGCGCCGCGCTGGGCTACCTGCACGCCAACTGCGGCCATTGCCACAACGCCGACGGCGCACCGGCGCCGGTGGCACTGCGCCTGGCCCAGACCGTGGCGGCGCCCGAGGCCGCCACGCAGCAGGTGCTGCGCAGCCTGACGCTGACACCGGCGCGCTGGCGCCCGGCCGGCGCGCCAGCCGACGTGCCGCCGGTGCTGCCCGGCCGGCCCGAGGCCAGCGCGCTGCTGCAACGCATGCACTCGCGCCAGCCGCAGGCGCAGATGCCACCGCTGGGCACGCGCGTGCCCGACGCCGAGGGCCTGGCCCTCCTGACCCGCTGGATCCAGCACGACCTCGTGACCCCGAAGGAAACCACGCCATGAAGACGAACCTGCCCGCCCTGCCCGTGATGCCGATCGCCCTGCTGGGCGCGCTGCTGATCGCCGCCACCGACACCTATGCCGCGCCGCCGCCGGCGGCCGATGCCGCCACGGTGGCGCGCGGCCAGTACCTGGTCACCACCGGTGGCTGCCACGACTGCCACACGCCGATGAAGATGGGCCCGAACGGCCCGGAGCCGGACATGAGCCGCGCGCTGTCGGGCCACCCGCAGCAGCTGGAGATGCCGCCGGCGCCGCAGCTGCCCGAAGGTCCCTGGCTGGCCGTGTCCTCGGCCACCAACACCGCCTTCTCGGGCCCCTGGGGCGTGAGCTTCACCGCCAACCTGACGCCCGACGCGCAGACCGGCCTGGGCGCCTGGTCGCTGCGCGACTTCCAGCAGACCATCCGCACCGGCCGGCACCTGGGCCGCGGCCGCCCGGTGCTGCCGCCGATGCCGATCCCGGCCTACCGCAACTTCAACGACCGCGACCTGGCGGCGATCTACGCCTACCTGCGCACCGTGCCGGCGGTGAGCAACCGCGTGCCGGAGCCGCGGCCGCCGGTGCAGAAGTAACGCCTGAAAAACGCGGCCAGCGGCCTGGCCCGGCGCGGCTCAATGCTCGTCGGCGCCGGCGATCGCGGCGATGCTGGACTGCTCGGCTTCCTGCCGCGACCGCGCGATGATCTCGCGCCCGGTCAGCCAGGTGCCGTAGACGCCGCAAACGCAGATCAGCCCGATGCCGGCCAGCGCCGGCCCGTCGGGCACGTGCGAGAACACGATCCAGCCGCCGAGCGCGCCGAAGCCGATCTGCAGGTAGAGGTAGGGCGTGAGGATGGCCACCGGCGTGCGCGCGTAGGCCATGATCAGCAGGAAGTGGCCGCAGGCGCCGAAGGCGGCCATCAGCAGCAGCACGCCCCAGCTGCCGAGGGGCAGCGCCTGCCAGGCCAGCGGCAGCCCGAGGCTGGTGAGGGCCAGCCCGCCCAGGCCCGAATAGAAGTGGATGGTGCCCGGCGCATCGGCCTTGGCCAGCGCACTGGTCACGAGCTGGAAGCCGGTGTTGGCCAGCACCAGCACCAGCGGCAGCAGCATCGCCGGCTGGAACAGCTCGCGCCCGGGGCGCAGCACCAGCAGCGTGCCGCCGAAGCCGCCCAGCAGGCAGGCCCAGCGCAGCCAGGACACCGGCTCGCGCAGTACCCGTGCAGCCACCACCGTCAGCAGCAGCGGCGTCAGCATCACGATGGCAGAGAACTCGCCCACGTGCATGTGCGCCAGGCTGACGAAAGCGATGCCGTTGCAGCTGACCAGCAGCACGGCGCGCAGCCCCTGCAGCAGCGGGCGCCGGCTGTGCAGCAGCTGCAGGCGCTGGCGCGGCCACAGGATCGCGGCGGTGGCCAGCGTCTGCACCAGGTAGCGCACCCACAGCGCCAGCCCCACCGGGGCCAGCGCGGCGGCCACCTTCGAGGTGGTGTCCAGCGCGCCGAAGCAGATCAGCGCCAGCACGATGCAGGCGACACCACCGAGGCGGTGGACGGCAGGGGGCGTGGGCATGGGCGGCTGCGAGTGTAGGGGGCGCGTCGCGCCGCACGCGGCGCGGGGGCCTTCCCCTATCATCGCCGCCGATGTCCTTCGCCCGCACCAAGATCCAGCAGCCGCGGCCGCGCAGCGGCCTGCTGCTCGCGCGCCCGGCGCTCGAGCAGGCGCTGGCCGACGCGCTGCAGCACCACCGCGTGGTGCTGGTGTGCGCGGCCGCGGGCTTCGGCAAGTCGGCGCTGCTGGGCCAGGCGCTCGAACGCCTGCCGGCGGCGGTGGCGCGGGCCTGGATCTCGCTGGACGAGGGCGACGACCTGCACCGCCTGCTGGACTGCCTGATCGCCGCGCTCGAACCCTTCGACCCGCCCTGGCGCACCGCGCCCGAGGGGCTGATCGCCGCGGCCACGCGGCCCGGTGGCCAGTCGCTCAACGACGTGGCCGACGAGATCGTCAACACGCTCGACGCCTGCGAGGTGCCGCACGGCGTGATCGTGATCGACGACCTGCAGCACATCAGCGACCCGGCCTGCCTGGGCTTCCTGGACCGCTGGCTGCAGCGCATGAGCCCCCGCTGGACCGTGGCATTGGCCGCGCGCCACGAGCCGCCGCTGCGCCTGGGCCGGCTGCGCGCGGCGGGCGAGCTGGTGGACTTCGGCGAGGCGCAGCTGAAGTTCGGCCGCGACGAGGTGCGCCAGCTGGTGGCCGGTACGCTGGACGAGGCGTCCGCCGACGCGCTGCATGCGCGCACCGCCGGCTGGGCCGCCGGCCTGCGGCTGGCGCTGAACGGCGCGCGCGGCGGCTCGCCCGGCAGCGCCATCGACCGCCAGGCCTTCGACTTCCTGGCCAGCGAGGTGCTGGGCCGCATCGAGCCCGGGCTGCGCCAGTTCCTGCTGCAGACCAGCGTGCTGCACGACCTGGACGCGCCGCGCGCGAAGGCCGTCAGCGGCGACGCGCAGGCCGCGCGCTGGCTCGAGGAGATCGAGCGCCTGGGGCTGTTTGCCACGGTCGTCGACGACGAGGCGCAGTCGACGCTGCGCCTGCACGACCTCTTCCGCGACGCGCTGCAGCACCGGCTGAAGCTCGAGCAGCCGGCGGCCTGGCCGCAGCTGCTGGCGCGCGCCGCGACGGTGGAAGACGACCCGGTGCGGCGCCAGTCGCTGCTGCTGGCGGCCGGCCAGTACGAGGCCGCCGCGCGTGCGCTGCTGGAGGCGGGCACCGGGCTGATCACGCAGGGCGGCGTGAAGACGGTGCTGAACCTGTGCGAGCAGTTCCCGCCCGCCTTCGCCGAGCAGAGCCCCGAGCTGCACCGGGTGGCCGGCATGGCCAACTGGACCGTGTGGGACGCGCAGGCGGCCGAACGCCACCTGGCCGCGGCCGACCGGCTGTTCGCCGCGCGCGGCGACCTGGGCGCGGCCCTGCTGGCGCGCGGCCACCGCATCATCACCTTGATCGGCCTGGGCCGGCTGCACGATGCCGGCGAGGTGCTGGCCTCGCTGGCCGACCAGCCGCTGGCCGGCGAGGCGCGCATCGTCTACCGCCTGGCGCGCACCTGGCACGCGATGGAAAGCGGCGCGCTGCACCAGGTGGCGCCCTTGTTCGAATCGCTGGTGCAGGCGCTGGAGGACCGGCCCGCGCTGCAGGTGTGGTTCTTCACCGTGCCGCCGCCGCGCCAGACCGCCTGCCGCGGCATCGGCCCCGGCCTGGCGCGCTGGGCCACCGGTGCGCTGGCGGTGGGCGGCGACCGGCCCTGGGCGCTGCGCGCGCTGGCGCTGCTGACGCAGGGCTGGCATGCGCTGTGGCAGGGCCGGCTGGACGAAGCCGCCGCGCTGCTGCAGCGTGCCGAGGCCGACGCGCAATGGACCGGCCACCAGGTGGTGGCGCGCAGCCATTCGCTGGCGCTGCGCGCGATGCTGGCCGCGCTGCGCGGCGAGCGCGAGGCCGCGCTGGCGGCGCTGCGCATCCGCCTGGCCGAGCATCCTGCGGGTTATGGCGACTGGGGCCTCTGGCACCTGCTGTTCTTTGCCGGCCGCGTGGCCGCGGCCTGCGGCGATGCGCAGGCGCTGCGCGACTGGTCGCAGCGCGCGCTGGCGCTGCAGCCCGGCTTGCGCGATGCCGACCCGCCGCGGCTGCGACCCTGGGACGCTGCGCTGGGCACGCTGGCCTGGCTGGAGGGCCGGCCCGACGAGGCCATCGCGCAATGGCGCGCCGCGCTGCAGCACGAGGAGCACATCGACCTGCTGGGCCAGGCGGCGGACCTGCGCGTGCGCCTGGCCGCCGCGCTGGTGCAGCGCCGCGCGCTGGCCGAGGCGGCCGCGCTGCTGAAGCCGCTGCTCGGCGGCCAGGACGCCACGCCCGGCGGCGCGCTGCTGGCGGCCGAGGCGCTGCAGCAGTTGGCCACGGCCGCCTGGGGCACGGCGCTGGCGCCGCACCACGCGGCGACGCTGGGCCGCTGGGCGGCGATGGTCAATGCCGCCAGTGGCGCGCCCGCCCCCGCGCCGGTGGCCTCACCCGCCGCCGCCGGCACGCCGGAGAGTCCCGACGAGTTCCTGTCCCCGCGCGAGGCCGAAGTGCTGGCGCAGATCGCCGAGGGCGCCAGCAACAAGGTCATCGCCCGCGCACTGGACCTGAGCCCGCACACGGTCAAGCGCCATGTCGCGAACATCCTCGACAAGCTCGCGCTCGCCTCGCGCGGCCAGGCCGCGGCCTGGTACCGGGCGCAGGCCGGGCAGGGTGGTCTGCCGGGCACTGGCCGCTGAAATAGACCGTTAGGATCAGTCGGCCAGTTTCAGCACCAGTTTTCCGAAGTTCTCGCCGTTGAACAGCTTCAGCAGCGTGTCCGGGAACGCGCGCACGCCGCCTTCGACCACGTCTTCCTTGCTCTTCATGCGGCCGTCCTTCAGGTAGCCGGCCATCTCGGCCACCGCCAGGTGGTAGCGGTCGGCGTAGTCGAACACCACCATGCCTTCCATGCGGGCGCGGTTGACCAGCAGCGACATGTAGTTCTTCGGGCCCTGCATCGCGCCGGTGTTGTTGTATTGGCTGATCGCGCCGCAGATCACGATGCGGGCCTTGCGGTTGATGCGCGCGAGCGCGGCGTCGAGGATGTCGCCGCCGACGTTGTCGAAGTAGATGTCCACGCCCTTCGGGCAATGCTGCTTCAGGCCTTCGCGCACCGCGTCCCAGCGCTGCACGCCTTCGGGCGCGCGGGCCTTGTAGTCGATGCAGGCGTCGAAGCCCAACTCCTTCACCACCCAGTCGCACTTGGCCTGGCCGCCGGCGATGCCGACGACGCGGCAGCCCTTGACCTTGGCCAGCTGGCCCACGGTCTGCCCCACCGCGCCGGCGGCGCCGGAGACCAGCACGGTCTCGCCGGCCTTGGGCTGGCCCACGTCCATCAGGCCGAAGTAGCCGGTCATGCCGGGCATGCCCAGCACGTTGAGCCATTGCGTGACCGTGCCCAGGCGCAGGTCGATCTTGACCAGCCCGCCACGCTGGGCGCCCTCGGCGCTGACGCGCCAGTAGTCCTGCACGCCGGGCGTGCCGCTGACCACGTCGCCCACCGTGAAGGCCGGGTTGCGCGAGGCGATGACGCGGCCGATGCCGCCGGCGCGCATCACCGCGCCCAGCTCCACCGGCGGGATGTAGCTCTTGCCCTCGTTCATCCAGCCGCGCATCGCCGGGTCCAGGGACAGCGCCAGCACCTGCACCAGCACCTCGCCGTCGGCGGGTTCGGCCACCGCTTCCTCGGTGAACTGCCAGTTCTGCGCCGTCGGCAGGCCCACCGGCCGGGCGGCCAGGCGTACCTGGTGGTTGACGAGCGAAGCGAGCGTGGCGGTGGTCATCGGTGTCTCCTGGGGCTGCGAATGCCGAGGCGCCGATGCTAGGCGCGCGGGCCGCGCCGCGACAGTCACACCGGCGACGTACCGCGCCGGTAGACGAAGGCCTCGTCCCAGCCCAGCGCCGCCATGTCGGCGCAGCGCAGCGCGGCCTCGCTGGGCATCATGAACTCGTCCAGCTGCGGCGGCGCCACGCGCGTGCCGGCCAGCATCGCATGCACCTGGCCGCGGTGGTGCACCTGGTGGTTCAGCAGGTGGGCCAGCACATGCTGCACGCGGTCGACCTGCACATGGTCGCGGCGCTGCAGGCGCACCTCGCCGTTCAGGCCGGCGGGCACCAGCGCCTCGCAGAAGTCGATCAGCCGCGCATCGCAGGCGGCCTGGGCCGGCGCCAGCGTGGCGAGCTCGGCATGCTGCGGCAGCGCGTCGTACTGCGCCACCATGTCGGCCTCGCCGTACAGCGCGGCGATGTAGTACACGTCCACCGCCAGGATGTGCTGCAGCGTGGCCATCAGGCTGGGGAAGAAGCTGGTGCGCGGCGCGTTCAACTCCTCCTGCGTCAGCGGCGCCATCGCCGCATGCAGCCGGTGGTTGGCCAGGCGGTTGGCATGGACCTGGATGCGCAGGTAGTTCAGCAGGTCGTTCATCGGTGTCAGCCCTTGCGCCGTGCGATCCAGTCGTCCACCACGCGCTCCAGCACCACCAGCGGCAGCGCGCCGTGGGTCAGCACCTCGTTGTGGAACTGCTTGAGGTCGAACTTGTCGCCCAGCGCCTGCTTCGCCTTCTCGCGCAGCGCCAGGATCTTCAGCATGCCGGCCTTGTAGGCCAGCGCCTGGCCGGGGTTGACGAAGTAGCGTTCGACCTCGGTGGTGACGTCGGCCTCGGCCATGCCGGTGTTGTCCATCATGTAGCGGATGGCCTGCTCGCGGGTCCAGCGCTGGGCGTGGATGCCGGTGTCGACCACCAGGCGCACCGCGCGCAGCATCTCGTCGCGCAGGCGGCCCAGGTTGTCCAGCGGGTCGGCCTCGAAGCCCATTTCCCAGGCCAGGCGCTCGGCGTACAGGGCCCAGCCTTCGGCGAAGGCGGTGAAGGGCAGCACGCGGCGGAAGAAGGGCACGTCCTGCAGCTCCTGCGCGATGGCGATCTGGAAATGGTGGCCCGGAATGCCCTCGTGGTAGGCCAGCGTGCGCATGCTGAACTTCGGCGTCTCGGTGGTGTCGCGCATGTTGGCGTAGAACACACCGGGCCGCGTGCCGTCGAAGGCGCCGCTCTGGTAGTAAGCGGCCGGCGCGGTGGCCTGCGCGAACTCGGGCACCGCCTTCACTTCCATCGGCTGCTTCGGCCGCACGTCGAACGCACTGCCGAGCTTGCCATTGGCCTCGTCGAGGATGGCCTGGTAGCGCGCGAGCATCGCGCGCCGGCCCTCGGGCGTGTTCGGGAACTGCTGCTCGGACTCGGTGGCGAGCTGGAGCACGCGCGCGCCGACGGTGCCCTCGGTCAGCCCGCGCGCACGCAGGATGGCGTCCATCTCCGCGCTGATGCGCGCCACCTCGGCCAGGCCGAGCGCGTGCGCCTGCTGCGGCGTCATGTCGGTGGTGGTGTGCTGGCGGATGCACCAGGCGTAGTAGCGCTCGCCGTCGGGCAGGTGCCAGGCGCCGTAGTTGCCGTCGGCCTTGGGGCGCAGCGCCGTCATGTAGGCGATCAGGCGGCGGTAGGCCGGCACCACCTGCTGTTCGATGGCCGCGGCGGCGTCGGCCAGCAGGCGCTCGCGCTCGGCCTCGCCGACAGTGCCGGGCGGCAGGGCCTTCAGCGTGTCCGCCAGGTGGGTGTACAGCGGGTGTGCCGTCGTCGCTGGCGCGACCAGGCCCTGCATCTGCGCCAGCACCTGGTCGACGGTGAAGCGCGGCGGGATGATGCCGCGGCTTTCGCGCAGCTTCAGGCTCTCGATCAGCTGGCTGAACTTGGTGTCGAACTTGCGCAGTCGGGCGATGTAGGCACGCGCCTCTTGGGCGTTAGTGACCTGGTGCACCTGGAGCATGAAGTTCGGCAGGTCGGCCTGCACGCCGAACTGCTGGTTCACTGGAAAGTCGTGCAGCCGCCAGGGCTCGCCCTCGACCTGGATGCGCAGGTACCAGCTCAGCGCGTCGTAGGACAGCTGGCCTTCGCGGTCGAGTCCGCTGCGGTCGTAGCGCTGCAGCGTCTCGTAGCCGTGGCGCACGAGCTCGAAGGCGCGCGCCTCGCCGGCGGGCGAGGCGTCGTCCAGGTCGCTGCTGTAGAAGTCCAGCCAGTCGGGCAGGATGCGCAGGCTGGACAGCAGCTCGGGCTTGTCCAGCGCGAACGAGGCGAACAGCCGGGTGTAGAACCAGTCCAGCCGCAGCGGCTTGGCGTACCAGGTATGGGCCAGCAGCGCGCCGGCCAGGATCAGCAGGGCCAGCAGCAGCGCGCCGGCCCACTTCAGGATTCGCAGCATCGGCAGACTCTAGCGCAGCGCGTGCGCCGCGGCCGAGGCCCGCGGGCCGGGTTCAGCGCCCGCCTTGGCGGAACGCCGCCAGCCCCTTGGCGGCCTGCGCGCGCACCGCGTTGCGCACCAGCGGTGTCCAGCCCAGCAGCAGGCCCTTGAGGCCCAGCGCCTGGCGCGACCAGCGGTAGAGGTCGAAGTGGTCGTGGTGCTCGGCGATCAGCCCGTCGCGGAAGCTGAAAGTGGCCTGGATGTCATTGACCACCTGGCGCCCGGTGCCGCTGAAGATGTAGGTGGCCACCCAGTGCGCGCGGCCCTGGGTGTCGTCGGCCGCGATGCCGTCGAACACCAGCGAGAAGTCCTTGGCGCGGCTAGTCAGCATGCGCCACATGTCGCCGGCCTCGCGGCCTTTCAGGTCCGGGAACACCGGGTCGGAGAAGCGCACCTCGGGGTGGTAGCAGGCGGCCATGGCCTCGGCGTCACGGCGCTGGAAGGCGCTGTAGAAGCGGGTCAGCAGCTCGGCGTTCGGGTGCATCGCAAGTCTCCTCGTTGGATGCGGCATTGTGGGGGTCGCCGGTTCGGCGCGGCGTTGGCCAAATCGACAACTTCGTGTCCAATAGCGCCAACCCGGAATCCGCCCCACGATGCTCACGATTGCCTTGCTGCTGGGTCCCAGCACCGTGCCTTCCAGCCTGGCGATGGCGCTGGACGTGCTGCGCGCGGCCAATGCCGCCGCGCCGCGCCCGCTGTGCCGGCTGCTGCGGCTGAGCAGCGACGGCCGCGGCATCGCCTCGCCGCTGGGCCAGCTGGCGGTGGACGGCGCGATCGAGGCCGCCGAGCGCGCCGACCTGCTGCTGCTGCCGGCCATCGGCCGGCCCGAGGCCGCGGTGCTGCGGTCGGTGGCGCCGTGGATCGAGTTCCTGCGCAGCCGGCGCCCGCGCCGCGGCGGGTCGGCGATGCCGCGCTTCGCCAGCATCTGCAGCGCGGCCTTCGTGCTGGGCGAGGCCGGCCTGCTGGACGGCCGGCGCGCCACCACGCACTGGTCGCTGGCGCAGGCCTTCCGCCAGCGCTATCCCGCCGCGCGGCTGATGATCGACCAGATGCTCACGCACGATGGCGAGGTGGCCTGCTCGGGCGGCGCCTATGCCGGTGTCGACCTGTGCCTGCACCTGGTGCGGCTGGCCGGTGGCGATGCGCTGGCGCGCCAGGTGGCCAACCAGCTGGTGTTCGACGATGCGCGCGGCCTGCAGAGCCGGCATGCGCCCCGGCTGCCGGCACCGGACCACGACGATGGCGCGATCGGCCGCTTGCAGCGGTGGATCGAGGCCCGCTATGCCGAGCCGCTGACCCTGGCCGGCATGGCCGAGCAGGTGCACTGCTCGCCGCGCAGCCTGCTGCGCCGTTTCCGCCAGGCCACCGGCATGACGCCGATGGCCTACCTGCAGCGCGTGCGCGTGGCCGCCGCCGAGGGCCAGCTGGCCGATGGGCAGCAGACGGTGGAGGCGGTGGCCTGGGCCGTCGGCTACGAGGACCGCGCGGCCTTCGCCAAGGCCTTCAAGCGCATCACCGGCGAGAGCCCGGCGGCGCGCGGCCGGCGCTCGCGCACGTTCAGCCCGGCTCGACCGCCTTGACCGCCTTGACCGGCGGGGCTGCCTTCACCGGCTGGGCCGCCAGCCGCCACAGCGAGGTGACCTCGGCCGCGCGCGCCGCATGCAGCGGGTCGTCGGTGTCGCCGGCCTTGCGGTGCACCGGTCGGGTGTCGAGCCGGCCCAGCACCTTCAGCCCGGCGGCGCCGATCCAGCCCAGCAGCTCGTCGCGGCTGCGCAGGCCCAGGTGCTCGGCCAGGTCGGACAGGATCAGCCAGCCCTCGCCACCGGGCGCCAGGTGCGCCGCCAGCCCGGCCAGCCAGCCGCGCAGCATGCGGCTGTCGGGGTCGTAGACCGCGGCCTCCAGCGGCGAGCTCGGACGCGCCGGCACCCAGGGCGGGTTGCAGACGATCAGCCCGGCCTGGCCGGGCGGGAACAGGTCGGCCTGCAGCAGCTTCACGGCCTTGCCCAGGCCCAGGCGCGCCAGGTTGTCGCGCGCGCAGGCCAGCGCGCGCGGATCCAGGTCGGTGGCGGTCACCGGCTTGAGGCCACGCCGCGCCAGCAGCGCGGCCAGCACGCCGGTGCCGGTGCCGATGTCGAAGGCGCCGGCCTGGCGCGCCGCGGCCGGCAGCGGCGCCTGCGCGACCAGGTCGACGTACTCGCCACGCACCGGCGAGAACACGCCGTGGTGCGGATGGATGCGGCCCTTCAGCGCCGGGATCTCGACGCCCTTCTTGCGCCACTCGAAGGCGCCGACCAGGCCATGCAGCTCGCGCAGCGAGGCCACGTAGTGCTCGGCCACCGGGCCGTGGGCATCAAGCCCGGCCTGGCGCACGTCGGGCGCGCGGCGCAGCGGCACGCCGTGGTCGGCGTCGAAGGGCAGCAGCAGCAGGCCCAGCACGCGGGCGCGCTGCGCCTGGGCCTGGCGGTGGCGGTGGAAGGCCGCGCCCGGTGCCGCCGCGGTGGCGGCCTGGGCCGGGCTGCGCCTGGCGGCGGCCCGCTGCGCGCGGCTGTCGAAGCGGCGGGCCATCGCCTGCAGCAGCTGGCGCGCCAGGTGGTAGTCGCCCAGCCAGAGCAGGCCCGTGCCCTCGCTGGCCAGGCGGTAGGCGGTGTCCGCATCGAGGTCGTCGCCCACCAGTTGCAGCCGCGCCGGCGGCGGGTGGCCGGCCAGCGAGCGCCAGCGCGCCTGCTGCGGCTGGCCGTCATCGTCGGTCCAGTGGACCTGGTCCAGCGGGGGCGGGGGGGCGCTCATCAGTGCCCGCCCGGCCGCCCGTAGGGCACTGAGCCCCCCGCGGGGGGAGCGAACGAAGTGAGCAGGGAGCCGATCATGGCGGCATTGTCGGTGCCGCTGGGGGTCAGAACGGCCCGCTGGTCAGCACGCGTTCGATCTGCGGCTTGCGGTCGTTGCCCCAGAAGGGCTCGCCGTCGACGATGAAGAAGGGCGCGCCGAACACGCCAGCGGCAATGGCCTGTTCGTTCGCGGCGCGCAGCCGGTCCTTCCAGTGCGGGTCGTTCCAGGCGCGCTCGGCGGCGTCGGCATCGAGACCGGATTCACCCGCCAGCGCCTTCAGGGCCGCCGGCTCATGCAGCGGCACGCCGCGCACGAAGTACGCGCGGAAGGCGCTGCGCGTCCACTGCGCGGCCGCGTCGGCCCCCTGGCTGTCGTGCAGCCACCAGAACACCCGGGCCGCGTTCTGGGTCGGGATCGGGAAGGGCTCGGGCATCACGAAGGGCACGCCCTCGTGGCGCGCCGAGCGGGCGAAGTCGCGCAGGCTGTATTCGCGCTTGAGCGGATAGGCCACCGGGCTCTTCAGTTCCGCGGCCTGGAAGGTGACGCCCAGCAGGATGGCGTGGCGCCGCACCATGCGGCCATGGCGGGCGGCCAGCGCGTCGATCCATTCGTTGGCGACGTAGGAATAGGGCGAAGAGAAGTCGAAGAAGAAGTCGATCGGGGAACGCATGGGCCGACCCTAGCGGCGCCGTCGCGGCGTGTCCATCGGTAACGCCGCGCACCGCGTTGGTGTTGGTCACACCATGAATCGGCGGGCAGGGCGCCGCCGCGGGACCGTCCGGCGCTACATTCCCGTCCGCGGCTGTCGCGCCCGCGCGCCGGCCGCTGCCTCTGCCTCGATGACCGATCTTCACCTTCCCCCGCTGCTGTGGCTGGTGGCCTACCAGATGGGCCTGCATGCGCTGCTGTGGGGGGCCTGCAGCCTGCTGCTTCGCGAGGCGCGCGCGGCGGTGCTGCACTGGGCGGTGTTCATGCTGCTGCTGGGCACGGGCCTGGCGCTGGCCGGCGCCCGCAATGAGCCGCGGGAGTGGCTCTTCTACAACGGCGCCAACCTGGCCACGGTGCTGGCCTTCGCGGTGATGCGCCGCGGCACCCAGCTCTTCATGCGGGTGGAGTCGCACGACCGCGAACAGCTGGGCGTGCTGCTGCCGATCCTGGTGGTCATCGGCCTGGCCGGCCCCAGCCCGCAGTGGGCGCCGCTGCGCATCGTGCTGTCCTACGCGGTGCAGGCCTTCATCGTGCTGCGGCTGATGGCCGTGATCGGCCCGGCACTGAAGGCCGAGTTCGGCCGCGCAGCCATGTGGGCGGTGGGCGGCCCGGGCCTGCTGATCGGGCTGATCCAGGTGGCGCTGGCGGGCCACCAGGCCTTTTCCTGGCGCGCGCCGGCCGAGATGCAGCAGGACACCGGCACCAACCAGGCCTTGATGTACGTCTACCTGGCCGGCGCGGCGCTGTTCACCTTCCTGTTCATCGTGATGGTCACGCAGCGCCTGCTGGCCAGCCTGCGCGAGGCCGCGGTGCGCGACCCGCTGACCGGCCTGCTGAACCGCCGCGCGATGGCCGAGGCGATGGAACGCCAGTGGCTGCGGCACCGTCGCACGCAGTCGCCGCTGGCGGTGCTGGTGATCGACATCGACCACTTCAAGCGCATCAACGACACGCTGGGCCATGCGGCGGGCGACAGCGTGCTGATCCACCTGTCCACGCTGCTGCAGAACCACGTGCGCGGCGAGGACGTGGTCGGCCGCGTCGGCGGCGAGGAGTTCCTGCTGGTGCTGCCCGACACCCAGCCGCAGAACGCGATCGCCCTGGCCGAGCGCCTGCGCGTGCTGGTGCGTGCCGAATCGCTGGGCACCACCATCAGCATCGGCATCGCGATCGCCCACTCGGTGGACGACAGCGCCGAGAGCGTGATCGCACGCGCCGATGCGGCGCTCTATCGCGCAAAGGACGCGGGTCGCAACCGGATCGAGGTTGCTGATTGAGCCGGCCCGGGCTCAGCCGGTGGCGAGGGCCCGCGCGATCAGGATCTTCTGCACTTCCGACGTGCCTTCGTAGATCTGCGTCACCCGCACGTCGCGGTAGATGCGCTCGACCGGGAAGTCGCTGACGTAGCCGTAGCCACCGAAGACCTGGATCGCCGCGGAGCACACCTGCTCGGCCATCTCGCTGGCGTTGAGCTTGGCCATCGCGGCCTCCTTCAGGCAGGGCAGGCCCGCGTCCTTCAGGCTGGCGGCATGCCAGATCAGCTGGCGCGCGGCCTCGATCTTCATCGCCATCTCGGCCAGCTTGAACTGCACCGCCTGGTGGTTGAAGATCGGCGTGCCGAAAGCGGTGCGCTCCTTCGAATAGGCCAGCGCCGCCTCGAAGGCCGCGCGCGCCATGCCCACGCTCTGGCTGGCGATGCCGATGCGCCCGCCCTCCAGGCCCGACAGCGCGATCTTCAGGCCCTGGCCTTCCTCGCCCAGCAGGTTCTCGGCCGGCACGCGGCAGTTGTCGAAGTTGATCTGCGCGGTGTCGCTGGCATGCTGGCCCATCTTGTCCTCGATGCGCGCCACGCTGTAGCCCGGTGTCTTGGTCGGCACCAGGAAGGCGCTGATGCCGCGCTTGCCGGCCGCTTTGTCGGTCACCGCCATCACGATCGCCACATCGCCGTTCTTGCCGCTGGTGATGAACTGCTTGACGCCATTGAGCACGTAGTCGCCGCCGTCGCGCACGGCGGTCGTGCGCAGCCCGTCGGCCTGCGAGCCGACATGCGGCTCGGTCAGGCAGAAGGCGCCGAGCATGTCGCCGCGCGCCAGCGGCTTGAGGAAGCGCTGCTTCTGGTCCTCGTTCGCGAAGGCCATCAGGATCGAGCACACCGGGCAGTTGTTGACGCTGACCACCGTGCTGGTGGCGCCGTCGCCGGCACCGATCTCCTCGAGGATCAGCGCCAGCGCCAGGTAGTCCAGCCCGGCGCCGTCGTACTCCGGCGGCACCGCCACGCCATAGCAGCCCAGCGCGGCCAGGCCCTTCAGCTGCTCGGCCGGGAACTGGTGGCTCTTGTCCCAGGCCGCGGCATGCGGGGCAATCTCGGCCTGCACGAAATCGCGCACGGCCTGCTGCACGGCGCGGTGGTCTTCACTCAACAACATCGGGTGTCTCCAGGATCTGCTGCAGCGCGGCGAGCAAGCTGTCGCACTGCGCGTCGGTGCCGATGCTGATGCGCAGGAATTCGGCAATGCGCGCCGGCTCGGCAAAGCGGCGGACGAGGATAGCGCGTTCGCGCAGCGCAGCCGCCAGTGCCGCGCCGCTGCGCGCGGCATGGCGCGCGAACACGAAGTTGGCCTGCGAGGGCAGCACCTCGAAGCCCAGCGCCTGCAGCCCGGCCGACAGGCGTTCGCGGCTGGCGATCACACGCAGCCTGGTGCGTTCGAAGTAGGGCTCGTCCTCGATCGCGGCCAGCGCGCCGGCCTGCGCCAGGCGGTCCAGCGGGTAGGAGTTGAAGCTGTCCTTCACCCGCACCAGCGCCTCGATCAACGGCGCCTGGCCCATCGCCCAGCCGACGCGCAGGCCGGCCAGCGAGCGCGACTTCGACAGCGTCTGCACCACCAGCAGGTTCGGGTGCTCGGCGACCAGCGGCACGGCGGATTCGGCGCCGAAGTCGACATAGGCCTCGTCGACCAGCACCGGCACGTCCGGCCGCGCGGCCAGCAGGCGGGCGATCTCGCTGCGCGGCAGCGCACGGCCGGTCGGCGCGTTCGGGTTCGCGATGACGATCGCGCCGGCCTCGCCGTGCAGGTAGTCATCGATCACCAGGCCGAAGTCTTCGCGCAGCGGGATCACGCGCTGCGGCACGCCGTACAGCCCGCAGTACACCGGGTAGAAGGCATAGCCGATATCGGCCAAAAGAAGCGGCCGCGGCGCATGGTTCAGCAGCGCCATGAAGGCCAGCGCCAGCACCTCGTCGGAGCCGTTGCCGACGAAGACCTGCTCGGGCGCCAGCCCTTCCCGCCGCGCAAGCGCCTCGCGCAGCGCGCGGCCGGTCGGCTCGGGGTACAGGCGCAGGCCCTCGCCGACCTGCTGCTGCAGCGCCTGCAGCACGCGCGGGCTGGGCGGGTAGGGGTTCTCGTTGGTGTTGAGTTTCAGCAGCCCGGCCATGGCCGGCTGCTCGCCGGGCACGTAGGGGCTCAGCCCGTGCACGACGGGGCTCCAGAAGCGGCTCATCGCGCGCACCTCACCAGCTCAGCGGCTGGCCATCATGGTTCAGGAAGCTGCCGGTCTGCGCCGGCCCGAGTGCGGCCACGGTGGCACGCAAGGTGCGGGCACTGTGCTGCACGTCGATGTCGGCGCCGCTGCCGCCCATGTCGGTGCGCACCCAGCCCGGGTGCAATGACACGCAAAGGGCGCGGCCCTCGAGCGCGATCGCGGCGTCCTTCATCAGCGAGTTCAGCGCGGCCTTCGAGGCCCGGTAGAGCCAGCCGTTGGCGTTCGCGCGCAGGCCGATCGAACCCATGCGCGAGGACAGCAGCGCGATCCTCGCGCCCGGCGCCAGCGCCTCGGCCACCACCGGCAGCAGGCGCATCGCGGCCAGCACGTTGGTGTGCATCACCGCGTCGAACTCGGCCTGCGTCGGCGCCTGCAGGCCGCTGGAGCGCGGGCCGTAGACGCCGGCCACCAGCCACACGGTGTCGAAGGCCTCGCCATCGATCTGCCAGGCCAGGCCGGCGCAGCTGGCGGCGTCGGTCACGTCGAGCTTCAGTGCGCTGGCGCCCAGCGCCTCGAGCGCGCCAAGGCCGTCCGGCGTGCGGGCGGTGGCCGTGACCTTGTGGCCTTCGGCGCGGTACTGCCGCGCCAGTTCCAGGCCGATGCCACGCGAGGCACCGAGCACCAGCACGTTCACTGGAAGGCCACCTCGGCGAAGCTGCGCAGCTTGCGGCTGTGCAGCTGGTCGAGCCGCTGCTGGCGCAGGATCTCGATCGCGCGCATGCCGATGCGCAGGTGCTGATCCACCCGTTCGCGGTAGAACTGGTTGGCCATGCCGGGCAGCTTGATCTCGCCGTGCAGCGGCTTGTCGCTGACGCACAGCAGGGTGCCATAGGGCACGCGGAAGCGGAAGCCGTTGGCGGCGATGGTGGCGCTTTCCATGTCCAGCGCCACCGCGCGGCTCTGGCTGAAGCGGCGCTCGGGGCCCGGGTGCGGCAGCAGCTCCCAGTTGCGGTTGTCGGTGGAGGCCACGGTGCCGGTACGCAGGATGCGCTTGAGCTCGAAGCCCTTGAGCTGCGTCACGTCGGCCACCGCCTGTTCCAGCGCCAGCTGCACCTCGGCCAGCGGCGGGATCGGCACCCACAGCGGCAGTTCTTCGTCGAGCACGTGGTCTTCGCGCACGTAGCCATGGGCCAGCACGTAGTCGCCCAGCTGCTGGGTGTTGCGCAGGCCGGCGCAGTGGCCGAGCATCAGCCAGGCGTGCGGCCTGAGCACCGCGATGTGGTCGCTGATGTTCTTGGCATTCGCCGGGCCGACGCCGATGTTGACCATCGTGATGCCCGAGCCGTCCGGCCGCACCAGGTGGTAGGCCGGCATCTGCGGCAGGCGCGGCGGCGGGGCGCCGAGCTCGTCCTCGGGTTCAGGCGCGACGCCGACGCGGCGGGTGACCACGCTGCCGGGCTCGACGAAGGCCACGTAACCATCGCCATCGGGCGTGCCTTCGCCGCCGGCGGTGTCCAGCAGCGCGCCTTCGCCCAGCGGCTTGGCCATCAGCTCGTGGCCCATGCGTACGAACTCGTCGATGTAGAACTGGTAGTTCGTGAACAGCACGAAGTTCTGGAAGTGCTCGGGCGCGGTGCCGGTGTAGTGGCGCAGCCGGTGCAGCGAGTAGTCGACCCGCGGCGCGGTGAACAGCGCCAGCGGCTGCGGCTCGCCGGGGCGTGGCTCGTGCGTGCCGTTGGCGATGCCGTCGTCCATCGCCGCCAGGTCGGGCAGGTCGAACAGGTCGCGCATCAGCATGCGGCGCTCGGGCGGCATCGTGCCTTCGATGTGGTCGTGCTGCGCGAAGGAGAAGTGGATC
Source organism: Aquabacterium sp. (assembly GCF_044226965.1). Lineage (GTDB taxonomy): Bacteria > Pseudomonadota > Gammaproteobacteria > Burkholderiales > Burkholderiaceae_C > Pseudaquabacterium. The sequence continues at coordinate 32,514 of NZ_JBGAGA010000037.1, read as the reverse complement.
GGGATCGGCTGGTTCGACAGGCCCACCTCGATCGGCCCGCCGTGGTTCTTCAGCAGCAGGCGCAGTTGCTCGCGGTAGTAGTTGGCGAACAGGTCGGGCCGCGTCAGCGAGGTCTCGTAGACGCCGGGGCCGGCGACGAAGCCGAAGGACAGGCGCGAGTCGGCGCGCTGGACGGTGTCGGTGCGCACGCGCACGAAGGGGTAGCAGGCCCGGATGCGGCCACCGGGCGTCTTGCCGGCGACGAAGTCCTGCAGCGACTGGCGCAGGTGGGCGATGCCGCTGCTGTAGATGGTGGCGACGTGTTGCAGCGCCGCGTCGGCGTCGGTGAAGCTGTGGGTGGTGATCAGCGTGGGGCTCGTCATGGCGGATTCTAGAACCCCTCCGGCGGGCCGGCAGGGCCGAATCCGCGGTGCCCGCTTGGGCCGTCAGTGCAACGCTGACAGGAATTGCTTCAGCTCGGGCGTCTGCGGGCTGCCGAACAGCTGCTCGGGCGGGCCGATCTCGTGGATGCGGCCGGCGTGCATGAACACCACGCGGTCGGCCACCTTGCGGGCGAAGTTCATCTCGTGCGTGACCATCAGCAAGGTCATGCCTTCGTCGGCCAGCGACTCGACGACGCGCAGCACCTCGCCGACCAGTTCGGGGTCCAGCGCCGAGGTGATCTCGTCGCACAGCAGCACTGCCGGCTCCATCGCCAGCGCGCGGGCGATGGCCACGCGCTGCTGCTGGCCGCCGGAGAGCTGGTCGGGTGCCGCGTCGAACTTCTCGCCCAGGCCCACGCGCTGCAGCAGTGCGCGCGCCTGGGTCTCGGCGGCCGGCTTGTCGCGCTGCTTCACCAGCGTCGGCGCGAGCATCACGTTGCGGCCTACGCTCAGGTGCGGGAACAGGTTGAAGCTCTGGAAGATCATGCCCACGTGCTGGCGCAGCGCGCGCATCGCTTTCGCGTCGCCGTGCTTCAGCGGCTGGCCGTCGACCGTCAGGCTGCCGTGCTGGAAGGACTCGAGGCCGTTGATGCAACGCAGCAGCGTGCTCTTGCCCGAGCCGCTCTTGCCGATGATCGCGATGACCTCGCCGCGTTCGACCGCGAGGTCCACGCCCTTGAGCACTTCGTTGTCGCCGTAGCGCTTGCGCAGCGCGTCGATCTGCACGATGGCATTCATGATGGGGTTCAGCGTCCTTGGGTGAGCATGCGCCGCTCGAGCCGGTGGGCCCAGGCCGACACCGGGAAGCACTGCAGGAAGTACAGCAGGGCCACGCAGGCGTAGACCGTGAATGGGCGGAAGGTGGCGTTGCTGATCATCGTGCCGGCCTTGGTCAGTTCGATGAAGCCCAGCACCGAGGCCAGCGCGGTGCCCTTGATCACCTGCACCGCGAAGCCGACGGTGGGCGGCACCGCGATGCGCAGTGCCTGCGGGCCGATCACGTGCTGCAGCTTCTCGCGCAGGTTCAGCGCCAGGCTGTCGGCGGCTTCCCACTGGCCCTTGGGCACTGCGTCGACGCAGCCGCGCCAGATCTCGGTGAGGTAGGCGCTGCTGTACAAGGTGAGCGCCACCCCGGCGGCCGCCCAGGCCGGCACGTCCAGCCCCAGCAGCGCCAGGCCGAAGTAGGCCAGGAACAGCTGCATCAGCAGCGGCGTGCCCTGGAACAGCTGCACATACAGGGCCACGCCGCGGGCGGCGCCCGGCACCTTGGCGATGCGCGCGATCAGCAGCGCGCCGCCGACCAGCCCGCCGCCGATGAAGGCCACCAGCGAGAGCAGCACCGTCCAGCGCGCGGCCAGCAGCAGGTTGCGCAGGATGTCCCAGAGGCTGAAGTCGACCATGGTGTGGGGCTCCCGCGCTTCAGCGCCTGACGCTCAAAAGACGCGTCCCGGTCCAGACCAGCAGCTGGCGCACGGCGATGGCCATCAGCAGGTACATGCCGGTGGCGATGAAGGTGGCTTCGAAGGCTCGGAAGTTGCGGCTGTGGATCAGGTTGGCGTAGTAGCTGAGCTCCTGCGTGGCGATCTGGCCGCACACCGCCGAGCCGAGCATCACGATGATGATCTGGCCGACCATCGCCGGCCACACGCGGGCCAGCGCGGGCGGCAGCACCACGCGCAGGAACACCTGGGCCTCGCTCAGCGCCAGCGAGCGCGCGGCCTCGATCTGCCCGCGCGGCGTGGCCTGGATGCCGGCGCGCGCGATCTCGGCCGCATAGGCGCCAAGGTTGATGACCATCGCGATCACCGCCGCCAGCTCGGGCGTGAGCTTCACCCCCAGGCTGGGCAGGCCGAAGAACACGAAGAACAGCTGCACGATGAACGGCGTGTTGCGGATCAGCTCGATGTAGGTGGTGGCCAGCAGCCGCAGCGGTGCCGCGCCGTAAAGCCGCGCCCACGCGCAGGCCACGCCCAGCGCCAGACCGGCGGTGGCCGAGACGGCGGTGAGCCCCAGCGTCATCGCCGCGCCGCGCAGCAGCAGCGGCGCATCGACGAGCACGGCACCGAAGTCGAAGGTGATCATCGCCAGTCGCCGCCGATCAATTGGGCAAGTCGCCTGCCGGACGGCCGAGCCACTTCACCGCCATCTTGTCGATCTCGCCCGAGGCCTTGGCGGCGGTGATGATCTCGTTGACCTTGGCGCGCAGCGCGTCCTCACCCTTGGCGATGCCGATGAAGTTGGGCGAATCCTTCAGCAGGAACTTGTACTCGGTGCCGATCTGCGGGTTCTTCGCCATGATGGTGCCGGCCACCTGCGCGCCGGTGGCGATCACCTGCACCTGGCCCGAGACGAAGGCCGCCACCGTGGCGTTGTTGTCCTCGAAGCGCTTGACGTCGACGTTCGGCGGCGCCACCTTGCCGAGCTCGATGTCCTCCATCGCGCCGCGGGTCACGCCCACGGTCTTGCCGACCAGGTCGGCCGGGCCCTTGACCGTCACGCTCTTGGGCGCGAACACGGCCTGGAAGAACGGCGAGTAGGCGATCGAGAAGTCGATGACCTTCTCGCGCTCGGCGTTCTTGCCCAGGGTCGAGATCACCAGGTCGGCCTTCTTGGTCTGCAGGTAGGGGATGCGGTTGGCGCTGATCACCGGCAGCAGCTCGAGCTTCACGCCGAGCCTGGCGGCGATCAGCGTGGCCATGTCGATGTCCAGCCCTTGCGGCTTCAGGTCGGTGCCGACGAAGCCGTAGGGCGGGTAGTCGGTCGGGATCGCGATCGTGATCTGCTTCTTCGCGAGGATGGTGTCCAGCGCGGTCTGGGCCTGGGCCGGTGCGCTGGCCAGCAGCGGCAGCAGGCTGGCGGCGGCCATCCAGGCCAGGGTGGTGCGGCGTTGTTGCATGGGGATCAGGTCTCCGTGAGCAGGTGGGTGAAAAGGGTGGTGGATCCGGTGCGGCGCGCACCGCGTGGGCGTGGCGCCGCACCGGCTTTCAGTGGCGAGAGCGCGGCGCGCAGCGGTGCGAGAGGGTCTTCCGCGGTGGCTTCGAGACGCAGGTGGCGTGCCACGCTGTCGATGTGCTCGCGCAGCCGCGCGGTGGCCAGGGCCAGGTCACCGGCTTCGAGCGCGGCGACGATGGCTGCATGCTCGTTGCACGAGCTGGTGGCCGCGTGCGTGCTCTGGTAGAGCGTGGCGATCAGCGTGGTGCGCGCGGTCAGGTCCTTCAGGATCTCGGCCAGCAGCCCGTTGCCCGCGCATTCGGCCAGGCAGACATGGAAGTCGCCGAGCAGCCAGCTGCGCTCGCCGGTCTCGCCGGCGCGGATAGCCGCGCGCTCGCTGGCCACATGGGCTTTCAGTCGCTTGATCTTGGCGGCAGGCAGCGGCCCGGGCAGGCCCTGCAGCATGCCGGTCTCGATGGCCAGGCGGGCGCCGAAGGCCTCGCGCGCTTCGTCCAGCGAAGGCTGCACGACGAACCAGCCACGCCGCGCATTGACCTCGACCATGCCGCGTGCCGACAGCCGCGCCAGCGCCTCGCGCACCAGCGTGCGGCTGACGCCGAACAGGTCGGCCAGCGCCTGTTCGCCCAGCCGCTGGCCGGGCGCCAGGCGGCCGGCCAGGATCGCGTCGACGATGCGGTCGGCGATCTGGTCGGGACGGCTGCTGTCGCTGCCGGCGGCGGTTCTGCCCTTTTCGGGGGCCATGCTGCGTGCTCCTGGTGCGGTGTCGTGCGGCCTGGTGGTGCAGGCTTGCGCGCGAGGACTGTCGTCACTGCTTGTATGCAAGCGCGATGCCAGGGGAAGTCCCAGGGCCATTGACCGGCGGACCCAGGGTGCCTGCCTGCTACGCTCCGGCCATGAGCTTCCTCGCCATCGACATCGGCAACACGCGGCTGAAGTGGGCGCTGTATGGTTCGCCGCAGCCGGGCGCCGCGGTGCTGTCGCATGGCGCGGTGTTCCTCGAGACGATCGACACGCTGGCGGATGGCGAATGGAAGGCCCTGCCGGAGCCGGCCAGCATGCTGGGCTGCAATGTCGCCGGCGATGCCATCCGCATGCGGGTCGAGGAGCAGCTGGAGCTCTGGCAGCAGCTGGAGCCGCGCTGGGTGGTCTCCAGCGCCCATGCCGCGGGCATCAGCAACGGCTACGACCATCCGGCACGGCTGGGCACCGACCGCTTCGTGGCGCAGATCGGCGCGCGCCACCATGTGCTGGCGCGCGGCCCGTCGCGGCCGGTGCTGGTGGTGATGATCGGCACCGCGGTGACGGTGGATGCGGTGGACGCCGAGGGCCGCTTCCTCGGCGGGCTGATCCTGCCCGGCCACGGCATCATGCTGAAGGCACTGGAGAGCGGCACCGCCGGCCTGCGCGTGCCGACCGGCAACGTGGTGAGGTTCCCGACCAACACCAGCGACGCGCTGACCAGCGGCGGCACCTACGCGATCACCGGCGCGATCGAGCGCATGCACCGCCACCTGTTGCAGCACACCGGGGAGACGCCGGTCACGCTGATTGGCGGCGGCGCCGGCTGGAAGGTGGCGCCCGACCTCGACAACATCGAGCACGAGCTGGTCGACTCGCTGATCTTCGACGGGCTGCTGGCCCTGCAGTCACACCGGCTCGCGCTCTGATCCCCCCAAAGGCGGCGGCGGCTGCGGCGGCGGCGCGTCGCGCTGGGCCGCCAGTTCCTCGCGCAGGGCACCGATCTCGTGGCGCAGCGTGGCGATCTGGCGATGCATGTCGCGCAGGATCTCGTGCTCGATCGTGCGTTCCTCGGTCTCGATCCAGTGCGCCGCGATCGCCGCGGTCACCAGCGTCAGCACGCCGAAGCCGAGCAGCACGACGAACACCGCGAAGATCTTCGACGCCGGCGTCGTGGGCACCACGTCGCCATAGCCCACCGTGGCGGCCGTGGTGAAGGCCAGCCACAGGCCATCGGCGAGCGTGGGCGTGCGGGGCTCCAGCAGCCAGAAGCCGACACCGCAGGCGCCCAGCACCAGCACCGCCAGCAGCAGCAGGTAGGTCAGGCCGCCGCGGCTGATCAGGTGCTGCAGCGCCCAGACCATGCGCACCAGCGAGACGAAGGCCAGCACCAGCCGCAGCACCAGGGCCGTGGTGGAGGTGCTGCTCGGCGGCAGCAGGATGCTCAGCACCAGGCCGGCCGCCAGCAGCAGGTCCAGCGGATTGCCGGCCAGGTGGGTCGCCAGCCGGCCGCTGCGCCAGCCGGTGTGCAGCAGGGCTGCGCCGACCATCAGCCCGGCCAGTGCGTAGGCCACGCCCGACAGCGGCGGTGGGGCCGCGTGCAGCAGCTCCGAATAGAACGCCGGGATGGTGGCGCACAGCGCCAGCAGCGTCGGCCAGCGCCAGTGCTGCTCGATCACGCGGGCGCGCACCCGGTCGGCCGGCGCCAGCCGCAGGCCCCAGGGCACGCTGTTGCGAAAACGGCGCGAGATGTCGGCCATGGTCATCGTGGGCGGCAGACTAGCCGGCCGCGGCCCGGCGCGGCCTTGCGCCGCGTCAAGCCAGCCCGATCAGAGGATGTAGCGCGACAGGTCCTCGTTGCGCGCCAGCTCGCCGAGCTTGGCATCCACCGCGGCGGCGTCGATGCGCACGGTCTGGCCCGAAAGCCTGGGCGCGTCGAAACTGATTTCGTCGAGCAGCCGCTCCATCACGGTGGCCAGGCGGCGCGCACCGATGTTCTCGGTGCGCTCGTTCACGTCGTAGGCGATCTGCGCCAGGCGGCGGATCGCGTCGGGCGCCAGCTCCAGCGTCACGCCCTCGGTGGCCAGCAGCGCCTGGTACTGCTTGATCAGGCTGGCGTGGGTGCTGGTCAGGATGGCCTCGAAGTCGTCGACCGACAGCGACCCGAGCTCGACGCGGATCGGGAAGCGGCCCTGCAGCTCGGGGATCAGGTCGCTCGGCTTGGCCAGGTGGAAGGCGCCCGAGGCGATGAACAGGATGTGGTCGGTCTTGACCATGCCGTGCTTGGTGCTGACGGTGGTGCCCTCGACCAGCGGCAGCAGGTCGCGCTGCACGCCCTGGCGCGAGACTTCGGCGCCGCCGTGTTCGCTGCGCGAGGCGACCTTGTCGATCTCGTCGATGAACACGATGCCGTTCTGCTCGGCATTGGCCAGCGCCTGGGTCTTGATGTCCTCGTCGTTCACCAGCTTGGCCGCTTCTTCCTCGACCAGCAGCTTCAGCGCCTCGGCGATCTTCAGCTTGCGGGTTTTCTTCCGCCCGCCGCCCAGCTGCGAGAACATGCCCTTCAGCTGCTCGGCCATCTCCTCCATGCCGGGCGGGGTCATGATTTCCATCGGGCCGCGGGGCTCGGCGAGTTCGAGCTCGATCTCCTTGTCGTCGAGCGAGCCCTCGCGCAGGCGCTTGCGCATCACCTGGCGCGCGGTGTTGTCGGCCTGTGGCGTGGCACTGCTGCCGAAACCCAGCTCATGGCGCGGCGGCGGCACCAGCACGTCGAGGATGCGGTCCTCGGCGGCATCTTCGGCGCGGGCGCGCTGGCGCCGCATCGCGGCCTCGCGCTCCTGCTTCACCGCCATGTCGACCAGGTCGCGCACGATGGTGTCGACGTCCTTGCCGACATAGCCGACCTCGGTGAACTTGGTGGCCTCGACCTTGATGAAGGGCGCATCGGCCAGCTTGGCCAGCCGGCGCGCGATCTCGGTCTTGCCGACCCCGGTGGGGCCGATCATCAGGATGTTCTTCGGCGTGATCTCGCTGCGCAGCTTCTCGTCGACCTGCTGGCGGCGCCAGCGGTTGCGCAGCGCGATGGCCACCGCGCGCTTGGCCGCGGACTGGCCGACGATGTGGCGGTCGAGTTCCGACACGATCTCCTGCGGCGTCATGCTCATGACAGCACCTCGATCGTGTGGTTCTGGTTCGTGTAGATGCACAGGTCGCCGGCGATGGTGAGCGCCTGCTTCACGACTTCCGCAGCCGGCATCTCGGTGTGCTGCACCAGCGCTCGTGCCGCTGCCTGGGCATAGGCGCCGCCAGAGCCGATCGCGATGATGCCGTGCTCGGGTTCCAGCACGTCGCCGTTGCCGGTGATGATCAGCGAGGCCTCGCGGTCGGCCACCGCGAGCATCGCTTCCAGCCGCCGCAGCACACGGTCGGTACGCCAGTCCTTCGTCAGCTCGATGGCCGCGCGCACCAGCTGGCCCTGGTGTTTCTCGAGCTTGGCCTCGAAGCGCTCGAACAAGGTAAAGGCATCGGCGGTGGCGCCGGCAAAGCCGGCCAGCACCTGCTCCTTGTAGAGCTTGCGCACCTTGCGCGCGCTGGCCTTGACGACGATGTTGCCCAGCGTGACCTGGCCGTCGCCGCCGAGGGCGACCTGCCAGCCGGTGGGCGTCTGGCGCCGCACGCTGACGATGGTGGTGCCGTGGAAGGGTTCCATGGGAATCCGAAGGACGAGGAAAAGGGAATGTGGCGCCGGCCGGGCGCGACTCAAGCCCTCGGCCGGTCCGGGACGGATTCAGTCGCGGAGCACTTGCACGCGCGCGTGCTCGTTGATGCCCATCGCGCCGAAGAACAGCGCGACCAGGCGGTGCGCGTCGGTGAACGTGACGGTGCGGTTCTGGCTGCGCTTGGCCAGCACCCAGTTCAGCAGGTCGCCGGCGGCGATGAAGTCGACGCGGATCAGCCGGGCGCACGACACGCTGACCAGCGGTGCCGCGCCCAACTGCGTGTCGATGCGCGCCAGCGTCGGGCCGATGTCGCCGATCAGCTGGCCCGACAGGTCGACACTGGCCACCTGCTGGCCGCTTTGCGGATCGTCCAGCAGGCTCGATTCCATGAACCCGGTGGACACCTCGCTGACGATCGACAGCGGCGGCGCGGCGGTGGACGGTCCGCCACTGCCCATGCGCACGATGCATTCGGTGCGCTCCCAGGACGGCGGCGACACCTCGTAGGTGACGCAGTAGTCGATGGCCGTCTCGTCGAACTGGTCGGGCCGGTTGGCCAGGCGCAGCGCCTCGATGCGGGCCATCCAGAAGGCCGGGTCGGCGTCGCGCACGCCGGTGGGCGCGGCTTCAGCCAGCGTGTTCAGCAACTGCTCGCCGGCCTGCCAGCGCATCTCGACCTTCTGCCTGGCCCATTGGCGGAACAGCTCGGTCAGCTGCGAGGCCGCCTCGGCCTCCACCCGCTGCAGCGCCGACCAGTCCAGCACCCAGGGCAGCGGCAGCTGCAAGGTGGTGGAGCGCAGCCGCGCCACGGCATCGATGTCCAGCACCTCGGCGCAGACCCAGCCCACGTCACCGGCCTGCGGGCGCACGGCGCGCGGCTTTTCGTCGGCCGCGGCGGCCTCGGCCACGCGCTTGGGCAGCGAGTACCACTGGGGCGACGAGCTGTTGAACAGGTTGGCGTAGTCCAGCGCCAGCCCTTCGAACTTCATCTGCTGCCCGGTGGCGCGGTACAGGTCGAACAGCACGAGCCAGGTCTCGGCCTGCTGGTAGCGCTCGGCGCCGGGGGCCACCAGCTGCGTGAGCGAGTCCTCACAGTGACCGAAATCCGCATTGGCGAAGGCGATCACCGCTTCATCGAGCTCGGGGTCGTGCACGACCTCGCTGACCTCGACGGCGAACTGCGAACCGAAGTCGCCGGCCCGTCCCGCGGCCGGCTTGGGCGCCGGGCTGGGCGCGGCGCCGGCGGCAGCCACGGCGGGCGCCGGCTTGGCGGGGGCCGCCGCCGGTGTGCGCGCGCCGGACGGTGCCGGAGGGTTCAGTGGCGCAAAGCCGCTGCCCATGACCGCAGGCGCCGGGGCGGCGGCTGGCGGCACGTCGAATTCCGGCAGCGGCGGCAGCGCTGGCAGGTGCTCGCCTTCGTCGTCGCCACCATCAGCAGCTTCCGCGGGCTCCTTGGACTGGAAGGCGATCGGCTGCGTCGGGGCGCTGTAGAAACCCGGCGAGCGGCGAGGCGGCGGTGCGCCGCCGCGCAGGCTCTCGCCGACCATCTGCTGCTCGATCTCGTCGATCTTGGCCTTGACCTGCTGGTCCTGGCGCGCGCCGCCTTCGGGCAGGCGCACCTCGGAGTCGTCGATGCGAGAGGATCCGCCGAGCGCGGCCAGCTGCTCGGGCGACAGGCCTTCGCGGCGCAGGCGGCGCAGCACGTCGAACTCGCGCTTGCGGACGAAATCGTTGCGCCGCTTGCGCTCGACCATGGCCTTGAGCTCGGAGCGCTCGATGTCCAGGTCGCGGCTGTCTTCCTGGCGCGAATTGATGTCGGACCAATCCGTGGCCGGATTGGCGACGAAACGCACCACCTTGCGCAGGAAGCTCTCGCCGTCCTTGGAATCCGCCATGAATCGGGTTGTCTCGCGTGTGTCGTCAGTCGCCGAACATCTTCTGCTTGAGCTCGCGGCGCTGCTGGGCTTCGAGCGACAGCGTCGCGGTGGGCCGAGCAAGAAGCCTGCCCAGGCCGATCGGTTCGCCGGTCTCGTCGCAATAGCCGTAGTCGCCGGCTTCGATGCGGGCCAGCGATTGCGAGATCTTCTTCAGCAGCTTGCGCTCGCGGTCACGCGTGCGCAGTTCGAGCGCGTGCTCTTCCTCGATCGTGGCGCGGTCGGCCGGGTCGGGCACGATGGAGGTGTCTTCGCGCAGGTGCTCGGTGGTCTCGCCGGCGTTGGACAGCAGGTCGTCCTTCAGCGCCTGAAGACGCGCGCGGAAGAATTCCAGCTGCTTTTCATTCATGTACTCGGACTCGGGCATGGCCAGCAGCTCGGGCTCGCTCAGGTCGCGGCCGGCCTTGGTCTTCCAGGCATTGGCCAGCTTGGGGTCCGCCTTGACGGCGGGCTTCACAGTTTCCATTGGTTCGGGGAATCCACGGGCGGGAGGCTTGGGAGGGGAAAAACGCTCGGCGAATCGATTGCTGGCGGTGGCGGTGGCAGCACCGGCCGAGGTGCCGGCCGCCACGGCCTCGGCCACCTCGGGCGCCGCGGCCTTGCCGGCAGCCGATTTGGAAGCCGGCGCGCTCTTGGCGGCCGGCGTCTTCGCAGCGGGGGCGGGCTTGCTGGTCTTGGCAGCTGCAGGAGCCGGCGCTTCCGCCGTGGCGGCCTTGCGGCTGGCGGCGGGTTTGTCGGCGGCAGGGCTCTTGACCGAGGTCTTGCTCACTTCGGGACTCCTCGCAGTGGCTTTATACCTGTTAACTGCCCACCCCTGGGGATTTGAAGCGTCGCAGGCTGCAGCTTTTTGGGCGCGCGGATTGTAGCCACGGCCCCTGCTGCCTGCGCTGACGTTCGAAACGGGATCAGACGAGGCAGGCTTCGAGGCCCTGCAACAGGATGTCGCGCGGCAGATCGATGCCGATGAACACCAGCTTGCTCTGCTTCTTTTCGCTCGGCAACCACTTGGGGCCCAGATCGCTGCCCATCAGCTGGTGCACGCCCTGGAAGATCACCTTGCGATCGCTGCCCTTCATGTGCAGCACGCCCTTGTAGCGCAGCATCTTGGGGCCGTAGACCTGGACGATCGAGCCGAGGAAATCCTCCAGCTTGGCCGGGTTGAACGGACGGTCGGCCTTGAAGGCGAAGGACTTCACGTCGTCGTCATGCGCATGGTGGTGCGGGTGGTCGCAGTGCTCACCATGCTCGTGGTCATGGTCGTGATCGTGGTGGTGATGGTGATCGTGGCCATGGCCGTCCTCGCTGAGGAATTCCGGGTCGATCTCGAGCTTGGCATTGAGGTTGAAGCCACGCAGGTCGAACACCTGGGACAGCGGCACCTCGCCGAAGTGCACCCGCTGCTGCGGTGCGCGCGGATTCATGTGCTTGATGCGGTGCGCCAGCGCGTCCACCGCCGGGCCTTCGACGAGGTCGGTCTTGCTGATGAAGATCTGGTCGGCAAAGCCGATCTGGCGGCGCGCTTCCTGGCGCGTGTCGAGCTGCTGGTCGGCATGCTTGGCGTCCACCAGCGTCAGCACCGAGTCGAGCAGGTAGCTCTCGGCGATCTCGTCGTCCATGAAGAAGGTCTGCGCCACCGGGCCGGGGTCGGCCAGGCCAGTGGTCTCGATCACCACGCGGTCGAAATCCAGCTCGCCCTTGCGGCGCTTCTCGGCCAGTTCCGACAGCGTCGAGCGCAGGTCCTCGCGGATCGTGCAGCAGACGCAGCCGTTGCTCATCTGGATGACCTGCTCGTTGGTGTCGGCCACCAGGATGTCGTTGTCGATGTTCTCCTCGCCGAACTCGTTCTCGATCACGGCGATCTTCTGGCCGTGGGCCTCGGTCAGCACGCGCTTGAGCAGGGTGGTCTTGCCCGAGCCGAGGAAGCCGGTCAGGATGGTGGCGGGGATGAGTCCGTTGGACATGGGGTGCTCCGCTGGGCGAAGGAGATCAAGGGCGAGCAAGCTCGAGGAAGGGGCGGGAGGATAGACCAGCCGGCAAAGAACCTGTGTCGGGCAAGGCTGCTTCAGCGCGCTGCCGGTCGACAAACCCTGCAGCTGGGGGCATCCCGCCCAGGATCAAGCTTCGGGTATTCTCGGCCCACTTCCACTGCCGACACCCATCGTGTCCGAACCGCCTCCCAGTCGGCCGCGCCATGCGGGCGCCGCACACGCGCCCGGCGACAAGCGCAGTTTCTTCGAGCGACTGATCGAGTTCCTCTCGCCCGGTCCCGACACCAAGGACCAGCTGATCGAGACGCTGGCCAGCGCCGAGCACCGCGAACTGATTGCGCCGGAGTCGCGCATCATGCTCGAGGGCGTGATCCGCATGGCCGACCTGACCGCCGGCGACGTGATGGTGGCCGCGCCGCGCATGGACTTCCTGGACATCGACGCGCCCTACGAGGACCTGCTGAACACGGTGATCGAGACCAGCCACTCGCGCTTCCCGGTCTACGCCGGCCAGCGCGACAACGTCATCGGCATCCTGATGGCCAAGGACCTGCTCAAGCTGCAGCGCGCGCCCGAGCTGAACCTGCGCACGCTGCTGCGGCCGGCGGTGTTCGTGCCCGAGTCGAAGAACCTGAACGAGCTGCTGCGCGACTTCCGCTCCAACCGCAACCACCTGGCGATCGTCGTCGACGAGTTCGGCAACATCGCCGGGCTGATCACGATCGAGGACGTGCTGGAGGAGATCGTCGGCGAGATCGAGGACGAATTCGACGACGACGATGCCGAGAGCGGCATCTACACGCTGGCCGACGGCACCCACCGCGTGGCCGGCGACACGCTGATCACCGCGGTCAACCAGGCCTTCGCCGTGACGCTGCCGGACGACGAGTTCGACACCATCGGCGGCCTGGTCGCGCATGAGCTGGGCCGGGTGCCCCGGCGCGGGGAATCGGTGGTGCTGGAGGATCTCTCGTTCCAGGTGATGCTGACGCGCGGCGGCGCGGTGCGCTGGTTCAAGGTGATGCGCGTCGCGCCCGACGCGGCCACGGCGGCTTGAGCGCGGACCTTGCCGCGCAGGGCGGCCTGCTGGCGCTGCGGCTGCGGCGCTGGCTGGACCGCCGGCCCGTCGTGGAGACGCTGGCGGCCGCGGCGCTGGGCGCGCTGCAGACGCTGAGCTTCGTCGCCACCGCCGCCTGGCCGCTGCCCCTGCTGTGCATCGCGGCGCTGGCCTGGCGGGTGCAGGCCGTGGCGCCGCGGCGCGCAGCGCTGCTGGGCGCGGCCTTCGGCACCAGCTGGGTCGCGGCGGCCGTGTGGTGGCTCTTCATCAGCATGTACCGCTACGGCGGGCTGCCGGCCCCGCTGGCCGCGGGCGCGGTGGCGCTGCTGGCGCTGGCGCTGTCGGGCTACCTGGCCCTGGCCCTGGCGGCGCTGGCACGCGCCCGGCGCGGCCGCTGGCTGGCCGATGCCGGCCTGTTCGCGCTGGCCTGGGCGGCGGCCGAGCTGGCGCGCGGGCTGCTGTTCACCGGCTTTCCCTGGGCCGCCAGCGGCTACGCCCAGATCGACGGACCGCTGGCCGGCTGGGCGCCCTGGCTCGGCGTGTACGGCATCGGCGCGCTTGCCGCGGGCTGGGCCGCGCTGCTGGGCCTGGCGTTCGCGCTGCCGGCGCCGGGCTGGCGCGTGAAGGCGGGCGGGCTGATCGCCAGTGCGCTGGTCCTGGCGCTGCCCGGCCTGGTGGGCCCTGGCGAGTTCACGCAGCCCACCGGCCGGCTGACGGTGACGCTGCTTCAGCCCAATGTGGCCCAGGACGAGAAGTTCGCCGCCGAGCACCTGCCCGACACCCTGCGCTGGGTGTCCGAGGGCCTGCGCGCGGCCGCTGGCGACCTGGTGATCGCGCCCGAGACCGCGGTGCCGCTGCTGCCCGAGCAGCTGGCGCAGGTCGACCCCGGCTACTGGCCCCAGCTGCAGCAGCATTTCGCGGCTGCCGGCGCGCCCGTCGCGCTGCTGGGTGTGCCGCTGGGCAGCTTCGAGGCCGGCTACACCAACTCGGTGGTCGCGCTCGACGCCGCCGGCACCACCGGCGCCGCGCGCTACCGCTACGACAAGGCGCACCTGGTGCCTTTCGGCGAGTTCATCCCCACCGGCTTCCACTGGTTCACCGAGATGATGAACATCCCGCTCGGCGACTTCGCGCGCGGGCCGGTGAACGCGCCCTCGTACCCGCTGCGCGGCGAGCGCATCGCGCCGAACATCTGCTACGAAGACCTGTTCGGCGAAGAGCTGGCGCGGCGCTTCACCGATGCCGGGCAGGCGCCGACGATCCTGGCCAATGTCAGCAACATCGGCTGGTTCGGCGACACCATCGCGGTGGACCAGCACCTGCAGATCTCGCGCATGCGCACGCTGGAGCTGCAGCGGCCGATGCTGCGCGCCACCAACACCGGCGCCACCGTCGTCATCGACCACCGCGCCCGGGTGCTGGCGCGCCAGGCGCCCTTCCAGCGCGGCGTGCTGGTGGGTGAGGTGCAGGGCCGCCGCGGCCGCACGCCGTATGCCGCCTGGGTCGGCACGACCGGCCTGTGGCCGCTGCTGCTGCTGGGCTGGGCCGCGCTGGCGGGCCTGGCATGGCGCGCAAGGCGCCGGCAAGGGACCTGACCGGCTGCCGGGTCGCCCGGTAAACTTGCGGGTTTACCTTTTGACGCGAAACCGGCGCCGATGCTCACCTTCCAGCAACTGATCCTCCGCCTGCAGTCGTACTGGGCCGAGCAGGGCTGTGCCCTGCTGCAGCCCTACGACATGGAAGTGGGCGCCGGCACCAGCCACACCGCGACCTTCCTGCGCGCGCTCGGCCCCGAGCCCTGGAAGGCGGCCTACGTGCAGCCCAGCCGTCGCCCGAAGGACGGCCGCTATGGCGACAACCCCAACCGCCTGCAGCACTACTACCAGTACCAGGTGGTGCTGAAGCCCGCGCCGGCCAACATCCTGGAGCTCTACCTCGGTTCGCTCGAAGCGGTGGGCTTCGACCTGAAGAAGAACGACGTCCGCTTCGTCGAGGACGATTGGGAGAACCCCACGCTCGGCTGCTGGGGCCTGGGCTGGGAGGTCTGGCTCAACGGCATGGAGGTGACGCAGTTCACCTACTTCCAGCAGGTCGGCGGCATCGATTGCAAGCCCATCACCGGCGAGATCACCTATGGCCTCGAGCGGCTGGCGATGTACCTGCAGGGCGTCGAAAGTGTCTATCAGCTGAAGTGGACGGAGGGTCTGAGCTACGGCGATGTCTACCACCAGAACGAGGTCGAGCAGAGCGCCTACAACTTCGAGCACAGCGACGTCGACTTCCTGCTGCAGGCCTTCGGCGCGCACGAGAAGCAAAGCCAGCACCTGATGGCCCAGCAGCTCGCGCTGCCGGCCTACGAGCAGCTGCTGAAGGCAGGCCATACCTTCAACCTGCTCGATGCGCGTGGCGCGATCAGCGTGACCGAACGGGCCGCCTACATCGGCCGCATCCGCAACCTGGCGCGGGCGGTGGCGCAGAGCTATGTCGACAGCCGCGCGCGGCTGGGCTTCCCGATGGCACCGAAGGCCTGGAGCGCCGAGGTGCTGGCCGACCTGGCCGAGAAGAACAACAAGAAGGCGGCCTGAAGCATGAGCACCGACACCCGCAACCTGCTGGTCGAACTCTTCGTCGAGGAGCTCCCGCCCAAGGCGCTGAAGAAGATCGGCGACGCGTTCGCCACCACCCTCGCGGCCCAGCTGAAGGCGCTGGGGCTGGCGGCCGAGCAGAGCATTGCCACCGGCTACGCGTCGCCGCGCCGGCTGGCCCTGCACCTCACGGCCGTGGCGGCCAAGGCCGCCGACAAGGCGGTGCAGCAGAAGCTGATGCCGGTGACCGTGGCGCTGGACGCCAGCGGCGCGCCGACTCCCGCGCTGCTGAAGAAGCTGGCCGCGCTGGGCGCCGATGCCTCGGTGCTGCCGCAGCTCAAGCGCGCGCCCGATGGCAAGGCCGAGGCACTGTTCCTCGACAGCACGGTGCCCGGCGCCACGCTGGCCGAAGGGCTGAAGAAGGCGCTGGATGAAGCGCTGGCCAAGCTGCCGATCCCGAAGGTGATGAGCTACCAGCTGGACGCATCGGCCGGGCCGCAGGTGCAGCCGGGCTGGACCACCGTGCATTTCGTGCGCCCGGCGCACGGCCTGGTCGCGCTGCACGGCGATGCGGTGGTGCCGGTGTCGGTGCTGGGCCTCGCGTCGGGCCGCAGCACCCAAGGCCATCGCTTCGAAGCCAGCGTGAACCCGGTGTCGCTGCGCGATGCCGACAGCTATGCCGCGCAGCTGCAGGCCGAAGGCGCGGTGATCCCCGGCTTCGAGGCGCGCCGCGCCGAGATCGTCCGCCAGCTGCAGGCCGTGGCCGCGCAGGCCGGCGCGGGCCTGAAGCCGATCGACGACGAGGCCCTGCTCGACGAGGTGACCGCGCTGGTCGAGCGGCCCAACGTGCTGCTGTGCCGCTTCGAGCCCGAGTTCCTGGCCGTGCCGCAGGAGTGCCTGATCCTGACGATGAAGGCCAACCAGAAGTACTTCCCGCTGCTCGATGGCGAAGGCCGTCTGACGAACCAGTTCCTGGTCGTCAGCAACATCCGCCCGGCCGATGCCTCGGCGGTGACGGGCGGCAACGAGCGCGTCGTGCGCCCGCGCCTGGCTGATGCGAAGTTCTTCTTCGACCAGGACCGCAAGAAGACGCTCGAAGCCCGCGTCGCCGGCCTCGACAAGGTGGTCTACCACAACAAGCTCGGCACCCAGGGCGAGCGCATGGCGCGGGTGCGGGCCATCGCGCGCGGCATCGGCGAGGCGCTGGGCGGCGCTGCGCTCGCGGCGAGCGCGGAGCGCGCCGCGCTGCTGGCCAAGGCCGACCTGCTGACCGACATGGTCGGCGAGTTCCCCGAGCTGCAGGGCACGATGGGCGGCTACTACGCGCGCCACGATGGCGAGCACGAGGACATCGCGCTGGCGATCGAAGACCACTACCGCCCGCGCTTCGCCGGCGATGCGCTGCCGCGCAACGCGGTAGGCCTGGCGCTGGCGCTGGCCGACAAGCTCGAGACGCTGGCCGGCCTGTTCGGCATCGGCCAGATTCCCACCGGCGACAAGGACCCGTTCGCGCTGCGCCGCCATGCGCTGGGCGTGATCCGCATGCTGATCGAAGGCGGCCTGCCGCTGGACGTGCACCAGCTGGTGCAGCGTGCGTTCGAGGCCTTCCCGGCCGGCCATGGCCAGGCGCAGGCCGAGGTCGGCTTCTTCCTGCGCGAGCGCCTGGCCGGCTACCTGCGCGAGCAGGGCTACAGCGTGCAGGAGGTCGAAGCGGTGATCGAGGCCCGCCCCGAGCGCTGGGCCGAGTTCCCGCAGCGGCTGGCCGCGGTTCGCGCGTTCGCCACGCTGCCCGAGGCCGCCTCGCTGGCCGCGGCCAACAAGCGGGTGGGCAACATCCTGAAGAAGTCCGAGGGCGCCGCGCCTGGTGCCGTGCAGCCCGCGCTGCTGAAGGAAGCCGCCGAGGCCGCGCTGCAGCAGGCGCTGCTGGCGGTGCAGCCGGCGGCCGACGCGGCCTTCGCCCGCGGCGACTACACCGCGTCGCTGCAGGCCCTGGCCGCGCTGAAGGCGCCGGTCGATGCCTTCTTCGACGACGTGATGGTCAATGCCGAAGACCCGGCGCTGCGCCAGAACCGGCTGGCGCTGCTAGGCTCGCTGCATGCCGCGATGAACCGCGTGGCCGATCTGTCGAAGCTGGCGGCCTGATCCCCGCCGGCGCCGCGACGCACGAGGAGGACGAGCGATGCAACCGGTGGTCAAGCTGGTGATCCTGGGCCGCGACGGCATCCTCAACGAGTACCGCGACGACCACGTCAAGGCACCGGCCGAATGGCAGCCGATCGACGGCGCGCTCGAGGCGGTGGCGCGGCTCAACCATGCCGGCTGGCACACGGTGGTGGCCACCAACCAGTCCGGCATCGGCCGCGGCATGATCGACATGGCCTCGGTCAACGCGGTGCATGCCTTCATGAACCAGCGCTTGATGGCCGTGGGCGGCCGCGTCGACGCGGTGTTCTTCTGCCCGCACACGCCCGAAGACCAGTGCGACTGCCGCAAGCCGCAGCCGGGGCTGATGCGCGAGATCGGCAAGCGCTACGGCATCGACCTGCGCCAGGTGCCGATGGTGGCCGACACGCTGCGCGACCTGCAGGCCGCGCACGCCGCCAGTTGCGAGCCGCACCTGGTGCTGACCGGCCGCGCGGCCTCGCTCAATCCCGAGCAACTGGCGCAGATCTGCGCGCAGGTGCCCGGCACCGTGGTGCATCCCGACCTGGCGGCGTTCGCCGAGTACCTGCTGCGGCGCGACCACCTGCCGATCTCCGCGCCGGGAGAGCTGCGTTGAAGGCGCTGTACGCGCTGCGCTCGCTGCTGTTCGTGCTGTGGCTCACCGTCACCGTCGTGCCCTGGGGCCTGGCGGTGGTGCTGAGCTCGATCTTCGTGCGCGGCACGCCGCTGTACTGGATGTGCGCGGGCTGGCTGCGCGTGGCGATCTGGGGCGCGCGGGTGATCTGCGGCGTGCGCCACCGCATCCAGGGCATGGAGAACGTGCCGACGGCCGCTGATGCCAAGGCCGCGGTGCTGCTGGCGCCCAAGCACCAGTCGACCTGGGAGACCTTCGCGTTCCCCACGCTGATGCCGCATCCGCTGGCCTACGTGTTCAAGCGCGAGCTGCTGTACATCCCGTTCTTCGGCTGGGCCATGAGCCGGCTGGACATGATCCACATCGACCGCAGCAAGCGCGCCGAGGCCTGGAACAAGGTGGCCGAGCAGGGCCGGCGGCTGATGAGCGAAGGCAGCTGGGTCATCATGTTCCCCGAAGGCACGCGCACGCCGCGTGGCGGCCAGGGGCAGTACAAGAGCGGGGCCAGCCGGCTCGCGGTGACCACCGGCACGCCGATCGTGCCGATCGCGGTGAGCTCGGCGAAATGCTGGCCGCGCAAGAGCTTCCTGCTGCGACCCGGCGTGATCGACATCTCGATCGGCCGGCCGATTCCGTCGGTCGGCCGCGAGGCGGACGAGCTGATGCGCGAGGTCGAGCGCTGGATCGAGGCCGAGATGCGCCGCCTCGATCCCGAGGCCTACCCGCCATCGCCAGCGGCCACGCCGCAGCGCTCTGCCTAAAATCTCAGGTCATGGCGTCCCAGGTCCAGCCACCGCAGCCGCAGCAGCTCTCGCTGTTCGACGCCGCGGCGCCCGCGGCCGAGCCCGCAGCGCGCGCCGCTGAGCCGCCGCTGACGGCCCTGCCGGCCGCGCCGCCGCCACCGCCCGTGCCACCGCGCTTCCAGCACCCGCGCGCGCAGCGCCAGATCCTGCTGGGCGAGCACCGCGTGGCCTATGAATTCCGCCGCGCGCGGCGCCGCTCGATCGGCTTCGTCGTCAGCGCCGAGGGCCTCTCGGTCAGCGCGCCGCGCTGGGTCGGCGTCGGCGAGGTCGAGCAGGCGCTGCAGGCCAAGGCCGACTGGATCCTGCGCAAGCTGCACGAGCAGCGCGAGCGCGCCGACCGCATCCAGGCCAACCGCGTGCAGTGGCACGACGGCACCAGCCTGCCTTTCCTCGGCGACACGGTGATCGTGGTGCTGGACCCGCGCACCACCGGCGCGGTGCTGCATGCCGACGCGCAAACGCTGCCCGGCGTGCCGCGGCTCACGCTGCACGTGGGCCTGCCGCAGGCGGCCACGCAGGCGCAGATCCGCGAGGCGGTGCAAAGCTGGCTGCAGCGCCAGGCCCGGCGCGTGTTCGAGGAGCGCTGCAATGTCTTCGCGCCGCGCCTGGGCGTGCGCCTGAAGCGGCTCACGCTGAGCTCGGCCTCCACGCGCTGGGGCTCGGCCAGCGCCGACGGTTCGGTGCGGCTGAACTGGCGGCTGATCCACTTCGGCCTGCCGGTGATCGACTACGTCGTCGCGCACGAACTGGCCCACCTGCGCGAGATGAACCACAGCGCGGCGTTCTGGGACGTCGTGCGCTCGGTGCTGCCCGACTACGAGCACAGCCGCGGCCTGCTGCGCAGCGAGGTGCTGCCGGTGCTCGAATGAACAAGAAGGCCGAAGGCAGCTTCACCATCTCGGAGCTCGCCGAAGAGTTCGACATCACGCCGCGCGCGATCCGCTTCTACGAGGACGTGGGCCTGCTCGCCCCCGCGCGCCAGGGCCGCAACCGCGTCTACAGCCAGCGCGACCGCACGCGGCTGAAGCTCACGCTGCGCGGCAAGCGCCTGGGCTTCTCGCTGACCGAGATCCTGCAGCTGGTGACGATGTACGAATCGCCGGCCGACACCACGCCGCAGCTCGAAGCCTTCCAGCAGGCGCTGGCGCAGCACCGGCGCCAGCTCGAG
Source organism: Aquabacterium sp. (assembly GCF_044226965.1). Classification (GTDB taxonomy): domain Bacteria; phylum Pseudomonadota; class Gammaproteobacteria; order Burkholderiales; family Burkholderiaceae_C; genus Pseudaquabacterium. The sequence continues at coordinate 12,351 of NZ_JBGAGA010000037.1, read as the reverse complement.
CAGCAGCTCGAAGACCTGCAGATCACGCTGGCCGAGATCCGCCAGCACGAGGACCGCTGCAACCGGCTGCTGCGCGAGCGTGCCGGCGCCAAGCCGGCAGCACCGCGGCGCAAGGCGGCGGCGGCCTGAAGCCACCCCAAGCCGCCCCAAGCCGCCTTCAGCTCGCGGCGATGCCGCTGCCGAACTGGCGCAGCAGCCACCAGCCGAAGCCGGCCGCGATGGCCAGCCACAGCAGCACGACCAGCAGCGCGCCCCACAGCAGCCGCGGCGCCCGCTCGCTGCTGGCCTCGGCCTCCGCGAGCCGGGCCTGCCACAGGTGATCGGGCGTCAGCCGCACCGCCAGCGCAATGCCCAGCGGCACCAGCACCAGGTCGTCGAGCTGGCCCAGCACCGGGATGAAGTCCGGGATCAGGTCGATCGGGCTCAAGGCATAGAGCAGCACCAGCAGCGCGATCAGCTTCGGCAGCCAGGGCGTCTGCGGGTGCCGGAACAGCTTCCACAGCGCCAGCAGCCGCACGCGCAGCTGCAGCTTGCTGAAGGCGCCGGTCCAGCGCCGGCGGGGTGTCGGCAGGTTCACCTGCTCATTGTGGGCCGATCGCGGGCGCCGGGGTGGGGCCGGGCACGGCGGCGTTCGGCGCATAGACCAGGTCGCGCAGGCCCAGCGAGATCACCGGCACGTAGGTGATCACCATCAGGCACGACAGCACCACCAGCACGAAGGGCACCAGGTGCCGCACGATGCGGTCCAGCGAGATGCGCGCCACCGTGCAGGCCGCGAACAGGTTGACGCCGAAGGGCGGCGTGATCATGCCCAGCGCCAGGTTCACCACCATGATCGTGCCGAAGTGCACCGGGTCGATGCCGAAGTGGCGCGCCACGGGCACCAGGATCGGCGCCAGCACGATGATGGCCGCCGAGGTCTCGATGAACATGCCGATCACGAACAGCGCGGCATTGACGCCCAGCAGGAACCAGCCCGGCGACTGCAGCACCGTGCCGAGCCAGGCGCCGATGGCATCGGGCACGCCGGCGCGGGTGATGATGAAGGCGAACAGCCCGGCATTGGCGATGATGAACATGATCACCGCGCTGGAGATCACCGACTTGCGCAGCACGGGCAGCAGGTCGCGCCAGCCGAGCTCGCGGTGGATCAGCAGCCCGACGATGAGCGCATAGAACACCGCCACCACCGAGGCCTCGGTCGGCGTGAACACGCCGCCGTAGATGCCGCCGAGGATGATCACCGGCATCAGCAGCGCCCAGCCGGCCTGCAGCGCCGCGCGGCCGACGCCGAGTCGGCCGTCGCCGTCCTTCAGGCCCCAGCCCTTGAAGCGGCACCACAGGTGCACGAACAGCATCAGCGCGCCGCCGATCAGCAGCCCGGGGCCGAAGCCGGCGATGAACAGCTCGCCGATCGACACCTCGGCCGAGACGCCGAACAGGATCATCGGGATCGACGGCGGGATGATCACGCCGAGTTCGGCCGCCGTGGCCTGCAGCGCCGCGGCGTAGTCGCGCGGGTAGCCGTGCTGGATCAGCGCCGGGATCAGGATCGCGCCGATCGCGAAGGTGGTGGCCACCGACGAGCCCGACACCGCCGCGAAGATCATGCAGGTCAGCACGCAGGTCATCGGCAGCCCGCCCTGCACGCCGCCGACCAGGCTCTTGGCGAAATCGACCAGCCGGCGCGAGATGCCGCCGGTCTCCATCAGGTTGCCGGCCAGGATGAAGAAGGGCACCGCCGCGAGCGGGAACTTGTCGATCGCGGTGAACATCTCCTTGGGCGCCAGCACCAGGCGCTGCGCGTCGAACAGCGCCAGCCCCAGCATCGCCGAGCCGCCGATGGCCACCGCGATGGAGATGCTGAAGGCGAAGGCCAGCAGCATCGTGATCAGCAAAGTGAGCGGCATGGTCTACTGCGCGTTCTCGAGTTCTTCGTTCATCGGGTCGACATGGTGCGCGAGCACCGCGACGATGGACAGCGCCGCGCCGACCGGCAGCGCCGCATAGGCCCAGGCCATCGAGAGCTCCATGCTGGCAAAGGTCTGGAAGCGCACCCGCCAGGCCAGGTCGATGCCGAACCACAGCAGCACGCCCAGGAAAGCCAGCGAGCTGAGCGTGATCAGCCCGCGCACCATGCGGTGCCAGGTCCCGCGCGACAGCCGCAGCATCAGGTCCACCGACACCAGCGCGCCGCGGCGAAAGGCCACCACCACGCCCAGCATCACGCACCAGATCAGCAGCCTTCGCATCGCCTCCTCGGTCCAGACCGAGGGCTGCGACAGCACGAAGCGCGCGACCACCTGCCACAGGCCGAGGACGCAGATGATGGCCAGCAGCGCGCAGGCCACGGCGAGCGCAAGCCCGCTCAGCCGGCGATCCAGCGCCAGCAGTGCGTCACGCATGGCCGCTCACTTCACCGCCTGGATCGCGGCGATCTTGTCGGCACCGAACTCCTTCGCGAAGTTCGCGTAGGCCGGCGCCACCGCCTTGCGGAAGCCCTCGCCGTCGACCTTCTCGACCACCTGCATGCCTTCCTTCTTCAGCTGCGCGATGCCGCTGGCCTCGTCGTCGTTGACCTTCTTGCGCTGGGCCGCGCCGGCCTTCTTCGCGGCCTCGGTGAACACGGACTTGTCAGCGTCGGAGAGCTTGTTCCAGACCGCGGGCGACATCAGCAGCACCGCGGGTGAATAGACGTGGCCGGTCAGCGACAGGTGCTTCTGCACCTGCGAGAACTTCGACGACAGGATCACCGGGATCGGGTTCTCCTGGCCGTCCACCGTGCCCTGCTGCAGCGCGGTGAACAGCTCGGGGAAGGGCATCGGCGTGGGCAGCAGGCCGAAGCTCTTGTAGCCTTCCATGTGGACCTTGTTCTCCATCGTGCGCAGCTTCAGGCCGGCGGCGTCGGACGGGTGCACGATGGCGCGCTTGCTGTTGGTCATGTGGCGGAAGCCGTTCTCGGTCCAGGCCAGGCCGACCAGGCCCTTGGTCTGCAGCTTCTTCAGCACGTCCTGGCCGATCGGGCCGTCCATCGTGTGGCGCGCGTGGTCGTAGTCGCGGAACAGAAACGGGATGTCGAAGATCTTCACGTCGGGCAGGAAGTTGCCCAGCGGACCGGTCGAGGTGTTGGTCAGGTCCTGTGTGCCGAGCTGCACCGCCTCGATCTGCTCGCGCTCGCCGCCGAGCGCGGAATTCGGGAACTGCTGGCACTTGTAGCGGCCGGCGGTGCCTTTCTCGATCTCGTCGCAGAACACCGTGGCGCCCACGCCGTAGTGCGATTCCTTGCTGGTGGCGTAGCCGATCTTCAGCACGGTCTGGGCGGAGGCGCCGGCCACCAGGCTCAGCAGGGCGGCGGCGATCAGGGCTTGCTTCATCGGGGTCTCCATCTCGTAGGTTTTCGGGGGGGCGTCAATCATCATACAAATGCGCGGCCGGCCGCGGACGCGGGGTTTTCCTGCGGCGCGGGGGGCTGGCGGCAGGGGCGGCGGGCTCGGCGGGTTCGGCCAGCACCCGCTCGGCATCGGCGACGATGCGCGCCAGCCGGTCGGCCAGCTTCTCGGTCGTCAGCTGCTCGCGGAAGCGCTCGACCATCAGCGCCAGCGCGAAGGGGCTGGGCGCGCGCAGCTGCACATGCGCGAGGCGCTGGCGCTGCATGCGCTGCAGCGCGGCGCGCAGTCGGCGCAGGTCGAGCTCCTGCGCCAGCACCTCTGCATCGGCCTGGCCGAGCAGCCGGTTGGCCGGGTCGTACTTGCGGAACACCTCGTAGAACAGGCTCGACGAGGCTTGCAGCTGCTTGGTGCTCTTGGGCGCGCTGGGGTAGCCGGTGAACACCAGGCCGGCCACGCGGGCGATCTCGCGGAAGCGCCGCAGCGCCAGCTCGCTGCTGTTCAGGCTGGCCAGCACATGCTGCAGCAGGGCGTCGCCGGCCTCGAAGGCGCTGTGGTCCAGCAGGGCCGCGATGTCCACGGCTTCGGCGGCCAGCAGCTCGAAGCCGTAGTCGTTGATGCTGATGCTGAAGGTGTTGGGCCGCGCCTGCGCCAGGCGCCAGCCCAGCAGGCTGGCCAGGCCCAGGTGGACGTGCCGGCCGGCGAAGGGGTAGACGAACAGGTGGTGCCCTTCGCGCGAACGGAACTGCTCCACCAGCAGCGTGTCCGGCGTCGGCAGGCGCGACAGGCGCAACTGCGCGTCGAGCATCGGCTGCGCGGCCTGCAGCTCGGGGTCGATGTCGGCGCGCAGCCAGTCGGTCTGCCGCGCGTCGTCCAGCACCTCCAGCGTGGCGTCGGCCAGCTCGCTGGACAAGGGCATCTTGCCGCCGGCCCAGCTGGGCACGATGCCGCGCCGGCCCGACGCCTTGCGCACGTAGGCCGCCATGTCCTGCGTGCGCACGTACTCCAGCACGCGGCCGCCGAACACGAAGCAGTCGCCCTTGTTGAGCCGCGCGATGAAGCTTTCCTCGATCTGCCCCAGCGTGCCGCCCGAGAGCCACTTCACCAGCATCGAGGACTCGGCGACGATGGTGCCCACCTGCAGCCGGTGGCGCAGCGCGATGCCGCGGTCCTCGACGACATAACGTCCATCACGCTCGGCCACGCGGTGGTACTCGGGGTAGGCGCGCAGCGAATCGCCGCCGCGGCAGACGAAGTCCAGCGCCCACTGGAATTCCTCGCGCGTCAGCTCGCGGTAGCTGTGCGTGCGGCAGACCTCCTCGTACAAGGCCTCGGCGGTGAAGCCGCCGCCCAGCGCTATCGACACCAGGTGCTGCACCAGCACGTCCAGCGGCTTGTCCGGCGCGTGCCGGGCCTCGACGCGGCGAGCCGCCACCGCGCGGCGGGCGGCCACCGCCTCGATCAGCTCCAGCGTGTTGGTCGGCACCAGCGTGATGCGGCTCTCGCGCCCGGGCTGGTGGCCTGAGCGGCCGGCACGCTGCAGCAGCCGCGCCACGCCCTTGGCCGAGCCGATCTGCAGCACGCGCTCGACCGGCAGGAAGTCCACGCCCAGGTCCAGCGACGAGGTGGCCACCACCGCGCGCAGGCTGCCGGCCTTCAGGCCCGCCTCGACCCATTCGCGCACGCCCTTGTCCAGCGAGCCATGGTGCAGCGCGATCTCGCCGGCCCAGTCGGGCCGCGCGTCCAGCAGCATCTGGTACCAGGCCTCGGCCTGCGAACGCACGTTGGTGAAGACCAGCGTGGTGCCGCTGCGCGCGATCTCCTCGACCACCGGCTGCAGCATCTGCTGGCCCAGGTGCCCGCCCCACGAGAAGCGGCCGGGCTCGCGCGGCAGCAGCGTGTCCACGCGCAGCGCCTTCGGCGTCGCGCCGCGCACCAGGCGTGCGGCCGGGCGGCGGCGCGCCGGGCCCAGCAGCATCGCCATCGCCTGGTCCAGGTTGCCCAGGGTGGCCGACAGGCCCCAGGTCACCAGCTTCGGGTTCCAGCCCGACAGGCGCGCCAGCGCCAGCTGCAGCTGCACGCCGCGCTTGTTGCCGACCAGCTCATGCCATTCGTCGACGATCACCGTCTGCACCGCCGCCAGCCGCTCGCGGGCCTGCGCGTGGGTCAGCAGCAGGGTCAGCGATTCGGGCGTGGTCACCAGCACCGTGGGCAGGCGCTTGTCCTGCCGCGCCCTTTCGGCGCCGGGCGTGTCGCCGCTGCGCAGTCCGTGGGTCCAGGCCGGTGCCAGCGCCGGCAGTGGCAGCGCCAGGGCACGGTCGGTGTCGGCCGCCAGCGCGCGCATCGGCGTCACCCACAGCACGGTCAGCGGCGGGGACTGGCGGCCGGCCAGCGGCACGCCGGTGCGCGCGGCCCGCGCCAGCGCGCCGATCCACACCGCATAGGTCTTGCCCGCGCCGGTGGTGGCATGCAGCAGGCCGCTGCGGCCCTCGGCCATCGCGGCCCAGACCTCGTGCTGGAACGGAAACGGCGTCCAGCCGCGCGACTGGAACCAGGCGTCGGCCGGCGGCCAGGGCGCTGCTTGCATGCGCCGATTATTGGGGCGGGTGCGTCGCCTCGCATGCGCCGCAGGCATGCGAGCGTGCCACGAAGTCGTTTGAACCGCGGCGCGCCGCAGGCTGCAATGGGGGCATGCCGCCGCGCGGTGGCCGGATCTCCCGGCCCGCGGCGGCCGGAGACCTGGTTCGATGATGCCGATCCGCCGCGACGTGCGCGCCCCGCTGAGCTACCTGCTGCCGGGTACCGACAGGCCCTGCAGCTACGCCTGCCCGCCGCCCGAGGGCGTGCCCTGGGAGAACGCGCAGTACGCCGCGCAGGAGACGACCATCGCCGACGCCCGCCTGGCCGCGCAGCCGCCGGCGCTGGAGCGCGAGGGCTTCGTGCTGTGCGACGCGCCGGCAGCGCTGGGCGATGTCGACGATGCCGACGCGGTGCGCGCGCGGCTCTACCCCGAGGTCGAGGCGCTGGCGCTGGCCCTGACCGGCGGCCGCCGCGCCCGCGTGTTCGACCACCTGGTGCGCCGGCGCGAAGCCGACCGCGCGGCGCTGAGCTTCGGCCGCCGCGGCGCCGACGGCCGCGCCGCGGCGAACGGCCGCATCCACAACGACTACACCGAGGCCTCCGGCCGGCGCCGCCTGGGCCTGGTGCTGCCGCCGGAGCAGGCCGCTCGCATCAGGCGTTACTGCATCCTGAACGTCTGGCGCTCGATCCGCGGCCCGGTGCTGGACACGCCGCTGGCACTGTGCGACGCGCGCTCGGTGTCGGCCACCGACCTGGTGGAAGCCGAGGTGCGCTACCCGCAGCGCGTGGGCGAGATCTACCTGGCGACTCATTCGCCGCGCCACCGCTGGCACTACTTCCCGGCGATGGACCGCCACGAGGCGCTGGTGTTCAAGCAGTACGACTCGCAGCTCAGCGGCACCACGCGCTTCACGCCGCACGCGGCCTTCGACCTGCCGGCGGTGCCGCCCGATGCGCCGCTGCGCGAAAGCATCGAGCTGCGCTGCCTGGTGGTGCTGGAGCAGGACTGATGGCCACGCTCGAATGCTGGTTCGACTTCGCCAGCAACTACAGCTACCTGGCGGTGATGCGGCTGGAAGCCGAGGCCGCGCGGGCCGGCGTGGCCGTGGCGTGGCGGCCGTTCCTGCTGGGGCCGCTGTTCCAGGCCTTCGGCTGGGACAACTCGCCCTTCGTGCTGCAGCCCGAGAAGGGCGCTTGGGTGTTCGCGCAGGACATGCCGCGGCAGTGCCGCCGCCTGGGCCTGCCGTGGCAGCGGCCCAGCCGCTTTCCGCGCAGCTCGGTGCTGCCGGCGCGGGTGGCCCTGCTGGTGGCGGCCGAGCCCTGGGCCGGCGCGTTCTGCCGTCGGCTGATGGCGATGAACTTCGCCGAGGACCGCGAGATCGACACGCCCGAGGCGGTGGCCGAGGCGCTGCGCGCGCTGGGGCAGCCCGCCGAGGCGCTGGTCGCGCAGGCGCTGTCGCCGACGCAGCGGCCGCGGCTGCGGGCGCAGACCGAAGCAGCGCGCGCCCGCGGGCTGTTCGGCGCGCCCAGCTTCCTCGTCGGCGATCAGCTGTTCTGGGGCAACGACCGGCTCGAGGAGGCACTGGCCTGCGCCGCCGCGTGCTGAAGCGCGGCCGCGCGCGTGCGGCTCAGGCGCGGGTGGCCTGCTGGCCGGCCAGCCACTGCGCCCGCGTCAGCCGGTACAGCACATGCGGCCGCAGCGGACTGCCTTCGGGCACGCCGGGGTGGTCGAAGTTCTCGCCGCTGTCGACCATGCCCAGGCGTTTCATCACCGCTTCCGAGGGCGTGTTCAGCACCGCGGTCATCGAGACGATCTCGTCCAGGCCGATGTCGACGAAGCCGGCGCGCAGCGCGGCCCGCGCCGCCTCGGTGGCATAGCCCTGGCCATGGGCCGCGCGGGCCAGGCGCCAGCCGATCTCCACGCAGGGCGAGCAGGGCAGCGTGCGGCGCGGCACGCTCAAGCCGACGAAGCCGATGAAGCGGCCTTCCGCATGGGACTCGCGCGTCTCGACCGCCCAGTTGCTCCAGCCGCGCGCATCGAAGTCGGCCAGCCAGGCGTCGATGCTGCGGTCGCTGGCCTCGCGCGGGATCAGCGCCGGGAAGAAGCGCATCACCGCGGGGTCGGCATTCAGCGCCGCGAAGGGCGCGCGGTCGGCATCGGTCCAGCGGCGCAGGCGCAGCCGCGGGGTGTCGATCTCCAGCACCGCGGGCAGTGCGGGGGGCCAGGCGGGGGTGTCGGGCGATGTCATGCGCCAACCTTAGCGCAAGGCCAGGGCGCTCAGGCACTGAGGATCCAGCCCTCCAGCGCATCGACGCCCGCCGGCAGCCCCCAGCCGGGCTGGCGCGCGGCCCAGGCCGCCTGCAGCAGGCACAGCACCGCGTCCAGCGCATCGCCCGAGGCATCGGCCACCAGGCTGTCGTGCTGCGCGGCGCTCAGCTTCAGGCGCAGGCCCAGGCGCGTGCGGCCCTGCTCCAGCGCCTCGGTGATGTCCTTGCGCGCGATCAGCCGATCGGGCGTCTGCTTCGCGGCGTCGTCGCTCTTGTACGAGCGGCGGCCGATCACTTCGCGTGCCAGCAGGCCGGGGTAGGCCTCCAGCGCCACCCGGGTCGCGGCGGGCCGCGCCGGCTCGTGCGCCGGGAAATGCGCGCCGGCCGCGCGCAGCAGCGGCACGCCGGCGTGCAGCATCCAGGCCACCGGCGGGTTGACCCATTTCATCGACGGGCTGGAGCCGGCGGGTCCGTCGCAGGCGCGGTGCGCGAACTTCGATCCGGCCGGCCGCGCGTCGCAGAACGCGGCGAAGCGGTCGCGGATCGATGGCCGCGTCATTTGTACGTAATGATCGATGCAGGCCGGCCAGTCGGTCGGCCAGCCCAGTGCCTGCACCAGCTCGCGCGGCAGGCCGAAGGGCAGGTCGAAGCCGCCGGTCCACGCCGGCGTGGCCTGCAGCCAGAGACCGAAGGCCTGCAGCGTCTCGAAGCGCTGCAGGCCCTGCAGTTGCACCAGCGCGCCGCGCGGCTGGCCGAGCGCGACGACGATGGGCTTGCGCCGGCTCGGCGCGCTGGCGAAGTCGACGCCCCCCAGCCGCGGGGCGTCGGCGCGGGGTTCAGGCGTGGGTCGGGACGCCGGGGGCACCGAAGGGGGAGGGGCTGCGGGTCGTGTCATCGTTGGGCTGCAGCTTACGACGCCGCGCGGCCAGCATCAGCCCGCCGATCGCCGCGGCCACCAGCAGCAGCGAGCCGGGCTCGGGCACGTTGTTGACGTCGATCGTCGCGCTGGTGGTGGTCGGTGACCACCAGATCGCATTGGTCTTGCCGGCGATCGAGAACGCGAAGGCGTTGATCAGCGGGTTGACGCGGTCGAAGACCAGCAGGAAGTCGTCGCCGGCGCCGTCGCCGACCACGGCGTTGGCACCGCGAAACAGGCCGCCGAGCGCGGTCTGTGTCGAGCCCTGGTTGGCGATGCCGATCTCGTTCAGGCCGTACTGGTGGCCGGCGATGGTCAGGTCGATCGCGGTCAGCGCGCCGATCGGGTCGTAGGCGTTGCCGCTGCCATTCCAGCTGATCGAGCCGTCGATCGGGCCGCTGAAGCCCGGGTACTGCGTGCCGGCATTCTCGAAGCCGTCGGCGTGGAAGTGCAGCGTTGTCGGCACGGCGCAGGCCAGGCCGGCCAGCAGCCAGTTCAGCAGCAGGAAGAGGATGCGTTTCATGGTCGAACTCCAGTCGGCAAGAGGGGGAAGGCGGGTCTCGGAAGGATTCGGGCCGCATCGGCCGGACAACGCTTCTGTGGCCCGCCAGCGGCACCGGTTCCGGCGTGCTGAAAGGAGTCCGGGCAGGCGTGACGGAAGTACCGCAACCGGCGTGGCCGGCAGGGCCAAAGGTCATGCGGGCTGGCGTTGCGCCAGCACGTGCTCAGCCCTGGCGCCGGTCGTGCTCGCTCTGCGCGTGGAAGGCCTTCTTCTGCGCGTACATCAGCTTGTCGGCACGGTGCAGCGCCGCTTCCAGCCGCTCGCCGGGCTGCGAGATCGCCAGGCCGATGGCCAGGCGCAGCGGGTCGCCGCTGTGGAACTGGTTGTTCAGCTCGACCAGTGCGTGGATCTGCGCCACCACCTGCTCGGCCTGTGCCTGGTCGACCGCAGGCAGCAGCAGTGCGAACTCGTCGCCGCCGATGCGCGCTGCGGTGGCCGGCGCCTCCACCGCTTTGGCCAGCACCTCGCCCATGCGGCGCAGCAGCGCGTCGCCGGCGCGGTGGCCGCGCTCGTCGTTCACCTGCTTCAGGCCGTTCAGGTCGATCACCAGCAGCGCCACCGGCTGCGTGCCCTTGCGCTCCAGCCGGTTCAGCTCGTCGTCGAAGTACGAGCGGTTGCGCAGTTTGGTCAGCGCATCGTGCTTGCCGAGGAATTCGAGGTAGGCCTCGGCCTTGCGCCGCGCGGTGATGTCGGTCAGCGACACCTGCACCAGCGACCAGTCCTCCTCATGCCCCGGCAGCACCGCGAACTGCAGGTGCACATGCAGCGTCTCGCCATCGAGCGCGTAGTTCACCGTCTCGCGCTGCTGGTAGAGCTTGCCGCTCCACAGCTCGATCAGCTGCTCGGTGAAGGGGCGCCGCATCTCGTCGCGGAAGATGTCGGGCAGGCGCTTCAGCAGCGTGGGCTTGTCCGGTGCGCGGAACATCGTCAAGGTCTGGCGGTTGACGTCGACGACGCGGATCTCGGCCATGCAGCGCTCGACGAACTCGGGGTGCACGTCGGTGAACACGCGGAAGTCGGTGATGCCCTGCAGCCGCACCTCGTCGATCAGGCGCTTGACGCCGGAGAAGTCCTCGACCCACAGCGACACCGGCGAATGCTCGAACAGCCCTTGCGCGTAGCGCTCGCTGCGCTGCAGCGCGCGGCGCGCCTGCTCGCGGCCGCTCAGGTCTTCCAGCGACAGCAGCACGCGGTCCCAGCGCGCCTCATGGCCGGGCAGCACGCGCACCTGCAGCGCCACGTCCAGGCGCCGGCCGTCGAGCGTGTAGTTCACGGTCTGGCTGCCGTAGGCCAGCGCGCCGCTCCACAGCTGCACCAGCTCCTCGACATGGTGGTCCAGCATGTCGTCGCGGAACACCTTGTCCAGGTTGGCCAGCAGCTGCGGCAGGTCGGCCGCGCCGAACAGCTCCAGCGTGCGGCGGTTCACCTGCAGCACCTTCAGCTGCCGCGTGCACTGCGCGATGCGCGAGCGGTCGGCCCGCAGGTGCGCGCGCAGGTCCTGCACGCCCTCGGCGCGCCAGCGCGCGAACAGCTCGGCCAGGCCGCTGAAGTCCTCCAGCCACAGCGAGACCGGCGCCAGCTCGAACATCTGGCTCAGGTCGCGTTCGTCGAGGGACAGGGGCAGGGCGGGATGGCTCACGGCAGCTGGCGGACAATGCGGGTTGACGAATCACGAACACGGTGCGGCCGCTGGGCCCCGGTCCATGTCCGAAAGCCTGCACGATACTCCCGCCGCCCCGACGGCCCCCGACAGCCAGATCAAGCTGCCGCACCCGCAGCATGCGCGCCGCGTGCCGGCGGGCATCAGCGCGCTGCAGGTGGCGCGCATCCGCCAGGCCGCCGCACTGCTGCCGCAGGTGCTGCAGCCCGACGACTTCAGCACCGACGAGCATCCCGGCACCGACAAGCTGCTCGACGGCCTGGGCCTGATCCAGCTGCAGCGCGCCGGTCCCGGCGCCAAGCCCAGCCGCTGGATCGCGCCGGAGGACCTGCCGGCCGCGCTGCAGCAGCTGGACGCGGTGGTCGACGTGCTGCGCAACGGCCCCGCGGTGCGCGTGCTGATGCACGAGCGCGCGCTGCAGCTCGACGGCCTGGGACTGGTGCGCCAGGGCACGCAGTGGTTGCGCCAGCTGAGCGAGCCGCTGGCGCTGGCCGACGGCGACACCATCGCGCTGGCCTGGCGCCAGCCGGTGGCGGCCGACGCTGTGTGGGCCTTCTTCCGCACCGGCGACCTGCCCGCGCTGCAGGCCGCACTGGGCGTGGCACCGGCCTGCCCGCAGGCCGCCGCGGTGCGCGGCCACCTCGAACGCCTGCTGGCGCGCAGCCGCTCGGGCTACCCCGAGCACCTGGAATCGCTGCTGCCGCGGCTGCGCGCCGAATGCGCGCAACCCCAGGCCCTGGAAGCGCTGCTCGAAGCCTGCACCCGGGCCCAGGACCGCTGGGAACACCAGGTCGGCGAGTTGCTGGCGCTGAAGGGCCTGAGCAGCGACCTGGCCTTCCACGGCTACCCGGACAGCTTCACCGCCGCGCGCACGCTGCAGCGCAGCGTCACGCTCTACGTCGGGCCGCCCAACAGCGGCAAGACCCACGCCGCCTTCGAACGCCTGGCCCAGGCGCGCGACGGCGCCTACCTGGCGCCC
>NZ_JBGAGA010000036.1:0-63690 GCF_044226965.1 Aquabacterium sp. | reverse complement strand
AGCCCGCACAGCCGCAGGCAGAAGTGCAGGAAGGCCGCGGCGCTGAGCGGCGCGGTGGCCAGCAGCGTCATCGCCAGGTCCATGGCCGGCGGGCCGAAGGCATTGGGCAGCTCGTTGCCCAGGATCCACAGCGCCACGCCGAGCAGGAAGGCCTGCAGCAGCCCGGCGCCCGGCACCTGGCGCGCCCACACGCGCAGCACGGCGGCCAGCGCCAGGGTCTCGATCAGCGCGAGCACGAGCGCGATGTGGATGGCCATGGGCCGCGCATCCTGCCGCAGCGGGGCCGGGCTGTAAACAGCGTTGACGACGCGGCGAGCCCACCTGTATCCAGCGGCGACAGGGGGCGCCGGCCGCTCCAATGAAATCAAGCACTTGGCGCGCATGCGGGGCTGGCACGTGAGCTGCGCTGATCCCTGCAGCGATGTCAACGATGGAGCGAGCCGCATGAACCGCACGATCACGCACCCCACCCCGCCGGCCGCAAACCCTGCCGCCCGGGTGGCCCCCGTGCGGCCGCTGGACCTGGCCGCGCTGGTCGGCGCCGAAGGCTGGGGCCGGCTGCCGGCGGCGGTGCGTCGGCGCTTCGCACTGGCCCATGCCACGGTGGTCTACGAAGGCCGCATGGACCTGCAGTGCTCGCGCATTGGCCGCGTGTTCGCCGCGCTGTCGTGCCTGTTCGGCGGGCCGCTGTCGACCGCCCGCGCCGAGGGCGTGGCCACGCGCGTGCGCGTCAGCCACGATGCGTGTGGCGGCGTGGTGTGGGCGCGCCAGTTCTCGCGCTGCAGCGGATCGGCCGCGCGCGTGGTGCGCTCGACCAAGCAGTGCGGCCCCGACGGCGGGCTCGAGGAACACACCGCCGGCGGGCTGGCGATGCGGCTGGCCGTGTTCGAGCAGGCCGGCGCGCTGGTGTTCGAAAGCCGCGGCTACTTCATGGCCATCGGCCGCTGGCGCCTGCCGGTGCCGGCCTGGCTGACGCCGGGCACCTGCCGCGTCGAACATCGCAACCTGGGGGCCGGCCGCTTCGTCTTCGCGCTGACGATGACACATCCCCACTGGGGCGAGACTTTCCGGCAGACGGGTATCTTCCAGGACCCTTGTGCGGAGGAATGAGATGCAGGCGGCCTCGATGGCATCGACAGCGTTTTCGCAGCGACCCGCGGTGCTGGTCACCGGCGGCACCGGCTTCGTCGGCTCGGCGCTGGTGCGCGACCTGCTGCACGGCGGCCGCCGCGTCATCGTGCTGAGCCGCGATGCGCCGCGTGCGCGGGCCCGGCTGGGCGAGGCCGTCGACGTCGTCGAGCGCCTGGACGACATCGCGCCCGAGACTGCGATCGACGCGGTGGTCAACCTGGCCGGCGCCACGGTGCTGGGCGCGCCGTGGACGCGCGGCCGCCGCGCGCTGCTGCTGAGCAGCCGGGTCGACACCACCGCGGCGGTGATCGCGCTGATGCGCCGGCTGGCGCAGCCGCCGCGGGTGATGGTCAGCGCGTCGGCGGTGGGTTACTACGGCGTGCCGGCGGGCGACGGCGTGGTCACCGAAGATGCGCCACCGCAGCCCGGCCGCTTCCAGTCCGACCTGTGCATCGCCATCGAGCACGAGGCGCGGCGCGCCGAGGCGCTGGGCGTGCGCGTGGTGCGGCTGCGCCTGGGTATCGTGCTGGGGCCGGGCGGCGGCGCCTACCCGCCGCAGGCGCTGGCCGCGCGGCTGGGCCTGGGCGCGGTGCTGGGCAGCGGCCGCCAGCCGGTGCCCTGGATCCACCGCGACGACGCGATCGGGCTGATCCGGCTGGCCATCGACCCGCCGCTACCCGGCGCCAGCCAGCCGCCGGCCGAACTGCGCGGCGCCGTCAACGCGGTGGCGCCGGAGCTGCCGCAGCAGGCGGATTTCTGCCGCGCGCTGGCCGCGTCATTTGGGCGTCATGTGTTCTTGCGAATGCCCGCCTGGCCGCTGAAGCTGGCGATGGGCGAGATGTCCGAGCTGCTGCTGTGCGGCCAGCGCGTGGTGCCCGCCGCCGCGCTGGCGGCGGGGTACCGCTTTCGCTATGCGCGGCTGCAGGATGCGTTGGCGGGGCTGGCGGTGAAGGGTGGCGGGTAGGGGCGGCATCACTTCCTGGGCCGCGGCGCTTCCATGCGCAGGCGTGGTGGCCACCTGCAAGGCTACAGGGTCGGTCCAGGGTCACGGAGGTTCGGCCGCCCAGCGCGAACCATCCCTCGACGGATTCCGCGCGTTCGCCGGTCTCAATTGGGTGTCTGGCTCATGCCGAATGTCCACGGCACGGCAACGGGCAACGCAGCTTGCGCTTGTGCAAGGCCATAAAGATGCATACGCTATGCCTCTATTGGAGCCTTCCATGAACAGCGTCATCGACTCGTCCAAGCCTGCCGAGCTGAACCGCGACGCGATCGCGCAACGGGTGACGCGGTTCCACGAACACCGGCGCGCCGACAGCATCCTCGGCCCCACGTTCGCCTCGGAGAGGGCCCATGACAGTCGCTGAGCAGGCAGCGCCCCTGGTCCGCGCCCTGGAGCTGCCCTACCGGCATGGCTTCGTGACCGATGTCGAGAGCGACGCTCTGCCGCCGGGCCTGGACGCCGACACGGTGCGTGCGATATCGCGCCGCAAGCGCGAGCCCGAGTTCCTGCTGAACTGGCGCCTGGCCGCCCTCGACCGCTGGGTGGCGATGCCGCATCCCGCGTGGGGACACCTGCGCATCGAGCCGATCGACTTTCAGGCCCTGAGCTACTACTCGGCGCCCAAGTCCCTGAACGCCGCGCAGGACGGTCCGAAGAGCCTGGCCGACGTCGACCCCAAGCTGCTGGAGACCTACGAGAAGCTCGGCGTGCCGCTGCACGAGCGGGCCAGGCTGGCCGGCGTGGCGGTGGACGCGGTGTTCGACTCGGTCTCGGTGGGCACCACGTTCCGCGAACGGCTGGCCGAGGTTGGCGTGATCTTCTGTTCGTTCTCGCATGCCGTGCAGCACCACCCCGAGCTGATCGAGCGGTATCTCGGGTCGGTGGTGCCGCCGGGGGACAACTTCTACGCGGCCCTGAACTCGGCCGTGTTCTCCGACGGCTCGTTCGTGTACATCCCGGCCGGGGTGCACTGCCCGATGGAGCTTTCGTCGTACTTCCGCATCAACGCGCGCAACACGGGCCAGTTCGAGCGCACGCTGATCATCGCGGAAGCCGGCAGCCACGTCAGCTACCTCGAAGGCTGCACGGCACCGCAGCGCGACGAGCACCAGCTGCACGCGGCCGTGGTCGAACTCATCGCCCACGACGACGCCCACATCAAGTACTCGACAGTGCAGAACTGGTACCCGGGCGACGCGCAGGGGCGTGGCGGCATCTTCAACTTCGTCACCAAGCGGGGCCTGTGTGCCGGTGCCCGTTCGCACATCGCGTGGACGCAGATCGAGACCGGCTCGGCGATCACCTGGAAGTACCCGAGCGTGGTGCTGCGCGGCGACGAGTCCAGCGGCGAGTTCCACTCCATCGCGGTGACGAACCACTTCCAGCAGGCCGACACCGGCACCAAGATGATCCATCTCGGGCGCAACACGAAGAGCCGGATCGTCTCCAAGGGCATCAGCGCCGGCCGCGCGCACAACAGCTACCGCGGGCTGGTGCGCATGGCCGCCACGGCGGCCGGCGCGCGCAACCACACGCAGTGCGACTCGCTGCTGATCGGCCCCGACTGCGGCGCGCACACCTACCCCTCTGTCGACGTGGCGCGCGACGATGCCGTCGTCGAGCACGAAGCGACCACCACGCGCATTTCCGAAGAGCGCCTCTTCTACTGTCAGCAGCGCGGCATCGCACCTGAGGAAGCCGCGGCGTTGATTGTCGGCGGCTTCTGCCAGGCGGTGCTGGACGAGCTGCCGATGGAGTTCGCGCTCGAAGCCAAGGCCTTGCTCGCGGTGTCGCTCGAAGGCGCCGTCGGATGAGCCCGCGACGGAAAACCGAACCGAGGACCACCCGCCATGACCCATCCCGACCCCCTGCTTGAACTGCGCGACCTGCGTGTCGACGTGGCCGAGCGCAACGTGCTGAAGTCCGTGTCGCTTGACGTGCCCGCCGGGGCGCTGCTGGTGCTGATGGGCGCCAACGGCAGCGGCAAGAGCACGCTCGGCCTCACCTTGGCCGGGCATCCGCGCTACCGCGTCGTTGGTGGCACCGCACACTTCGCCGGGCAGGACCTGCTGGCGCTGAGCCCGGAGGCCCGCGCCCGGGCCGGGCTCTTCGTGTCGTTCCAGGCGCCGCCCGAGATCCCCGGCGTGAAGAACAACCTGTTCATCCGCACGGCGCTGAATGCGGTGCGCGAGGCGCGCGGCGAAGGTCCGCTCGATGCCTTCGACTTCCTGGGTGATGCGCGCGCAGCCGCCAAGTGCCTGGGCCTGCCCGAGGCGATGCTGGGGCGGCCGGTCAACGACGGCTTCTCCGGCGGCGAACGCAAGCGCAACGAACTGCTGCAGCTGGCGCTGCTGCGCCCGCGGCTGGCGGTGCTGGACGAGGTCGATTCGGGCCTGGACGTGGACGGTGTTCGCGCCGTCGTTCAACTGGTGCGGGACCTGCGTGCGCAGGGCACCGCCTTCATCGTGGTCTCGCACTACCGCCAGTTGATCGAATCGCTGGCGCCCGACGCGGTGCTGCGGCTGGACCAGGGCTGCATCGCCGAAACCGGCGGCCTCGCACTGGCCGCCGACATCGCCCGCAGGGGCTTCGTGCGAGCCGCCGAAGCGCTGGAGGCCTGACATGTGGACCCCTGGCTCACTGCATTCGCGGCCCCCGAGGGGCGTTCAGTCGACTTGGGAGCGGCCCTGCGCCGAATGACCATGGACAGCGCCCGCGCCGACATCCTGGCCGCTCGCCACCGGCTGGACACGCGGGGCTGGATTCCTCGCAACGCCGAAGCCTTCCGTCACCTGCCGCCGCCGGCCGCCGAGGTGTGGCTGGGCGGCACGCCATCGGCCACCGCCTGCGCGACGCACCCACTCGCCGGCGCCGGCTGGACCCTGCATCCGATCGGCCACGGCTCGCACGGCCGGGTCGATGCCCGTTGGCTGGACGCCCGTGACGCCCTGCAGCGCGACGAGCTGTTCGCAGGCCTGCCGATGCCCGGCGGCGTGGACGATGCCGGCGACAGCGATGCCGCGCCCTTCGCCTGGGCCCATCGCGCGCTGTGCCAGCGAGGCCTGCGCCTGCGCATCGGTGGCACATCGGGTGCCGAGCGTGGCCCCTCCGACACCGTATGGTTGCAGCTTCGCCACCAGCCGCGCAGCGCCGTCGAGGCCCCGCTGCTGGTGATCGAGGTGCTCGCGGGCGTGCATTGCGTGCTGGTCGAGACGCACGACCGTCAGGAACTGGCCTGCCAGCAACCGGTCGTGCAGAACCTGCAGGCTCACATCCGGCTGGGCGAAGGCGCCACGCTGCAGCATCTTCGCATCGCCACGCCGGGCGCCAGCGACCGCATCGCACACCACCTGCAGGCCCGCCTCGGCCCGGGTGCCCGCTACGAGCACGCCTTGCTGGCCTCGGGCAGCGGCTACCACCTGCAGCGCAACGTGATTTGCTTGCATGAAAAAGGAGCGGCCGCCCGCAGCGCCGGGCTGTTGCTGGCAGCCGACGCGGTGCTGGAACACCAGGTGCGCATCTCGCACGGCGCCACGCAAACCGCCAGCAGCATCGAAGACCTCGTACTCGCCAGGGGGGCCGCACGGGCGGTGGTGCAGGCGCACACGCGCATCGCGCCGGGTGCGGCTGGCGCCGATGTGCGGCAAGGGCTGGTCGGCATTCCGACCGGAGGACAGCCCAAGCTGGTGCTGCGGCCCCACCTGGAGATCCACCACGACCAGGTCCAGGCCAGGCACGGCGCCACCTGGGGCGCACTGCCGCAGGACGCCTTGTTCTACGCCCGCCAACGCGGCCTGGACGAACGCAGCGCCAGGCGGCTGATCGTCGAGGGCATGGCCGGCGCCTTGATGCAGCGCTGCTTCAGCGACGACCGCCTTGTCGGGGCCCTGGGCATCGAGGCGCTGCTGCGTGATGTCGTGGCGCGCCATCTGGCGCCGCACGCGGAGGCCGTTCATGGGTGAGATCGTCTCGGTCGATCGTCCCGCCAGGCACAGCACTGGCCTCGAGCCGCTGCGCGCGCAGTTTCCGGTGCTGGCGCAAGCGGTCAACGGCGCGCCGCTGGCCTACCTGGACAACGCGGCCACCACGCAGACGCCGCTGCCGGTGCAGGACGCCATGCGCCGCTTCGAGCAGCACGACCGCGCCAACATCCACCGCGGCGTGCACGCGCTGAGCCAGCGCGCCACAGACGCCTTCGAACAGGCCCGGAACGACCTCAAGCGCTTCGTCGGGGCGGGTGCGGAACACGAACTGGTCTTCACGTCGGGAACCACCGAGGCACTCAACCTCGTGGCCCACGGCCTGTCGACTTCGGGGGCCGCACCCGCGGTCATCCAGCCGGGTGACGAGATCATCGTCAGCGGGCTGGAACACCATGCCAATCTGGTCCCTTGGCAGCAAGCGGCGCGGCGCCGCGGGGCCACGTTGCGCATCCTGCGGCCCGATGCGCAGGGGCGGCTCCATCCCGAGGACCTGGCCCAGCTCCTGACACCCCGCACGCGGGTCTTTGCGGTGACCGCATGCGCCAATGCCACCGGCGAGCGGCCACCCTTCGAGGCCTTGCTGGCACTGGCCGCCGAGGCCGGGGCTTTCACCGTGCTCGATGCCGCGCAGTCGGTCGCGCACGCGGTGCCCGGGCTGTCGGCGCTGGACTGCGACTTCATGGCCTTCTCCGGCCACAAGATGTACGGCCCGATGGGAACAGGCGTCCTCGTCGGGCGGCGCGGCGCGCTGGAGCGGCTGGAGCCGCTGCGCTACGGCGGCGACATGGTGGCATGGGTCAGCGCCACCGAGGCAAGCTTCGCCGAGCTGCCGCTGCGGCTGGAAGGCGGCACGCCGAACGTGTCCGGGGCCGTGGGCCTGGCGGCGGCGGCCGCCTTCATCGATCAGACCGGGCGTGCCCTGATCGACGCGCACCTGAGCGCGTTGCGCGCCCATGCGGCGGCCGGCCTGGCCGGGCTGCCCGGCGTCACGGTGCTGTCGGCCGAGACCGGTGCGTCGGCCATCGTCTCCTTCGTCGCCGAGGGTGTGCATCCGCACGACATCGGCACGCTGCTCGACGAACAGGGCATTGCCGTGCGCACCGGCCACCACTGCGCGCAGCCGCTGCTGGACCACCTCGGCCTGGGGCCGACCACACGGGCCTCGTTTGCGCTCTACAACACGCATGCCGAAGTCGAGCGACTGCTGGCGGGTGTGTCGCATGCGCGGAAGCTGCTGCGATGAACGCCACCCCGTCCGCCGAACTCGACCTGTACCAGGACGTGGTGATGGACCACAAGCGCTCGCCGCGCCACTTCGGCACCCTGGCGTCGCCCACGCACCAGGCCCGCGGCCACAACCCGAGTTGCGGCGACGACCTGCAGGTGACGCTGCACGTGGCGCAGGGCCAGGTGCAGGACATCCGCTTCAGCGGGCAGGGCTGCGCGATCTGCATCGCCTCGGCCTCGATGATGAGCGAAGCGGTTCGCGGGCACGACGTGGCGTTCGCACGGCAGCTGCAGCAGCGCTTCCGCGCGGTGCTCACCGGCGAGCTCGAGCCCGAGTCGGCCCACCTGGGCAAGTTGATCAGCCTGGCCGGCGTGCGGCGCTATCCGGGCCGCATCAAGTGCGCGCTGCTGGGCTGGCACGCGCTGATGCACGCGCTGGATGACACGCCGTGAGACCGCTGCGCGAACCGGTGGTGACCACGCGCGCCGTGCGCGTCGAGTGCATTCCCGACGGTCGGTCGGCCGACCTGCCGCCCGGCACGCCGGCACAGATCACGCAGGCCCTCGGCGGTTCGTTCACGCTGTGGGTCGAAGGCCAGTTGATGCGCCTGCGCGGCGTCGATGCAGACGCCATCGGCAAGCCGGTGCCCGATGCCGCCGTCGCCACCGCGGGGTCGGCGGACATCGGGCCCGATGAGCTGCGCGCTCTGGTCTGGCAGACCCTGAAGACCTGCTACGACCCGGAGATCCCGGTCGACATCGTGGAGCTGGGTCTGGTCTATGTCTGCGAGGTGCTGCCGATGGAAGACGAAGGCACCCACGACGGTGCGTTCCGCGTCGCCATCCAGATGACCTTGACTGCACCGGGCTGCGGCATGGGCGCGGTGATCGCCGACGAAGTCTGCGACAAGCTGCTGGCCCTGCCCGGCGTGGGCGAAGCCACCGTGGACATCGTGTTCGAGCCGCCCTGGAACCGCTCGATGATGTCCGAAGCCGCGATGTTGACACTCGGCCTGTGAGCCCGCGCAATACGCCCACGCCCGAGTGCGACTTGCCGTCGATCGGTTGCAGGGGCGAAGCGATGCCTCTAGAGTCTTCTCATGAGTTCCATTCCCTTCACCGGCGCCCGACGCGGTGCAGCTTGCCAGGCGGCCGCCCCGGTCGCGTGCCGGCAGCCTGCGCCCGCCCTGCGGGCCCGGGCAGGGACACGCACCTGTCTGCCGGCCGCACATCACTGAGCCCGGCGATCACTTCCACCCTTGTTGCGCAAACTTCAGATCGCCGGGCCACCTGCCCGCGCGAAGGCGTGTGTCGGCGCTGAACTGGACCATGTCCGCCTGCTGAACCTCGTGCGCCGCGACCGGCGCGGCGAGGGCCCCGCCACACCGCGGCTGGCGATCGAGCAGGTGCTCGACGCCTGCGCCATCGTGCCGTCGCGCCAGGCGCCGCCCGACGTGGTGACGATGTACTCGCAGGTCTTGCTGCAGGACCTCGGGACTGGCCAGCGCCAGGAGCTGACGCTGTGCTACCCGGCGGACGCGGAACCTGCCGCGGGATTCGTGTCGGTGCTGTCACCGGTGGGCGCCGGCCTGCTCGGCCTGACGGTCGGCAGCGTGGCGCGCTGGACCACCCCTGCGGGGAGCGAGCGAAGGGCCGAGATCCTGGCCATCCTTTTCCAGCCCGAGGCGAGCGGCGACTACACGGCATAGCCGCCGCGTGCAGCCACCGGCGGCGAGCGCGATCAAGGCCGGGGCCGACAGTACCAGGCCGATGCCGGCGCGGCCTTGATCGTCCTGCAGGTAGTTCACGCACAAGCGATCCGGCGTATCGAGAAAGAGGAGGCCGGCCGTCGCCAGCATCCAGGCCAGGTTGCCGACGAAGAACAGCCGCAGCTCGGCGTCCATGCGCCGCCAGCCGTCGGCCAGCAGCCAGCCGGCCAGCCACCAGCTGGCGTACTTGGCCGCGGCGACGTCGGGCAGCAGCAGCGCAGCGTCCAGGGCCGACGGCAGCATCCAGACCAGGGCGACCCCGCTGGTCAGCGTCGCTGCCGTCCAGCCATGCCAGTCCAGCAGGCGCTGCCGGCGCAGCCAGCGCCGCGACCGCAGGCGGCACAGGGCCAAGCTGCTGGCGCACCAGCCGGCGATGAACAACAACGGGAACTCGCCCAGCATGTGCAGCGACATGCGGCTCTCGACCGTGTGGCGCAACGCCGGCCACAGCAGCGTCAGCGGCAGCAGGGCCAGCACGAGCCGCCAGACGCCGTAACCTCGCGCGAGCCCTTGCTTCACCGCGTGGCCTCGGGCCGCATGAGCGCCAGCCGCTGCGCGGCTTCCAGCGCCTGCGGCCACTGGTCGAACGCGTAGAGGCCCCGCAAGCGCCCGCGCTCGTCCAGCAGATGGATGGCGCCGTTGTGCACGAAGCCGCCCGCCCCGTCCGGAATCACGACGACGCCGAGCGAGCGCAACAACGCGCTGGCGTTGTCTTGTGTGGCGGGCACCGCCAGCGTCCAGTAGCGTGGGTCGATGCGCATGTTGGCGGCGTAACGCGCGAGCTGCGCTGGATCGTCGTGCTCTGCATCGAACGAGATCGACACCAGGCGCACGTCGCGCCGCGTCGGCCCCGCACCTTGCCGCGTGGCCAGCTGCCGCTGCATTTGCTGGTACTCATCACCCAGCACGCGACAGACGCTCGGGCAACGTGTGTAGACAAAGGCGACGAGAGAGGCGGCCGGCGCAGCGTCGGCATCGCCCCACCATCGCAGCACGCTGCCGTCGCTGGCACGCAAAGGCACCGGACGCGCGCGCAGTTCGCCGGCTTGTACCTGTGCCTGCCGCCGCCCTTCGAAGGTCCAGACCTCGAAGCCATGGGTCCAGTGCGCCAGCCCCACGACGAGCACGACCATCAGGCCGAGGCACAGCAGGGCGCTGACGCGGCGCGCCATCGCCTCTGTGGCCAGCGCGGGTACACGCACGGTGGCGGGACGCGTGTTCACCTCAGCGGCATCAGCTCGGCGTCGCCCTTGAACGGCTCGGTGCGCGCTGCCGTTGCCTTGCGCACCGTGGCCACGGTGTCGGCCGTCACTGGCGCGGCGCTGTTGCCCCACTGGCTGCGCACATGCGTGAGCACGGCGGCGAGCTCCGCATCCTGCAGCTGGGAACCGAAGGCGGGCATGGCGCCGTTGTAGGTGCTGCCCTTGACCGTCAATGCGCCGCTGGCGCCGTGCAGCACCAGGGCCGCCAGCGTCGTCTCCTTGCCGGCGACCCATTCCGAGCCCGCGAGGGGCGGAAACACCCCGGGCAGCCCGGCGCCGCTGGCCTGGTGGCAGGCCACGCAGCGCGACGCATAGACCGCTGCACCGTCCACCGCGGCGCCGGCCGCCGCAGGGGCGGCCCCCTGCAGTTCGGCGGTCGAACGGCCATCGCCGAGTGCGGGTGCGTTGCCGATGGCCGATCGAGCGATGTAGAGCACGCCGAATCCCAGCAGCAGCGCGGTCAGGACGACAACGAACCACGGCATCGGGTTCGCGCCTTCCTGCGGCTCGGGGTTTTCGCGCTGCTGCTGGGGGTGGATCTCGGCGGGCTTCATCGGGGCGCTTCCTGCAAGGCGATGGTCATGGCTTCACCGCGGGTGCCGCGATCACCGGGTAGCTGCGGTTCAGCGACTGGAGGTACTTCACCAGGTCCACGGCCTGCGGGCGCGCCACGACCACCTGGCCAGCGGGCGCGTAGCCCGCCGGCAGGTTCACGACCACGTCGTCCCTGTCCGCCTGGGCCTTGGCCTCGAACAGGAACGGATAGCTCGGCATGATGCTGCCCGGCATGTAGGCGCGCGGCTGGTACAGGTGCCCGAGGTGCCACTGCTCGCTGGGTTGGCGAACGCCGATGTTCATCAGGTCCGGTCCGGTGCGCATGGTGCCCAGCAGGTGCGGCTGGTCGTAGGCGTAGTCGCCGGCCACGGTGGCCCGCCCCCAGCCGCGCGAGAAGTCCGGCGCGAAGGCCTTGGCGCGCGGCTGCTGCGAGTGGCAGTAGACGCAGCCGTTGGCGATGTAGACCTCGCGGCCGCGCAGCTCGGCGCTGCTGTAGGGCTTGAGGCCGGGCAATGGCGGCGCATCGTGCACCTGCAGGTAGGGCAGGACGACCAGCGCGCTGGTGGACAGCGCGAGCATCACCATGGCGCCGGAGACAAGCTTGATCTCGTTGTTCATGCCGTGGCCGCCTTGCGGAACAGGTGCCGGAACAGCGCCGGCTGATCACGATTCGGCCCGAAGCCCAGGGCCAGGGTGACGAAGTGCACGGCAAACACGATGTGGCCCAGCACCATGAAGGCGCCGCCCAGGCTGCGCCCCTTCAGGTAGGGCAGCGTCACCGCCACCGAGTCCATGAAGGGCCGTGCTGCGTCCAGCATCGCCACACCCTGCAGCCAGCCCGCGGTGGTCAGGCTCACGAAGTACAAGGCGAAGCCGCCGCTGACGAGCCAGAAGTGCGCCGTGATCAGCCAGGGGTAGGGCCACTCGCGCGCCGTGATGCGCGGCATCACGAAGTACATCGCGCCGAAGAACACGAAGCTCACGAAGCCGTACAGGCCCAGGTGCGCATGGGCCACCGTGTAGTGGGTGAAATGGGTGACGGCGTTCATGCTGCGCAGCGCCTCGAACGAGCCCTGCACCGAGCTGGCGGTGTACATGAGCCCGCCCACGCCGATGAAGCGCAGCGTCGGCGACCAGCGCAGCGCCGACAGGCGGCCCTGCAGCGTCTGGTACTGATTCACCGTGAACGCGGCGACCGGAATGATCATCATCATGCTCTGCACGATGGACAGCGTGATCATCCATTCCGGCACCGGCCCGCCGATCAGGTGATGGCCGCCGACCTGGCCGTAGAAGAACGCCAGCCCCCAGAAGCCCAGCAGCGACAGGTTGTACGACTGGATCGGCCGCCCGATCACCTTGGGCAGGAAGTAGTAGACCGAAGCCAGTGCCAGCGGTGTGTAGAACAGCCCCAGCACGTTGTGGCCGAACCACCAGTTCATCGCCGCCTGCTGCACGCCCTGGTGCAGACCCGGCATCTTCGCCACGACGAACAGCACCGGCAGCCAGAACAGCGCACAGGCCATGTACCAGACCGAGACGTAGAGGTGCTCGACGCGCCGGTTGACCAGCGTGAACACCAGCGGCAGCGCGATCAGTGCCCCGCCGACGGCGAACAGGATGCCGATCTGCCACGGGATCTCGAGCCACTCCAGGCCGTCGTTGATGCCCGCGGCGATGCTGCCCAGGCCGGCGATCAGCGCCGCATTCCAGAACACGGCACCGACGAACGCAAAGCGCGCGCCCAGCAGCGGCGTCTTCAGCAGCCGCGGGATCACGAACATCGCGATGCCCAGGCCCGCCATCGGCGCCCAACCGTAGGCCACCGCATTGAGGTGGATGGTGCGGATGCGCCCGAACGTGAGCCAGGCCTGCTGCACCAGCCAGTCGGGCTCATGCAGCTTGATCGACGCGGTGAGTCCGGCGGCAGACGCCACCAGCAGCCAGGCGATCGCGCAGCAGAACATGAAGAACACCAGCGGTGCGGTGGACGCGTCGGCGCGCGCGCGCTCGGCCAGTTCGTCCGCGTCGGCGCGCGTCGCGTGGCCCGCGCCCGCCGTGTCGATGGCGCCTTGCAGGCTGCCCTGTGCCGCGGGGGCCGCGGCAGGCTCCTCGACCCGCCCGATTTCGCCGGACGCGAAGATCACTTCGGCGCCCTTGCTGCTGCGGTCGAACAGGCCCGTGCGCTGCGACCAGATGAAGGCCAGCAACGCGACGAAGGACAGCACGAAGGCCGACAGCAGGATGGCAACGGTATGCATGGCGGTCAGCGTTCGAGTTCAGCGCGTTGATCGGTCACCGTCGGACGACACCGCACTCGCGCCTCTCTCTCTTCGATCGGCACCCGCCATGACGCGTGATCGATGGTGGTGGTCGGTGCAGCGCGCATGGAAGTCATTGGCTTTTAAGAAGCATGTTTGATGCATCTTAAGGCCCGGGTCGACCAAAAGCAATACACTGAATGCCTCTTTAGGGGCATCGATGCGTCTCGCCGAATACACCGACTACACCTTGCGCGTGCTGATGTACTGCGCGGCCCGCCCGCAGCAGTTGGTGACCATCAGCGAACTGGCCGAGCGCCACGCGGTGTCCAGGAATCACCTGATGAAGATCGTCACCGATCTCGGCCGCCAGGGCGTCCTGGAGACAGCCCGCGGGCGCGGCGGCGGGCTTCGCCTGAAGAAGGATCCGTCCAGGATCCGCATCGGCGACGTGGTGCGCGCCTCCGAGACGGACTTCCGCCTGGTCGAGTGCTTCGACCCGGGCACCAACCAATGCACGCTGACGCCTTCGTGCCGCCTGAAGGGCTTGTTCAATGCCGCGTTGCGGGCCTACTTCAAGGAGCTCGACGGCATGACGCTGGCCGACATCGTCGTGCCCGCATCGGCACCGGCCCCGGGGCGCACCGTGGCGCTGCGTGGTCGCGCGGGGGGCGAACCGGTGGCGGCGCCGCCAAGGCTTCGCAAGCCCGTCAGGACCGGGAAGTCCGATGCGTGAGCGCACCGCACCCGCCAGGCCGCTCGACCTGCCCGGGCACTCCGCGCCGGCCGCCGGCTTCGAAGTGCCGCTGGAGATGCTGGCGGCCTGTCACGGCCGTGTCCAGGCGCAGTGCGCCACGTTGCGGCGTCTCGCCGCGCACCTGGCCCGGCAGGGTGTCGACCAGCAGGCGCAGGACGCCGCAGCTGCGCTGATGCGCTACTTCGATACCTCCGCCGTGCATCACCACGCCGACGAGGAGGTGGATCTCTTTCCGGCGCTCCTCGAATCGATGGCCGGGTCCGATGCCGTCTGCCTGCGCCAGCTGACGGCTTCGCTGGCCGCCGAGCACCGGGAACTCGAACAGCGCTGGCGCGATCTGCGCCGCCGGCTGGAGCAGGTGACACGCGCAGACGCGACGACCCTGCCGGACGATGAAGTGCATGACTTCATCGACCTGTACGAACGGCACATCGCACGCGAAGAGGCCGAACTGCTGCCGATGGCCGGGCGGCTGCTGAGCGATGCCGAACTGGACCGCATCGGCCAGGCGATGCGCGCGCGCCGGGGCGCCTTCGAGCCCAGCGGGCGGTCCGATGCTTCCACCGCGTGACGCCTCGCGTCAGGCCCCTTCACTGAACCTTCCAGGAGCCCTCATGTCACAAGCTCATCTGCACTTGTCCCCCGACGCCATCTATCCGTTCGACGCCCGCGGCGTGGCCAAGCGCTTCCGACACGCTGCCATCTTCGGTGCACTGGACAGCCTGCAGCCGGGCGAGACCATGCGCTTCGCCAACGACCACGACCCGCTGCCGCTGCTGTCGCAGATTGCGCAGCGCTACGGCGATCGCGTCAGGGTGGACTACCGCCAGCGCGAGCCTGGCGCCATCGTGATCGACTTCAGCGTGCAGTGAGCGGGTCTGGGGGACGCTGCGGCCGCGCGCGCAAGCTCATGTCGCGCGCCGCACCATCATCTCCTTGATCTTGCCGATGGCCAGGGCCGGGTTCAGTCCCTTCGGGCAGACGTCGGTGCAGTTGAGGATCGTGCGGCAGCGAAACAGCCGGTAGGGGTCCTGCAGGTTGTCGAGCCTCTCGCCGCTGGCCTGGTCCCGGCTGTCGACCAGGAATCGATAGGCCTGCAGCAGACCAGCCGGGCCCACGTACTTGTCCGGGTTCCACCAGTAGCTCGGGCAGGCGCTGGAGCAGCAGGCGCACAGGATGCACTCGTACAGGCCGTTGAGCTGATCTCGCGCTTCGGGTGACTGCAGGCGCTCCACTTCAGGTGGTGGATCCTCGTTGACGAGCCAGGGCCGGATGGAGTGGTACTGCTTGAAGAAGCCGGTCATGTCGACGAACAGGTCGCGGATCACCGGCAGACCCGGCAGGGGCTTCAGGACCACGGTGTTCGGAAGCGAGCGCATGTTCGTCAAGCAGGCGAGCCCGTTCCTGCCGTTGATGTTGATGGCGTCGGAACCGCACACGCCTTCGCGACAGGAGCGCCGGAAGCTCAGGGACGGATCGATGGCCTTCAGCCTGATCAGCACATCGAGCAGCATGCGGTCCCCGTGCTCCATCGCCAGATCGTAGGTCTGCATGCGGGGCGATGAATCCTGGTCCGGGTCGTAGCGGTAGATCTGGAAACGATGCATGGCCAACCCTCCGCAACAACGGTGCGCGCCCGTCGGGTGAGCCCACTCTAACGCCGGGTGCTCGACACCCATCGGCCCACGCACGCCACAACCCCGGGCCGAACGGTGCCGTTCCGGATGCCCTGTGGGGCTTGACCGCCGAGCCAAAGACTATAAGATGCACGTCAGATGACTCTTTTAATCACCCGCCCGTTCACCGACCTGTTGGGAAACCTGCCATGAGTACCCCTGCTCCCGAACCCACGCTGGCCTCGCGTGATGAACTGCTGGCGGCGCTGAACGAACTGCTGGAGGCCGAACGTGCAGGTGCGCGGGTGGCCATGGAGACAGCGCGCGACATGCCGCCGAGCGCCTTGACCACGCTGGTGCAGGATGTCCACAAGGATGAAGTCCGTTGGTGCGGCATGCTGATGCGCACCATCCAGTCGCTGGAGGGCACACCGTCCAGCACGACGGGTGCGTTCTGGGGCAAGGCCATGGCGATTCCCGATCTCGAGCAGCGCCTGAGCTTCCTCAACCGCGGCCAGGCCTGGGTGGTGCGCCGCCTGGAGGCGCTGATTCCGCGTATCCAGGACGCGCAGGTCCGGACCGATCTTGGGGTCATGCTGGAAGCGCACCAGAGGAACATCGAGCGGGTCGACGCACGCGGCGGCGCGTGAACGCACACCGTGGTCAAGAAGTTCCCCATCCACCCCAAGCACCCCGAGCGCATCTGCTGGGGTTGCGACAAGTATTGCCCGGCGGATTCGCTGATGTGCGGCAACGGCAGCGTGGCGACGCTGCATCCGTCCGAACTGTTCGGTGAAGACTGGATGTCGTGGGGACTGGATGCTCCCAAGCCCGATCCACCCACGCCGCCAGAGGCTTCTGACTGAGTCGGCCGCCGCCGCGTGACGGACCACGGCACCGGATCGACACACACCCATGAGACTGAACGTCCTATCGGATCTGCACCTGGGATTCGATGCGATGGATTGGCCGGTCAACGATGCCGACGTGGTCGTGCTGGCCGGCGATATCGCGCGCCCGCGCGAAGCCATCGCCTGGGCCCGGACGTTCGACAAGCCCGTGCTCTACGTGCCCGGCAACCACGAGTTCTACGGCAGCAGCATCGACGGAGCGCTCGAAGAACTGCAGCGCCTGTGCCAGGGCACCCAGGTGCAGCTGATGGACCAGCGCGAGCTTGTCATGGGCGGGGTACGCTTCCTGGGCAGCACCTTGTGGACGGACTTCGAACTGTTCGACGACCCGCAGCAGCGCGCCGCGGCGAAGTCCGAGGCCCGGCGCCTGATGCGGGACTTCAGCCGCATCCGGGCCCGCGAGTCCTCGCCCGAAATCTTCACGCCGGAAGACTCGGTGCGTCTGTTCAGACAGCACTCGGCCTGGCTGGAGCGCCGGCTGGCCGAGTGCCATGCCGGGCCCACGGTGGTGATCACGCACCACGCACCGTCGCGCCACAGCATCCACCCGCGCTTCGCCGATTCGTTGCTCAATGCCTGCTTCGTGTCCGACGCCGCGCACCTGCTGCGCGCAGACCGGGTGTCGCTGTGGATCCATGGCCACACCCATGACAGCTTCGACCACCAGGTCAACGGCACCCGCGTCGTGTGCAACCCGCGTGGCTATGCCCGCGCCGGCGTCAACGAGAACCCGGCGTTCGATGCGAACTTCATCGTCGAGGTGGAGACCTCGAGCGACCCCAGCCGTCCTTCGCGGGGGCCGGCCAGCGATGTCGGCGGTCATCGGGGGAATGACACGCGGGAATGAACGGTGAGGGAATGGCACAGTCTGCGGTCCCGACGAGCGAGCCACTGGATCGCCTGCTGCAGGAGGTGCGGGCGTGCACGATCTGCGCGCCGCACCTGAGCACGCCGCCGCGCCCGGTGCTGCAGGCCGCCGCAGGGGCCCGCATCCTGGTCGCGGGGCAGGCGCCGGGGCGCAAGGTCGCTGCCAGCGGGGTTCCGTTCGACGACGCCAGCGGCGAACGGCTGCGTGCGTGGATGGGCATCGACAGGTCGTCGTTCTACGACCCCGACTTCATCGCCATCCTGCCGATGGGCTTCTGCTACCCGGGCCCAGGTCGCTCGGGCGACCTGCCCCCGCGACCCGAGTGCGCCCCGACCTGGCGGGCACGACTGCTGGACAAGCTGCCGTCCATACGGCTGACGCTGGTGATCGGCGCCTACGCGCAGGCCTGGCACTTGAAGCCGGGCACCGGCACGACCTTGACCGCGGCCGTGAGGTCCTGGCGCGAGCAGGGGTCGCAGGTCCTGCCGCTGCCACACCCGAGTCCACGCAACAACGGCTGGCTGCAACGCAACCCCTGGTTCGAGGCCGAGGTGCTGCCCGAATTGAAGGCGCGCGTGAGCGCGCTGCGCGGCCCGTAGGCGCACAGTCTGGCTGTCGCGCACTGCCGCCTGGTGGCACCGGGTGCCATTCTCGCGCGCAGCCCCCACCCTCACCCCTTCCCCTTCGGCGCTAACACCCAAGTCACGCGGCCCATCTCCTGCTCTTCCCACACCTGCCGCACCGCCACCTGGTAGCGGTGCGCGCGCAGCTTGTCGGGAATGGCCACCAGCAGCCGCAGCCGGTGCCGTGCCTTGGCCGCGAGCGACAGCCACGGCAGCGCATGCCGGCCCGAGGGCCGCAGCCGCAGGCGCACGACGCGCTTCTCGCGGTCGATCTCGGCCTGCTGCGCGGCTTCGCCCAGCTGGCCGGCCAGGCGCAGCGGCAGCTCGAGCACCAGCTTCGCTTCGGCCGGCAGCTTGGCCAGCACCTCGAGCCGGAAGCGACGCGGCTCGTCGAAGGCGCCGGGCATCAGGAAGGGCAGCGCGACGAAGCCCTTGGGCGCCTGCGGGTCGGTGGCGGGGTCGTTGTCGACGACGTTGAAGTTGCGCCAGGTGACGTTGTTGTTGTTGCGGATGAAATCGTTGAAGTTGTTCCAGTTCAGCAGCGCGCCGGGCGAGGGCGCGGGGTCGCGCGGGTGGTCGAGCAGCGCGACGAAGCAGTAGTGGCCGGGCGCGGGAATCTGCGCCGCGGGCCAGGTGATGGCGTCGGACACCGTCAGTACTTCGCCGGTGGGCACGTTGGGCAGCACCACGCTGCCCAGCGGGTGCCACAGGTCGGGGCTGACCAGCGTGGCCACCTCGGACCAGAACACCCGTGCGGTGACGTTGGCCGCCGCGCTGCCGCCCTGGTTCAGCACCCGCACGTAGACGAAGTTGTCCTGGCCGGCCTCGGCCGCGTCGCTCAGCGTGTTGCTGTTCTCGGTGCCGCTGCCGGGGCCGAAGGCCGCCTGCGGCGCGGCCACCGCCGCCTGGCGCAGGATGACGTCGGGGCTGGCCGAGATCGGGCCGGTGTGCGGCTCGCCGCTGTCGCCAACGAAGTCGCGCAGGTAGATGTCCGGCGCCAGCCCGAGCGCATTGCCGTCGATGATGGCGCGCAGGTTCGGCAGCCGGCTGATCGCGGTGGTCTCGCCGGCCGCCGGCGCGGTGCCGTTGGCCGGGTCGCGCAGCAGCGCGCGCATCTGGCGCGGGCCGAAGCGCAAGCCCAGTTGCGCCTGCGCCAGGCCCTGGATCGCCAGCACCGCACCGGTGACGATGGGGGATGCGCTGGACGTGCCGCTGAAGCCGCTGGTGTACAGCGTGGTGCTGCCGGCGTTGTTCGACGAGGTGGTGTTGACGTTCTCGCCCCAGGCATAGGCGTCGATGCGCTGGCCGTGCGGCGCCCACACCATGCGCGTGTGCGGCGCGGCGGAGGTGGCGGCGGTGACGATGATGGCGCCCGAATCGCGGAAGTCGGCGCTGGCCGGGTTGAACAGGTTGCGGCCCATCGGGTCGACGAAGCTGTCCATCGCCAGCGGCGGCGTGCTGCCGTTGTTGGTGCCGTTGCCGCCGGCCTCGACGACGATGATGCCCAGCGCGGTGGCCAGGCGGATCGCGTCGAACTCCTGGTCGAAGGCCTCGACCGGGCCCAGCAGGCTGGCGCCGTCCACCGTCACCTG
The DNA here is from genome assembly GCF_044226965.1 of Aquabacterium sp. Taxonomy (GTDB): domain Bacteria; phylum Pseudomonadota; class Gammaproteobacteria; order Burkholderiales; family Burkholderiaceae_C; genus Pseudaquabacterium. The sequence continues at coordinate 44,132 of NZ_JBGAGA010000036.1, read as the reverse complement.
CGCCTCGAGCAGCAGCACGTCGCCGAAGCTCAAGGCACCGATCGCCGCGATGATGGCGTCGGCCCGCGTGCTGCCGTTGTACGAGACGGTGCGCACGCTGGCGATATGGGGCACGATGCCGACGCAGCCCACCGTGTTGTCCACCGCGCACACCTCGCCCAGCACCGAGGTGCCGTGCGCGCGCGAGCTGTCCAGCAGGGTGCCGTGCAGCAGCGTGGCGCCGTGGGCAGTGAGGTCCTCGTGGCTGAAGGTCCAGCCGCGCTCCATGTCGATGAAGCGCTGGCCGGCGCCGTCGCCGCCGGCAAAGCCCCAGGCGTACTCGGCGTCGATGCCTTCGGGCGCCGGGTTCAGGTAGCCCTGGTTCGCTTCGCGCACGTCGTCGCCGGGGCTCACCAGCGGGTCGGGCGTCGGCCGGTCGATGTAGGCCACGCGCACCGCGGGCCAGCGCAGCAGTTCGTCGCGCAGGGCGGGCAGGTCCACGCGCTCGTCGCTGTCGACCCAGAAATAGCCGTCGAAATGGCCGGGCTGGTAGCTCGGGTCGCTGCGCTGCGCGCGTTCGATCAGCGCCTGCAGCGCCTCGGGCTGCGTGCTGCGCAGACCGCGCTTGAGCGTGATGCCGGGAAAGCGCTCGCGCAGCGCCTTCCACGGGCCGACGTGCAGGCGCTCGACCTCGGCCTCGGCACCGTCGCGCTGCGGCACCTCGTACTCGGCGCGGAACTGCAGCATCAGCCGCGGCCGGGTCGGCCAGGGGTTGTGCTCGCCCTGGGGGCCGCGATAGGGCGGACGTTGAGGGGGCTCATGGCCGCTGCGTTCGTTGCTGATCATCATCGGGCTCCCGGCGGAGAAGTGGTCAGTCCAGAATAGGCGCGGCCGTGGCGCAACGAGATCCATCAATGAAGGGACGCGCCGGATGCAACCTAGGGGTCCCCGATGAGCGACAGCACCGACACCGCCCGTTACCTGACGCGCATGCGCATCGCCACGCCCGAGAAGGTGTTCGCGCTCGGCGCGCCGGGGCCGGAGCCCGCGACGCGGCCACCTTCGCTGGCCAGCGAGGCGCGGCGCTGGAGCTATGTGCTGCGCAGCCGCGAACGCTGGCCCGCCGGGGCCGAGGTGGCGCTGCAGCAGCAGCAGGACGCGGCGGCCACCCTGCGCGGTTTCGGCCTCGACGATGCGGCGCTGCGCGCCATCGCCGCCGCCGGCCAGGCGGTGGTGCAGATGCCCTACGAAGCCGAGCACATCGGCTGGGACGGCCGCACCTTTCCGTGGGAATTCGTGCTCGCGCGGGCGACCAAGCCCTACCGCAGCGAAGGCCGCCAGCTCACCGTGATGCGCGAGCTGCAGATCGACGCGGCCGCGCAGATCCGCGCGCAGCGCTGGCCGCGGCATTTCGAGCCTACCGCCCTGGCGGCGCAGGCGCCGGCGCCGCGCGTGCTGTTCGTGCACAGCTACCCCGGCGCGCTGGCCCAGGCCTACGAGGTGCAGGGCGAGCAGGACCGCGTGCGCGCGGCCTTCGGCCTGGCCGCCGAGGACGCGGCGCGCTGGCAGGTGCTGGACACGCCCACGCTGGCGCAGCTGCGCGAGCGCTGTGCCGCGTTCCGGCCCGAGATCGTGCACTTCAGCGGCTGCGACAACCATGGCGGCCTGCTGCGCTACCGCGAAGCCGCCGGCCCCGATGCGCTGGTGGCCATGGACGGCCGCGTGCAGACCGTGAACGACTGGCTCAACGGCGACACCGTGGTGCTCGATGGCTGCCTGCTGAAGGGCGAGGGCGGCCTGCCGCAGATGACCGTGCCGCAGCCGCTGGGCGATGCGCTGGTGGCCGGCGGCCACGCGCCCTTCTTCGTCGGCCTGAACCTGTGGAACTCGGCCGCGCGCATCGCGCCGATGCTGCTGCCCGCGGGCGTGCTGGCCAGCATGGGCTTCCAGGACAGCTTCGAGAGTTCGCTGGCCGAGTATTTCTTCGACAACCTCTACGCCCGGCTGCGCCAGACGCACTGGCACCTGCCCGAGGCCTTCGTGCAGTCCTGGGCCGAGATGCGGCGCCAGGCCGACCTGATGCCCGGCACCGGCATCGCGCTGTGGGCGCGCGCGCCGCTGCTGCCCGCACCGGGCAAGGCGGCAGCGCCCCCGCCGCTGCCGGCGGCTGCGGTCGATATCACGCCAAAAGAGCGGCCCTCGGCGCCGGTCGAGCTGCTGTTCAAGGAGAAGACCGAGATCAACTATGCCGAGCTGCACAACCACCAGCCGCTGTTCGAGCGCTTCGAGCTGGTGCGCCTGCAGCCCGACGCGCAGCCGCGCCTGCGCATCGAGGTCGAACTGCACTGCGGCCCCGAGCGCGCACGCTACGACAGCGAGCTGGTGCTGCGCGAGCCGCGGCTGAACCTGCTCAAGCGCATCCGCCTGCCGCTCACCGCGGCGCTGATGCGCACGGCCTCCGAGGCGCTGCGCAGCGCGCTGTACGTCAAGGTGAGCGTCCTCGATGGGCCGACGCTGCTGGCCGACACCTTCCCCTTGCGCCTGCTGCCGGTGGACCAGTGGCGCGACAACCAGAAGAGCGGCCGCTGGCTGCCGTCGTTCGTGCTGCCGCGCGACCCCGCGGTGCAGCGCGTCATCACCGCGGCGCAGCGCTACGTGCGGGTGATCCGCGACGATCCCAACGCCGGCTTCGAGGGCTACCAGGCTGCCGCCGCGGGCACGCTGCAGCCCGACGACGAATCGCTGGACCAGGTCGACCTGCAGGTCGAGGCGCTGTGGGCCGCGCTGCTGCACGAGTGGCAGCTGGGCTACATCAATCCGCCGCCCGGCTACAGCGCCAAGCTCGATTCGCAGCGCCTGCGCACGCCCAGCACCATCGAGCAGGCGCGCATGGGCACCTGCATCGACCTGGCGCTGCTGTTCGCGGCCTGCCTGGAGCTGGTGGACATCTACCCGGTGATCTTCCTGCTCGAAGGCCATGCGCTGCCGGGCTACTGGCGGCACTCGGGCTTCCAGACCGAGTTCCGCGCCGCGCTGCCGATGGCGCGCGAGGCCACCAGCGACGAGCCCACCGACGCCGCGCCCACCGTGCGCGAGCAGCGCGAACCCTGGTGGAGCGCCGACCATGCCACGGTGTGGAAGCTGATCCGCGAGCGCCGCCTGGCGCCGCTGGAAACCGTGCGGCTGACCGAGCATTGCGGCTTCCGCGAGGCGCGCCAGGCCGGCATCGACGCGCTGCGCAGCGCGCGCGACTTCGACTCGGCGCTGGACATCGTGATCGCGCGCGAGCACCTGATCACGCCGCTGCCGATTTTGGGAGGCCGCGAATGAACGCCAGCACCAGCAGCCCCGCCAGCGGCCCGCTGGCCTTCAATGCCGCGCTGTGGCAGCAGGCCGACCAGCAGCTGAACCTGAGCGAGCCGCCCGGCACGCCGGTGGACGTGCCGATTGCCACGCGCCGGCGGCGCGGCTTCACGCCCGCGCTGCAGGACCCGCGCGCCAGCGTCAGCCTGATCGACGACGACGGCGTGCTGCGCTGGTTGTACGAGCCGCCGCCGGCGCAGGCGCTGCGCGGCCGCGCGCGGCGGGCCGGCGTGTTCGGCTTCGGCGACGTGCTGGCACGCTTCGCGTTCAGCGAAGACGACCAGCCCGATGTCGGCGCCAACCGCGTCACCACCGGCCTGACCGCGCTGGACGGCTGGCTGACGCCGAACCAGGGCCTGCGCCAGTGGCACAACGGCGCGCTGCGGCCGGCGCCGGCACCGCAGCTGCAGGGCCGCACCTTGCTGCTGGTGCACGGCACCTTCAGCAAGAGCGAGATGTGGTTCGAGCAACTGGGCGACGCCGCCAACACGCCCGGCCGCGCGCTGCTGCAGCAGTGGCAGCAGACCTACGGCGCCAACATCCTGGCCTTCGACCACGCCACGCTGTCGGTGGCGCCCTGGCTCAATGCGCTGGATCTGGGCGCCGCGCTGGCCGGCGTGCAGGGGCCGATCGACATCGTCTGCCACAGCCGCGGCGGGCTGGTGGTGTCCTGGCTGCTGCGGCTGATGCCGGTGAAGGTGGCGCGCGCGGTCTTCGTCGGCTCGCCACTGGCCGGCACCAGCCTGGCCTCACCGTACCGGCTGCGCGCCGCGCTGGACCTGCTGGCCAACGTGGCCAATGCGCTGTCGCAGCTGGGCGGCGCGGCCAGCGCGGTGTTCCCGCTGGCCGCTGGCGCCGCCGGCCTGGCCAAGGTGCTGGGCAAGACGCTGAAGCTCGGCGCCAGCCTGCCGGTGGCCGACGCCGCGGTGGCGCTGGTGCCCGGCCTGGCCAGCCAGCAGCGTACCGACAATAACGCCGAAACGCAGCGGCTGTTCGCCAGCCGCTGGCAGGTGCAGCCGGCGCTGTCGGCGGTCAGCGCCAACTTCGAGCCCAACCTCGGCCAGCCGCTGTGGAAATTCTGGACCCGCTTCCGCAACCCCGGCCTGCAGCTGGCCCACCTGGGCGCCGACATCGTCTTCCCTGGCGCCAACGACCTGATCGTCGACACCGAGACCATGAGCTTCTTCGGACAGCCACCGGGCGTGGTGCAGGGCGTGCCGACGATGCTGGCGTTGGGCCGCACCGCCGACACCTACCACACCAACTATTTCCAGAACCCGCAGGTGCTGGCGTTCCTGGGGCAGCGGCTGGGGTGAGCGCAGAGCGGTTCAGTCCGCGCGCCGCGCGGCCATGCGCTCCAGCGCAGCGGCCAGCGGCGGCAGGTCCTGTTCGATCACCAGCCAGACGGCTGCCAGGTCGATGCCGAGGTAGCCATGCACCAGCACGTTGCGGAAACCTGCCAGCTCGCGCCATGGCACCGCGGGTTCGGTGGCGCGTATCTCCTCGGACAAGCGCTGGCTGGACTCAGTCAATGTCTGCAGGTTGCGGACCACGGCATCCTGCACCATGCGCGATGTCTCGAATCGCTGGCGGTCGTGGCCGGTGTACTCGGCGATGCGCTGAAGACAGTCGCGCATGTGGATCAGCAACGCGCGGTCAGTCGCGGTACCGGGTGTCATAGCACCACGCAGGAGGCCAGCACCTCGTCGCGCAAGGCCGGATGGAGTGCCGCTTCGGTCACGACATCGACGGGTCGGTGCAGCAGCTCCTGCACATCCATCAACAGCCCACCCAGCGCCAGCGCGCTGGTGCCGGGCGGCAGCGTGACGAGCAGGTCGATGTCGCTGTCGTCCTTGGCATCGCCCCGCGCCATCGAGCCGAAGACGCGCAGATCGGCAATGCCGCGGCGGGCCGCAAGCTCGCGCAGCTGCTGGCGATGGGATTCGATGAGCGGATGCATGGCTGGAGGGTCAGGCGTCGCCGGCAGTTTAGCGGCCGATGCCTCACCGCGTTCACCCCATCGGCACCGCCCTCGCCAGCCGCACCACGGTGACGCCGGCGCGCAGCTGGCGCAGCGAGGGCATCACCAGCGTGCAGTGGTCGTAGGGGGTCGTGAAGGGTTCGCCGGCGTCCCAGCCGATCACGGTGCCGGCCTGCGCGATGCACTGGCCGCCATGCCAGTCCTGCGCGAAGCGCACATCCAGGCTGCGCGCGGCCACCGCGTGGGTGACGGCCAGCAGCTGCTGCGGTGCGGCGGGGCGCGGCTGCCACCAGTCGGGCGGGATGTCCTGCAGCGCCAGCGCGCCGCTGGCAGCGAGGAAGCGCGCCAGCATGTCCAGCGCCACCGTGCGGCTGGACAGTGCGCCGTGGTAGCCGCATTCGAGCAGCAGCGCGCGGTTGTCGCCGTCGGTCATCGCGCCGAAGCGGCCGTGGTCGCGCAGGCGCAGGCCCTCGCGGTGGCCGGCATCGCTGATGACGCAGCGCGGCGCCTGCAGCGCGTGCGCCAGGCGGATGTGGCGCCGGCCCAGGCCGGTCAGCAGCAGCGGCTCGCCGGGCTCGTGCATCGAGTGCAGGTCCAGCAGCCAGTCGGCCTGCTCGACGAACGGCAGCAGCGCGCGGGCGCGGCGACGCTCGGTGGTGGCGGCCTCGCCGGCCATGCGGGTCGCCAGGCCGGGGCCCCAGACGCGGTTGAAGTCCTCGTCGACGAAGCGCGAGGCGTCGGGCGCCGCGGCATCGAAGCGGTCGAACGCGGCGAGGTTGCAGAACGCCAGCGTCAGCGTGCCGCAGCGCGGGCGCAGCCCGGCTTCCAGCGCGGCCAGCAGCGCCCAGGCGCCGCACAGCTCGTTGCCGTGCACCAGCGCCGTCACCAGCACCGCGCGGCCGGGCTCGGCACCGTGGAACTGCCAGACGCCTTCGGTGCCGGTGTTGCCTTCGCGCCAGCGGCCGAGCGCAGGGCAGGGCAGTTCGAACGGGGCGGCCAGGGGAAGGGTGGCGTCACTCACTGCGGATCTTTGCGAAGTCGACGATGCGGGCGTATTTTTCCTGTTCCACCTTCTGGTAGGCCGTCAGCACCTCGTCGGGCTTGCCGCCGCCGGGGGCGGGGCGCGCGCCGGCCTCCTCGAGCTTGCGGCGCAGCTCGGGCGAGGCCATCGCGGCCTGGAAGGCCTGCTGCAGCTTCGTGGCCACCGGCGCGGGCAGCCCGGCCGGGCCGAACAGCCCGAACCAGATGCCGATGTTGACCTTGCGGAACGCCGGGTGCTCGCTGAAGGCCGGGATCTCCGGCGCGGCACTGGCGCGGCGGGCTTCGGTGATGGCCACCGCGTTCACCTTGCCGGCGCGGATCTGCGGCAGGCCGCTGGAGAGCACGAACACGCCGAAGTCGAGCTGGCCGCCGATCAGGTCGTTGGTCAGCGGGCCGACGCCGCGGTAGGGCACGTGCACCATGAACAGCCCGCCGGCTTCCTTCACCATCTCGCCGGCCAGGTGCAGGCCGGTGCCGATGCCCGAGCTGCCGTAGCTGTACTTGCCGGGATGGGCCTTTACCAGCGCGACGAAGTCGTCCAGCGTCTTCACCTTGGTGTGCGGCGCGGCCACCAGCACCATGGTCTGGCCGGCGATCAGGCCCACCGGCGTGAAGTCGCGCTGCGGGTCGTAGCGCAGCGCCGGGTTCACCAGCTTGCCGATCGCCATCTCGTTGTTCGAGCCGACGATCAGCGTGTAGCCATCCGGCGCGGCCTTGGCCACGCGCTGCGCGCCGATGGTGCCGCCGGCGCCACCGGCGTTGTCGATCACCACCGGCTGGCCGAGCTGCTTCGACAGCTCGGGCCCGAGGATGCGCGCCACCAGGTCGACGCTGCCGCCGGGCGGGTAGCCGACCACCAGCGTGATCGGGCGGCTCGGGTAGTCGGCCTGGGCCTGCGCGGCGGGCGCCAGGGCGGCGGCGGCCAGCAGGGCCAGGGGGGTGGTGATCCAGCGACGTCTTTGCATGCGGGGCCTCGGTTCGGAAGGGGGCGGTGTCGGGCAGTCTGATCGACGGGCCGGCGAAGCCCGTGCCGAATCGGCACCGATCCGTGCTGATCACGCAGCGCGTGCCGCCTCGCCCGGCGGCGCTACTGGTCCGTCGCCGCCCACGCCGCTTCCAGCAGCGCGCCCTGGCGCGCGCGCGGGCGGTACAGCCGCACCTGGAAGTGCACCTCGTCGCTGCGCGAACCCAGCACCGCCAGCGTGCCCTGCTTGCAGTCGCCGGCCACCATCGACCACGGCAGCCAGGCCAGGCCCAGGCCGCGCCGCACGAATTCGTGGATCGCGTCGGGCGAGTCGCACACGCAGCGCGTGCGGCCGGTGGCCTCGGGCATCGCGCGGCTCAGGTGGTCGAGCAGCAGCGCGCCCAGCGACAGCGAGGCGGCATAGGCGATCAGCGGCCCGTCGGCCAGCGCATGCAGCGGCTGCCCTTGGGCGTTGGCGCGCGACACCGGCACCAGCTTGTCGTGCGCCAGCGTCAGGTGGCGGAAGCGCTGGCCGCTCAGCCGCACCGACATCGCCGGATGCTCGTAGCAGCACAGCAGCTCGGCCTCGCCGCGTTCCAGTGCCTGCGCCACCTCGGTCATCGTGCCGGTGCGAATCTCGATGCGCTGGCCGTGCAGCGGCTGGCGCGGCCGCGACAGGCGCGCCAGCCAGTCGGCCAGCAGCGTGTGCCCCAGCGTGCGGCCGGTGGCGATGCGCAGCACCTCGCCGCCCTCGGCGCCGTGGTGCTGGCGCAGCGCGTCGCGCGTCTGCTGCAGGCCGTCGATCAGGCTGCGGCCCTGCTGCAGCAGCGCCTGCCCCGCGGTGGTGAGCTGCACCGGCGAACGCTTGCGGTCCACCAGCGGCACGCCGACCCAGGCTTCCAGCGCGCGGATGCGGCGGCCGAACGCGGGATGCGTGACATGCCGCGCCTCGGCCGCGCGCACGAAGCTGCGCGCCTGCGCCAGTGCCGCCAGGTCTTCCAGCAATTTCAGGTCCACGCGGCATTGTGCGGTGGCGCGCCTGCAGGGACTTGGTCTTGCCAAGGCCGGGGCAGCTGGCTACCGTGCCTGGCCGTCGCCGCTTGTGCGACGCAGCGGAGGTGCCGCATGGCCCAGGACTCCTCTTCGCAGCGCGCTGGTCCGCAGGCCGGCCGCCGCAGCCTGATCGGTGGCCTGGCCGCGGCTGCCGCTGGCCTGGGGCTGCCCGCCCGCGCCCCCGCCACCGGCCTGCCGCGCGTCGCGGTCATCGGCGCCGGCATGGCCGGTGTGGCCTGCGCCTGGCTGCTCGATGGTACCTGGGACGTCAGCCTGTTCGAGGCGCGGCCCTCGATCGGCGGCAATGTGCAGAGCGTGCCGATCGAGGTTGGCGGGCAGACCGCGATCGTCGATGTCGGCGCGCAGTATTTCCATCCCGGGCCGTACCCGACCTATGTGCAGCTGCTGACGCTGCTCGGGCTGTACCCGGCGTCCACCGGCGGCTCGCATGCCTTCGACGCCAGCATCACGGTGGACGCGGCCAACGAGGCCACGCCGCGCTTCGTCTCGCCGGTGCTGCCGGGCCGTGCCTGGCCGCTGCTGGCACCGTGGAACCGCAGCGGCATCCAGGCCTTCAACACGCTGCTGCGGGCGGCGCGGCGGCGCGAGGCGAACAATGCCTCGTACCTGCTGACCTTGGGCGACTGGCTGCCCACGCTGAACCTCACGCCGGCGCAGATCGACACGGTGATCCTGCCGTGGGTCGCCTCGCTGTACTCGGGCAACCTGGAGGAGGCGCGCACGCTGTCGGCCCGCGCGACGCTGGTGTTCGCCGCCAAGGCGGCGCCGGCGCAGCTGACCGACCCGCTGACCTACCACGTGCTAGACCGCGGCATGATCGACCCGCTGCAGCGCATGGTGGCGCAGTTCGCCACTGCCAGCGTGAGCACCGGCGCACCGGTGAACGCGGTGATGCGCGACGCCGCCGGCGGCTTCGTGCTGCAGGCCGGCAGCGGCGCGCCGCAGCACTTCGACCAGCTGGTGTTCGCCTCGTCCGGCCCGCCCACCGTGGCGCTGCTGCAGGCCCTCGCCGGCAGCGCGGCGCAGCGCATGGCGCTGCAGGGCATCACTTTCTTCGACGCGACGCTGATGATCCATGCCGACCCGCTGTATGCCGCGGCGCAGCCGGCCTGGCGCTCGTTCCTGAACTGCCGTGCCGAAGGCGCGTTCTGCGAGGCCAGCATGGACTTGGCGCGCGTGCTGCCGGCACCGGCCGGCGGCAGTGCACCGGCGCTGTGGAAGAGCTGGGTCACGCATCGCGGCGCACTGCCGGCCGCGCCGCTGGCCGGCGCGCAGTTCCAGCACATGCTGCCGAACGTGGCCACGCTGCAGGCACAGCGCCGGCTGGCAATGCTGCAGGGCCAGGGCGGGCTGTGGTTCGCCGGCGGCTACCTGCGCCCCTTTGACGCGCAGGAGACGGCGCTGCTGTCGGCGATGGACGTGGCCGACGCGCTGAACCCCGGCAGCGCGCGATTGGTCGCGCTGCGCGGTGGCGTGTGACCCCGCGGCTGACCCGGGCGCCCCGTGCTGGTGAACTCGACAGGGTCTGATGCGGCGGCCAGCCGTCCGCTGGTGTCGCCGATCGGCGTTTCAACCCACCGCGCCGACGGTTCGTCGCCTGCCCCCTCGGCGCGGCCGGGCGGCGCCGTTATCCTTCCGGCCCTTGGCCACAAGTCAAGACACCCGAAGAACATGGAGCTCCCGTCGATGAAGCGAATCCATTGGCTGGCCGTCGCGGCCGCCGTCACCCTCGCGGCCTGCGGCAAGTCCGGCAAGGAAGGGGCCGACGCGGCCAAGCCGGGCGCCTCGGCCGCCGTGGCCTCGGCCAAGGGCGCCTCCGCGCCGGCCCAGCCGCTGCTGATCAGCCCCGAAGACCTGCGCACCGTGGGTCGCAGCGTGCAGGGTTCGGGCCCGCTGCTCACCGGCTCGATCCAGCCCGAGCGCCGGGCCGACCTGCGCGCCGAGGTGTCCACCGTGGTGCTGCAGGTGCTGAAGGAGAATGGCGAGCCGGTCAAGCGCGGCGAGCTGCTGGTGCGGCTGGACGACCAGGCCATCCGCGACAGCCTGGCCTCGGCCGACGAGGCGGCCCGCGCCGCGGCCCAGAGCTTCGAGCAGGCCGAGCGCCAGTTCCAGCGCCTGCGCACCTTGCAGGCCCAGGGCATGAGCTCGATCCAGGCGATGGAAGATGCCGAGGTGCGCCGCAATAACGCGCAAAGTGACCTGGTGGCGGCGCGCGCCCGCGTCGCCTCGGCGCGCCAGCAGCTGCAGCGCACCGAGGTGCGGGCGCCCTTCGACGGCGTGGTCTCCGACCGCAAGGTCTCGGCCGGCGACACCGCGCAGGTCGGCAAGGAGCTGGTCAAGGTGATCGACCCCACCAGCATGCGGCTCGAAGGCCAGGTCTCGGCCGAGCGCATGCAGGAGATCAAGGTCGGCCAGCCGGTGAGCTTCCGCGTCAACGGGCTGGGCGCCAGCGAGTTCAGCGGCCGCGTCAAGCGCATCGACGCCGCGGCCAACGCCACCACGCGCCAGGTGGAGGTGCTGGTGGAATTCACCGGCGACGCGCGGCCCCAGGTCTCGGGCCTGTATGCCGAAGGTCGCATCCAGACCGGTTCGGCCGAGGTGGTGATGGTGCCCGAGGCCTCGCTGGTGTGGACCGGCGAGGAGGCCAGCGTCTGGCGCGTGGCCGGCGGCAAGCTGCAGAAACAGCGCGTGCAGCTGGGCGAACGCGATGCGCGGCGTGGCATGTACGTGCTGCGCTCGGGCCTGAGCGAAGGCGACAAGATCCTGCGCAACCCCAGCGGCACGCTGGTGGACGGGCAGGCGGTCGAGATGGCTGCCGCGAGCCCGGCCGCCGCCGCCTCGGGCGGCCCGGCGGTGGCCCCGGTGGCGGCCAGGTCCTCGGGAGGCTGACGCCATGTTCCTGTCCGACTTCAGCATCAAGCGTCCGATCGCGACGATCGTCATCATCATCGCGCTGATGTGCCTGGGCCTGCTGGCCCTGAGCAAGCTGCGCGTGAACCAGATCCCCGATGTCGAGCAGCCGGTGCTGGTGGTGAACATCACCTACCCAGGCGCCTCGCCCGACACGGTGGAGCGCGAGATCATCAACCGCATCGAGAAGCCGCTGCAGAGCGTCTCCGGTGTCGACCAGAGCCGCGCCACCGCCAGCGAGGGCAATGCGCGGGTGGTGCTGATCTTCAAGTTCGGCACCAACATGGTCCAGGCCGCCGACGAGGTGCGCAACGCCATCGGCTCGGTGCGCCACAAGCTGCCGATCGAGATGCGCGAGCCGGTGCTGCAGCGCCTGGACCCGTCGGCGCAGCCGATCATGCAGCTGGCGCTGTCCTCCAGCACGCAGACGCATGCCGAGATCTCGCGCCTGGCCGAGGACAAGCTGGCCGACCGCTTCCGCGGCATTCCAGGCGTTGCGGTGGTCAACGTCAACGGCTCGTTGAAGCGCGAGCTCAGCGTGCTGTTGCGCGCCGAGAAGCTGCGCGAGTTCAACGTCTCCATCACCGACGTGACCAACGCGCTGCGCAACCAGAACACCACCGCGCCGGTGGGCAAGGTGCGCGGCACGCTGGAAGACCAGAGCATCCGGCTGGTGGGCCGGCTCGAATCGCCGGCCGACTTCGAGCGCATCGTCGTCAAGCGCCAGGGCGACGAGACCGTGCGCCTGGGCCAGCTGGCGCAGGTGCGCGACGGCTTTGCCGAGCTCACCAGCCAGAGCCTGCGCAACGGGCTGCCGAACGTCGGCATGTCGGTGGTGCGCTCGCGCGATGCCAGCACGGTGTCGGTGGCGGCCGAGGCGCGCAAGCTGGTGGCCGAGATCAACAAGACGCTGCCGCAGGGCACCAAGCTCGAAGTGACGCAGGACGGCGGCATCGACGCGCAGAACAGCCTGAACAACGTGATCGACGCGCTGGTGTTCGGCGCCGGCCTCACGGTGCTGGTGGTCTACGTGTTCCTGAACTCGTGGCGCTCGACGATGATCACCGCGCTCAGCCTGCCGACCTCGGTGATCGCGGCGTTCATTGCGGTGTGGCTGTGCGGCTTCACGCTCAACTTCATGAGCCTGCTGGGCCTGTCGCTGGCGATCGGCGTGCTGATCGACGACGCGATCGTGGTGCGCGAGAACATCGTGCGCCACATGGAGCTGGGCGAGGACCGGCGCACCGCGGCGCTGCGCGGCACCGCCGAGATCGGGCTGGCGGTGGCGGCCACCACCTTCTCGATCGTCGCGGTGTTCATCCCGGTGGCCTTCATGCCCGGCGTCTCGGGCGAATGGTTCCGGCCCTTCGGCCTGACCGTGGTGGCCTCGGTGCTGGTGAGCCTGTTCATCTCCTTCACGCTGGACCCGATGCTGTCGGCCTTCTGGGGCGACCCGCCGGGGCACCACGAGGCGCCCAAGCGCGGCATCAGCAAGCTGCTGGCCGGCTTCAACCACTGGTTCGACCACCAGGCCGACCGCTACGGCAAGGTCATCGCCTGGGCGCTGCACCACCGCGCCTGGATGTTCTTCTTCGCCTTCGCCAGCCTGGTGGCCGCGATCGGCATGCAGGCCAGGTTCGGCGGCTCCAGCTTCCTGCCCAGCTCCGACTACGGCACCATCGCGATCGAGGTGCGCACGCCCTCCAGTGCCAACCTCGACTACGCGCGGCTGAAGGTCGAGGCCGCGGCCGCGCTGGCGCGCACGATGCCCGAGACCAAGGCCACCAACGCCACCGTCAACGTCGGCGGCGGCCGGGTCTATGTGGACGTGGGCAAGAGCCCGACGCGCAAGCGCAGCGCGATCGAGATCGCCAAGGAACTGCGGGTGCTGACGGCGCGCCTGGTCGGCGCCGAGTACACCGTGCTCGACGACCTGAACAACGGCGCGCAGAAGCCCGTGCAGATCCGCTTCACCGGCCCGGATTCGCGCAAGCTGCTCGAGATCACCAACGCCTTCATGGACAAGCTGCGCAAGGTGCCGGGGGCGGTGGACGTGGGCCTGTCGGAGCAGGACCCGCAGGACGAGCTGAAGATCGAGCTCGACCGCGGCCTGGCCAACGCGCTGGGCATCTCGGTCAACGACACCGCGCAGGCCCTGCGCGTGGCCTTTGCCGGCATCGAGGTGGGCGACTGGATCGACCCCTCGGGCGAGGCGCGCGACGTCGCGGTGCGGCTGCATCCCGACGACCGCGTCGAGGCCGGCAACATCGAGCGGCTGCCGATCGCCGTCACCGGCACGCAGCGCATGGTGCCGCTGGACCAGATCGCCACCGTGTCGATGGGCAAGGGGCCGTCGCAGATCCAGCATGCCGACACCAAGCGCACGATCTCGGTCACCGCCAATGCGCAGGGCCGCTCGCCCGGCGAGGTGACGGCCGACGCGCTGAAGATCGCCAAGGCGATGGACTACCCGCCCGGCTACGGGCTGGAGCTGGCCGGCGCCTCGCGCGACCAGCAGGAGGTGTTCCGCGAGATGGGCATCGCGCTGTTCAGCGGCATCGGGCTGATGTACCTGATCCTGGTGATGCAGTTCGGCTCGTTCACGGCGCCGCTGCCGGTGATGATCTCGCTGCCGCTGAGCCTGATCGGCGTGGTCGCGGCGCTGCTGATCACCGGCGGCACGCTGAACCTGATGAGCTTCATCGGCGTGATCATGCTGATGGGCCTGGTGGCGAAGAACGCGATCCTGCTGCTGGACGCCGCGCGCTCGCTGGAGCACGAGGGCGTCGACCGCGAGGACGCGCTGATGGCCGCCGGCCGCAAGCGCCTGCGGCCGATCCTGATGACCACCTTCGCGCTGATCGCCGGCATGATGCCGGTGGCCATCGGCGTCGGCGAGGGCGGCGAGTTCTACCGTCCGATGGCCGTGGCCATCATCGGCGGCACGATCACGTCCACCTTCCTCACGCTGCTGGTGATCCCGAGCTTCTACGACTCGATCGAGATCAAGCGCGACAGCCTGGTGGCCAAGTTCCACGCCCGTTCGGCGCGCTGGGGCGCCTTCGCCGGCTTCGTGCTGTGCCTGGTGGAAGTGCTGCTGTGGGCCACCTTCGTCCGGCTGGTGTACCGGCTGGTCGCGCGGCTGCTGCGCTGGGCCTTCGGGCGCGGCCGCGTCGAGGTCAAGCCGTACAAGGCGGCGTGAGCGCGCGGGCCGCCACGCGCGGCCCGATCGTCACGATGCCGCCATCGCGGTGGCCGCGGCCGGCGCGCCCAGCGCCTGGGCCAGCTGCTCGCAGCACTGCGCGGCGCGTTCGAAATCCAGCGCCGACATCGCCTCGGCCAGCGGCTGCAGCGCGTCGGCCCACGCTTCCTCGTGCGCGGCCTGCAGCGCGGCAAAGGCATCGGTGGCGGCCATGTCCGAGGCCTGCAGCAGCTGCAGCAGCGGCGGCAGCAGGGCGCGCAGCGCCGCCGGGTCGCGCGCGGCGGGCGCCGCGGCCGCGGGCTGCAGCGCCTGCAGGTCGCCGATCAGGTCGTCGAAGCCGTCCAGGGCCTGCGCGATCGCATCTGCCAGCTGACCGGCCAGCGCGGGGTCGGGCGCGATGCCGGCGCTGGCGGCCCGGCGCAGCCCGGCCTCGGCCTGGGCCGCCTGTTCGGCCAGCGGCACGGCCCCCAGCGTGGCGGCCACGCCCTTGAGCGTGTGCATCTGCGCCGCCGCATCGACCGCACGGCCCTGGGCCAGCAGCTGGCCGAAGCGCTGGCCGATCAGCGGCAGTTCGGCCACGAAGGACTGTGCGCTGCGCAGCCACACGCTGCTGCGGCCGCCCAGCCGGCGCAGCGCACTGGCCAGGTCGAGCCGGTGGGCGCGGGCGCGCGCCAGCAGCGTGGCCGGCAACTCGGGGCCGGCCGTGCTGGCCGCGGCCGGGGCCGTGCCGCCGGGCTGGGGCAATGCGCCGGGGCGCAGCAGGCGCAGCAGGGTGGCCACCAGCGCGTCCAGGTCGAAGGGCTTGCCGACATGGTCGTCCATGCCGGCCTCGAGGCTGGCGGCGCGGTCGCTGGGCATCGCATTGGCGGTCATCGCGATGATCGGCAGCCCGCCGCGGCCGGGCAGCGCGCGGATGCGGCCGGCGGCGGTGTAGCCGTCCATCACCGGCATCTGCACGTCCATCAGCACCGCGTCGAACGGCGGCTCGGCACCGACCACCGCGGCCACGCCCTGCAGGCCGTCGGCCGCCAGGCGCACCGTGGCGCCCTCGGCCTCCAGCAGTTCCTGGGCCACCTGCTGGTTGTTGGCGTTGTCTTCCACCACCAGCAGGCGCAGGCCGCTCAGGCGCGCGCCGGCGGGGGCGCCGGCCGCTGCGGCGGTGTCGTGCAGCGGCAGGTCCTGCTCGTCGCCAACCGGCAGCCCGAGCTCGAAGCTGAAGCAGCTGCCCTGGCCCGGCGTGCTCTGCAGCGCGATGCGCCCGCCCATCAGCGACACCAGTCGCTGGCAGATCGACAGACCCAGCCCGGTGCCGCCGAAGCGGCGCGTGGTCGAGGCCTCGGCCTGCGCGAAGGCGTCGAAGATGTGCTGCTGCTGCTCGGGCGCGATGCCGATGCCGGTGTCGCGCACCGTGATGCCCAGGCGCACCCGGTCGCCCGGTGCGCCGCCACTGCCGCGTGTTTCGTGCGCCAGCAGCTGCAGCTCGACGGCGACCTCGCCCTCCTGCGTGAACTTGATGGCGTTGCCGGCCAGGTTGACCAGGATCTGCTGCAGCCGCAGGTCGTCGCCCACCACCACCGCCGGCAGCGCCGGGTCCAGCCGCAGCGTCAGCGCCACCGGCTTGGCGTCGAGGTTGGCGCGCAGGATCACGTCCAGCTCGTCCATCAGCCGCTGCAGCCGGAACGGCCGCGGGTCCAGCGCCAGCTTGCCGGCTTCGACCTTGGAGAAGTCCAGGATGTCGTTCAGCAGCCCGAGCAGCGCGCGCGCGGCGCCCTCGGCCTTGGCCGCGTAGTCGTGCTGCCGGCCGTCGAGCGCGGTGTGCTGCAGCAGCTTGAGCATGCCCAGCACCGCGTTCATCGGCGTGCGGATCTCGTGGCTCATGTTGGCCAGGAACTGGCTCTTGGCCACGCTGGCCTGCTCGGCCCGGTCGCGTGCCAGCGTCAGTTCCTGGTTGGTCTCGCGCAGGCGTTCCTCGGCGTGGCGGCGGTCGCTGATGTCGGTGTAGGTGGTGACGAAGCCGCCTTCGGGCATGGGCGCGCCGCGGATGTCCAGCGTGCTGCCGTTGGCGCGCACGCGCTCGATCTGGTGCGGTGCCGGCTGGCGGGCGCGCGCCAGGATGCGCGCGACGATCTCGTCGACATCGCCGGGGCCGTACTCGCCCTGCTCGGCGTTGTGGCGGATGATGCTTTCGAAGCTGACCTGCGGCGGCGCGAACAGGTGGTCGGGCAGGCCCAGCAAGGTGCGGAACTGCTGGTTGTGCACGCGCAGCTGCAGGTCGCCGTCGAACACGCTCAAGGCGCAGGGCAGGTTGTCGACGATCGAGCGCATCAGCGCCATGCTGTGGCGCAGCTCGGCCTCGGCGCGCTTGAGCGAGCTGACGTCCAGGGTGAGCGCCACGTAGCCGTGGATCGCGCCCTCGCGCATGTCGGGGATCATGTGCGTCAGCGTCTGCACCGGGCGGCCATCGGGGCCGGTCTCCTCGCGTTCGATGCTGCAGGCCGCACGCGCCATCACCGCGGTCAGCAGCGCGCCGCCGCGGAAGCGTTCCTCGCCCAGCACCGCCACCGCCGGCTGGCCCAGCAGGCGCTCGGCGGGCCCGAAGTGCGCGAAGAAGGCCTGGTTGCCGAAGCGCAGCGCGAGCTGCTCGTCCCAGTAGGCGATGCGGCCCGGCATGTTGTCGGTCACCAGCCGCATCAGGTGTTCCTGGTCGCGCAGCCCGGCCTCGGCCTGCTTGCGCGCGCTGATGTCGAGGTGGATGCCGGCCACCCATTCGGGCCGGCCGTCCGGCGTGCGGGTGGCGATGCGGCCGCTGACCTGCACCCACACCCAGCCGCCCTGGCGGTGGCGCAGGCGCAGCTCGCATTCGTAGAAGTCGCGCCCGCCGGCCAGGTGGTCCCGCAGCGCATGCGCTGCCGCCGGCAGGTCTTCGGGGTGCACCGTGTCGCGCCAGGCGGCCAGCGTCACCGGGCCGAAGCTGTCGGCCTCGTGGCCGATCAGCTCGAGCCAGCGCTCGTTGACCAGCACCGCGTCGGTCTGCGGGTTCCACTCCCAGGTGCCGGCGCGGGTGCCGCGCAGGATGGCGTCGAGCCGGCGGTGCTGGCGCTGCAGCTGCTCGGTGGCGGCCGCCAGCTGCTCGCTGGCGCGGCGCTTTTCGGTGATGTCGCTGCCGATCTCCATGAAACCGGTGAGCCGGCCCTGGTCGTCGTGCAGCGGCTGGATCTCGGTGTCGACCCAGTATTCGCGGCCGTCGCGCCTGCGGTTGAGCACTTCCACGCGGCAGGGCCGGCCGGCCGCGGCGGCGTCGGCCAGCTGCTGCAGCACCGCCGGGTCGGCCTTGCCGCTGGCGAGCAGCGCGCCCGGCGTGCGGCCCAGCGCGGCCTCGGCGTCGTAGCCGCTGATGCGGGTGAAGCCCTCGTTGATCCAGGTGATGCGCAGCTGCGGGTCGGTGATGGTCACCGCATTCGAGGTGTGGCGCACCACCTGCGCCAGGCGCTCGAGGTCGGCGGTCATGCGCTCGGCCAGCGTCTGCGCGCGGATGCGGCCGGAGGCCAGCGCCCACACCACCAGCGCCAGCAGCACGCTCAGCAGCGCACCGCCCAGCGCGGTGACCAGCAGCGGCCGCTGGTCGACCGAGGCCTCGAAGCCGGCCGCGGGCATGACGTGCAAGGTGAGCGGCCGTCCGCCGAACACCAGCGTGCGCACGCCGTGCAGGTCGCCGGCGCGCGCGGCGGCGTCCGCGTCGCGGGTGTCGAACACCAGCTGCTCGGGGCGCGAGCCGTCGCCGTCGAAGAGCTGGAAGTCCAGCGCGCCGTCGGCGGCGGCGCTGGCCACGCCGCTGAACAGCTCGCGCACGGCCATCGGCGCGAACAGCAGCGTGTCGGCGCCGGGCACCGGCGCCAGCAGCACGAAGCCGGGCAGGCGTTGCGTGCCCTGCACGATGCCGGGGTGGCGGGCCAGCGTCACCTCGCCGCTGGCCTGCGCCTGCTCGATGGCCCGGCGCATGCCGGCATCGGCCCCGAGGTCCTGGCCCAGGCTGTCGGCGTTGGGCGCCCGCGGCTCGATCTGCTGCACCAGGTACAGCGCGTCGGTGCCGCTGTCGCCGCGCAGCGTGTAGCCGGGCGCCCCGTCGGCGCGCACCGCGGCCAGGAAGGCCGGCAGCCCGGCCCGCGGCACGCGCCGGATCACGCCGAAGGCACGCGTGCCGGGAAAGGACACGGTCGGGTTGCGCAGCGCCACGTAGCGCTCGAACTGCGCGTGCGGCACCGTCATCCCCGCGGCATAGGCGGCGGCCGCGCCCTTCAGCCCCAGGGCGGGCAGGTTCAGGCGCCGCTGCAGCTCGGTTTCCAGGCGCTCGGTCTGGCGCTCGAAGCGCTGGCGCAGGTCGTCGTCGATCTGCTGCTTCAGGTAGCTGACGATCAGCGCGGTCAGGCCGATGCCGACCATCTGCGCGGTGGCCGTCATCGCGATCGCGCGGCGGCGGCGCTGGTCGTGGCGGGCGGCCGCGCGTGCGCCGGTGCCGAAACCGCTGGCGGCGGCCGGCTGCCGGTAGGCTTCGCGCACCGCCTCCATCGCGCGCCAGTACAGCGCCGGCGCGGCCAGCAGCAGCAGCGCCAGCACATGCGCCATGCCGCGCTGGCGGTCCGGCAGCAGCGGCGCCAGCCAGGGCAGCAGCGCCAGCAGGCCGGCTTCGACCGCGGCGACGATCAGCAGCGATTCGAGCAGCAGGCGACTGGGAACCCGGCCGGGCTTGTTCATGGCAGGCGCGCGTGCGCCGCAGGGGCCGCACGCGCAGAAGACGCGGGACGCCTGCATTCTGAGCGCCGCCGCCAACCCGAAATGCGGAAATTGATAGTGGCTTCGACGCCAACTCGGGCTTTTCGGCGCGGCGTTGTGCCCAGTCCGGCGCGCCGCGCCGGACCGCCCCGCCGTGCGCCGCATCAAGCCGGCGCGCGAATGGCCGATAGACAGCCGACAGACTTTCGACTGCCGGACCTGGGAGACACCACGATGACTGCCTTGCGATCGACCATCAGCCTCGGAACGCGCCTGTGGTGCGCGGTGGGCCTGCTGATGCTGGCGCTGGTGACGCTGTTCGGCCTGGCCGCCTGGCGCGTGACCGAGGTGCAGCAGCGCGGCGCCGCCGAGCTGGGGCTGAGCGACGCCAAGGTGCGCGGCGCCACCGAGTGGGCGAGCCTCACCGAGACCACGGTGGCCCGCATGACCGGCTCGACGCTGGGCTACAACCCGGAGCTGATCGAAGCCTTCAAGGCGCCGATCGCGCAGGCCTTCGGCCGCATCGACAAGATCCGCGAGGCCATCGGCCGCATGCCGCAGCGCGACGCCGAGAAGGCGCTGGTGGGCCAGCTCGACCGCGAGCGGGCCGCGCTGCTCGAAGCGCAGAAGGAAGCCATGCGCTTTGCCGAGGCCGGCGACATGCAGATGGCCAAGGCCGAGTTCGACAAGCGCTTCAACCCCGCGGCGCAGGCCTACCTGAAGTCGGTGCAGGCCTACGCCGCGATGCAGCGGGCCGACGCCGAGCAGCTGCAGCAGCGCTTCACCGCCGAGCGCGACCAGGTGCTCAAAGCCACCGGCATCGGCCTGTTCGTGCTGCTGGCGGCGATCGCCGGCGGCGCCAAGCTGCTGATCCGCTCGATCCACCGGCCGCTGCGCCAGGCGGTGCAGGTGGCGCAGCGCATTGCCAGCGGCGACCTGACCGAGCAGGTGGCGGTGGACCGCCACGACGAATTCGGCGACCTGCAGCGTGCGCTGCACGAGATGTCGGCCGCGCTGGCCTCGCTGGTGGGCAAGGTGCTGCACACCAGCGACGGCGTGGTCAACACCTCGCAGGAAATCGCCAGCGGCAGCCAGGACCTGTCCGACCGCACCGAGCGTGCCGCGGCCTACCTGCAGCGCACCGCCGGCGCGATGGCCGGGCTGACGCAGACTGTGCAGCAGTCGGCCGACGCGGCGCTGGCCGCCGACCAGCTGGCGCGCGGCGCCACCGAGGCCGCGCAGCGCGGCGGCCGCGTGGTGGGCGACGTGGTGGCCAACATGAACGAGATCGCCGCCACCTCGAAGAAGATCGCCGACATCATCGGCGTGATCGACGGCATCGCGTTCCAGACCAACATCCTGGCGCTCAATGCCGCGGTCGAGGCCGCGCGCGCCGGCGAGCAGGGCCGCGGCTTCGCGGTGGTGGCCGGCGAGGTGCGCAGCCTGGCGCAGAACAGCGCGAAGGCGGCACGCGAGATCAAGACGCTGATCGGCGCTTCGCTCGGCACAGTGGAATCGGGCGCGCAGCTGGTGTCCACCGCCGGCAGCACGATGGACGAGATCGTCGCCGCCATCGCCCGGGTCAACCAGACCATGGCGCAGATCACGCAGTCCACCGCGCAGCAGCGCGACGGCCTGGGCGAGGTGAACACCGCGGTGGCCCAGCTCGACGACATGACGCAGCAGAACGCCGCGCTGGTGGAGCAGTCCAGCGCCGCGGCCAAGGCGATGAGCGAGCAGGCCCGCGGCCTGGCGCTGATGGTGCACGTGTTCCGCACCGCCGAAGCGGCGTGACGGGCTGCACGCCGCCGCCGCCCGCGCCGGCGGCAGCAGGCGTTTACCCGTAAGCCCGCGACAGCCGATTGACAGCCCGCCTCCCGACCATGGCCCCTGCCGCAGTGGCGCAGGAGACGAGGGCGATGCTGAGCAGAAGGACATGGTTGTCGGCGGCCGTGGCCGCCGCAGCGGGCGGCACGACGCACCCGGGCTGGGCCGCAACGGCCGCCGCGGCCCGGGCCGCGCCGCTGCCGCAGCTGGACATCGTCATCCCCGCCGGTGCCGGCGGCGGCTGGGACCAGACCGGCCGCGCACTCGGCGCCGCGCTGCAGGGCGCCGGCCTGGTCAAGGACATCGCCTACGAGAACAAGGGCGGCAAGGGCGGCACGCTGGGCCTGGCCGACTTCGTGCAGCGCCGCGCGACGCAGCCCAACGCGCTGTTCATCAGCGGCTTCGTGATGGTCGGCGCGCTGGCGCTCGACCAGAAGCCCGAGGCGATGAAGCAGCTGGTGCCGCTGGCGCGCCTGACCGCCGACTACCCGGTGCTGTGCGTCGCGCCCGGCCAGGGCATCGCCACGCTCGACGACCTGGTGCGGCTGCTCAAGCGTGACGTGGCGGCCGTCGGCTTCACCGGCGGCTCGGCCGGCGGCGTCGACCACATGCTGGCGGCGATGGTGCTGCGCGTGCTGGGCCAGGATGCCGGCGCGATGCACTACCTGCCCACCAGCAGCGGCAAGGAGGCGCTGGAGGCGCTGGCCTCGGGCCGGGCCCGCGTGGCCATCTCGGGCTACAGCGAATTCAAGACCGCGATCGAGGAGCGGCGCGTGCTGCCGCTGGCAGTGTCCTCGCGCCGCAAGCTGTTCGGCATTGCCTCGCTGCACGAGCAGGGCGTCGAGACCGAACTGAGCAACTGGCGCGGCGTGTTCGCCTCGGCCGCGCTGGCGCCGGCGCAGAAGGACGCCCTGCGCAAGCTGGTGCTGGCCGCCACCGACACGCCGCAGTGGCGCCAGGCGCTGGTGGACAACAACTGGGTCGGCTCGCTGCTGGTGGGCCGGGAGCTGGACAGCTTCGTCGAGGTGCAGCAGGGCGTGGCGACCATCGTGGCCAGCCTGCTCAAGCTCAAGCGTTAGCGGGTGCCAACACCGGCGGTTGCGGCCGGCTGTCCCTTAGCACAAGGCCGTTAAGCCTTGCTGACCCAGCGTTGCCGGCGCCCGTGGTACCTTTCCGGCCCACGACAAGACCACGAGGCACACCATGGGCCTGAACAACGCACTGGGCGCGCTGGCGCTCGACAGGCTCAAGGGCATCCGGCGCGGTGTCGAGAAGGAAAGCCTGCGTGCCGACGCCCACGGCGAACTGGCGATGACGCCGCACCCGGCCGCGCTGGGGTCGGCGCTGGAAAACCCGCACATCACCACCGATTTCAGCGAATCGCAGCTGGAATTCATCACCGGCGTGCACGCCACGCCCGAGGCCACGCAGGCCGAGCTGACGCAGATCCACCAGTACGTCTACCGCGCCATCGGCGACGAGATGCTGTGGGTCGGCAGCATGCCCTGCGGTCTGCCCTCGGACGAGAACATCCCGATCGGGCGCTACGGCACCTCGAACGTCGGCCGCGCCAAGAGCGTCTACCGCATGGGCCTGGGCCACCGCTACGGCCGGCGCATGCAGACCATCTCGGGCATCCACTACAACTGGTCGCTGCCGGGCGTGTCCAGCGAGCAGTATTTCGGGCTCATCCGCAACTTCCGCCGCCATTCGTTCCTGCTGCTGTACCTGACCGGCGCCTCGCCGGCGGTGTGTTCGAGCTTCGTCGAAGGTCGGCCGCACCGGCTGCAGCCGCTGTCGGCGCACACGCTGTACCTGCCGCATGCCACCTCGCTGCGCATGGGGCGGCTGGGCTACCAGAGCGATGCGCAGGCTTCGCTCTCGGTCAGCTACAACAGCCTGGAAAGCTATGCGGCCTCGCTGCAGGACGCGATGACGCGGCCCTATCCGGCCTACGAGACGCTGGGCGTGCGCAACCCCGGCGGCGAATACAACCAGCTGGCCACCAGCCTGCTGCAGATCGAGAACGAGTTCTACGGCACCATCCGCCCGAAGCGGGTGATCCGCAAGGGCGAGCGGCCGCTGCATGCGCTGCGCGAGCGCGGCGTCGAGTACGTCGAGGTGCGCTGCATGGACCTCGACCCGTTCGAGCCGGTGGGCATCAACGCGCAGACCATGCGCCTGCTGGATGTGTTCCTGCTGCACTGCCTGCTCAGCGACAGCCCGCCGGACACACCGGCCGAGATTGCCGCGCTGGCGCGCAACCAGCACCGCGCCGCCGAACATGGCCGCCAGCCGGGCTTGATGCTCGAGCGCGGCGGCCAGGAGATCACGCTGCTCGACTGGGGCCGCGAACTGCTGGCCGAGTGCGCACCGATCGCCGCCGCGCTGGACCGCGCCCACGGCGGCGAGGCCCACCGCGAGGCGCTGCGCGTAGCCGCCGGGCGGCTCGACCAGCCGGACAGCGCGCCGTCGGCCCGCGTGCTGGCGGCGATGCAGCGCGATTTCGAGGGCTCGCACATCGGCTTCATCGGCGCGCAGTCGCAGGCCACCAAGGCCCACCTGCTGGGCCTGCCGTACGAAGACGCCGTGGCCGCGCGCCTGCGCCGCATGGCCGAGCAGTCGGTGCTGGACCAGCGCGCGATCGAGGCCGCCGACCGGCTGCCGTTCGAGGAATTCCGCCGCCAGTACCTGTCGCCCGAGCAATTGCGGGTGGCCGTGCCGGCCTGAGGCGCCGGCGTCGCCCGCGTCGTCGCGACGATGAGCACGCCCGAGTTCGCGCCCTTCCTGCCGCGCATCCTGGTGGCGCTGGCGCTGGGCTCGCTGGTCGGCCTGGAGCGCCAGTGGCACCGGCGGCTGGTCGACCTGAAGACCAATGCGCTGGTGTCGATGGGCGCGGCGCTGTTCATGAGCGCCTCTGCCGATGCCAGCGGCTTCGTCGAGCCGATCCGCATGGCCGGCCAGATCGTCGTCGGCGTCGGCTTCATCGGTGGCGGGCTGCTGTTCCGCGACGGGGCGCAGATGCGCGGCATCAACACCGCGGCCACGTTGTGGTGCTGTGCGGCGCTGGGCACGCTGTGCGGGCTGGGCCGGCTGCTCGAGGCCAGCTGCGCGGCGGTGCTGCTGGTGCTGGCCAACTCGGTGCTGCGCAAGGTGGCGCGGCAGCTGAACCTGCGCATGGGCCTGAGCGACAGCCTGACCGAGCAGCTGTGCTTCGACTTCGAGTGCCAGCCCGCGCAGTCGGCCGCGGTGCGCGAGAAGCTCGAAGCCGTGCTGCTGGCGCGTCGGGCCGAGCTGCGGGCCTTGAGCGAGACCCGCAACGAGCGTGGCTACGTGGTGCTCAGCGCGGTGGCAGCCTTCGAGACGCCGGACATCCGGCACGAGATCGACACGCTGCTGCGCACGGCCGAAGGCTGGGGCCTGCAGTCGGTGTCGTGGCGGCGGCTGTAGTCAGTCCTCGAATCCGCCGACGCGGCGCAGCGCAAGCGTGGCGCTGCCGGTCAGCAAGGTCACGAAGCGCTCGGCCAGCTCGGCATCCAGCGCGCGGCGGCTGACCGCGGCGGTGTAGGTGGTGGCCAGCTCGAACGCGTCGGGCAGCGGCCCGACCAGCAGCACGCCGGGGGTGTACAGGATCTCGGTCACCTGCGTGCAGCCGATCGGCTGCCGCGCGGTGGAGGCGGCCAGCGCGCGCATCGCGGTGGCGCCGTTGGGATGGGTGACAAAGTGAGCGGCCAGTGCCTCGTGCAGGCCCAGCTCGCGCAGCACGCCGGCGAAGTGGATGCCGGCGGTCGAGCGCACCGGGTCGGGAAAGTGGATCGCGTCGGCCGCGCGCAGCGCCGCGGCCAGCGCCTCGGGCGTGCGGACGTCCGGCCGGTCCTGCCCGCTGCGCACCGCGATGCCGGTGCGCACGCGGCCGAGCGGCCGCCGCGTCGCGCCGTCGAGCCGGCCGGCGGTGGCCAGCGTGTCGACCATGGCATCGGTCACCACCATCACGTCGCAGGGCTCGCCGGCGGCCAGCATCTCCGTGAGCGCGCCCACCGCACCGAAGCGCGCGTTCAGCATTGCGCCGGTCTCGGCCTGCCAGCGCGGCTCCAGCGCCTTCACCAGCCCCTGCGCGGCGCCGGCGCACAGCAGGTTCAGCGGATGGCCAGGAGCGTCCATCGCGGACTCACTCCGGCTTGGCGCCGGAGATCTTGACGATCTGCGCCCACTTGGCGATGTCGGCCTCGAGATAACGCGTGAAGTCCTCGACGTTCATCGTCATCGGCACCGTGCCCTGCACGCCCCAGGCGCGGCGGATCTCGGCGTTCGACGTGATCTTCGCCACCTCGACATTGAGCCGCTGCACCACCGCCGCCGGCGTGCCCCTCGGCGCCATCAGGCCCAGCCACAAGGTGGCCTCGTAGCCCGGCAGGCCGGCCTCGGCCATGGTCGGCAGGTCGGGCAACACGGTGGAGCGCTGGCGGCCGGTGGTGGCCAGGCCCTTCACGCGGCCGGCGCGGATGTGCTCGGCCATCGTCGGCACCGCGTCGAACATCATCTCCAGCTGGCCGCCCAGCACATCGGTGCGCGCGCCGGCGCTGCCCTTGTACGGCACGTGCACGATGGCGACGCCGGCCATCGCCTTGAACAGCTCGCCGGCCATGTGGTACGGCGTGCCGGGGCCGGACGAGGCATAGGACATGCCGTCCGGCCTGGCCTTCGCGGCCTTGATCAGCTCGGCCAGGCTGTTGACCGGCAGCGCGGCCTTGGTCACCAGCACCAGGTCCGAGGCGCTGATCGGCGCCACCGGCGTGAAGTCGCGCAGCAGCACGAAGGGCTTGTTCGGGATCAGCGACTCGTTCACCGTGTGGGTGTTCGACATCAGCAGCAGCGTGTAGCCGTCGGCTGGCGCCTTGGCCACCGCGTCGGTGCCGATCAGCGAACCGCCGCCGGGGCGGTTGTCGATGACCACGTTCTGGCCCAGCGCTTCCTGCAGCTTCTGCGCGACGACGCGGCCGAAGACGTCGGCCGAGCCGCCGGGCGCGAAGGGCACGATGATGCGGATGGCCCGCTGCGGCCAGGCATCAGCCCCCGGCGACGCGGCCTGTGCCCAGGCCGGCACCGGCAGCGCGGCCGCGCTGGCCGCCAGCAGCACCCAGCGGCCGGCCTGCGCCAGCCAGCGCCTGCGCGCCCTCGTTGCTTCCTGCCACGCCTCGGTTGGCCGCATGCCTGTCTCCTGGCAGATTGGGCCTGATTGGCAATCCTTGGCCCGTGCCTCGCGACTGTAGCGCCGATCAGGAGCCGAGCATGTTGGTACGAACGTGAATCAGGTGCGCGCGGCACAGCGCGCGGGCGCGCTCGGCATCGCGCTCCTTCAGCGCCTGTACCAGCGCGCGGTGCTCTTCCTGGTACTCGCGGCGGCGCTCGGGCGTGGCGCTGCGGCGCTTGAGCACGCCCCATTCGGCCTGCGAGCGCACCTCGTTGATCAGGCGGAACACCGCCATCACGAAGCCGTTGTGCGCGGCCAGCGCAATGGCCTCGTGCAGCGCGGCGTCCCAGTGCTCGAAGTCTTCCAGCGTGGTGGCCGCCTCGGCCTGGGCATTGCACTCGTCCATGCGCTGGAAGTCGGCCGCGGTGGCGTTGCCGATGGCCGCGTCGATCAGCGCCGGCTCGAGCAGCAGGCGCGCGTTCATCAGCTCGGCCGGGCTCACCGCCAGCGCCGGCGGCGGCGGTGACAGCGCGCTCAGCGCTTCGTGCACCTGCTCGGACACATAGGTGCCGCTGCCCACCGTCTGCGTGATCAGGCGCTTGCGCTTGAAGTCGGTCAGCACGCGGCGCACGGTGCTGCGGCTCAGGCCGAACTGCTCGCTGAACGCGCGCTCGGTCGGCAACCGGTGGCCGGCCCGCCACTGGCGGCTGCGCAGCTGGTCGAGGATGGCTTCGCGCAGGCGGGAAACGGCGTCCATGGTTCCAAATGGTAGCATTTGGTCGAACTGCAGGAGCAAGCCGTGCGAATCGCGACCGTGTTGCACCAGGGGCGGCGCCGGGTGGGCCGCCTCAGCGCCGATGGCGCGGCGATCGAGTTGTTCGACGTCGAGGGAGACGCCGGCGCGCTGGCCGTCATCGCACGGCCAGCGCTGCCGGACGTCACGCACGCCGTGCCACTGGCCGAGGTGCAGCTGCTGGCACCCATCCCGCGGCCGCGGCGCAACATCTTCTGCGTCGGCCGCAACTACCACGCCCATGCCCGCGAGCTGAAAGACTCGGTGTTCCGCGACCACAAGGCCGAGGGCTGGCCGATCGTCTTCACCAAGGTGCCCGAGACGGTGATCGCGACCGGAGAAGCGGTGCAGCTGCCCGGCGCCGCGATCTCGAGCCAGATCGACTACGAGGCCGAGCTCACCATCGTCATCGGCCGCGGCGGCCGCAACATCCCGCGCAGCGCGGCGATGGACCATGTGTGGGGCTACACCATCGTCAACGACGTCACCGCGCGCGACGTGCAGATGCGCCACTCGCAGTGGGACCTGGGCAAGAGCTTCGACACCTTCTGCCCGATGGGGCCGTGGATCGTCACGGCCGACGAACTGGACGGCCGCGACACCCGCGTGCGCTGCTGGGTGATGCCCGCCGGCGGCGCGCCGGAGCTGCGCCAGGACGCACGCACGCGCGACCTGATCTTCGACATTCCCACGCTGATCGAGACCTGCTCGCGCGGCATCACGCTGCTGCCGGGCGACCTGATCGCCACCGGCTCGCCGGCTGGCGTCGGCATGGGCATGAACCCGCCGCGCTGGCTGGGCCATGGCGATGCGGTGCGCATCGAGATCGACGGCCTGGGCGTGCTGGAGAACCGCTTCGTCGACCCCAGCCGGACCGCTGCCGGAGCGGCCGCATGATCGCGCGCCGCCAACTGCTGATCGGCGCGGCCACGCTGGCCGCCACGCGCGTGCAGGCGCAGGTCGCGTGGCCAGCCAAGCCGCTGGTGATGATCGTGCCGTTTCCGCCCGGCGGCGTGGCCGACACCGTGGCGCGGCCGGTGGCCGAGGTGCTGGCGCGCGAGTTGAAGCAGAGCGTGGTGGTCGAGAACCGCGTCGGCGCCGGTGGCGCGGTGGGCATCGCCGCGGCGGCGCGTGCGCCGGCCGACGGCCACACGCTGCTGATGAGCCTGTCGTCGATCTCGATCCTGCCCGAGGCCGATGTGCTGTTCGGCCGCAAGCCGGCCTACACGCTCAACCAGCTCATCCCGATCGCCCGCTTCACCGCCGACCCCACGGTGCTGGTGGTGCGCGCCGACGCGCCGTGGAAGACGCTGGCCGAGTTCGTCGCCGACGCCAAGCGCCGGCCCGGTGCCTACAACTATGGCAGCTCGGGCAACTACGGCACGATGCATGTGCCGATGGAAATGTTGAAGGCCGGCGCGGGCTTCCGCATGACGCACATCCCCTACACCGGTGCCGGCCCCGCGGTGCTGGCGCTGCTGTCGGGCCAGGTCGATGCGGTGGCCAGCGGCCCGGCCACCGTGGTGCAGCACATCAAGTCCGGCAAGCTGCGGCCGCTGGCGCACTGGGGCGAGCGGCCGCTGCAATCGCTGCCCGACGTGCCGAGCCTGAAGCAGGCCGGCTATGACGCGAGCTTCGCGCAGTGGTGCGCGCTGTTCGTGCCGGCCGGCACGCCGGACGACATCGTGCAGAAGCTGCGCGCGGTGGCGAAGAAGGCCGCTGCCGACCCCGCGGTGGTGGCCACCATCGGCCGCGCCGGCAGCCCGATCGACTACCAGGACGCGCCCGAGTTCCAGGCCTACTGGGACGCCGACGCGAAGCAGATGGTCGACGCGGTGCGGCGCATCGGCAAGGTGGAGTAATCTGGCCGACCCATGACCTGGTCGATCATCGCGCGGGACGAACAAGGCCGCTTCGGCATCGCGATCGCCAGCCGCTTCTTCGCGGTGGGCGCCCTGTGCGTGCATGCGCGCGGCGGTGTCGGCGCTTTATGCACGCAGGCGCTGATGAATCCCACCTACGGCCCGCGCGGCCTGGCGATGCTGGCCGAAGGCCGCAGCGCCGCGCAGGTGGTGGCCGCGCTCACCGGCTCGGACGCCGGCCGCAGCCAGCGCCAGCTGCACCTGCTGCCCGCGCGCGGCGCCGGCGCCGCGCACACCGGCGGCGACTGCATCGGCTGGTGCGGCCACTGGCAGCGCGAGGACTTCAGCGTGGCCGGCAACATGCTGGCCGGCGAGTCGGTGATCGTGGCCACCGCCGCGGCCTATGTCGCGCACAGCGACCTGCCGCTGGCCGAACGCCTGATCATGGCCATGCGCGCCGGCGAAGCCGAGGGCGGCGACAAGCGCGGCCGCCAGTCCGCCGCGCTGCGCATCCAGGGCGCGGAGGACTACCCCGAGCTGGACCTGCGCGCCGACGACCACCCGGACCCGCTGGGCGAGCTGCAGCGCCTGTACGCGGTGAGCCTGGAACGCTTCCAGCCCTTCATCGCCTGCCTGCCGCGGCGTGCCCAGCCGGCGGGCGAGCTCGACCGCGAACGCATCGAGCAGCACATCACCGAATTCCACGCGGCGCATCGCAAGGCGCCGAAGACCTAACACCCGATCAACGCGTCCAGGAGCGCTGCCATGTCCGTCCGAAAACTGCTGCTGATGTTGTGCTGCATGCTCGCGCCGCTGGGCGCCGCGGTGCAGGCGCAGACCCTGCCGGCCCTGCGGGTGGGCCTGGCCGAAGACCCCGACGTGCTCGACCCTACGCTGGCGCGCAGCTTCGTCGGCCGCGTGGTGTTCTCGGCGCTGTGCGACAAGCTGTTCGACGTCGACGAGAAGCTCAACATCGTGCCGCAGCTGGCCGAGAAGTACGAGTGGTCGGCCGACAGCAAGGCGCTGACGCTGAAGCTGCGCCCGGGTGTGCATTTCCACGACGGCGAGAAGTTCGACGCCGCCGCGGTGAAGTACAACATCGAGCGCCACAAGACGATGCCTGGCTCCAATCGCCGCGGCGAATTGGCGCCGGTGACCAGCGTCGACGTGGTCGACCCGATGACGGTGCGGCTGAACCTCTCGGCCCCGTTCTCGCCGCTGCTGGCCGCGCTGTCCGACCGCGCCGGCATGATGGTCTCGCCCAAGGCCGCGCAGGCCGCCGGCGACAAGTTCGGCGCGAAGCCGGTGTGCAGCGGGCCGTTCAAGTTCGTCGAGCGCGTGGCGCAGGACCGCATCGTGCTCGAACGCTTCGACGGCTACTGGAACAAGGCTGCGATCAACCTCGGCCGCATCACCTACCTGCCGATCCCGGATGCCACCGTGCGGCTGGCCAACCTGAAGTCGGGCCAGCTCGATTTCATCGAGCGCGTCGCGCCCTCGGACATCGAGAAGCTGCAGCAGGACAAGCGCTTCAAGGTCACCCGCATCACCGAGATCGGCTACCAGGGCATCACCATCAACGTCGGCAAGAGCGACAAGGCGCAGGCCACCCCGCTGGGCAAGGACGCCCGCGTGCGCGAGGCCTTCGAGCTCTCGCTGGACCGGCAGGGCCTGGCCCAGGTGGTGATGGACAACGAGGCCACGGTGGGCAACCAGTGGGTCGCGCCGAACAACGCCTACTACGCGAAGAACATGCCGGTACCCAAGCGCGACGTCGAGAAGGCCCGCGCGCTGCTGAAGGCCGCTGGCGTGCCCAACCCGAGCTTCACGCTGCTGACCGGCACCACGTCCGACGCGCAGCGCCTGGCGCTGGTGGTGCAAGCCATGGCCAAGGACGCCGGCTTCGACATCAAGATCCAGGCCGCCGAGTTCGCCACCTCGCTGAACATGGCCGACAAGGGCGACTTCGAAGCCTACGTGCTGGCCTGGAGCGGCCGGCCCGACCCCGACGGCAACCTCTACAGCTTCGACGCCTGCAAGCAGCCGCTGAACTACGCCGGCTACTGCGACGCCGAGACCGACAAGCTGCTGAACGCCTCGCGCACGACGCGCGACCCGGCCGAACGCAGGAAGCTCTTCGAGCAGATCGCCGCGCGCGTGCTGAAGGAGCGGCCCATCGTCTACCTGTACCACCGCAACTGGCTCTGGGCCTACACCAACAAGCTGGGCGGCGTGCGGCAGATTCCCGATGGGCTGCTGCGCGTGGGCGGCCTGAAGCTGGCAGCCAACTGATCGCGGCGGCATGACCAGCTACACCCTGATCACCGGCTACGAGCAGATGGACCTGCCGGCCGTGCACGCCTTCCTGGCCACCACCTACTGGTCGCCGAACGTGCCGTTCGAGGTCGTCGACCGCGCGGCACGGCATTCGCTGTGCTTCGGCCTGCGCGACGGCGCCGGCCAGCAGGTGGCCTACGCGCGGGTGGTGAGCGACCGCGCCACCTTCGCCTACCTGGCCGATGTCTACGTGCTGGAAGCGCACCGCGGCCGGGGCTTGTCGACGCAGTTGCTCGATGCCGTGTTCGCGCATCCGGACCTGCAGGGCCTGCGCCGCTTCATGCTGGCCACGCGTGACGCCCACGCGCTGTATGCGCGTTATGGCTTCACACCGCTGGCCAACCCGCCGCGCATGATGGAACGGCACCGCCCGGACGTGTACGCCACGGCGGCACCGGCCCCGGCCGGCCGCTGAACCGTCGGCACACCCCGCATGCGCGCGTTCCTCGTCAAGCGCCTGCTCACGCTGCTGCCGACGCTGCTGTTCGTCTCGATGCTGATCTTCGGCCTGCAGCAGCTGCTGCCGGGCGACCCGGCCAAGATCCTGGCCGGCGAGGAGCAGGACCCGGCGGTGGTCGCCCACCTGCGCGAGAAGCTGCACCTGGACGACCCGCTGCCGCTGCGCTATGCGCACTGGATGGGCGGGGTGCTGCGCGGCGACCTGGGCGATTCGCTGCGCATGCAGCAGCCGGTGGGGGAACTGGTGCTGCAGAAGCTGCCGGTCACGCTGGAGCTGGCCGTGCTGGCCTTCGCCATCGCGCTGGCCATCGGCATTCCGGCCGGCATCGCGTCGGCGGTGGGCCGCGGCCGCTGGTGGGACGCGCTGGCCAACGGCTTCGCGCTGTGGGGCATTTCCACGCCGAACTTCTGGCTCGGCATCCTGCTGATCATGCTGTTCTCGGTGCAACTGGGCTGGCTGCCGGCCTCGGGCTACGTGAGCCCGTTCGAGGACCTCAAGGCCAACCTGGCCGCGATGATCATGCCGGCCTTCGTGCTGGGCAACGCCATCAGCGCGGTGCTGATGCGCCACACCCGCGGCGCGATGCTGCAGGTGCTGTCGGCCGACTACGTGCGCACCGCGCGCTCGAAAGGCCTGCCCGAGCGCAGCGTGGTGCTGCGTCATGCGCTGCGCAATGCGCTGGTGCCCATCATCACGCTGGGCGCGCTGGAGTTCGGCACGCTGCTGTCGGGCGCGGTGCTCACCGAGCAGGTGTTCACGATCCCCGGCTTCGGCAAGCTGATCGTCGACGCGGTGTTCAACCGCGACTACGCGGTGGTGCAGGGCGTGGTGCTGGTGACGGCCACCACCTACATCACGCTGAACCTGCTGGCCGACCTGGCCTACTTCATCGTCAATCCGCGGCTGCGGGGTTAGTGCGATGCGGCGAATCGGGGTGCGGCACGAAGTAGGGCGTCGACTGCAGCGGAGGGCTGCTTGCGGTTCGAGGCGGTCGTTTGCTGGTTTGCTTTTGGTGAGAGCCTGCGCTTGCACAGGTGCCGGGTCCCGCCCCGGCGGGCGGGTCACTTTCTTCTGCGGGCCCAGAAGAAAGTCACCAAAGAAGAGGGCCTCGAACATCCGATCTGGCCTTGACGCTGCCATGGGCCTCCGGTTTTCCTTGGCTCTGGCAGCTCAATACCCCGAACCGACGGCCACCAGCGTGGCACGAACCAGGCCCTGGCAGCCGCTGGCATGCGGGTGCCGGCGCGCAGGGGATGCCAGAGCGGTGTACGCGCCACGTTGCAGCCCGACGGTTCGGGGTATTGAGCTGCCAGAGCGGCGGACAGGCGGAGGCTCTGGTCACCACTCCGCAAGAACGGGCCGAGAGCGAACGGCCTTGATCCGCGCTGTGCTGCGCCGCGCAGCACATCGAAGCCGAATGGAGACGATGGGCCGATGACCTCCACCAACCCGTTCGCCCAGCTGTCCACCGGCGCGGCCGCGTCCGGCGCCACCGCCGGCCCCTGGTACCGCGCGGCGATGAAGCTGCTGCGCCGGCGCAGCGCGCTGTTCGGCGCGGTGGTGGTGCTGGGCTTCGTGCTGCTGGCTTTGTTCGCCGGCGTGATCGCCAGTCACGATCCCATCGCCACCAGCTGGAGCGCGATCCGCAAGCCGCCCAGCGCCGAGCACTGGTTCGGCACCGACGAGATCGGCCGCGACGTGCTGGCCCGCGTGGTGTGGGGCACGCGCGCGTCGCTGATGGCCGGGCTGGTGTCGGTGTCGATCTCGCTGCTGCTGGGCGTGCCGATCGGCCTGGCCGCGGGCTTTCTCGGCGGCGCGGTCGACAGCCTGATCTCGCGCCTGACCGATGCCTTCCTGGCCTGCCCGTTCCTGATCCTGGCCATCGCGCTGGCGGCCTTCCTCGGCCCCAGCCTGAGCAACGCGATGGTCGCCATCGGCATTTCGGCCACGCCGGTGTTCGTGCGGCTCACGCGCGGGCAGGTGCTCAACGTCAAGGTCGAGGACTACATCGAGGCCGCGCGCGCCCTCGGCAACCCGCCCTGGCGCGTGGCGCTGCGCCACGTGCTGCCCAACATCGTCGGCCCGCTGATCGTGCAGGCCACGCTGGCGATTGCCGCGGCGGTGATCGCCGAGGCCAGCCTCTCGTTCCTGGGCCTGGGCCAGCAGCCGCCCGCGCCCAGCTGGGGCAGCATGCTGAACACCGCCAAGAACTACGTCGACAGCGCGCCGTGGATGGCGTTCTGGCCGGGCCTGGCGATCTTCCTGCTGGTGCTGTCGTTCAACCTGCTGGGGGATGGGCTGCGCGACGCGCTGGATCCGCGGCAGCTGTGAGTCGCGGATGTCGCTGCGCGATCGCCTGAGACTGCACCCCGATGTGCTCAAGCTCGGGGTGGTGAGCTTCCTGACCGACGTCAGCTCCGAGATGATCTTCGCGGTGTTCGCGGTCTTCTTCACCACGGTGGCCGGCGCGTCCACGGCGCTGCTGGGATGGGTCGAGGGTCTGGCGGACTTTGCGGCCTCGTCGCTCAACTACCTGGCCGGGTGGTTGTCGGATCGCAGCGGACGGCGCAAGGGGTTCGCGACCGCGGGCTATGCCTTCTCGACGCTGGCCAAGCTCGTGCTGCTGGTGTCGTCCTCGATCGTCGCGCTGAGCGTCTTTCGTGTCGTCGAGCGGCTGGGCAAGGGCTTTCGCGGCCCGCCCCGCGATGCCTGGCTGGCCTCGCTGGCCGACAAGGAGTCACGGGGCTTTGCCTACGGCGTGCACAAGGCCCTCGACAAGTCCGGCGCGGTGATCGGGCCGCTGCTGGCCTACGGGCTGCTGTCCTGGCGGGGCGAGTCGGCCAGCACCTACGCCACGCTGTTCCTGGTGGCCTTCGTGCCGGCGGTCCTGGGCGTGCTGGTGCTCGCGCGCATGCCCGACCAGCCGGGCGTCGTTCACGAGCGCGAGGGTGTGCGGCAGAACTGGCAGCACCTCACGCCAGCGTTCAAGCGCTTTCTCCTGCCGAGCGCGGTCTTTGGGCTGGCGTACTTCAGCCTGGGTTTCATTCTGCTCAAGGCGCATGCGCTGGGATTCGGCATCGCCGAGGTGGTGCTGTTGTATGCGCTGTTCAACGCCAGCTGCGTGATGGCAGCGCCCTGGGTCGGCCGGCTGGGCGACCGCATCGGGCGCCGCCGCATCGTCCTGCTCGGCTATGCCGCGTATGCAGGCATCAACCTGTGGCTGGTGTTCGCCAGCAGCCGCTGGGAGATCGGCGCCGTGTTCGTCGTCTACGGCCTCTTCTATGCCATCGACGAATCGCAGAGCAAGGCCTTCATCGCCGACCTCGAGCCCGAGCGGCGCGCCACGGCCGTGGGCGTCTACAACTTCGTGGTGGGCATGATGTACCTGCCGGCATCGCTGATCGCCGCGGCGTTCTGGGCCATCACGCCGAGTGCCGCGTTTGCGGCGTCCGCGCTGCTGTCGGTCGCGGCGATGGGCGCGCTGCTGCGCGCGCGCTGAGCGACCTGGGCGCGCGATGTGTTTTTGAAAACCTTTGGGGCCGTTTGGGGACGAGGCCGGGGTGCGCGAACGACAGTGCAGGCACCCGCCACCCCAGCACTGCGAGGACAGACATGTCGGCCCCATCGCTCGAACCTTCCGCGCAGGAGATGCGCCAGATGCTTGCCACGACAGGCGAGCGGGTCATCGCCTATCTCTCGAATCTCGGCCAGGAGATCGCGTCCAGTCCCGCCAGCCACCTCGCGGTGGCGCCGATGCCGATGCCGCCCGCGGCCGGGCAGCCGCTGGAGGCGCTGCTGGCCCACCTTTTCGACGAGGTCCTGCCGCCGGGCGTGAACACCGCCGGGCCGGGCTACCTGGGGTACGTGCCGGGGGGCGGCCTGTTCCAGTCGGCCCTGGGCGACTTCATCACCAAGTGCATCAACCGGCACGCCGGGCACGAGTCGATGGCGCCGGGACTCGTCCGCCTGGAGTGGAACGTCGTGCGCTGGTTGTGCAGCGTCCTCCAGATGCCGGACACCGCCGGCGGCGTGCTCACCACCGGTGGATCGATGTCGAACCTGATGGCCATCGTCGCGGCCCGTGTCGACCGGCTGCCGGAGAACTTCCTGTCCGGCGTGATCTACGTGTCGGACCAATGCCACCACTCGGTGCGCCGCGCGGCCCGCACCGCCGGGTTCCCCGGCGCGCAGATCCGCCGCCTGCCCACCGACGCCCGCTTTCGCCTTTCGCTGCCGCACCTGGCACAGGCCGTGCGGGCCGATCGCGCGGCGGGCCTGCAGCCCTTCATGGTGGTCGGCAATGCCGGCACGACCAACACCGGCGCGGTCGACGATCTGGACGGCCTGGCCGATCTGGCCCGCGACGAAGGCCTGTGGCTGCACGTCGACGGGGCCTACGGCGGCTTCTTCATGCTGACCGCCGACGGCCAGCGCGCGCTTGCGGGCATCGCGCGCGCCGACTCGGTGGCGCTGGACCCGCACAAGGGCCTGGGCCTGCCGTACGGCACGGGCTCGCTGGTCGTGCGCGATCGCGCGCTGCTGCGGCGCGCGTTCGGCGATCAGGAGCAGGCGGGCTACCTGCCAGCCCTGCAGGACGACGAGATCAACTTCTGCGACATGAGCCCCGAGCTCTCGCGCGAGATGCGTGGCGTGCGCCTGTGGCTGCCCCTGCAGCTCTGCGGGGTCGATGCGTTCGCGGCCCATCTCGACGAGAAGCTGCAGCTCGCCCGGCAGGCGGCGCGTGAGTTGCGGCAGGTTCCCGGGCTCGAGCTGATCGACGAACCGCAGCTCTCCACGGTCGCCTTCCGCCTCAGCGACATGCCCGATGCATCAGGAGACCTCGATGCCGACACCCGCGAGCTGCTGCGGCGGGTGAACCACCGTGGCAGCGTGTTCCTGTCCCCCACGACGCTCAACGGTCGCGTCTGGATCCGGCTGTGCGTGCTGAGTGTTCGCACGCACGAAGAGCATGTCGCGGTCGCGATCCGCGACATCCGCGCCGTGGCGGCCGAGATCATCGAAGGCCGCGCGCCGGTGGCGCCGCGCCGGGGCGACTCGATCTCCGCGCGCTTCGTCGACGTGGCGCAGGCCCATCCCAACGCCCCGGCACTGCGCACGTCGAAGGGCACGGTGACGTACCGGACCTTGCTGGCGCGCGCCTCGCGCCTGGCGATGGTGCTGCGCGATCGCGGCGTCGCCGCCGGCTTGCCGGTGGGCATCGCGCTGCCGGGCTCGGCGGACGCCGTCGTCGCGATGCTCGGTGTGCTGCTGGCCGGCGGGGCCTTCGTGACCATCGATCCGCTGCAGCCCGCCTGGCGGGTGCGGCAGATCGCGGACGACTGTGGCGCGCCCCTCATCCTGTGCCGCGACGCGGGCGCGCTGGAGGGGCTGCCTGCGTCGCGCCGCCTCGCCCTGGACAGCCTGCCCGAGCCTGCGGCCAACGCGCCCGCGCTGCCGGTGTTCGCGCAGGACCGCTTGCTCTGCGTCCTCCACGACGGCGCCGGCACGGGGCCTCTCCAGGCGGAGCGCTGTACGCATGCAGCCACGCTGCGGCGCCTGGAGAAGGACTGGCACGCCGCGCCGTTCGCGCCCGGCGAGGTGGTCACACTGCCGGCGTCGCTCAAGCGCGCCGATGACGTGGTGGCCTTGTTCTCGGGCCTGCTGCGTGGCATGCCGAGCACCATCGTCGATGCCCCGCCACCCGGGTCGCGCCCGCAGGTCGTGGCAGCCAGCACCGTCGACCCGCTCGTGCTGGCGCGCCTGGTCGCGCAATCGTTCGCGGCCCGCGAGCCGATGGCCGTGGCCACCGCGGTGACGGCGGACGAGTTCCTGGCCTTCGCCGTCCAGGTGGTCGCTGCCTGCGCAGGCTCGCCGCTGTCCTTCGTTTCATGCGACGCGGCCACCGGTGCCGTGACCGGCTTCTGCATGGCGGCAGATCTGCATCACGTCCCGGTCATCAGCGCCGCATCGCTTGCGCCTTCGCTGGGGCCGACGCTGGCGCTGCTGGACCAGCTGGGCCAGGCCTACGCGCAGCAGGGCGGCCCGGTGCGCAGCGGTGAGGTCGTGGAACTGGTGGTCACCGGCGTGCTGCCCGGCCAGTTTGGCTACGGGGTCGCCTCGATGCTGGAGAGGCGGTCCCTGGCGGCCGCGCGGGCGCTGGGCTTCCTGCGCGCCGTGACGATCTGCACGCACCGCGTCACGGCGCAGCTGGCCCAGCGCACCGGGTTCCGGCGCCTGTTCGCGCAGCCCTATGCGAGCTTCGAGTTCGACCGGCGCCGCGTCTTCGCGTCGATCAGCGATGCCCACGGCGAGGCGGCGGTCTACGAGCGAATGCTGGCCGAGGACCCGCACCCCCACCTGCACCGGCACGCGCCCAGGCCCGTCGCTGCAGCCGCTCGCTCGGCCCCGCCCACGCTGCGTGGCGACGCGCTGTGCTGCACGCGCTGAGGCGGTGGCCATGCCCGGCGCCATTCGCAACGCGCGCGAGCGCCTGCGCCAGACCCTGTGCTTCGAAGCCGGCGGCCTGCTGCTGGTGGCGCCGCTGTTCGCGCTGCTGGCGGGGCATGGCATGCGCGCTTCGTTCGCGCTGATCGCCGTGCTGACGCTGCTGGTGATGGGCTGGTCGGCGCTGTTCAACACCGCGTTCGATCTCGTCGAGCACAGGCTGAGCGGCCGTCTGGCGAGCGAGCGACCGCAGTGGCTGCGGGTGTTGCACGCGCTGCTGCACGAGGCCAGCGCCGCGGTCTTCACCTGGCCGACGATCGTGGCGATGACCGGTCTGTCATGGCGCGCGGCGCTGGCCGCCGACATCGGGCTCACCCTGGCTTATGCGCTGTATGCGTATGTCTTTCATCTCGTCTACGACGCCTGTCGGCCCGTCCCGGCCGCGCGCTCAACGGCCGCCGCGCAGCGTGATCGTCGTGGCGCGGCGCTCGATCACGCCCTGCTGCTCCATCGCGGCCAGGGTCCGGTACAGCGCTTCGTGCGTGAGCCCCAGCTCGGCCGCCAGGTCCTTCACCGACCCGCGCAGCGTGTACTGGTGCGCGAGGCCCTTGCCCTCGGTCAGCAGCAGGTGCCGCACGCGCTCGGCGGCCCCCTTCAGCGACAGCCGTTCGACGCGCGCCCGTGTCTGCCGCAGCTGCCGCGACAGGATGGCCACCCAGTGCATCGCGAACTCCGCATCGCGCTGCAGCAGCTCGCGCAGCGCCGATGAGGGAATCGAGGCCACGAGCGCCGGCTGCAGCACCTCGGCATCGCAGTGGTAGCGCTCGCTGTGCAGCGAGGCCTCGGCAAAGTACTCGCCGGCCAGCGCGGCATGGATGACCACCGCTTCGCCCTGCCGCCCGAAGCGGCTGAGCCGGACCTGGCCCTGCACCAGGAAGTGCACGTGGCGGGCCGCGGCGCCAGCCCGGAACACCCGATCGCCCGCCGCGAAGGACTGCTGCTGCGCCAGCGCCGCGAGCGCCTTCGGCAGCGGCGGGCTGGCGGCGCTCACGGCGATGTCATGGTGCTGTCCATATGATCGAAATCATAGGCCTGGCGCGGCGCCCGCGGCGAGCATGCGCATGCTCCGGAGGCATCTTGAACACCGCGACCCGACGAACCCTGGCCGCCCTGGCCCTTGTGTTGCCCACGCTGGCCCTGCCACAGACGCACCCGGCGGGTGGCCACGTACATCCTGCGGCCGGCCCCGCGCAGGACCCGGCCGCGGCGGCCGACCCGCGCCGGCCGGTGGCGTTTCCCGAGCCACTGCGCCGCCACACGCTGGCCAACATGCGCGACCACCTGCTGGCGCTTGGCGAGATGCAGGACGCGCTCGCGAAGGGCGAGTTCGACCGGGCGGCCGATGTCGCCGAGCAGCGGCTGGGCATGTCCTCGCTGAAGACCCATGGTGCGCACGAAGTCGCCCGCTACATGCCGCAGGGCATGCAGGACGCCGGCACGGCGATGCACCGCGCGGCCAGCCAGTTCGCCACCGTGGCCAAGGATGCGTCGGTCACCGGCGACCTGCGGCCGGCGCTGGCGGCCCTGGCGCGCGTGAACCAGGCCTGCGTGGCCTGCCATGCGGCCTATCGGCTGAATTGAGCGGCCTCGCCCGCCGTCAGCGCCAGCAGCGCCGCCACGCCGACCGGCGCCTCGCGCCGCCACGCCAGCAGCGCGCAGCGTGAGGCCGAGCACTCGCGGACATGCGCGATGAACGGCGCCTCGTAGGCGCCGCGCTGCTGCAGCACCGGGTCCTGCGTGCCGCTGGCCAGCAGGCTCTGGTTGATGACCCACGCGAAGGGCTCGATGCCCGCGCGCCGCAGGTCGGCCTGCAGCCGCTCGGCCTCGTGCACCGGCGTCGCCTCGGCCAGCGTGACGATCAGCACCCGCGTGAAGGCCGGGTCGCGCAGCCGGGGCAGCAGCGTGCGCACCGGCTCCGGCGTGTCGCCTTGCGTGCGGCTCACCTCGCGGTGGTAGGCCTCGGCCGAATCCATCAGCAGGATCGTGTGGCCGGTGGGCGCGGTGTCGAGCACGACGAAGGCGTCGCGGGCCTTGTCCACGGTCTCGGCGAACGCGCGGAACACCGCAATCTCCTCGGTGCAGGGCGAGCGCAGGTCTTCCTCCAGCATCGCCCGCGCCTGCGGGTCCAGGCCCGGGCCGGCCTTCGCCAGCACTTCGTGCCGGTAGCGCGCCACCTCGGCCGCGGGGTCGATGCGTTCGAGCGAGAGCCGCGGCACCGGCTCGTCGAGCGACCAGGCCAGGTGGGCCGCAGGATCGGTGGTCGACAACACGACGCGATGACCGCGCTGCGCCAGCGCGACGGCGACGGCCGCGGCGACGGTGGTCTTGCCCACGCCGCCCTTGCCCATCGTCATCACCAGGCCGTGGCCGGCAGCCTCGATCTCGTCCACCAGCGCGGCCAGGCCGTGGTCCGCTGCATCGGCGGTGGGC
Source organism: Aquabacterium sp. (assembly GCF_044226965.1). GTDB lineage: Bacteria > Pseudomonadota > Gammaproteobacteria > Burkholderiales > Burkholderiaceae_C > Pseudaquabacterium. The sequence continues at coordinate 3,444 of NZ_JBGAGA010000036.1, read as the reverse complement.
ATGGCGGGCGCGGCCGGCGGCTCGGCCGGCGGGTGCAGGAAGGCTCGCAACGAGGCGAGGCCGACCATGCCGCGTGGAATGAACCCGGTGCGGCTGCACGGCAGGGCCGACAGGCCCGCGCTCATCTGCGCCGTCGCGGCCGCATGGCGCGAGGCCATCGCCCTTGCGACGGGATCGTCGGACGCCGCCTCGTAGACGCCGTTGAGCGCCAGCACCTGGCGGCGCACCCCGAGGTCGGCCAGCTCGTGGCGCGTGCGTTCCGCCTCGCGCAGCGCCGACACCTCGGGGCGGGCGACGAGCACCACCGTCGTCAGCGCGCCGTCGGCCAGCGCGCGCACGGCCGCGGCATAGGTGGCCCTGTTCTTCTCCAGGCCGGCCAGCGGACCGAGGCACGAGCTGCCCGTGGTGTTGGTCGCCAGGAACGTGTTCCACGCCGAGGGCAGCGACAGCAGCCGCAGCGTGTGGCCGGTGGGCGCGGTATCGAAGACGACATGGTCGAACGACGCGGTCACCGCGTTGCCGGCCAGCAGCTCGGCGAACGCATCGAAGGCCGCGATCTCGACGGTGCAGCCGCCGGAGAACTGCTCTTCCATGCTGCGGATCGCCGCGGCCGGCAGCACGCCGCGGTAGGGGCCGACCATGCGTTCGCGGTAAGCCGCCGCGGCGGCTTCGGGGTCGACGTTCAGCGCCTGCAGGCCCGGCACGCCGGCCACGGCGGTGGGGGTCGAGTTCAGCGGCGTCTCCAGCACCTCGTCGAGGTTCGAGGCCGGATCGGTGCTGACGAGCAGCACGCGCCGCCCGTGCTCGGCGAGCCGGACGGCGCAGGCGCAGGCCAGCGAAGTCTTGCCGACGCCGCCCTTGCCCGTGAAGAAGGCGAAGCGGGTCTCGATCTTGGGCAGGGCCATGCCAGCGACCGCGGGCTCAGTGGCACTGGCCCGGCGCGCAGCCGCAGTCGCCCAGCTTGATGCGCGGCTTGTCGGCCGTCGGAATGGGCAGGCCCAGCTTGCTCAGCAGCTGCGCCTTCGACGGGTAGACGCCGGTCGACACGATGTGACCGTCGATGGTGACGATCGGCAGCCGGTCCATGCCGGCGGCCATTTCCTTCACGACCTCGGCATGCGCGGCGAAGGCCGCGGGCGCGTGGCTGAGGCTGTGGCGCGCGATCTCGACGCCCTGCTGGGCCAGCGCCTGCAGGTCGGCATTGAACTGGATCAGCACCGGATCGACGCTGACACCGCACACGCCGGTGGGGCAGCACATCGCGGGTTCGAAGACTTCGAGTTTGCGCATCAGGATTCCTTGACGGACTGCGCCGATGTTGCGCTGGGGGCGGCCCGCGGCGTTTGCGCGCCCTCAAGTCGAAGGGCCTTGCACCCCACCTGCCGTGGGCTCGGGCCGTTCGCCCGAGCGCCCTCGGCGGCCGCCCGGGCCGAACCGTCAAGACTGCGCCCGCACGCAGCGCTGCCGCGCCCCCGGGCAGCGAGGCGCCGTTGAACGAGGCCGGCACGCTGCCGGTGTTGACGACCACCGCCACGTCCTGCAAGAGGTCGCCGAACGCGCCGCCCCGGCAGGCCCGCAGCGGCGCGGCCACGAAGCCCACGCTGCAGTCGACCGGTGCCAGCGCACCCTGGCCCAACAAGCTTCATCTCGGGGCTCCTGTTCGGCCATTCGGTTGCGGGTTCGTTCCCGTACGACCGGACGGCCTGGCGCCCGCGAACCGGACATCGCCGGCACAGCGCGCCGGCCGGCACCGCGCGACCGGCCGCGTGCCGCACTCGATAGACTGTCATGGGACACCCGCCATGACCGACGCCCCCCGCCGCCACAGTCCTGCCGCCGAGCGCAACGCGGCGCCCATCCTCGTGCAGCTGCAGCGCCTGCTGCCGGCTCGCGGCGTGCTGCTGGAAATCGCCAGCGGTACCGGCCAGCATGCGGCCCATTGCAGCGCAGGATTGCCCGGCTGGCGCTGGCTGCCGAGTGACTTCGACGCCAGCGCGTTGCCGTCCATCGCCGCCTGGTGCGCGAACCTGCCGCAGGTGGCAGCACCGGTCCAGCTGGACGTGCTGCAGCCCCACTGGCCCGGCGTGCCGGCCGTGGTGGACGCGATCTACTGCGCCAACATGCTCCACATCGCGCCCTGGGCCTGCTGCGGCGGGCTGATGCGCGGCGCGGCGCGCCATCTGGGGGCCGCCGGCCTGTTGATCACCTACGGCCCGTACCTCGAAGACGAGGTGCCCACGGCGCCGAGCAACCTGGCCTTCGACGCCGACCTGCGGGCGCGCGATCCGGCCTGGGGTCTGCGGCGCCTGGCCGACGTGGCGCAGCAGGCGGCGCTGGCCGGCCTCGCGCTGCGCGAGCGCGTGCCGATGCCGGCCAACAACCTGCTGCTGGTGTGGGGCCGGCCCGCGCCGGCGTGAACCTGAAGTACCTGCAGGGCTACGCGCCCGAGCTGCTGGCGCAGGTAGCCGCGATGATCGAGGCCGGCACGCTGGCGGCCGCCGTGGCACGGCGCCATCCCGAACCGCATGCGGTGCGCAGCGAGCGCGCCTTGTTCGAGTACGTCAACGCGCTGAAGGCGCGCCACCTGAAGAGCGCGCCGCCGTTGGCCAAGGTGGCCTACGACCCGAAGCTGAACCTGCTGAAGAACGTGCTGGGCACGCACACGCGCGTGTCGCGGGTGCAGGGCGCGCAGCTGAAGGCCAAGCGCGAGATCCGAATCGCCACCTTGTTCAAGGACGCGCCGGCCGACTTCCTGCGCATGATCGTCGTGCACGAGCTGGCGCACCTGAAGGAGCCTGAGCACGACCGCGCGTTCTACGCGCTGTGCGAGCACATGGAGCCGCACTACCACCGGCTCGAGTTCGACCTGCGCCTGTGGCTGACGGTGCGCGAGCTGGCGTCCGCGGGGGCCGACCCCGCCGCCTGACACCGCGCCACCGCCGCGCCACCGTCCGGTCGACGACAGCGACCGTTCCCGCCTAGGCGCGGACCCCTCGTCGCAATCGCCTGTGACGCAAAGTCCGGCGCCGCGACAGTGCAGCCATCGAAGACATCCCGTCGTCGATGCAACCCGAAGGAACTCACCATGAACACCCCTCAGCAAATGCCCTGTACCTGCACGCAATGCCCCGGCGCCGCCTGCACCTGCGGCTGCCAGCCCGCCGTCGCCCCGATGGCCTGCGCCTGCGGCCCGCAGTGCGCCTGTGGTCCGCAGTGCGCGTGCGGCGCGGGCGCCACCGGCGGCCAGTCATAAGGCCCGTCTCAACCCATCCCGCCACCCCCGACGGAGCCTGCCCGTGAACGCGTTCGTCCTCGCCTTTGCCGGCGGCATCGTCGGCGCCGTCCTGATGGACATCACCGAGACGCTGGCCGCCCGCGCCGGCCTGACCAGCGGCGTCAACGTCGCCCTCGTGGGTCGCTGGGCGCGAGGCCTGCTGCGCGGGC
>NZ_JBGAGA010000035.1:0-61273 GCF_044226965.1 Aquabacterium sp. | reverse complement strand
AGCAGGAAGGGCAGCGCGCGCTCCAGCAGCAACTGCGGCGCTTCCTCGGGGATGTAGTGGCCGCAGGGCAGGGCCTCGCCGTCCACCTCGCGCGCCACCGCGCGCCACAGCGCCAGCGGCTCGAAGCAGCGCTGCACCACGCCCTCCGCCCCCCACAGCACCCGCAGCGGCGGCTGCAGCAGGCGGCCGGCCTCGCGGTCGGCGCGGTCGTGCTCGAGGTCGATGCCGGCGGCCGCGCGGTAGTCCTCGCACAGGCCGTGCGCCGCGCCGGGCAGCGCCAGGCAGCGTTCGTACTCGGCCAGCGCGCGCGGGTCGAAGGGCTTCAGGCCCGCGCTGCGGCGGCCCATCACCTCGCGCACATAGGCCGCGGGGTCGGCCTCGATCAGGCGCTCGGGCAGCGGCGCCGGCTGGATCAGGAAGAACCAGTGCCAGTAGGCGCGCGCGAAGGCGTCGCGGGTGCCTTCGTACATTGCCAGCGTCGGCGCCACGTCCAGCAGCAGCGCGCGGCGCACGGCCTCGGGATGGTCGCCCGCCAGCCGGGCCGCGACGCGCGCGCCGCGGTCGTGCGCCAGCACCGCGAAACGCTCGTGGCCCAGCGTGCGCATCAGCACCCGCATGTCCTGCGCCATGCGGCGCTTGCTGTAGGCCAGGTGCCCGGCATCGCCGGCGGGCTTGGACGAATCTCCATAACCCCGTAAATCAGCGGCCACGACAGTGAAGCGCTGGGCCAGTGTCGGCGCCACTCGGTGCCAGATGGCGCTGGTCTGCGGGTGGCCGTGCAGCAGCAGCAGCGGCGGCCCGCTGCCGCCGGTGAGCGCGTGGATGCGCACGCCGGTGTCGGTCTCGATGTCATGGGCCGTGAAGCCGGGGAACAGGGGATGGGCGTGCATGGCGTCTCCAGGCGGCGCAGGCGGGCCGCGACCGTTCGTTCGGCGCATGGTAGGCCTGAACACAAGCGCCACAATGTCGCTTTCGGCAGTTCTTTCGTTCCCATGGGTTATCAATCGAACGACGGCTTTTCCGATCTCGCGTTCTTCGCGCACCTCGTCAAGCACGGCAGCCTGGCGGCTGCGGCGCAGCAGCTGGGCGTGACGCCGCCGGCGGTGAGCAAGCGGCTCGCGGCGATCGAGAAGCGCCTGGGCGTGCGCCTGCTGCAGCGCACGACACGCCGCATTGGCCTGACCCCCGAGGGCGAGACCTACCTGGTCGAAGGCGAGCGCGTGCTGCAGGCGCTGGACGCGCTGGAGCGCACGGTGACCGGTGGTCGTGCGCAGCCGCAGGGCCTGCTGCGCGTGTGCGCGACGCTGGGCTTCGGCCGGCGCCAGCTGGCGCCGCTGCTGTCGAAGTTCGCGCGGCGCTACCCGGAGGTGGAGGTGCAGTTGCACCTGACCGACCGGCCGGTGAACCTGATCGAGCAGGGCTTCGACCTGCAGCTGCGTTTCGGCGAACTGCCCGACGCGCGCCTGACCGCGCGGCTGCTGGCGCACAACCGGCGCGTGCTGTGCGCCGCGCCCGCCTACCTGCGCCGCGCCGGCGAGCCCAGCGCGCCGCGCGAGCTGGCGCGGCATGCCTGCCTGTTCATCCGCGAGAGCGACGAGACCTTCGGCAGCTGGCACCTGCGCGCCGGTGGCCGGCACGAGACGGTGAAGGTGCGCGGCCCGCTCGCCGCCAACGATGGCGAATGCGTGCTCGGCTGGGCGCTGGACGGCCACGGCATCCTGATGCGCTCGCTGTGGGAAGCCGCGCCGATGCTGCGCTCGGGCCGGCTGCGGCCGGTGCTGCCCGACTGGCAGCTGCCGCCGGCCGACCTCTACGCGGTGTTCCCGACGCGCAGCCACCTGTCGGCCAAGACGCGCGCGCTGGTGGACTTCCTGCTCGCGGCCTTCGAGCCGCACCGGGCGGATGCGGACGGCGGATGGTAATGCCTGAAAGACGCGTCAGTCCGCCTGCGCCAGCAGCACGGCCGGCAGCGCCGCCAGCCGCAGCACCGGGTAGCGCCGGCATTCGGGCTCGGCGTAGCGCTGCGCGGCGAGGAACAGGAAGCCCAGCACCGCCTGCGGATCGTCCAGCTGATCCGGATGCGTGGCCTGCCAGGCCGCGAAACGTTCGCGCAGGCCGGGCTCGGTGGCCAGCAGGCGCTCGGCTTCGTCCTCGAACACGTAGTCGCTGAAGCCTTCCTTCTTGTCGAGCACGCTGTCGAAGAAGGCCCAGCGGAAGAAGCTGTCGACACCCAGGGGTTCGAGCACCTCGACGACGAAGCGGTCCATCGGGCCGCCCAGCGGGACCAGCCAGTCGCCCGCGGCCACCGCGGCGTCCAGCGGCTCGGCCTGCAGCTCGAGCGCATCGTGCAGGTGGCGGCCTTCGAACGGCACGCGCCGCTTCTCGAAGTGCGTGATGCGGTACGCCTCGGCCTGCACCCGGCCGGCGCGGGCGATGCGCTGCAGCGGCACGCCATGGGCCTGCAGCCGCACGGCCACGTCATGCCAGGCCTGCGGCAGCAGGTAGGCCCGCGGCGGCAGCACGCTAGCCATGGCCGCGTAACGATCGTGGTAGGGGATGTCGCGCTGCCAGGGTGCCGAGCGGTCGTAGCGCAGGCGCTGGTAGCGGCCGAGCCGGCTGGGTTCGTAGACCGCGCGGTAGCCGCTGAAGCGGAACGGCCGGCTGTGCGCGGCATCCAGCTGCCACTGCAAGGGCACCGGGGCACCGGCCGCGATGGCCGCGCGGTCGGCTGCCCGTGCGGCGCGGATCGCGTCGCCTTGGGCGACGGTCCAGGCCAGCGCGCAGTCCACCAGTGCACGGGTGCTGTGGTAGCGCGCGCTGAAGTCCTTCAGCATGTGCGTCTCGGGCATGAAGCCGATGCAGTGGTGCAGCGCCGCGTAGCCGGTGGAAAAGCGCGGCGTGTCCAGGAAGTCGGCGATGCCGTCGTCGGGAATCTCCTTCACCGGATTGACGTAGGGACACATCGCAAAGCCGCGCGCGGCCATGCCGGCATACAGCGCCGGCAGCATCGCGTCGCGCAGGTGCGCGCCGGTGCGGCCGCCCAGCTTGTCGGGCTGGGTCGGAATGAGCGTCAGCACATGCTGGTAGTCGGCGCCGTTGGAGGTGTGGGTGTCGACCATCACGTCCGGGTCCCAACGCGTGAAGACGCTGGCGAAGGTCCGTGCGTTCAGGCTGTCGAGCTTGATGAAGTCGCGGTTCAGGTCCAGGTGGCGCGCATTGCCGCGGAAGCCGAAGGCCTCGGGGCCGTTCTGGTTCACGCGGCTGGTGGTGCCGCGGTTCAGCAGGCCGTCGACGTTGTAGGCCGGGATGTACACCAGCACCGTGCGGCCCAGCGCGGCGCGGCGCTCGGCATCGAGGCACAGGTCGCGCAGCAGCGCCATGCAGGCGTCGATGCCTTCGGGCTCGCCGGGGTGGATGCCGTTGTTGTTGAAGAACACCGGCCGGCCCGCGGCCTTGATCGCGGCGGAGTCGAACACGCCGTCGGCCGAGAACACGCCGCAGTGCAGCGGCACGCCGCCGTCGGAGTGGCCGACCTCGTCGAAGCGCAGCCACTGCGGAAAGGCCGCTGCCAGCCGTTGGTGAAAGGCGATGCAGGCGGCCCAGGTGGTGGTCTGGTTGCCGTTGCCTTGCTCGAAGGGGGTGGACCAGTCGGAATGCATGAAGGCAGGGAGGGGGCTTGACGCGGGGGTGGGGGCATTGTGCGGCGGCGGCGATCACGCGGTGTACAAGACGAGCCCATGAACACGTCGCTTCCGCCCCGCACCGACTTCGACCCCGAACTCTGGTGCCTGTTCGACCAGTACGTGCATGGCGACATCGACCGCCGTGCCTTCCTCGACCGCGCCGGGCGCTTTGCGGCGGCCGCCGGCACCACCGCCGCCGGGCTGCTGGCGGCACTGAGTCCGGACTTCGCCCGTGCGCAGAAAGTGGCGCCCGGCGATGCGCGGCTGTAGGCCGAGTTCGTCGAGTTCGCATCGCCGGCCGGCTACGGCCGGGTGCGCGCCTATGTCGTGCGGCCGGTGCAGGCCGCGGGGCCCTTGCCGGTGGTGCTGGTGGCGCACGAGAACCGCGGTCTCAACCCGCACATCGAGGACGTTGCGCGCCGGCTGGCGCTGGAGCAGTTCATCGCGGTGGCGCCCGATGCGCTGTTCCCGCTGGGCGGCTACCCCGGCGACGAGGACAAGGCGCGCGAGCGCTTCGCGACGCTGGACCAGGCCAGGACGCGCGAGGACTTCGCCGCCGCCGCGGCCTGGGCGCAGGGCGTGGCCGGCGGCAACGGCAAGCTCGGCGTGGTGGGCTTCTGCTGGGGCGGCGGCATGGCCAACTTCCTGGCCGCGCGCGTGAGCGCCGTGCGCGCCGCAGCACCGTTCTACGGCGCGCCGGCACCGGCCGACCAGGTGGCGCACATCCAGGCCGAACTGGTGCTGGCCTTCGCCGACAACGACGAGCGCATCAACGCCGCCTGGCCCGGCTACGAGGCCGCGCTGAAGGCCGCCGGCGTGAAGTACGAAGCCCATCGCTACCCCGGCACGCAGCACGGCTTCAACAACGACACGACGCCGCGCTTCGACGCCGCGGCCGCGCAGCAGGCCTGGGGGCGCATGCTGGCGCTGTTCAACCGCGTGCTGCGGTGAGGCCTGCTGGCAGCCCCCCGCGGCGGCAGTGGCTGATCGCGGCCGCGGCGGCGCTGGCGGTTCCGGCGACCGGGGCGACCGGGGCCGCGGCGGCTGCCGAGGTCGGCTTTCCGCGGCGACCGCTCCACCTCGTCGTCGCGGCACCGCCGGGCGGACCTTCGGACGCGCTGGCGCGCATGCTGGCCGACGAGATGGGGCGGCTGCTCGGCCAGCCGATGATCATCGACAACAAGCCGGGCGCCGGTGGCCTGCTGGCCGCGGAGGCCGTGGCGCGCGCGCCGGCCGACGGCCACGTGCTGATGCTGTCCTGGATCGGCAACACCACCGCGCAGACGCTCACGCCGCGCACCGGGCTCGACATCCGGGACGACTTCGTGCACATCACGCAGCTGGTGGCCGGCACCAATGTGCTGGTGTTGCCGCCCGGTGGTGAACGGTCGCTGGCCGAGCTGCTGGCGCGGGCCCGGGCGAGGCCGGGGCACCTGAGCTATGCCAGTGCCGGCAATGCCAGCTCGGGCCACCTGGCGATGGAGATGCTGAAGCAGCGCGCCGGCGTGTCGCTGGTGCACGTGCCCTACCGGGGCGGCGCCCCGGCGCTCACCGATCTGCTGGCCGGCCGGGTCGACCTGATGTTCCTGAACCAGGACGCGGTGCTGCCCTACCTGCCGCAGGGCCGGCTGCTGGCGCTGGCCGTCAGCAGCCGCGAGCGCCTGGCCCTGCTGCCCGCGGTGCCGACGGTGGCCGAGTGCGGCTTCCCGGGATTCCAGGCCACCACCTGGGCCGGGCTCTCGGCGCCCCGCGGCACCCCGGCCGCGGTGGTGCGCCAGCTGTACCGCAGCGCGCGGCAGGCGCTGCAGGGGCCGATGCGCGAGCGCCAGGCGGCGCTCGGGGCCCAGGTGATCGCGTCCAGCCCGGCGCAGTTCACCGAGTTCGTGCGCCACGAGACGGCCCAGTGGGCCGGCGTGATCCGGGCTGCCGGCATCACCGCCGACTGAGCCGGCGCCGGGCGGCGGCCGCGCCGCCGCCGTGGCCGCTTACTTGCAGGTGTAGCTGGCCGCTGCGGTCACCGCGCCGCTGCCGCCGTAGCTGGCCTTCTGCGGGTAGACGCACAGCGGCATGCTGACGCTGCCGTCGCCCGAGCTGACCTCGATGCGCGAGGGCGCGATGCCTTTCTCGACCCAGTCGCGCAGCGCACTGAACAGCTCGTCGCGGCCGCTCACCGGCTGCGGTAGCGGCACCTTGCCGGGGTTGAGCAGCGCGCCCGTGGCCGGGTCGATCGAGCCGGCCAGCGCGAAGGTGCTGTCGTGTGCCAGGCCCGGGATCAGGAACAGGCGGTTGAACTTCTGCACCTCGCCGTTGCCGCCCATCGCCGCCGAGACGCGGGTGAAGTAGTTGATCGAGCCCTGCGGCATGATCTTGTCGTCGGCCAGGCCGTGGTAGCTCAGCACCTTGACGCCGGCATCACGCACCCCGCTGAGGTCCGTGCTGTCGGTGTTGATGTTGCTGAAGTACGGCTGCAGCGCCAGGCCCTGCGCATAGGCATTGGCCAGGCCGGCGTAGTCCAGTGCTTTCCAGCCGCTGGCGCCGTTGCCGGTGGCATTGGTGAAGTTGCTGCCGGCGATGCGCGGGTCCTGCAGCTCCAGCGCCACCTGGTCGCTGGCAATCGGGAACGGGTTCGTCCCGGCCAGCGACAGCGCCAGGCTGGTGCCGCGCGTGAGGCCCCACCACAGGTGGTCGGCGCTGCCCAGCGTCGCGCTGCCGCCGTTGTCGGCCTGCGGGTCGGGCACGCTGCCGTCGGCGGTCTGGCCGTACCAGATCTGGTTGATCGCGCGGGCCTCCTTCAGGCTCACGCAGGCGGCGCTGCTGCTGGCGCCGGTGGTGCCGTTGCCGGCCACGCCGCTGCACAGCACGCTGGCGTCCCGGGTGGCGTCGTAGCGGCATTGCAGCGGGTCGAGCAGGAAGCCCAGTCCCAGCGCATCGCAGGACTTCACCGCCGCGCCGCTGACCAGCGCCAGCTTGGCCGCGGCCAGCGGCCCGCCCAGCTCGCGCTGCATCACCACCTGCGGGTAGAGCTCGGCCGTGATGAAGCGGCTCCAGTTGAAGGCCGGCGCGCCGGCCAGGATGCCGTCGAAGTCCTTCGGGTACTTCTGCGCGATCTTGTAGCCCTGGCGGCCGCCGGTGGAGAAGCCGTCCCAGTAGGCCCGCTCCTGCGCGCTGGCGTAGTAGGCCTTGACCAGGGCCTTGGTCTTGTCGGCCAGCTCGTGCATGCTGCGCTCGGCGAAGTCCTGCCACAGCACGGTGTTGAGGCTGCCGTCGGGGTTCATCGCGAACGAACCGTTGTTCAGCGGCGCATGGCCGTGGTCCGATGCGCTGAAGGCATAACCCTTCTTCAGCGCGGCGAAGAAGATGGCGCGCGAGCCCACCTGCGCCACGTCGGCATGGGGGCCGCCGGCCCAGCCGCCGCTGCCGAAGACACGGATGATCCTGTTCCACGCCCCGGCGGCGGGCAGCCACACCTCGATGCCGATGCCGGCCGAGGTGGACGGCGCACCGGCCGGCCCGGGGTTGCCCGGGCCCACCAGCAGCTTCACCAGGCAGACATCGGCCGGCGCCACCGGTGGGGCCGGCGTGGCCGGCGTGCCCGGCAGTGCGATCGCGTCGCCGGCCTTGAAGGCCTTGACCAGCGTGACCGTGGTGTTGGCGTCGGGCTTGAAGGCGGCCTTGATGCCATCGTCGCAGGCCAGGGGCGCGGCCGGTGCGGGGGCGGGCGCCGGCGCCGGGTCAGCGGTGTCGCTGCCGCCGCAGCCGCCCAGCGCTGCGCCAAGGCACAGCAGGGTCATCCAGGTGCGCGCCTGCGCCCCGGTCGAGGGTCGGTTCATGGGTGTCTCCGTGGTCTGTTGGGGGGGGGCCGGCCGGACCGCATCTTCCCAACAGCAGGCATCGAAGACCAATGAAAATCGACCGCCCAGTATTAGACTCTTCGATACCATGCTGCCCACTGCCTCTGCCTTGCTCAACCGGCTGCTGGCGCGCGGCAAGTTCCGCCATGTGCAGGTGCTGCTGAAGCTGGCACAGCTGGGCAGCGTGCAACGCACCGCCACGGCGGTGGGCATGACGCAGTCCTCGGTCACGCAGTCGCTGGCCTACATCGAGGGCCTGCTCGAGACCTCGCTGTTCCAGCGCCATGCGCGCGGCGTCCGGCCGACGGCGCTGTGCAACGAGCTGGTGCCGGTGCTGCGCCAGCTGATGCAGGGCATGACGCAGGGCGCCGAGCTGGTGGCCGCGTTCCAGCGCCGCGGCGAAGGCGTGGTGCGGCTGGTGGCCTCGGGCTCGGCGATCAACGGCCTGCTCGAAGCCGCGCTGGTGCAGTTCGCGCGGCGCGTGCCGGCGATCGAGGTCCACCTGCGCGAGGCGGAGGCCGAGGAACTGTTGCTGGCCATTGCCCACGGCGAAGTCGACCTGATGGTCTGCCGCCGCCCCGAGAGCGCCCCCGAGGGCTGGCACTTCGTGCCGCTGCTGGACGACCAGCTGGTGGTCACCTGCGGACCGCGGCATCCACTGGCGCAGCGTCGCCGTGTCGGCGAGGCCGACCTGGCCCACCACGGCTGGGTGCTGGCGCCGGCCGGGTCCCTGGCGCGCGAGCGCTTCGACGCCATGGCCGCGACCTGGTCCGCAGCCCCGCGCACGTTGCCGCTGGTCACGCGCAACATGACCCTGCTGGTGCGCTTGATGCAGGAGCACGAGGCCCTGACCCTGCTGCCCCTGAGCTTCGTGCGGCAGCGGCTGGCGCGTGGCGACATCCGCGTGGTCAAGGGTGCGCCGGCCCACCCCTTGCGGCCGATCGGCCTGCTGCAGCCGGCAGCCATGAGCGAGGCAGCCGCGCGGCTGGCGAGCTTCCTGGTCAAGGCCGCCGACACGCCGCGGCGCGCCCGCGCCTGAGCCCGCCCCAGGGCCCGTCCCAACGCGGACAATCCGCCGATGGACCCCTTCGGCTTCGCCGCCACCAAGATCCAGCCGCCGCGGCCACGCGGCCTGCGTGTCGAGCGGCCGGCGCTCGGCGCCGCGCTGGGGCGTGCGCTGCGCGAGCGCCGCGTGGTGCTGCTGCAGGCGCCGGCAGGCTTTGGCAAGACCTCGGCGCTGGTGGCGCAGCTGGCGGCGTTGCCGGGCGGCACGGCGCAGGCCTGGATCTCGCTGGACGAGGACGATGACGCCCAGCGTGTGGTGGCCTGCCTGGTGGCGGCGCTCGAGCCCTTCGACCTGCCCTGGCGCACCGCGCCCGAGGCGCTGGTGATGCTGGCCGACGACCCCGGCGCCGGCGTGCGGCGCGCGCTGGTGGAGTTGCTCAACGCGCTGGCCGCGGCCGAGGTGCCGCGCGGCGTGATCGTGTTCGACGACCTGCACCGCGTGGCGCTGGCCGAGACCCATGCGCTGCTGCAGGGCCTGATCGACCGGCTGCCGCCGCAGTGGACCGTGGTGCTGTCCAGCCGCGTCGAGCCGCCGCTGGCGCTGGCGCGCTGGCGCGCGGCCGGTGAGCTGGCGGCGTTCGAGCAGGCGGACCTGCGCTTCAGCGCGCCGGAGGTGCAGGCGCTGGCGCAGCTCGAGCAGCTGGCCCCGGCGCAGGCCGCCGCGCTGTACGAACGGACCCAGGGCTGGCCCGCGGCGCTGCGCCTGTGCCTGGTGGCGCTGCGCGCGCGGCCGGCTGACGCCAGCGCCGGCCCGCTGGTGGACCGCCACCTGTTCGACTACCTGGCCAGCGAGGTGCTCGACCAGATGCCGCCCGCCCTGCACGACTTCCTGGTGCGCTGCGCGGTGCTGCCGACGCTCACCGCCGAGCGGGCGGCGCGCGTCAGCGGCGACGCGCAGGCGGCCCGGTGGCTGGACGAGATCGAGCGCCGCGGACTGTTCGTCACCGTGCTCGACGGCCCCGATCGCACGCTGGTGCTGCACGAGCTGTTCCGCGACGCGCTGTCGCGCCGGCTGCAGCAGCGGCTGGCCGGCGAGCTGCCGGCGCTGCTGCAGCGCGCCGCCGCGACCGAGCCCGACACGCTGCGCCGCGTCGGCTACCTGCTGCGCGCGGGCGACTGGCCTGCGGCCCAGGCGGTGCTGCTGGCGGCGGCACCGGAGCTGTTCGTGCAGGGCGCCGCCGGCGAGGTGCAGCGCCTGGTCGACCAGTTCCCGACCGACTGGCTGCAGCGCGCGGCACCGCTGCTGCGCTGGCGCGCGATGGCCCATTGCCTGCGCTGGCGCTATGCGGCGATGGCCGCCGACCTCGAGGCGGCGGTGCAGGCGGCCGATGGCGACGATGACGAGCGCCAGCAGGCCCAGGCGCTGCTCGAATCGGCCTATGCGCCGCTGGGTCGCCATGCCGAGGCGCAGGCCCTGCTCGAGCGCCTGCACCGCGAGCCGCTGGCGCCCGGCGCACGCCTGCTGCTGCCGCTGTCGGACTGTTCGCAGCACTTCGTGCGCGGCGAGCACGAGGCCATGCGCCAGGCCTGGTGCCGGGTGCTGGACGCGCTGGCGCAGACCGACTCGCTGTACGCCTGGTGGGGCTGCATGCCGCCGGCCACCTGGGCCAGCGCGCGCGGCATGCGGCCGCTGATCGAGCGCTACTTCGCCGGCGTGCAGCGGCTGCTGGGCGAGCGCGTGCTGCCGATGACCGTGGAGCTGCGGGTGAACCAGGCCTTTGCCCGGCTGTGGGCCGGGCAGCTGGCGCAGGCCGCGGCCGATGCGCAGCGGGTGGAGGAAGACCTGCGCTGGCTGGGCGCCTCGACCGACACCGAGATGAGCCTGCACCTGCTGCAGGCGCTGCTGGACGCGATCGGTGGCCGGGCGCAGCCGGCCCTGCGCCGACTCGAGGCGCTGCTGGCCCACGAGGAAAGCAATGCCGACCCGCGACGGCGCCAGGTGTGGCGGCAGCGGGTGGGCGACTGGGGGCTGCGCGTCGCCGACACCCTGGGCGGCGACGAGGCCGCGCTGCAGCGCTGGGCCGTGCTGGCCGATGGCACGGCGCCCGCCGCGCGCTTCCGCCTGGCCGCGGCGGGCCAGCGCTGGGCCGAGGCGGCGGCGGCCTTCACCGACACGCTGCAGGCGCAGCTGCCGCGCATCGACGTCTTCGGCCAGGCCATCGAGCTGCAGCTGCGCGCCGGCCATGCGCTGCTGCGCTGCGGGCGCATGGCCGAAGCGGCGCAGGCGCTGCGGCCCGCGCTGCAGCGCATGGTGCAGGAGGGCGACGCCGCGCATGCGCTGCTGTGCGGACCGCAGGTGCTGCGTACTTTGGACGCCAGCGACTGGGGTGCGCTGCTGGCGCCCGGGCTGCGCGCCGCGCTGCAGGCGGCTGCCGCGCAGGCCGCCGCGCTGCGCACCGGTGCCGACGCACCGCGCGATGACGCTGACGCACCGCGCGATGGCGCCGCCGAAGCCAGTGCGGCCACCGCACCCCTGCCGCTGCTGCGGCTGAGCGCGCGCGAACGCCAGGTGCTGCAGCAGATGGCCGCCGGCGAGTCGAACAAGCTGATCGCGCGCACCCTCGCGCTCAGCCCGCACACGGTCAAGCGCCACGTCGCCAACATCCTGGACAAGCTCGGCGTGGCCTCGCGCGGACAGGCCGGTGCCTGGCTGCGCGCGCATTCCGAGGCCTGAACGCCGCGCTGGAGGAACCCCACCATGACACCACGCCATGTCCTGATCGCGGGCGCCACCGGCCTGGTCGGGCGCGAACTGCTGCAAGGCCTGCTGGCCGATGCCAGCGTGCAGCGGGTGCACAGCCTGGGCCGCCGCGCGCCGGCGCTGGCGCATGCCAAGCTGGTGCCGCACATCGTCGACTTCGCGGCCTTGCCGCCGCTGCCCGCCTGCGACGAGGTCTACCTGGCGCTGGGCACGACGATCAAGGTGGCCGGCAGCCAGGCCGCCCTCCGCGCCGTGGACCACGATGCCAACCTCGCGGTGGCGCGCGCCGCGCAGCAGGCCGGGGCGCGGCGTGCGGGCCTGGTCAGCGCGATGGGCGCGAGCGCGCGCTCCGGCGTCTTCTACAACCGCGTGAAGGGTGAGCTGGAAGACGACCTGGCGCGGCTGGGCTTCGATGCCTTGGTCATCGCGCGGCCTTCGCTGCTGGTGGGCGACCGCAGCGCGCTGGGCCAGCCCGCGCGGCCGGGCGAGCGCATCGGCTTCGCCGTCGGCCAGGCGCTGGGTTTCCTGGTGCCGGCGAACTATCGCCCGATTGACGCGGCCAAGGTCGCGGCCGCGTTGCTGGCTCAGGTGCCGCGTGCGAGCGGGCGCCGGGTGCTGCTGTCCGGCGAAATGCAGCGCGGCTCGGCCTGACGGCGGCTCAAGGTTTCCCCACAGCAGCCGATGACAGGGGGTGGATTCCTTTCTTGCCCAACTGTCGGCCGTGGTGCCGGCCGCCAAGACGCTCGAAGAGCTCACTCGTCCGCTGCTGGACATGCTGGCGGTCGCCACCGGCATGGAGTCGACCTACCTGACGGCGGTGGACAGCGAGGCGAACCTGCAGCAGGTGCAGTTCGCCCGCAATGCCGATGCGGATTTCACGATACCCGAAGGCCTGTCGGTGCCCTGGGCCGACACCCTGTGCAAGCGTGCGCTCGACGAGGGCCGACCCTTCACCGACCAGGTCGCCGACCGCTGGGGCGATTCGGACGCCGCACGCGCGCTGGGCATCCGCAGCTATGTCAGCGCGCCGATCCGCGGTGACGATGGCGAACTGATCGGCACGTTGTGCGCCGCCAGCCCGCAGCGGCGTCCGCTGGCGCCCGGTGCCGAGAACATGCTGCGCCTGTTCTCAACGCTGATCGGCCAACTGGTGCAGCGTGATCGCCTGGTCGAGCGGCTGCGCGCCAGCAACACGACGCTGGCCTCGTACGCACTGACCGACCCGCTGACCGGCCTGCCGAACCGCCGCGCGCTGGTCGACGAACTGCAGCGCCTGCTGGCCCGTGGTGTGCGCGAACACGGCCGCGTGCTGGTGGGCCTGATCGACCTCGATGGTTTCAAGGCCATCAACGACACGCATGGCCACGCGTTGGGCGATGCGTTCCTGCAGCATGCCGCGCAGCGCCTGGCCGGCGCGCTGCGTGCCACCGACATGCTGGCCCGCCTGGGCGGCGACGAATTCGTGATCGTCGGGCCGGCGCCGGCCCAGCACGCCGACGCCGCGGCGCGTGCGCTGCAGGCCCGTTGCGAGGCGGTGCTGGTCGGCCCGTTCGCGAGCGGCGAGGTGGGCTTCCACTATGCCGGCGCGAGTGCCGGCGTGATCGCCGTCGACCCGCAGGGCGTCAATGCCGACGACGCGCTGCGCCTGGCCGATGCGGCGATGTACGACGTCAAGCGCCTGCGCCGCCTGGCGCTGGCTGCCCGCCTGTTGGCCGAACCGCTCGCCGCCGTCGCCCGCGGCTGAGCGGCAACCGCCGCGTCCAGCGTGTTGCTCAGGCGTCCAGCGCGCCGAGGATCAAGGTGTGCGACCGCCCCAGCCACAGCGCGCTGTCGCGGTGGTCGCGCAGCGCGTCGTCGGTGTTCGGGTGGATGAAGACATCGAGCGCGCCATGGTTCAGCGCCAGCCAGCCGACGATGGAGGCGAACTGCTCGGGCGCGAAGGCCAGCTGGTAGCTCCACATCGGGTGCGGCCCCACCGGCTGCTCGTGGAAGCGGCCCATCTCGAAGCGGCCGGCGAGTTCGCGCGCGACCTGCTCGCGCAGCGCCCAGGCCGCGTCGCGCGTGGCGGCGTCGAAGTACACATGGGCATGCCAGCTGCCGATGGCGGTGGCGGGGTTCAAGGGCTGCATGCGGACCATCGTAGCCGCGCGGCCGGTGCTGCGGTAGCGGGCTATCGCGGCCATTGAGAGGCTTGCGTTGATCGGCCCGGGGCCGGCTCCTAGACTGAGTTCACCCCATCACCCGCCGCTTCAGGAGATCGTCATGTCCACCGCATCCAAGTGCCCGTTCTCGGGCCATGCCCCCGCGCATACCCGGGCCGGCGCCAAGGGCAATGCCGCCTGGTGGCCGGAGCAGCTGAACCTGGCCATCCTGCACCAGCGCCCGCCCGCCTCGAACCCGATGGGCGAGGGCTTCGACTACGCCCAGGCCTTCCAAGCCCTGGACCTCGACGCGGTCATTGCCGACCTGAAGGCGCTGATGACCGATTCGCAGGACTGGTGGCCGGCCGACTTCGGCCACTATGGTCCGCTGTTCGTGCGCATGGCCTGGCACTCGGCCGGCACCTACCGCGTGCAGGACGGCCGCGGCGGCGCCGGCTCGGGCTCGCAGCGCTTCGCGCCGCTGAACAGCTGGCCCGACAACGGCAACCTGGACAAGGCGCGCCGGCTGCTGTGGCCGGTCAAGCAGAAGTACGGTCGCAGCCTCTCGTGGGCCGACCTGATGATCCTGGCCGGCAACGTCGCGCTCGAATCGATGGGCTTCAAGACCTTCGGCTTCGCCGGTGGCCGCGTCGACATCTGGGAACCCGAGACCGACATCGACTGGGGCCCGGAGAGCACCTGGCTCGGCGACCAGCGCTACAGCGGGGAGCGCGAGCTCGCCAACCCGCTGGGCGCGGTGCAGATGGGCCTGATCTACGTGAACCCGCAGGGCCCGAACGGCAACCCCGACCCGGTGGCCGCGGCGCGCGACATCCGCGAGACCTTCGCCCGCATGGCGATGAACGACGAGGAGACGGTCGCGCTGATCGCCGGCGGCCACACCTTCGGCAAGACCCACGGCGCCGGCCCCGAATCGCATGTCGGCCGCGAGCCCGAGGCCGCGAGCATTGAAGAGCAGGGCTTCGGCTGGAAAAGCAGCTTCGGCAGCGGCAAGGGCGGCGACGCCATCACCAGCGGCCTGGAAGTCACCTGGACCACCACGCCCACGCGCTGGAGCAACAACTTCTTCGAGAACCTGTTCGGCTACGAATGGGAACTGAGCAAGAGCCCGGCCGGCGCGCACCAGTGGGTGGCCAAGGGCGGCACGCCGGTGATCCCCGACGCGCACGACCCGGCCCGCAAGCACCTGCCGACGATGCTGACCACCGACCTCTCGCTGCGCTTCGACCCGGCCTACGAGAAGATCTCGCGCCGCTTCCTGGCCCATCCCGAGCAGTTTGCCGATGCCTTCGCCCGCGCCTGGTTCAAGCTGACGCACCGCGACATGGGCCCGCGCAGCCGCTACCTGGGCAAGCTGGTGCCGCAGGAAACCCTGCTGTGGCAGGACCCGCTGCCGGCCGTGGACCACCCGCTGGTGAACGAGGCCGACATTGCCGCGCTGAAGGCGCAGGTGCTGGCCTCGGGCCTGAGCACCGCGCAGCTGGTGCGCACCGCCTGGGCCTCGGCCGCCACCTTCCGCGGCAGCGACAAGCGCGGCGGTGCCAATGGCGCGCGCATCCGCCTGGCGCCGCAGAAGGAATGGCCGGTGAACCAGCCGGTCGAACTGGCCCCCGTGCTGGCCAAGCTCGAAGCGATCCAGCAGGCCTTCAACGCGGCGCAGGGCGGCGGCAGGAAGATCTCGCTGGCCGACCTGATCGTGCTGGCCGGCGGCGCGGCGGTCGAGGCCGCCGCTTCAGCCGCCGGCCATACCGTCACCGTGCCGTTCACGCCCGGCCGCACCGATGCCACGCAGGACCAGACCGACGTCGACTCGTTCGCGGTGCTCGAGCCGCAGGCCGACGGCTTCCGCAACTACGTGCGTGCGGGCCTCGAAGGCGCGCAGGCCGAGCTGCTGGTCGACAAGGCCCAGCTGCTGACCCTGAGCGCGCCGGAGATGACCGTGCTGGTCGGCGGCCTGCGCGTGCTGGGCGCCAACACCGGCGGCGCGAAGCATGGCGTCTTCACGCAGCGGCCCGGCACGCTGAGCAACGACTTCTTCGTCAACCTGCTCGACATGGGCACGCAGTGGCAGAAGACCGCCACCGAAGGCGTGCTCGAAGGCCGCGACCGCCAGACCGGCGCCGTGAAGTGGACCGGCACGGTGGTCGACCTGGTGTTCGGCTCGAACTCGCAGCTGCGCGCGCTGGCCGAGGTGTACGCCAGCGCCGACGCGCAGCCGAAGTTCGTGGCCGACTTCGTCGCCGCCTGGACCAAGGTGATGAACCTCGACCGCTTCAACATCTCCTGAGCGCGCGGCCGACGGCGCCTGTCGAAAACGCCCAGGCTCGTTCGTCGTGGGGTGGACTACCCTTCATCCACCCCCGACGAGGAGCCGCCATGGCCAGAGCCACCCCCCCGAAAAAGCCTGCCGCGAAGAAGCCCGCCGCGGCCTCGCGCCAGCTGGTGATGGTGGCCACGCGCAAGGGCGCGTGGCTGTTCCATTCGGACGCCAGCCGCCGCAGCTGGCGCGCCGACGGGCCGCATTTCCTGGGCCATGTGGTCCATCACCTGCAGCTGGACCCGCGCGACGGCCGCACGCTGCTGGCTTCCGTGCGCACCGGCCACCTGGGGCCGACGATCTACCGCTCCACCGACCTCGGCCGGCGCTGGCAGGAAGCGGCGCAGCCGCCGGCCTTTGCGCAAGATGCGAACGGCCTGCCCAACCGCTCGGTCGACCACACTTTCTGGCTCGCGCCCGGCCATGCCAGCGAGCCCGACACCTGGTACGCCGGCACCTCGCCGCAGGGCCTGTTCCGCTCGGAAGACGGCGGCCAGCGCTGGACGCCGCTGGCCTCGGTCAACGACGACGCGAAGTTCCGCGAATGGATGGGCTCGGCGCAGGACGGCACGCCCGACGGCCCGAAGCTGCATTCGCTGATCATCGACCCGCGCGACGCGCAGCACCTGTACTTCGCGATGTCCAGCGGCGGCGTGCACGAATCGACCGACGGCGGCCGCAGCTGGTCGCTGCTGATCAAGGGCCTGGAGGTGGTGGAGGGTTTCGACCCGGCGACCATCACCTTCCACGACCCGCACTGCGTGCGCCTGTGCCCTGGCCACCCGGACCGGCTGTACCAGCAGAACCACTGCGGCATCTACCGGCTCGACCGGCCGGGCGACACCTGGCAGCGCATCGGCCGCAAGATGCCCAAGCGCGTGGGCGACACCGGCTTTCCGATGGTGGTGCACCCGCGCGACCCGGACATCGCCTGGGTCTTCCCGATGGATGGCAGCACGGTGTGGCCGCGCGTCAGCCCCGGCGGCCAGCCGGCCGCGTACATCACGCGCAATGGCGGCCGCACCTGGCAGCGCCAGGATGCCGGGCTGCCCGAGGCCCAGGCCTGGTGGACCATCAAGCGCCAGGCGATGACGGTGGACGCGCGGCCGAACCCTGCGCTGTACCTGGGCACCACCAGCGGCGAGCTGTGGATCGGCCGCGACGAGGGCGCGCGCTGGCAGAACATCGCGCGCCACCTGCCCGAGATCTACGCGGTCGAGGCCGCGACGCCGGCATGAAGCTGCTGGTCTCGCCCGCGCTGCGCTCGTACACCCAGGCCGCGCAGGTCGAGGTGGCGGGCGACACGCTGGCCGCGATGTTCGACGCGCTCGACCGGCGCTACCCCGGCATCCGCTTCCGCGTGGTGGACGAGCAGGGCCAGCTGCGGCCGAACATGCGCCTCTTCGTCAACGGCTTGGGCGTGCGCGACCTCACGCATGCGCTGCGGCCGGACGACGACATCGCCTTGGTGCTGGCGCTCAGCGGCGGCTGAGCTCGGGCCTCTACGGCCCGGCGGTCGCGTTGCCGCCACGCCGCGGGGCGCGCTTCGACTCCCGCGGCTGCAGCCGCTCGGCCATCGGCGGCCGTTCGCCGGTCTCGATCCAGCGGTCGAGGAAGGCGATCTTCTCGTCGATGTGCTGCAGCGCCTGCTGGCGCGCAGCCAGGTCGGCGGCGGCGCGTTCGCGGTGGGCGACGAACATCGCGCGCTGCTCGGGCAGCGTGTCTTCGCCGCGCCGCACCAGGTCGGCATAGGCCACCATCTGCGCGATCGTCATGCCGGTGCGCTTGAGCCGGTCCAGCAATGCCAGCCAGTGCACGTGCCACTCGCGGTAGTCCCGGTGGCCCGCGGCATTGCGGCGCACGCCGGGGATCAGCCGGCGCGCTTCATACCAGCGGATCGCATGCACGCTCAGGCCCGATGCCTGCGCCAGTTCGCCAATGCGCACCTCATGCCTCCTGTGACGACAACAATGGCTCCGGCCGCAGGGGCAGGCTGCGCAAGCGCACGCCGGTGGCGTCTGCCACCGCGTTGGCGATGGCCGCCGCGGTGCCGCAGGTGCCCAGCATGCCGACGCCCTTGATGCCTTCGGCCAGGTCCGCATCATGCTCGGCCACGAACTGGATGTCGAATGCCGGCATGTCCGCGTGCACCGGCACCAGGTAGCCGCAGAAGTCGTCGTTGACGATGCGGCCGGTGAGCGGGTCGGTCACGCTGGCCTCGTGCAGCGCCATGCCGATGCCGCCGATCAGCCCGCCGATGGCCTGGCTGCGCACCATCACCGGGTCGAGCACGCGGCCGCAGGCATAGGCCGCACTCAGCCGGTGGACGCGTATTTCGCAGGTCAGCACATCCACCCGCACCTCGACGCACACCGCGCCGAACGCGAAGGTGCTGTGCGTCTGCGCAGCCGGGTCCGGCGGCTCGGTGCGGGCCTGGGCCGCCACCGGTGCACCGGCCTGCGGCCGTTCGCCGGCATCCAGGCGCGCGCGCAGCGCCCGCGCCGCCTGCGCCACCGCCGGGCCGAAGCTGCCGGTGGCCTGGGCGCCGCCGGAGAACGGGCCCTCGGGCAGCGCGCTGTCGCCGATCTCCACCACCACGTCCTGCGGGCTGCAGCCCAGTTCGTCGGCCACCAGGCGTGCCAGCGCCGTGAAGCTGCCGCTGCCCATGTCCTGCATCGCGCAGCGCACGCGGTAGCGGCCGGGTGCCGTGCAAGCCACCTCGGCTTCGCAGGCCTGGCGGTACACCGGGTAGGCGGCGCTGGCCAGGCCGTGGCCGATGCGCCAGCGGCCGTCGGCACTGAGGCCGCGCGCGCGCTGCTGCCAGCCAAAAGACGCGGCCGCGCGCTGCAGGCAGTCGCCCAGCGCGTGGCTGGACCAGGGCAGGCCCACATGCGGGTCGCGCTCGGGCAGGTTGCGCAGCCGCAAGTCCAGCGGGTCGATGGCCAGGGTCTTCGCCAGTTCGTCGAGCGCGCTCTCCAGCGCGAACATGCCCGGCCCTTCGCCCGGGGCACGCATCGGAATCGGCTGCGGCGCATGCACCCGCGCCAGCCGGTGCGCGGTGCGCACGGCGTCGCAGGCATAGAGCCAGCGCGTCGCGGCGCAGGTGGCGTCGCAGTACTCGCCCTGCAGGCCGGTCTCGTGCAGCGCCTCGTGGACCATCGCCAGCAGCCGGCCGTCGCGGCTGGCGCCGATGCGCAGGCGCTGGCGCGTCGGCGAACGCCGGCCCACCAGCGTGAACATCTCGGCCCGCGTGAGCTCCAGCCGCACCGGCCGGCCATGCCGCTGCGCCAGCTGCGCGATGGCTGCGGTGGGCGGCCACCACAGCTGGCCCTTGCTGCCGAAGCCGCCGCCGATCAGCCGGCATTCCACCTGCACCCGCTCGCGCGGCAGGCCGAGCATGTGCGCGATGACGCGGCGGGTGATGAACACGGCCTGGGTGCTGGTGTGCAGGTGCAGCTCGGGTTCGCCATCGGCGCCGGTGCGCCAGGCCGCGACGCTGACATGGGGCTCCATCGGCAGGTGCACGTTGGCCGCGGTGTGATAACGCGCATCGTGCACGACATCGGCGTTGGCCAGCGCCGCATCGGCATCGCCGCGCGCGGTGTCGGCGGGCACGCGGCCGGCCGAGGGCGGCGTGACCAGCGCATCGCCGGCCTGCGCCAGGTGGGCGATCAGCGGCTCGGCGCGGACCTCGGCCCGCACGCATGCCGCCGCCGCGCGCGCGGCCGCCGGGGTGTCGGCCAGCACGATGGCCAGCGGCTGGCCGCGCCAGCGGATGCGGCGATCGGCCCAGGGCACCGGCACGCCGGCATCGCGCAGCGGCGGCAGATCGCCGGCGCCGTAGACGCCGAGCACGCCGGGCAAGGCCAGCGCCGCGTGGCTGTCCAGCGCCAGCAGCTCGCCATGCGCGATCGGCGCCGGCACCAGCGCCGCATGCAGCAGGCCGGCGGGCCATTCGTCGCCGCAGTAGCGGGCCTGGCCCAGCAGCTTGGGCCAGGCCTCGTGGCGCGGTGCGGCGGGCAGCGTGGTCGGGTCGAGGGTGTCGGGGTTCATGCGGTCCTCCGCAGGGTGATCAGGGCGCGTTCGAGGCTGCGCGCCAGCAGCCGCGGCTTGGGGCCGCGGGCGGCCGGCGTGGCCGTGGCGTCGAAGGTGTGCGCGGCGATGGCGGCCGGCTGCAGCGTCGGCCAGCGCTGGCCGCGCAGCGCGGCTTCGACCGCCTGCAGGCGCCACGGTGTCGGCGCCACGCCGCCGGCGCTGACCGCGGCGTCGGCGATGCGCTGCTGCGCGTCGAGCTGCAGCTGCACCGCCACCGAGACCAGCGCGAACTCGAAGCTGGCGCGCTCGCGCACCTTGTCGAACTGGCTGAGCGCGGTCGCGCCGGGCGGCACCAGCACTTCCAGCGCGGTGATCAGCTCGCCCGGCGCCAGCGCCGGGGCGCCGGGCACGCCGGGGCGCTGGTCACCGTCGCACCACAGCGCCTCCAGCGGCAGACGGCGCGTGCCGTGCAGCGAGCGCAGCAGCACCTGCGCGCGCAGCGCCTGCAGCGCCACGGCCAGGTCCGAGGGCGCGGCGGCGGCGCACTGCGCCTGGCCGCCGAACGGGGCCAGCCAGCGTTCGGCCTCGGCGGCACCGGCCTGTGCCGCGGCCTGGGCATCGCAGCCACTGCCGGGCGCGCGCCGGTTGCAGCCCGGCGCGCCGCTGCGGAACCACGGGCAGCGCGGCGCCTGCAGCAGGTTGCCGGCCAGCGTGGCGCGCTGGCGCACCTGCGCGCTGGCACCGGCGCGCAGCGCCTGCGCAACCAACGGCGCATGGGCCTGCACCAGCGGGTGGCCGGCGGCCTCCTGCGCGGTGGTCAGCGCGCCCAGCACCAGCCGGTCGCCTTCGCGCCGCACGCCGGCCAGCGGCAGGCGGCCCAGGTCGACCAGCGTGGAGGCGCTGCGCAGCCGCGCGCGGGTCAGCGGCACGAGCTCGGTGCCGCCGGCCAGCGGCGCGGCCTGCGTGTCGGCGGCCAGCAGCTGCAAGGCGGCCTCGATCGACGACGGGCGGGCATAGCGGTGCAACAGCACCGGCGCGTTCATGCGGCACCCCGCTGGGCCTGCACCTGCAGGATCGCGTCGACGATCTGCGGGTAGGCGCCGCAGCGGCACAGGTTGCCGCTCATCGCCTCGGCCACGGCCGCGCGCTCGGCTGGCACGCCTTCGGTCAGCAGCGCGGTGGCCGCCATCAACTGGCCCGGTGTGCAGAAGCCGCACTGCAGGCCGTCGCAGGCGGCGAAGGCCGCCTGCAGCGGCGAGGGGCGGCCCTGCGCATCGGCCAGGCCTTCGACGGTGGTGATGCGTGCGCCGTCCACCGAAGCGGCCAGGGTCACGCAGGCCAGCGCGCGCCGGCCGTCGACCAGCACGGTGCAGGCGCCGCAGCCGCCGCGGTCGCAGCCGCGCTTGGTGCCGGTGAGCCGGCAGTGCTCGCGCAGCGCGTCGAGCAACGTGGTGTCGGCCGGCAGCGCGAGGGCCCGCGGCTGGCCGTTGATGTCGAACGTGAGGTCCAGCGAGTCCAGCGGCTCGTCGTGGGGCACAGGCATGGTGGCGACTCCGGCGGAGCCTGCACGCCGACCCGGGATGGGTCGGACCGGCAGGCCCACTCGAAATCGATGCTAGGAGTTCGAGTGCACTCGAAGTCAAGCGCTTTCGCAGGGCGGCTGGGCTGGCTCTGCCGGGCGATGGCATCGGTGGCCGAGGACCCGCGAACTGCCGTGAGACCGGGGCCGAAGCGCAAGGCGGCGACAGGCCCCGCGTGGCGGCCACGCCACCGGTGCGCGGCACGCCATCGCCACCCGCGCCCCTGCGTGCTAAGGTGCCCTGCACCCCCCTCGCGCGCTCGCGGCGCGCGTACGCCGGCACGATGGCCCTGCATGCCTACCTCGCCCAGGATCGCTGGCGCGCGCTTGCGCGTGGCGAGTCCTTGCCGGTCGACTGCCTGGGCGCGGCGCTGTTTGCCGACATCTCCGGCTTCACCGCGCTGACCGAGGCGCTGACCCAGGCCGGCGGCCAGCGGCGCGGCGTGGAAGCCCTGGCGCGGCGCATCAATGCCGTGCATGAGGCGCTGATCGCCGAGGTCGAGTACGAGGGCGGCAGCGTGGTCGGCTTTGCCGGCGACGGCATGACCTGCTGGTTCGATGGCGCAGGCGATGCAGGCTTGGGCGCTGCGGCGCAGCGCGCGGCGCGTTGCGGCCAGCGCATGCTGCAGGCGATGGCGGGTTTCGAGGGCCTGGCGGTCAAGGTCGGCATCGGCTGCGGGCCGGCGCAGCGGCTGGTGGTGGGCGATGCGGCGCTGCATCTGATCGACCTGCTGGCCGGCGGCACGGTGGCGCGCGCGGTGCAGGCCGAAGGGCTGGCGCGGGCCGGTGAGCTGGTGGTCGACGCGGCCTGCGCGGCGGCCTTGGACTGGCCGACCCAGACGCCCCGGCACGCGGCGGACGGCGCGGCGTTCTTCGCCGGCGAGCCGTCGACGACGGCCCTTGCGGCGATGCCGGGCGCCGTCCCCGCAGCGGGCCGCGCCGACCCCGTGCCGGCGCTGCCGATCGAGCGGCTGCAACCCTGGCTGCTGCCCTTCGTGTTCGAGCGCGAACGCATCGGCGAAGGCCTGTTCGCCACCGATCTGCGGCCGGCCACCGCGCTGTTCCTGCGCCTGCTGTCGCTGCCGGGCGAGGCGGCGTTGCCGGGGCTGGTGGCGCTGGCGCAGCAGCAACTGCAGCGCCAGGGCGGCGTGCTGCTCGAAGCCACGGTCGATGCGCGGGGCCTGTGCCTGTATGGCAACTTCGGCGCCGCGCGCATGCATGAAGACGATGCGCGCCGCGCGCTGCATGCGGCGCTGGCGCTGCGCCAGGCGCTGGAAGCCGCGGGCTGCGCGCTGCAGATCGGCCTGAGCAGCGGCACCTTGTGCGTCGGCGGCTATGGCGGACCGACGCGGCGTTCGTTCGGCGCCATCGGCGACGAGGTCAACACCGCCGCGCGGCTGATGGCGCAGGCGCAGCCGGGCGAGATCCTGCTGTCGGGCCGCGTGCGCCAGGCCGCCGGCGATGCGGCGTTCGTGTTCGAGCCGCGCTCGCCGATCGCGATGAAGGGCAAGGCCGAGCCGATGCCGGTGTTCGCGCTGGGCGGGCTGCAGCAGCGCCGCGCCATCCGGCTGCAGGAGCCCGATGCGCTGCTGCCGATGGTCGGTCGCGAAGCCGAGGCCGCGCTGCTGGTGGCCAAGCTGGCCGCCGCGGCGGCCGGGCGCGGGCAGCTGCTGCGCGTCGTGGCCGAGGCCGGCATGGGCAAGTCGCGGCTGGTGGCCGAAGCGGTGCGGCTGGCGCGGCGCGGCCGCTTCATCGGCTACGGCGGCGCCTGCCGGCTCGACGGCATCCGCGCGCCGTATGGCGTGTGGCAGGGCATCTTCACAGCCTTCTTCGAGCTCGACCCCGCGCTGCCCCAGCGCCGCCAGCGGCACGCGGTGCAATCGCTGCTGCAGCTGCATGCGCCCGCGCATGCCGAGGCCTGGCCCTTGCTCGGCGCGGTGCTCGGCCAGGACTGGCCCGACACGCCGTTCACCGCCGCGCTGCAGCCGCAGGACCGCAAGTCGCTGCTGGAAGCGATGCTGCTGGCCTGCCTGCAGTCGGCGGCGGCCGAGGCGGCCGAGGACGGCATGGGCCTGCTGCTGGTGCTGGAAGACCTGCATGCGGCCGACCCGCTGTCGCTGGACCTGCTGCTGCTGCTGGCGCGCGGCGTGGCCGAGCTGCCGGTGCTGCTGCTGACCGCCGAGCGCCCGCCGGAGGCCGATGCGGCCATCGGCACCGTGGCGACGCGGCTCGCGGCGCTGCCGCAGGCCGAGACGCTGCTGCTGCAGGCGCTGGGCCCGGCCGACGTCGAGCACATCGTGCGGGCCAAGCTCGCGCTGCAGTTCCCGGAGCGCGCCGGCACCGTGCCGCGCGCGCTGATCGAGCAGGTGGCCGAGCGCGCGCAGGGCAACCCGTTCTATGTCGACGAACTGCTGAACTACCTGCACGACCGCGGGCTGGACCCGCGGCGGCCCGACGCCGTTCAAGCGCTGGCGCTGCCGGCCAGCCTGCATGCGCTGGTGCTCAGCCGCATCGATGGCCTGGCCGCCTCGCAGCAGGGCGCGCTGAAGGCGGCCAGCATCATCGGCCGACAGTTCGCGCAGCAGGACCTGCAGGGCTACTGCCCGAGCCTGGGCGCGCCGGCCGCGGTGCAGGCCGACCTGGCGGCGCTGGACCGGCTGGGCTTCACGCCACGACTGCCGCAGGCCGGAGAGGCCGACAGCGCCCGTGAGGCCTGCCATGTGTTCCGCCACCTGGTGACCCTGGAGGTCAGCTACGAGAGCCTGGCGCAGGACACGCGCGTGCGCCTGCACGCGCAATTCGGACGTTATCTCGAGCAGGCGCATGCCGGCCAGCTGGGACCGCTGGCGCCGCAGCTGGCGCACCACTTCGAGCGCGCGCAGGTCCGCGACGAGGCCTGCCGCTACCTGCGCCAGGCCGGCGAGCAGGCCGCCGCGGCGTTTGCGAACGACGAGGCGCTGGACTGCTTCGAGCGTGCCCTGCAGTGGCTGCCGGCGGAGGACGGTGGCACCCGCTTCGAGCTGCTGATGCGCTGCCAGGCCTTGCACGAGCTGCAGGGCCGGCACGAGGCGCAGCGCGCGGCGCTGGCCGCGCTGGAGCGGCTGGCGCCGGGCCTGGACCGCGCGGTCGAGCGCCAGGCCCAGGTGGCCACGCAGCGGGCGCGGCTGGAGATCGCGGTGGGCCAGTACGCGGCGGCCCGCGCCGCGGCCCAGGCCGCCAGCGCGCTGATCGAGTCCGATGCAGCCACCCGCGCGCGCGCCACCGAACGGCAGGCCGAGGCGCTGCTGCTCGAAGCGCGCGCGCTGTTCTTCGCCGGCCAGGCCGCCGCGGCGCGGCCGATGCTCGAGCGCGCGCTGGCGCTGGCCCGCGAAGGCGGCCATGCGCGCAGCGAGGTCCACGCGCTGTCGCAGACCGGCCTGCTGCACTGGCACACGGCCGACTACGCCGCGGCCGAGCAGTGGCTGCAGCAGGCGCTGGCGGCGAGCGAGGCCCTTGGCGACCCGCGGCTGCCGCTGGACATCCTGAACAACCTGGGCGTGGTGGCCAAGTCACGTGCGCGTTATCACGAGGCGGTGGGCCACTACCGGCAGGCGATGGCCATCGCGCGGCGCGTCGGCGACCGGCCCGGCGAGGCGATGCTGCTGAACAACCTGGGCAGCGCCTGCCTGTCGGCCGGCGACTTCCCGTCTGCGGGTCAGTACGCCGCGCAGGCGGCACGCATGTTTGCCGACGCGCAGGAACCGGTGCAGCATGGCCTGGCGCTGATCAACCGCGCCGAGGCGCACCGCGAACTGGGCCAGTACGCCCAGGCACGCAGCCTGTCCGAACAGGCGCTGGCGCTGCTGCGCGCCAGCGGCTTCCGGCGCGGCGAGGCCATCGTGCTGGAAAACCTGGGACTGGCGGCGATGGGGCAGGGCCGCTGGGCCGAGGCAGCCGCATGGATGGACCACGCGCTGGCGCTGGCGCGCGAGATCGGCCTGCGATCGATAGTGACCAGCGTGTCGAAGAACCAGGGGCTGATCGCGCTGGGCCGCGGCGATGCGGCCACGGCGCAGCAGGCGCTGGACGAAGCCTGGACCCTGGCGCAGGCCCTGGAGGCCGAGGACTTGATGCTGGAGGTGGCGGCCGCGCAGGCCCTGCTGGCGCTGGCCGAGCCGGGCGGTGAAGCCGGCGTGGCGCGGGCGCGCGAGCCCCTGGCGCGCGTGCTGCCGGCGCTGCTGCCAGCGGCTGATGTGAGCGGCCAGGAGGCCGCGCCGCAGCGGCCGATGGCGTTGTACCTGCACGCCTGGCGCGCGCTGCGCGCCTGCGCCGACCCGCGCGCCGAGGCGCTGCGCCTGCAGGCCTGCGCGCAGCTGCAGGCGCGCAGCCTGCGCATCCCGG
This sequence comes from Aquabacterium sp., assembly GCF_044226965.1. Taxonomy (GTDB): domain Bacteria; phylum Pseudomonadota; class Gammaproteobacteria; order Burkholderiales; family Burkholderiaceae_C; genus Pseudaquabacterium. The sequence continues at coordinate 35,500 of NZ_JBGAGA010000035.1, read as the reverse complement.
ATGCCGCCGCGCGGCGCGACTACCTGGCCATCGCCGAACACCAGGCCCTGCTGAACGGAGCCCCCGATGCCTGAGCCCGCACCGCGCTACGAGGCCTTCTTGCAGCTGGACACCGGCACCCACCACGGCGAGATCATCCAGCTTGCCGCCACGCGCGACGGCCAGCGCCTGGTGAGCGCCGGCGAGACGACGATCCGCGTCTGGCACGCGCAGACCCGCACGCTCGAACGCCTGCTGCTGGGCCAGGTCAGCGGCATCACCGACGACGCTGCGGCCGACGGGCTGGCGCTACGCTTCGCGATCAGCCCGGATGGCCGCTGGGTCGCCGCGATCAAGCCCTGGAACCGGCGCGCGCTCGCCGAGCGGGTGGTCGGCAGGGCCGCTCATCATCACCGCTATGACGATGGGCTGGAGGGTGACGATCTTGGCCGCGTCACCGAACTGCAGCTGTTCGACCTGGCCACCGGCAACCTGCGGGCGCGCCACGTCCATCCGGGCCTGCTGCTCGACCTGGACTTCAGCCCCGATGGCCGCTGGCTGGTGATGGCCGGCAATGTGCGCGAAGGCCGCGGGCGCCGCGCCAGCGTGGCGCTGCTGGGCCTGCGCGACTGGTTGAAGGCCGGCACGCGCGGCCGGGCGGCATGGGTGGAGACGGTCACGGTCGGCCGGGCGCAGCGCTGCGCTTGGCTGCCGGTGGGCCTGCGCTGCGTGCCGGCCGGCCCGGGGCCGACCCCTCGGGGCCCCGCCCGGCTGGTGCTGGCGATGGGCGAGCCGATGGGGGCCGACGGCGAAGTGGCCTGGCTGGCGGTCGATGCCAAGGGCCGGCTGCGGGCCGACCGGCTGGTGCGCACCGAGGTGCCGATCAACCCGCCGACATTGGCGGTCAGCGCGGCGATGGCGGTGGTCGCGGCCGGGCCGCTGGGCGGCCGGCGGCGCCTGGGCCAGCTGCTGTGCCACGCGCACGACAGCGATGCCTGCGGCGCCATCGGCACCGAATCGCCCCCCGCCTCGGCCGCGTTCTCGCCCGCCGGCACGCAGCTGGTCGCCGGCTTTTCGGTCGACCGCGTCAACGGCCTCGACGTGGCGCCGGGCGACCAGGTGGTGCAGGTCAATGCCTATGCGGTGCTGCCCACCGGTGCGGGGCTGGAACTGCGTAGCAGCTACTACGGCCACGATGGCACCGTGTACGCCGCGGCCTGGCTTGACGAGGCCACCGCGGTCACGGCCGGTGGCGACAACCATGCCATCCACCTGTGGCGGCCCGAGCACCGGGTGGGCACGGTGCAGGCGGCGATCCGCGGCGTCGGCCAGACGCTCTATGCGCCGGGCATCACGCGGGCCGAACAGGTGCTGTTCGGCACCGTGCCGCAGCGCCTGCTGCCGCCGCGCCACCCGGCACGGCAGCAGGCCTTCTGCCTGCGCACGATGCGGCTGCTCACCACCGCGGCCAGCAGCCTGCGGCAGAGCGACTACGAGTCGCGCAAGTGGTTCATCATGGACCAGTCGGCCCAGGTGGTGCCGCTGCGCTACAGCCCCGATGCCTATGGCGACGCGCTGGACCTGCCGCCGGACCTGAGCCTGTTCGTCGGCGCCGACGACGAATGGGTGATCTGGAGCCGCTCGGGCTACTACGACGCCAGCCCGAACGGGGCGCAGCGCATCGGCTACCGCGTCAACCGCGGGCCGGACCAGGAAGCGCTGTTCGTGCCCAGCGACCGCTTCAAGCAGTTCTACCGGCCGGACATCATCGCGGCCATCGTGCGCCATGGGTCGGAAGACCGGGCCCGCAGCATGCGCCTGCCGATCGCGCCGATCGAGGTGGCGAAGATCCTGCCGCCGATCATCGAGCTGCTGCCCGGTGGCGCGCGGGTGGGCGATGGCGAGGTGCACCTGCACTTCAGCGTCGAGTGCCCGAACCCGGACGAGCCGGTGACGCGGCTGTGGATCCTGCGCAACGACCGCTTCGTGTGGGTCGAAACCCAGCCGAAGCGCCAGCCGCGTGCCGAGTACCGCGTGAGCCTGCCGTTGCGGCCGGGGCCGAACCTGATCAGCCTGCGTGCCGAAAACGCACAGGCCCGTGCCGTGCCGGTGGTGCTGCAGCTGACCGGCCCGGTGCCCGACGAGCCCGACGCAAGGGCGCGGCTGGATGCGCCGGGGCGCCTCTTCATGCTGAGCGTGGGCGTGTCGGACTTCGCCGCGGCCGGCACGCCGGAGGCCGGGCCGTTCCAGCCGCTGCGCTTTGCGCACCGCGATGCGCTGGCGGTGTTCAACGCCTTCGCACGCTCGGCGCCCGGGCATGCGGCGCATGCCACGTTGCCGCTGAAGAACGCCGCCTTCGAGGCGGTGGAGGCCGCGGTGCTGGTGAACGAGGCGGCCACCAAGCAGGCCATCCTGGCCGAGCTGGACCGGCTGTGCGCGCGCATCCGCGAGCGCCACCGCGCTGCCGGCGCCGAGCGCGACGTGCTGTTCGTCTTCCTCTCCGGCCACGGCGTGCGCTACCAGGGCGAGCCCGAGCTGTACTTCTGGAACCACGACCTGCGGCCGCAGGCGATGGAGAGCACGGGCCTGTCGATGCTGGACCTGGGCGACCGCATCACCGCGGTGCCGGCCGAGGTGGTGCTGGTGGTCGACGCCTGCCATTCGGCGATGGCCGGCAGCGGCGTGATGAGCGGGCTGGACGCCGAGGAACTGGCGCGCCGCGTGCACGCGATCAACGAGCGCGGCATGTACCTGCTGAACGCTGCGCGCAGCGAGGAGAAGGCGCGCGAGGACCCGACGGCGGGCCTGGGCGTCTTCACCGGCGCGATGCTCGAGACCCTGCGCTCGCAGCACTACCTGCAGCCCGAGGCGCCCGGCAGCACGCGCCGCAGCCTGGCAATGGCCGCGCTGATCGCCGGCGTGCAGCAGTTGCTGCCGCAGATCACCGCGCGCGCCGGCGTGCAGGCGCAGACGCCGGTGTGCCGCATCTACGGCGACCTGCTGCCGCTGACGATCTACAAGACCGACGCGGGTGGCGCCGCATTGCGACGCGCAGGCGCTTCGCGTAAGGTGCCCGCGGCGGGCGCGGCCCGTGCATCACGAGGAAGGAACAGCGGCATGGCAACGAAGACGGCTGCAGCGAAGCAGGCGCCTGCGAAGAAGGCAGCGGTGAAGAAGGCAGCGGTGAAGAAGACGGCCCCTGCGAAGAAGACCCCGGCCCGGGCCAGGCCCCAGGACGGCGGCAAGGGCGGGGCCGACATCGTGCGCCAGGCGCCCGAGGACAAGTAGCCGCCCCCGCGCCGAATGCGGCGGGGCCGCGTTCAGCGCCGGGCGCGCGGCGCCGCGCCGGCGCTGGCCCGCGTGGGCGCCAGCATGCCGGCGATGCGCGGCATCCACGCCCGCATCAGCTCGGTGAAGGCGCGCAACCGCGCCGGCAGGAAAGGCGCCTGCGGGTAGACCAGGTACACCGGCAGCGGCGGCGCGGCCCAGTCCGGCGCCAGCTGCACCAGCCGGCCCTGCGCCAGGTCGTCGGCCACCACCCAGGCCGAGAGCAGCGCCGCCCCGGCGCCGCCCAGCGCGGCCTGGCGCAGCGCATGCAGGCTGTCGGTGGCGAGCCGCGGGCGGATCGGCAGCCGCAGCGTCTGGCCGGCCGGCTGCTGCGTCAGCTGCACCTCGTCGCGGTAGTAGGTGCGAAAGGCCAGCCAGGGCAGGCCCTGCAGGGCCTGCGGGTGCTGCGGCGGCTTGCCGCGACCCCACAGGCCCGGTGCGGCCACCACGATGCGCGGCACCTCGGCCAGGCGGATCGCGACCACGCCCGGCTCTTCCACCGCGCCGACGCGGATCGCGCAATCGACACCCTGGGCGATGAAGTCCGGCAGCCGGTCGTACAGCAGCCATTCCACCGACACCTGCGGATGCCGGCGCAGGAACTCCAGCAGCGGCGCGATCAGCTGCTCCTGCCCGAAGGCATGCGGGGCCACCACGCGCAGCGCACCGCGCGCCTCGTGCTGCGCCCCGCGCAGGTCGGCCTCGATGGCCTGCCAGTTGTCGAGCAGGCCCTTGGCATGCGCGAAGCAGCGTTCGCCATCGGGCGTCAGCTTCATCGCATGGGTCGAGCGCTGCAGCAGCCGCACGCCCAGCCGCCGCTCCAGCATCTGCAGCCGGCGGCTGATGGTGGGCTGGCTGGTGCCGCCACGCGCCGCGGCGGCCGACAGGCTGCCGGCCTCGACGATGTGCACGAAGGTCTGCAGCAGCGCGAGCCGGTCGACCCCGGCGGGCAGGGCGGTGTCTTGCATGCGCCAAGCGTATAACAGAACTGCAATCCGGCCGCCTTCCGCCAGCGGCCATGCGTGGCAAGAATGCCACCATCGTCATTCGACCTGTCTCACCATGACCCTGATCGCCTCCACCCCGCCCGGCGCCGCCGCAGCGCCCGCCGGCGCCGACCCGCTGCCGGCTTCGCGCGTGCTGCTGCTGGCCACCGGTGCCGGCCTGGCCGTCGCGTCGATCTACTACAGCCAGCCGCTGCTGGGCGTGCTGGCGAGCGACCTGCCGCAGGGCGCCGGCCAGGTCGGCCTGGTGCCGACCTTGACCCAGCTCGGCTATGCGCTGGGCATCCTGCTGCTCTCGCCGCTGGGCGACCGCTTCGACCGGCGCCGGCTGATCGCGGCGAAGTCCGCGCTGCTGGCGCTGGCGCTGGCCGCCGCCGGCCTGGCGCCGGGCATCGGCAGCCTGCTGGCCGCGAGTCTGGCGGTGGGCCTGGCCGCCACGCTGGCGCAGGACATCGTGCCGGCCGCGGCCACGCTGGCCGCGCCGGAGCGCCGCGGCAAGGCCGTCGGCACCGTGATGACCGGGCTGCTGCTGGGCATCCTGCTATCACGCGTGGTGAGCGGCCTGGTCGCGCAGGCCTGGGGCTGGCGCTCGGTGTACGCGGCGGCGGCGGCCGCCATCGGGCTGCTGGGCGTGGCGCTGTGGCGCGGGCTGCCGCACTTCCGCCCCGACAGCACGCTGGGCTACCGCGCGCTGCTGGCCACGCTGCCCCCGCTGTGGCGGCGCCACGCGGCGCTGCGCCGTGCGGCCTGGGCGCAGGCCTTGCTGTCACTGGGCTTCAGCGCGTTCTGGTCGACGCTGGCCGTGATGCTGCACAGCCGTTTCCACTGGGGCAGCGCGGCGGCCGGTGCCTTTGGCCTGGCCGGCGCCGCCGGCGCGCTGGCGGCGCCGCTGGCAGGCCGCCTGGCCGACCGGCGCGGGCCCGAGCCGGTGATCCGCCTGGGCGCGCTGCTGGCCATGGCCTCGTTCGGGCTGATGGCGCTGGACGGCTGGCTGCCGCCGCAGGCGCAGTGGCTGCTGCTGGTGGTCGGCGCGATCGGCTTCGACTTCGGCATCCAGGCCGCGCTGGTGGCGCACCAGACGCAGGTCTACGGCCTCGATCCGCAGGCGCGCAGCCGGCTCAATGCGCTGCTGTTCACCACGATGTTCGTCGGCATGGCGGCGGGCTCGGCGCTGGGCAGCGGCGTGCTGGCCCTGGCCGGCTGGCATGGCGTGCTGATGCTCGGCATGGCCTCGGCCGGCGCGGCGCTCGCGCTGCGCTGCTGGCCGCGCCGCACGGCGCAGTGAACGCGCCGGGAGCGCGCGTCACACCCGCGCCATCGCCGACATCATCACCTGCTCCACCTGCTCGATCAGCCGTTCCCAGTCCTGCGTGGTCGCGGTCTGGCGCGCGCGCAGGCCCAGGCCGCGGGCGCGCACCGGGTCGGCGGCCAGCGCGACGGCCTGCCGCACGAAGCTGGTGCCATCGCCCTTGGGCGCCAGCAGGCCGTTCTCGCCGGGGCGCACCAGCTGCGCGGCGGCCGCATAGTCGTAGGCCAGCAGCGCCAGGCCGCTGGCCATGGCTTCGGGCGTGACGTTGCCGAAGGTCTCGGTCAGGCTCGGGAACAGGAACAGGTCGGCCGACGCGTAGTGCGTGGCCAGCTCGACGCCGGATCGCGTGCCGGCGAAGAGAGCCTGAGGGCAGCGGCGCTGCAGCTCGGCGCGCGCCGGGCCGTCGCCCACCAGCACCAGTTTCGCGTCGATGCCGGCCTGCTGGATGGCCTCGAACGCGGCGACCAGCTGCAGCAGGTTCTTCTCGCGCGCCAGGCGCCCCACGCACAGCAGCACGCGGGTGTCGTCGCCGGCGCCCCAGCTCGCGCGCAGCGCGCGGTCGCGGCGGCGCGGGTGGAACCGTTCGGTGTCCACGCCACGGGCCAGCACGCACAGGTTCTGGAAGCCGAAGCCGGCCAGTTGCTGGCGCAGCGCCTCGGTGGGCACCATGGTGTGCTGGGTCTGGTTGTGGAACTTGCGCAGGTAGCCGAGGATGGGCTTGTGCAGCCAGCCCACGCCGTAGTGCCGGCTGTAGTCGTGGAAGTTGGTGCGGAAGTCCGAGCTCACCGGCAGCTTCAGCTGCCGCGCGGCCTGCAGCGCCGACCAGCCCAGCGGCCCTTCGGTGGCGATGTGCACGATGTCCGGCCGCCGCAAGGTCCAGCGCGCCAGCAGCGCCTTCTTCGACGGCAGGCCCAGCGTGAGCTGCGGGTAGCGCGGGATCGGCAGGCCGCGCATCAGCACCTCGTCCATCGCCGTGGGGGATGAGGCATCGCTGTCGCCGCCGGCGTCGGGCTGGCAGGGCTGGCAGGGCTGGTGGGCCGCGGCGGCCTCGCTGGGCTGTCGCGGGCGCACCAGCTGCAGCTCGTGGTTGCGCGCGCGCAGGCCGTCGACCAACCGCGCCAGCGTCACCGCCACGCCGTTGATCTCCGGCGGGTAGGTCTCGGTCACCACCGCGATGCGCAGCGAACGCCGCGCCGGTGCGAAGTCTTCGACCAGGATGTTCGCGGTGGCGGCAGCGGTGGCGCTCATGCCGGCCATGCTGCCGGGCGGCTTCGACAGTTCGATGACGCGGCCATGGCGTTTGCGCGTCAGCATCGCGCCGCCGTCACCGGAATTTCATCGAATCACGCGAGCATCCGGCATCCATCCGAGGAGCAAACCACGTGCGGCAGATCTGGAAGACGCTGGCCCTCCAGCGCTGGGACGACCATCGCTACTACCACCACAGCCGGATCAACCAGTCGCTGCACCTGCTCAGCGCCTGCAGCTTCGTGTTCGCCTACGCGCTGATGTTCACCGACCCCGCCAGCGCCGCGCTGGTGGGCTGGCTGGTGGGCATGGTCAGCCGGCAGTCCGGCCACTTCTTCTTCGAGCCCAGGGGCTACGACCATGTGAACCGGGCCACCCACGCGCACAAGGAAGAGATCAAGATCGGCTACAACCTGCGCCGCAAGGTGGTGCTGATGGCGCTGTGGCTCGTGCTGCCGGCGTTGCTGGCGGCCGATCGCACGCTGTTCGGGCTGATCGAGCCGGCGCCCGGCATGGCCGGCTACTGGCACGACCTGGGGCTGCTGTGGCTCTCGCTGGGCATCGGCGGGCTGCTGTTCCGCGTGGTGCAGCTGGCCTTCACGCAGGGCCTGCTGACCGGGCTGGTGTGGGCACTGAAGATCCTGACCGACCCGTTCCACGACATCTACCTGTACCACCGGGCGCCGCTCGCGCTGCTGCGCGGCGAGCTGATCGACCCCATGCCTCACGTGCACTGACCGAGCGCACGGTCATCGGCATGGCGGCCATTCATCGATGGCCGCTTTTTTCATGGCCTAGAGGAAATGCGACCACATCTCCTTCAGCACCCCGCGCCGGATGGCCTGGTTGGTCAGCGCCGCGTCCTGCCACCACCAGCCGCCGGCGGCCATCTCGCTGGCCGCGGCAATGAAGCGGTCGGCCACCGCGTCGAACTCCGCGTCCGCCAGGCCCAAGCTGAAGATCAGCCGGCCGGTGCCGACCCAGCTCAGCGCCAGGCCGTGCGCGCGCAGGTAGAACTGCAGCAGCCAGTTGTAGCGCGAAGGCTGGGTGTAGGTGACGGTCCAGATGGTCGACAGCGCCGCCACCTGCACTGGCACGCCGGCCGCCTGCAGGCGCCGGTTCAGGGCCCCGGCGCGCGCCTGCCAGCGCTCGTCCAGCCCGTCGTACAGGCGCTGCACGTCGGGCTGCTCCCAGCGCTGCAGGAAGGCCTGCATCGCGCCCATCACGTACGGGTGGCTGTTGAAGGTGCCGCGCGCAAAGCAGATGTCGGCGGGCCGGTCTTCGCGATAGCGCTTCATCAGCGCGGCCTTGCCGCACAGCACGCCGATCGGCAGGCCGCCGCCCAGGGTCTTGCCGTAGGTCACCAGGTCGCCCTGCACGCCGAAGTAGTCCTGCGCGCCGCGCGGCGCCAGACGGAAGCCGGTGAACACCTCGTCGATGATCAGCACGATGCCGCGCTCGGTGCACACCGCGCGCAGCGCGCGCAGCCAGGCACTGTAGGCCGCGCGGTCGGCGCCGGCGCGTCGGCTGGAGTCGATCAGCGAGCCGTCGCCCGGCGCGGCGCTGTTCGGGTGCAGCGCCTGCAGCGGGTTCACCAGCACGCAGGCGATGTCGCGCCGCGTGCGCAGCACCTGCAGCGTGCGCGGGTGCATCTCGCGCAGCGTGTAGGTCTCGGTGGCCGGCCGCGGGTTGCCGGGGCCGGGCTGCACCTCGCCCCACCAGCCGTGGTAGGCGCCGCAGAAGCGCACCAGGTGGCTGCGCCGGGTGTGATAACGCGCCAGGCGCACGGCCTGCATGATGGCCTCGGTACCGGACATGTGGAAGCTCACCTCGTCCAGCCCGGAGAGGCGCTTGAGCCGCTCGACGTTGTCCAGCACGCAGGGGTGGTAGCCGCCCAGCACCGGGCCCAGCGCCTGCACCTGCGCCGCGCCTTCGGCGATGCAGTGCTTGTAGACGTCGGTGCCCAGCAGGTTCATGCCGTAGGAGCCGGTGAGGTCGATGAAGCGCTGGCCGTCCAGGTCGGTCAGCGTCACGCCGTCGCTGGCTTGCCAGAACGCGCCGACCGCGAGCCGCTCGCGCAGCAGCTTCGCGAACTGGAAGGGCACGCGGTAGCGGCTGGTGAACTGCAGGTCCGACAGCCCGGTGGCCGCCTGCGCGGTGGCCGCCAGGGTCAGCGGGTGGCGCTCGCGCAGCGTGGCGGCCAGGCGCTCGAAGCCGGCCTTGCGCCGGGCCTGCACCGGCAGCGGCGCGCTGTCGGCGCCGAAGAAGCGCGGCTCGTCGTAGTGATAACCCGGTATCAGCGCGGCCACGCGCCGGGCCATGCGGCCGTGCCCGGCCAGCGAGGGGTGTTTGGCGCGCGACAGCTGCAAGCGGCGGTGGGCCAGCGGCCATGCCGCCAGCGCGGCGGCCGCAGCCACCAGGGTCAGGGTCAAGGTGTTGTCCATGCCCCGATATCTAGAAGAAAGCGTTGACATGTTGATGAAACTGCAAGCCCTGCGCGACCGCCTGTTGCTGCAGGAGGACCTGAACTTCCTGCTCACCAACCGCGTGCCGCGCGCGCTGCTGACACGGGCGATGGGCTGGTACAGCGGCCTGCGCAGCCCGTGGCTCGCGGCGCTGTCGATCCGGGTCTGGCGCCTGTTCACGGATCTGGACCTGGGCGAGGCGAAGCAGCAGCGCTTCAACAGCCTGCAGGAATGCTTCACGCGCGAGCTGAAGCCCGGCGCACGCCCGATCGAGCCCGATCCTGCGCTGCTGGCCAGCCCCTGCGACGCCATCGTCGGCGCCTGCGGCGCGGTGCAGGGCACGCAGGTGTTCCAGGCCAAGGGCTTTCCGTACACGCTGCAGGAACTGTTCGGCGGCGGCCCGGAGGCTGCACACTGGGCCGAACACTACCGCGACGGCAGCTATGTCACGCTGCGGCTGACCTCGGCGATGTACCACCGCTTCCACGCGCCGCACGCGCTGCGGCTGGACGAGGTGACCTACATCGCCGGCGACACCTGGAACGTCAACCCGATCGCGCTGCAGCGCATCGAGCGCCTGTTCTGCCGCAACGAGCGCGCGCTATTGCCTTGCACGCTGCAGGTGCCCGGCGAGCCGGTGCTGATGCTGGTGCCGGTGGCCGCCATCCTGGTGGCCAGCCTGAAGCTGCATGCGCTGGGCACGCTGCTGCACCCGCGCTACCGCGGGCCGGACCGCATCGCCACCGATGCGCGCCATGCCAAGGGCGACGAGATGGGCTGGTTCCAGCATGGCTCGACGATCATCGTCTTCGCCCCGCGCGGCTTCACGCTGTGCGAAGGCGTGACGACCGGCCGGCGCGTGCGCATGGGGCAGCGCCTGATGCGGCTGCCAGGCTGAAGCGTCGGGCAGGCCGCTCAGCGCACGCCCAGCATCCCGCGCAGCACGCCGTCCTTCAGCACGACGTGGTGGAACACGGCCGCCGCGGCATGCAGGCCGGCCAGCCAGATGATGGCGTCACCGAGCACCTGGTGCACGTCGCCCCAGTCGGCCAGCCGGGCGATCGGGGACTGCGCGATCGGCGGCATGTGGTCGATGCGAAAGCCGCCCAGCAGCGTGAGCGGATGGTCCTCGCTGCCCAGGGCCAGCAGCGCGGTCACCGGCAGCAGCAGCAGCAGCGCCCACAGGGCCAGGTGCAGCGCCTTGGCGGCGAAGGCCATCCAGGGCGCCATCGGGAACTGCGGCGGCGACGGGCGCAGGGCCGCCCAGACCAGCCGCAGCGCGGTCAGGACGAACACCAGCACGCCCAGCGTCTCGTGCCAGACGATGTCGCTGCGCGTGGCCGGATCTAGCCCGTTGCGCATCAGGCGGCCGAAGTGTTCCGGCCCGAGGATGAAGGCCACCAGCACGACGAGGGCCGTGACCCAGTGCAGCGCGCGGCTGGCGGGGTCGTAGTGGGTGGTGGATGCGGGCTGTGTCATGTCGGCTCCAGGGTAGGCCATGCGTGTGCATTGTGGCCAATGCCGGGCGGGCACCGGCCGCGGAATATCGCGGTGATGGAAATCGCCAACCCGCCGCACGCGCTGGATTGCGCCAGCTCAAGCTTGTGGCGGCGTCAGCGTGCATCGTGTTGACAGGGCCAGGGCTTCGTCCTTCGGGCGTGCCCTTCGGCCCTGGCGATCACGGGGAGGACTACGCCGGCCAGCATCCCGCTTGAAGAACGATGCGCCGCGGCATCTCAGGCCCTTGGGGGCCATGTCCGATGTCACTGGATCTTCTGCACCGCATGGCGGACCACATCCCGTCGATGCTGGCCTACTGGGACCGCGAGCTGCGGTGCCGCTATGCCAACCGGGCCTACCGCGACTGGTTCGGCGTGGAGCCGGGCGACCTGATCGGCCGCACGCTGCCGCAGCTGCTGGGGCCCGAACTGTTCGCGAAGAACGAGCCCTTCGTGCGGGGCGCGCTGGCGGGCCGCGAGCAGCAGTTCGAGCGCGATGTCCCCGGACCTGCGGGCGTGAAGCGCAGCCTGGCCCACTACCTCCCGGACTGGCAGGACGGACAGGTGGCGGGCTTCATCGCCTACGTGACCGACGTCTCCCCGCTGAAGCTGGCGCAGGACAGGCTGCGGGCGGCCCGGCGGCGCACGGCGCGGGCGGCCCTCACGGTGCGGCGGCGCGCTGCCGGCCTGCGCGAAGCGCAGCGGGTCGGCCAGATCGGCAGCTGGGAGTGGCTGTTCGACGGGGACCGGGTCACCTGGTCCGCCGAGCTCTGCCGCATCTTTGGCCTGGATCCCGGCCAGCCGGCGCCCCCCTACGCTGCCCAGGCGGCCCTCTACGTGCCCGAGAGCTGGCAGCTGCTGCAGGGCGCGGTGGCGCGCACCCTGGCCGACGGTACGCCCTACGAGCTGGAGCTGGCCTTCCGGCATCCCGACGGTTCCCAGCACTGGATCGAAGCGCGCGGCGAGGCCCTGCGCCAGGCGAACGGGCAGATCGTCGGCCTGCGCGGCACGGCCCACGACATCACCTGGCGGCGCACGCTCGAGGAGGCGCGCATCCGGGCGCAGGTGGCCGAATCGGCCAGTCGCCACAAGACGGCGCTGCTGTCCCGCGCGAGCCATGAGCTGCGAACGCCCCTCAACGCCATCCTGGGCTTCGGCCAGCTGCTCCAGCACGAAGCGGTCCTGCCGCCGCAGCAGCGGCGCTGGCTGGACCAGATCGTCGACAGTGGCGGCCACATGCTGGCGCTGAGCGAGGATCTGCTGGACATCGCGGCCGCGGAGTCCGGCGGCATGGCCATCGCCAGCGAAGTGGTCGACCTGCAGGCCGTCGCGCAAGGCGCGATCGAGGCGCTGTCCCACGAGGCGCACAAGGCGCAGCTGACGGTCCAGTTCTGCGGGGCGCCCGTGAGTCTTCGGCTCGCGCAGGCGGATCCCGCGCGCACCCGCCAGATCGCGATGAACCTGCTCTCCAACGCCATCAAGTACGGACGACCGGGCCCGACGATCGCGGTGTCGATCGGCACCGATGCCGAGGGCATGCGCTGCCTGCACGTGCAGGACAGCGGGCGTGGCCTGTCCGACGCGCAGCTGCAGCAGCTGTTCAAGCCGTTCCAGCGCCTGGGCGCCGAGCACACGCCGGTGCGCGGCGTGGGCCTGGGCCTGGCCGTGTCGCAGCAGCTGGCGGAACTGATGGGGGGCCGCATCGAGGTGCAAAGCCGGCCGGGCGAAGGGTCTCGATTCACGCTGGTGCTGCCCGCCGCAACTGTCACCAGGGAGCCGCCAGCGGCGATTCAGCCCGCGACCTCGTAGCCCGCCATGAACACGCGCACGGCCTCGCGCAGGAGGGCCTTGTTCGCGCGCGCGTCGGGCATCTCCAGCATCAGCAGCCCGCGGATGTGGCCGTCGCCGAGGAACATCGCCAGGAACAGGTCGGCCGCCAGCCGGGGGTGGGTCACCTTCAGCGTTCCGGCGTCGTTCGCACGGCGCAGGTAGGCGGCCAGTTCGCCGGTGAGCCGCTCGGCACCCTGCCGGTAGAACGCCCGGCAAGCCTCGGGCTGCGCACCGGCGGCGCCGTACAGCGAGCGGAACTTGCCGAGCGTGTGCTCCTCGCGCGTGAGCGCCAGGAACTGCTCGCCCACCGCCAGCAAGGCCTTGCGCGGCTGCAGCGGATCCATGGCCTCGACACCGGCCGCGCCCCCCAGCACGCGCTCGGTGCGCTCCTCGATGATCGCCTCGAACAGCCCCTCCTTCGAGCCGAAGTGGCTGTAGATGGTCATCTTCGAGACGCCCGCTTCCGACGCGATGGCGTCCACGCTGGCGCGCTCCAGCCCGTGTGCGTAGAAGTGCTTGCGCGCCGCTTCGATGATGCGCCGGCAGCGCTCGGGGTCGCGCGGGCGGCCGCGACGTGGCGGCGGCGGCGCGGGCGCGAGTTCGTCGTCTTGCTGTGCCATCGCTTCAGTTGGTGTACTTGACAGTCCAGTATATGTCCTTACACTTACTGGACAGATGAGTCCATTAAATGAAGCCATTGCCATGATGCCTGCACTGCGCCGCAGCCTCGAGCTCGGCATCGGGTCCAGCCGCCCTGCAGCGGCCTTGCTGGCGATGTCGATCCTGTCCGCCTGTTCGACCCCGTCGCTTCAGTCGCCATCCCCGTCCCTGCCGCTGGCAGCCGCCTTCTCGAACGCGGGCCCTGCCGTTGCGGCGGCGCCGGCCCTCGACGAGGCCTGGTGGAACGGCTTTGGCGACGCCACGCTGGCGCGGCTGGTCACGCAAGCCTTGTCGGCCAACCAGGATGTGGCCATCGCGCTGCAGCGTGTCGGGCAGGCGCGCGCGGGGGCCGATGCGCAAGCCTCCCGGCTGTGGCCCACGGTGGGCCTGCAGGCTGGCGCGTCGCGCAGCCAGAGCGGGGTGCCCGAAGCGGTCAAGCAAGGCATGCCCGACCTGCGTGCGCTGCGCGCCGGCGTGGAGGTCGCCTGGGAGATCGACCTGGCCGGCGGTGTCCGCGCGGCGCGCGATGCAGCGCAGGCCGATGCCGCTGCCGCGGCCGCGGGTGTGCAGGGGGCCCGCCTGCTGGTGGCCAGCGAAGTGGCGCGGCAGTACTTCGTGCTGCGCAGTGCGGAAGAACGGCTGCGCATCGTGCAGGCCCTGGCAGCCGCCCAGCGTCAGACCGCGGTGCGGGTGGAGAGTCGCCTGCGCGAAGGCCAGGCCAGCGCCTTCGACCTGGACCGCGCGCGTGCCGAGGCGGATGCGCTGGATGCCCAGATGCCCGCGCTGCGGCTGCTGGCCGGCACCACGCAAACAAGGCTGGCCGTGCTGCTGGGCCGCAATCCATCGACGCCCGTCGTCGAAGCGGACACCGCTTTCGCCTGGCCGGCGACGCGGGCCATCGCGGCAGGCCAACCCAGCGAACTGCTGCGGCGCCGCCCCGATCTCGTCGCCGCGGAGGCGCGCGTGGGCGCCGAAGCGCTGCGCAGCGCAGAAGCGCGCGCCCAGTGGTGGCCCAAGCTGTTCTGGAGCGCGCTGCTGGGCCGCGAGGACTTGCGGCTGAACGCGCTGGATCTCGCGCCGGCTCACTTCGCCAACGTCGCACTGGCCTTTGCCACGCCGGTCTTCAACGCCGGTCGCATCGATGCCGCCGTCCGGGCGCAGTCCGCGCGCGCCGACGAGGCCTTGCTGGCCTGGCAGAAGGCGGTGCTGGTGGCGGTCCAGGAGGTCGAGGACAGCCTGCTCCTGCGCTCGCAGGAAGCCGAGCGCAACGCAGCGCTGGCGCTGACCGTCCGGCACCGTCAGCGCTCGCTGCAGCGCGCCGAATCGCTGCAGCGCGAAGGACAGATCGACCTGCTGGTGCTGCTGGACGTGCAGCGCTCCGTGCTCGCCAGCGAACTGGCCCTGTCGGACAGCCGCCTGCAGCAGGCGCTGGCCGACGTGCAGCTCTACAAGGCCCTGGGCGGGGGCTTCGCACCCGCCCGATCTCATCTCGCCGCAAGGACTTCCCAGTGAACAGGATCCTCCCCACCCTCTCGCTCACGAGCCTTGCCGCCGCGAGCCTGTTGATGACCGGCTGCAGCGCACCGCCGGCCCCCGCCGCGGTCGTGAAGCCGGTCTTCGTGACGACCGTGGCGCCCGCCGCGTCGACGCAGACCCGCAGCTTCACGTCGGCAGTGCGCGCCCGTGTGGAAAGCGAGCTCGCCTTCCGCACCGGCGGCAAGGTCGTCGAACGGCTGGTGGAGGTCGGTGATCGGGTCCAGGCCGGCCAGGTGCTGGCCCGCCTGGACCCGGCCGACTACCAGCTGGCCGTGCAGGCCGCCGCCGACCAGGTGCAGGCCGCCGGCGTGGACGCGCAGCAGGCGGCGTCCGACGAAGCGCGCTTGCGCCGCCTGCTGGCCGACGGCTCGGTCGGGGCGGCCGACCATGAACGCCAGAAGGCCCGCGCCGACGCCGCGGCCGCCCGATGGGACCAGGCCCGGCGGCAGCTGGCGCTGGCGCGCAACCGCGAGGCCTATGCCGCGCTGGTGGCGCCCTACGCCGGCGTGGTGACGGCCCTGCGCTTCGAGCGGGGGCAGGTGGTGCCGGAAGGGCAGCCGGTGCTCTCGCTGGCGCGCGAGGGCGACCACGAGGTGGTGGTCGACCTGCCGGAAGACTGGGTGGGTCGCGCCCGCAGCCTCGGCGCCACCGCGGCGCCCTGGCAGGACCCGCAGGCCAAGGTCCGGCTCACGCTGCGTGAGCTGTCGCCGCAGGCCAGCGCGCAGGGCCGCACCTATCGCGCACGTTATGCGGCCACCGCCGAATCGCGCGCCCGGGTCGCGGCGCTGCCGCTGGGCAGCACGATGCAGCTGAGCCTGTCGGCGCCCCCCGCGGGGCCCGCGACGGTGTCGCTGCCCGTCAGCGCGCTGGTCAAGGGCAGCGGGCCGGCGGGCGTCTGGACGCTGAACGCCCAGGGTTCCGGCCTGGTGTTCACGCCGGTCCAGGTGATCTTGCAGGACGACGCCACGGTCCAGGTCACCGGCCTCGCGGCCGGCAGCCGCGTCGTGAGCGTCGGCGCCCAGAAGCTCGATGCCCGGCTGGCCGTGCGCCCCATCGAGCGCGCCCCCGACGCCGCGCCGGTCAGCGTCGCCAGGAGCAGCTGATGAAGCGCTTCAACGTCTCCGAATGGGCGGTCACGCACCGGCCCATGGTGCTGTTCCTCATCATCGCGACGCTGGTCGTCGGTGTGCTGTCCTTCAGCCGACTGGGCCGGCTGGAGGACCCGAGCTTCGATGTGCCGCAGATGACGGCCATCGTCGTCTGGCCCGGCGCGACCGCGCAGGACGTGCAGGACGTGCAGGACCAGGTGCTCAACCGCATCGAGCGCCGGCTGCAGGAGCTGGACCATTTCGAGTACGTGCGCAGCTTTGCGCGCCAGGGCTACGGCGGCATCACGCTGTGGATGAAGGGCGGCAGCAGCAAGGCGGAGCTGGAGGGCGCCTGGTACCAGGCGCGCAAGAAGATCGGCGACGTGCGCCAGGAGTTCCCCGAGGGCGTGCGCGGGCCGTTCTTCAACGACGAGTACAACGACCGCTACAGCGTGCTCTATGCCCTGAGCGCCCCCGAGCTGTCGATGGCCGAGCTCGTGGACCTTGCCGAAGCGGTGAAGCTGCGCTTCCAGAGCGTGCCCGGCGCGGCCAAGGTCGACGTGCTGGGCAAGCAGGCCGAGCGCGTGTACGTCGAGCTGTCCACGCGGCGGCTGGCTGCGCTGGGCATCGCGCCCGGCGCGGTGTTCGAGGCGCTCGCGCGCCAGAACCTGGTGGCACCGGCGGGATCGGCCGATGCCCCGCACGACCGCGTGCAGGTGCGCGTGGACGGCCGGCTGCGCAGCGCCGCGGACGTGGCCGACGTAACGCTCGAAGTGGGCGGCCAGCTGCTGCGCCTGGCGGACATCGCGACGGTGCGCGCCGGGTATGAGGATCCCCCCAGTTTCACGGTCCGCCACAACGGCGTGCCGGTGCTGGCTATCGGCGTGACCATGCAATCCAACGGCAACGTGCTGGCGTTCGGGCACGCCCTGGCGCAGCGGCTCGCGCAGGTGCGGCAGGAGTTGCCGGCAGGCGTGGAGGTGCAGCAGTACGCCGACCAGCCGCGCGTGGTGGCGGAGTCGGTCTGGGAATTCGAGCGCTCGTTCCTCGAAGCGCTGGCCATCGTGCTGGCGGTGTCCTTCCTGTTCCTGGGCTGGCGCACCGGCATCGTCGTGGCCGCGTCGGTGCCGCTGGTGCTGGCGCTGGTGGCCACTGTGATGTACGCCGCAGGCTGGGCGCTGGACCGCATCTCGCTGGGGGCGCTGATCATCGCGCTGGGCCTGCTGGTGGACGACGCCATCATCGCGGTGGAGATGATGGTGGTGAAGCTGGAGGAGGGCTGGGACCGCCTGCGCGCGGCCACCTACGCCTACACCTCGACCGCCTTCCCGATGCTGACCGGCACGCTGGTCACGGCCGCCGGCTTCATGCCGGTGGGCTTCGCCAAATCGATCGCGGGCCAGTACGCCGGCGGCATTTTCTGGGTCGTCGGGGTGGCGCTGATCCTGTCGTGGGTCGTGGCGGTGGTCTTCACGCCCTACCTGGGCGTGATGCTGCTGCCCAAGCATCTGTCGGCGGGCACGCAGCACGACGTGTATGACCGGCCGGTCTACCACTGGCTGCGCCGCATCGTCGACGGCGCGGTGCAGCACCGGACCTGGGTGCTGGTCACCACGGTGCTGGTGTTCGGCATCGCGGGCGCCGGCATGCTGAAGGTGCAGCAGCAGTTCTTCCCCACCGCTTCGCGGCCCGAACTGCTGATCGACCTGCGCCTGCGCGAGGGCGCGTCCTTCGCCGCCACCGCGACCCAGGTCAAGCGGGTCGAGGACCGCCTCGCGAAGGACCCCGAGATCGAGTTCTTCACCGCCTACACCGGCGCCGGCACGCCACGCTTCTACCTGTCGATCCAGCCCGAACTGCCCAATCCCGGCTTCGCGCAGTTCGTCATCAAGACAGCGGGCATCGAGCAGCGCGAACGCGTGCGCGCCCGCCTGATGACGCTGTTCGACAGGGACGAAGACTTTCCCGACCTCCGGGCGCGCGTGCAGCGGCTGGAGTTCGGGCCGCCGGTGGGGTTTCCGGTGCAGTTCCGTGTCATCGGCCCCGACAAGGCCAAGGTCCGCGAGATCGCCTACCAGGTGCGCGACATCGTGCGCCAGAGCCCGCTGGTGCGCGACACCCAGCTGGACTGGAACGAGCAGGTCCGCTCCGTGCGGGTTCACGTGGACCAGGACAAGGCGCGCCTGCTCGGCCTGACCAGCGCGGACATCCAGGGCCTGGTGCAGACCACGCTGGACGGCGCACCGGTGACGCAGATCCGCCGCGGCGAGGAACTCGTCGACGTCGTCGTGCGGGCCACGCCCGACGAGCGCCAGGGCATCGGCCGGCTCGGTGACCTGCAGGTCTTCACGCGCAGCGGCGTCACCGTGCCGCTGTCCCAGGTCGCACGCATCGAGCCGAGCTTCGAGGAGCCCGTGCTGTGGCGGCGCAACCGCGACATGGCGCTCACGGTGCGCAGCGACCTGGCCGACGGCGTGCAGGGGCCTTATGCGACCACGCAGATCCGGCCGTCACTGCAGCCGATCGTGGACGCCCTGCCGCCGGGCTACCGCATCGAGAACGGGGGCGCGATCGAGGAAAGCGACAAGGCCAACGAGGCGCTGTTCGCCGTCTTCCCGGCGATGTTCGCCGTGACGCTGACGCTGCTGATGATCCAGCTGCAGAGCTTCTCGCGCCTGTTCATGGTGTTCATGACCGGGCCGCTGGCGATCATCGGCGTCGTGCCAGCGCTGCTGATCTTCCAGGCGCCGTTCGGCTTCGTCGCGCTGCTGGGCGTGATCGCGCTGGGCGGCATGATCATGCGCAACGCGATCATCCTGGTCGACCAGATCGACCAGGACATCGGACGCGGCGTCGCGCCCTGGACCGCCATCGTCGACGCCACCGTGCGGCGCTCGCGTCCGGCCGTGCTGGCGATGATTCCGCTCACCCGCAGCGTCTTCTGGGGCCCGATGGCCATCTCCATCATGGGCGGACTCGTGGTGGCGACGGCGCTCACGCTGGTGTTCGTCCCCGCGTTGTATGCCGCGTGGTTCCGCGTACGGCGCGACGGCCCGGCGCCGGCATCGACCGCTGCGCCGCTGGCGGCCACGGCGATACCCGCAGGCCATTGAGACCGCCCTCCATCCCCGAGGAGACCGAGCTTGTCTGCAAGCACCCCTTCGCAATCCGGCATTCGGATCCCCGGCATGACGGCGCATTTTCTTGACCCGTTCGGCCACGAACCCCGAGGCCACGGTCGCCTGCGCTACCTCGCAGGTGGAGCGGGTGCGCCCTTGGTCCTGTTGCACACCGTGCGCACGCAGGCCGAGCACTTCCGCCACCTGATCCCGCTGGTCCGGGAGCGCTACACGGTGTACGCGCTCGACCTGCCCGGCATGGGCCACTCGCAGATCGTCCCCGGGGCTTCGTACGACGAGCCGGCGATGCGTGCGGCGGTGAAGAGCCTCGTCACCCGACTCGACCTGCGCGACGTGACGCTGCTGGGCGAGTCGATGGGCGCGACGCTCGCCCTCACGACGGCGGCCGATCTGCCCGAGCGGGTGCGCCGTGTCGTGGCGATCAACGCGTATGACTACGCAGGCGGGATCGCCCGCTCGAGCCTGCTGGCCCGATTCGTCGTGACCGGCGCGCTGGCGCCGGGCATCGGGCCGACGATCGCCGCCGTCGAACCCAGGCCCATCATGCGTGCCGTGCTGCGCGGGGGCCTGGGCGACAAGGCCGCCCTGCACGACGACTACCTCGACGAGTTGCTGAGGGTCGGACGCCGCCCCGGCTATCCGGTCGTCGCGCGTGCGGTGTACGGCAACCTGCCCAGCCTGATCGCGGCGCGGTCCCGGTATCCCGAGGTCAGCGCACCGGTCCATCTCATCTATGGAGAGAAGGACTGGTCAAGGCCATCGGACCGGCAAGCCAATCAGCAACTCCTGCCGACGGCCGGCTTTGTCGAAGTACCCGGCGCCGGTCATTTCATCGTTCTGGAAAGGCCGGACGTGCCTGCCCAGGTGCTGAACGAGGCGATGCGGCCCGCGAGCCCGGCGCATGGCTGTCATGCCCCGGTCATCGCGGCACCCGAGCATCGCGGCCGATGGCCCGCATCGCGCTGCTCTACTTCAACGCCGGCGGCGGCCACCGCGCCGCGGCGCTTGCGCTGCAGGCGCTGATCGCCGAGCAGCAGCGGCCGTGGCAGGTGGACCTGCTGAACCTGGTGGAACTGCTCGACCCGCAGGGACGCTTCGAGCGCCTGACCGGCATGGCACCGGAGGACCTGTACAACCGGCGCCTGAAGCGCGGCTGGACCCTGGGCATGGCGCAGGAGCTGAAGCTGCTGCAGGCGATGATCCGGCTCGGCCATGCGCCGATGCTCAAGGCGCTGCAGCGGCATTGGGCGCAGACCGAGCCGGACCTGGTGGTGTCGGTGGTGCCGAACTTCAACCGCGTGCTGGCCGAGAGCGTGGCGAGCACGCTGCCGGGCGTGCCCTTCGTCACCGTGATGACCGACCTGGCCGACCTGCCGCCGCGTTTCTGGATCGAGCCCGACGTGCCGCAGCACCTCGTCTGCGGCACGCCGCAGGCCCTGGCGCAGGCCCTCGCGGCCGGCGTGCCGCGGCAGCGGCTGCACCAGGTCTCCGGCATGGTGCTGCGCCCGGCGTTCTACGCGCTGCCACCGCCAGACCCTGTGGGCGACCGCGCGGCCGAGCGCGTGGCTGAGCGTGTGGCCTTGGGCCTGCCACCCGATGCGCCGGTGGGCGTGGTGATGTTCGGCGGCCAGGGGCCGCGCGTGATGCGCGACATCGCGCGCCGGCTGGTCGACCGGCCGCTGATCCTGATGTGCGGCCACAACGAGGCGCTGGCCGCCGCACTGCGCGCCGAGCCCGCCCGCGCGCCGCGGCTGGTGCTGGGCTTCACCCCCGAGGTGCCGCGCTACCTGCGCCTGGCCGACTACTTCATCGGCAAGCCCGGTCCCGGCGCCTTGAGCGAAGCGGTGCACTGCGGCCTCCCGGTGATCACCGTGCGCAACCGCTGGACCCTGCCGCAGGAGCGGCCTAACACCGATTGGGTGCGGCAGCACGGCCTGGGCCTGGTGCTGCCGGGCTTTGGCCGCGTGGCGCCGGCGGTGCAGGCGCTGGTCGAGCAGCTGCCGCACTACCGGGCGCGGGTCGCCATGCTGCGCAACCGGGCGGTTTTCGAGGTGGTCGAGCACCTGGCGGACCACCTGGCGGCCCTGCGACTTCACGCCGCGGCCTGAAGGCCGAGCAGGCGCTG
This sequence comes from Aquabacterium sp., assembly GCF_044226965.1. Lineage (GTDB taxonomy): Bacteria > Pseudomonadota > Gammaproteobacteria > Burkholderiales > Burkholderiaceae_C > Pseudaquabacterium. Next base: position 14,290 of record NZ_JBGAGA010000035.1, on the reverse strand, counting down.
CACCAGCGGATGCTGCACGCGGCGTTCGGTGCCGATCGCGAAGTAGTGTTCCTGCACGCCTTCGCAGGGGCCGATGCAGCGCACGCGGTAGTGCCGCACCAGCTCGTCCTGCACGCTGGCGGCGGCCGGGAACACGCCCAGGCCGGCGGCGGCAAAGGTCTTCAGCAGCGCGCTGTCCTCGAACTCGCCCACCACCCGCGGGTGCAGCTCGTGGCGCTCGAACCACTGGTCGATGCGCAGGCGCACCGCCGCATGGTGCGAGGGCAGCACCACCGGCACCTGGGCCAGTGACGCGGGGAACCCGCGCTGCGCGGCGCCGGCCAGCGCGGTGGGCGCGTACCAGGCGATCGGCGAGCTGCCCAGCGCATGGCCGTACAGCCGCAGGTTCGGATTGGGCGGCGGCCCGCGGTCGGCCAGCACCACGTCCAGCCGGTGCAGCGCCAGGTCGGCCAGCAGGTCGTCGAACTCGTCGACATGGCACACCAGGCGCAGGTCCGGCACCTGCAGCACCGGCGCCATCAGCTGCCGCACCACCAGCTTCGGCAGGCCATCGGTCAGGCCCACCTGCAGGCGCAGGCCGGCGCCGACCGCGGCCGAGCGCTTCACCAGCTCGGGCAGCTGCTCGCCCAGCTGGAAGATCTGGTCGGCCTGCCGCAGCGCGGCCTGTCCCGCCTCGGTGAGGGCCAGGCCGCGGCCGGCCGGCTTCAACAGCTGCTGGCCCAGCGCGCGCTCGAGCTCGCGCACCTGGGCGCTCACGGTCTGCACCGCCATCTCCAGCCGCGCGGCGGCCCGCGCGATGCCGCCTTCGCGGGCCACCACCCAGAAGTAGTACAGGTGCCGGTAGTTGAAGCGCTGGTTCATGCCATGGCCTCGTTCAATAGTCAGGTTTTGCCGAAGTCAGATTCAGCCATTCTCTGCTTTTTTGGAAGTGTTCGAGGTCCTATCGTGGCGACCGTTCCCCACCCACCCGATGGAGGTTTGCGATGCAAGTGCTGTTCGAAGCCCGCGGTGCCGAGGCCCTGGCGCTGCGCGGCGTGGCCGTCCGGCGCACCCGGTTCGTGCTGCGCCGCCTGCAGTGGCTGGTGCCGCGTGCGCGCGTGCACCTGGAAGACATCAACGGCCCGCGCGGCGGCGTGGACAAGCGCTGCTGCATCGAGCTGCAGCGCCCGTCCGGCGAGCCGCTGGTGGTCAGCGCCCTGGCCAGCCAGTGGCGCGAGGCGCTCGACGCGGCGCTGGCGCGTGCCGCGCGTGCGCTGCTGCGCTGGTGGCAGCGCCACCGCGGCCAGCCCGCGACGGCGCGGCTCGTGCCGCCGCGCTGACCAAGCTTGATTTTCCGAACCCAACGCTCAGGAGCCATTGCCATGGAATCCCGTTCATCCCACCCTTCGGACCGCAGCACCGCGCTGGCCGTGGCGCTGCCCGCCGGCCTGGGCGAAGGCGCCGCCGGCGTGCCGCTGCGCAGCGTCGCCACCACGCGCGTGCTGCGCAATGCCTATGCGCTGCTGGCGCTGACGCTGCTGTTCTCGGCCGGCATGGCCGCGCTCGGCGTGGCGCTGCAGTGGCCGGCGCCGGGGCTGCTGCTGTCGCTGGCCGGCAGCTTCGGCCTGCTGTTCCTGGTGCATGCGGTGCGCAACTCCGCCTGGGCGCTGCCGGCGGTGTTCCTGTTCACCGGCTTCATGGGCTATGCGATCGGCCCGTCCATCGCCCGGACGCTGGCCTGGCCCGGCGGCGCCCAGGCGGTGGCCCTGGCGCTGGGTGCCACCGGTCTGGCCACGCTGGCGCTGTCGGCCTGGGCGCTGAACAGCCGGCGCGACTTCAGCGCCTGGGGCGGCATGCTGTTCGCGGGCCTGGTGGTGGCGCTGGTCGCCGGCCTGGCCGCGGCGTTCCTGCAGATCCCGGCACTGGCGCTGGCCGTGAGCGCGATGGTGGCGCTGCTGGCCGCCGGAATGATCCTGGTCGAGACCAGCCGCGTCGTGCACGGCGGCGAAACCAACTACGTGATGGCCGCCGTGGGCCTGTACGTCTCGATCTTCAACCTGTTCTCGAGCCTGCTCGCGCTGTTCGGCATCGGCGGCAGCAACGAGTGATCACCACCCCCCCGACACACACCAGGAGCCGCCCATGCGCAACTATCCCGTCAACAGCCCTGAAGCCGCTGCCCGCATCGTCGCGCTGACGATGCTGGCCGACGGCCACCTCAGCCCCGCCGAGCTCGACGTGCTGCGCCGCAGCGGCGGCTGCGAAACGCTGGGCCTGCCGCCCGACCGCCTGCAGGCGGTGCTGGTCGAGCTGTGCGAAGACCTGCTGCACGGCGCCAGCCTGGAATGGTCGCAGGCCTGCAAGGTGGGGCCCCAGGCGCTGACGCAGCTGATGGCCGAGATCGACGACCCGGCGCTGCGCCAGCGCGTGCTGGCGCTGTGCCGCCAGGTGGCCGACGCTGACCACCACCTGAGCGACGGCGAGCAGGTGCTGCTCACCCACGCCAGCACGCAGTGGCGCGCGAGCGGCGGCTGAGTCCGGCGCTGGCGATCACGAACCCACCCGCACATCCCCATGGACACCCTCGCACCGTTCCTGCAGGCCGACCTGCTGGGCACTCCCACCTGGTTCTGGCTGGCCTTCGCCGCGCTCGTCGTGGCGCTGCTGGCGTTCGACCTGGGCGTGCTGCACAAGGATGAACGCGCCATCGGCATCGGCGAAAGCCTGCTGCTGTCGGCCGGCTACATCGGGGCGGCGCTGGCCTTCGGGGCCTGGGTCTGGTGGATGAAGGGGTCCGGCAGCGGCATCGACTACTTCACCGGCTTCCTGATCGAGAAGTCGCTGTCGATGGACAACGTGTTCGTGATCGCGCTGATCTTCGGCTACTTCGCCATCCCGCCGCAGCATCAGCACCGCGTGCTGTTCTGGGGCATCCTCGGCGTGATCGTGCTGCGCGGGCTGCTGATCGGCGTGGGCGCGGCGCTGGTGTCCGGCTTCTCGTGGGTGCTGTACCTCTTCGGCGCGTTCCTGGTGTTCACCGGCATCAAGATGTGGCTGATGGCCGAGCACCAGCCCGACATCGCGAACAACCCGCTGCTGAAGTGGCTGCGGCGCCACCTGTCGGTAACGCCTGAACTGCGCGGCAGCGCGTTCTTCGTGCGCGACGCCGATCCGGCCACCGGCCGGCTGGTGCGCCGCGCGACGCCGCTGTTCCTGGCGCTGTGCCTGGTCGAGGCGGTGGACCTGGTGTTCGCGGTGGATTCGGTGCCGGCCATCTTCGCGATCACCACCGACCCGTTCATCGTCTACACCAGCAACATCTTCGCCATCCTCGGCCTGCGCGCGCTGTACTTCGCGCTGGCCGCGATGATCGACCGCTTCCACTACCTGAAGTACGCGCTGGCGCTGGTGCTGGTGTTCATCGGCGCGAAGATCTTCCTGGTCGGCTTCGTCGGCAAGTTCCCGCCGCTGCTGTCGCTGTCGGTCACCTTCGGCCTGATCGCCGGCGGCGTCATCGTCTCGCTGTGGAAGACGCGCCAGCGCGCCCGGCCTGCGGTGGCCGCTCAGTAGCGCTGCGGCGCCAGCGTGGTGTGCCACAGCGAGGTGCCGGCGAGGTCGCGCAGGTGCACGGTCATCGCGCCGGTCCTGCCCTCGATCTGCACCTCGCCGAAGAACTGCATGCCGGCGCTGGGCGGCAGGTTGACCTGGCCGGCGGGCGGTGCCTTCACGAACTCGACCTTCGGGCCGAAGGTGTCGTCCAGCGCGTTGGGGCCGAAGGTGCCGGCATGCAGCGGGCCGCTGACGAATTCCCAGAACGGCTCGAAGTCGTGGAACTGCGCGTGGCTCGGGTGGTAGTGGTGCGCGGCGGTGTAGTGCACGTCGGCGGTCAGCCACACGGTGTTGCGCACGCGCTGGCGCTTGATGAAGGACAGCAGCTGCGCGATCTCGAACTCGTGGCCCAGCACCGGGCCGTCGCCGTTGGCCACCGCCTCGAACTTGGGGCGGCCTTGCGCGTCCTGGCCATCGGCCACCAGCAGGCCGATCGGCATGTCGGCGGCAATCACCTTCCACAACGCGCGGCTGGCCTTCAGCTCGCGCTGCAGCCAGGCCAGCTGCTCCGCGCCGAGGAAGGGCGTGTCGGCATCGGGCGCCGTCTGCCGGTTGTGGCTGTTGGCACCGCGGTAGCTGCGCATGTCGAGCATGAACACGTCCAGCAGCGGGCCCCAGCCGATGCGGCGGTACACGCGCTCCTCCTCCTGCTGCGCATGCCAGCGCATCGGCGCGTTCTCCAGGAACGCGCGGCTGGCGCGGGCCACCAGCAGCGGCACGCTCTTCTCGGTGTAGCGCTTGTCGCCACTCAGGTCCTTGGACGACGACCAGTTGTTCATCACCTCGTGGTCGTCCCACTGCCACAGCTGCATCACCTCGCTGTTGAAGCGGCGCAGCGGCGCGTCGAGCTGGTTGTAGCGGTAGGCGCCGCGGAACTCCTTCAGCGTCTCGGCGACCTTGCTTTTCTCCTCGGTGACGAGGTTGCGCCACAGCGTGCCGTCGGCGAGCTTGACCTCGGCGGCGATGGGCCCGTCGGCATAGATGGTGTCGCCGCTGTGGATGAAGAAGTCGGGGTTGCGCTGGCGCATCGCCTCGTAGATCTTCATGCCGCCGAAGTCTTCGTTGATGCCCCAGCCCTGGCCGGCGGTGTCGCCGCTCCAGGTGAAGCGGACGTCGCCCGCCTTCGCCGGCGCGGTGCGGAAGTGGCCGCTCATCGATTCTGATAGGACGCCGCCCGCCAGGTCTTCCCACTGCACGCGGTAGAAGATGTCCTGGCCGGCCGGCAGCCCGGTGAGGTCGAGGCGCGCGGTGTGGTCAGTGGCTTCCAGCGCATGCGGGCCGCGCACGCGGCGCAGGTTCGTGAACGCGGCGCTGGTCGACCACTCGACCCACATCCGCGCGGGCCGGTCGCTGCGCGACCAGACGATGCCGCGGTCGGCCAGCACGTCGCCGCTTTGCACGCCGGACGGAAAGCCGGGGCGGGCGGCATCGCGGGTGATCACGGCGGGCGCCTGGGCGTGCGCGAGCACGGAGCCCAGGCCACCGGCGGCGCCGGCGATCAGCAGGTGGCGGCGGGGCAGCAGCAGCGGCATGGCGGGAAACCTTGAAGTTCGACGAAGCCGTGGATGCTGCGCAGCGCGGATGACGCGCGCGTGTCAGGCGCCCGGCCCGCCCGCCGCCCGCCGGCCGCCCGGCGCCCGCCCGCCCTCAGCCCTTCGGCGCGCCGACGACGCCGAACTCCACCGGCGTCTTCACGTAGAACAGGTTGGCCTGCTCGCGCTCGAGCAGCGCGAAAAGCTGCTCGCACTGCGCGGCGTCCGTGGCCAGCGTCACCTCCACCGGCTGGTCGGCCAGCTCGAAGAAGTGCGCCGCGTGCAGCCGGCCGTTGCGGCCGATGCCCTCCACGCCGACGGTCATCGTGGCGCCCGCGATGCCGAGCGACTTTGCCGTCTCGATCAGCCAGTGGCCCATCGGCTGGCGGCCGTGGCGCCGGCCCTCGACGGTGAAGAACGTGATCTGGAAGCCTTGCATGGTCAGACTCCTGCGGAGCGCAGCTGGCGCAGCAGCGCGACGGTGCCGATGCCCAGCAACGTCATCATGACGCTGCCGGTGACGTGCACCGCCACCGTGGTCAGCGCCCAGGCCACACGGCCCGCCATCAGCTGGGTGACCACCTCGGCCGAGAAGGTCGAGAAGGTGGTGAGCCCGCCGAGGAAGCCGGTGATGGCGAACAGCCGCCACTCGGGCGGCAGGCCCGGATGGCTGGTGAAGAAGGCCATCGCGACGCCGATGAGGTAGCCGCCCAGCAGGTTGGCGGCGAGCGTGCCGGGGGGCAGCGAGGGGAAGAGGGTGTTGAGCTGGTTGCCGAGCACCCAGCGCAGCAGCGCGCCGAGCGCGGCACCGATGCTGATGGCGATGACGGGAAGCACATGCGTCCTTTCTGCGATGACATCGGGGGGACGCAGGCACCTACGCGTCCTTCCCGGGGACAGTCCGTAGGCATCATCAGCCGGCCTGTCGATGCCGGCGGTTCAAGGAGGAATGCCATCTCCTGCCAAAAACTGTAGCACGCGCCAGCGGCGCCGCCCTGCGACGCGCGGTGTAAGGTGCCGCCATGCGATGGTTCACCGACACCTTGTCCCGGCGCCTGCTGCTGCTGATGTGGGGCGCGCTGGTGGTCAGCCACCTGGCGGCCTTTGCGGTCGTTCGGCTGGTGGTGTTCGACCCGGGTGGTCCGGGGCCGGCGGGCCTGCCGACGCTGCCTTCGTTGCCGCCCACGCCGGGCCTGCCCGGCGGCGGGCCGGGACCGCGGGCGGTGGCGCCCGGCGCGACCGACGCGCCCGGCGGGCCGCCTGCAGGCGGGCTGCATACCGGCAGGCCGGGCCTGCCGCCAATGGTGCTGGCGCTGGACTACGGCATCCGCTTCGTCATCATCGCGCTGGCGGCCTGGTGGGGCTCGCGCTGGCTGGCGCGACCGATGCGCCAGCTGGTGCAGGCCTCGCAGCATCTGGGCGGCGCGCTGGGCGGCAGCGGGCCGCTGCCGCTGCTGGACGAGCAGCGCGGCGTGCGCGAGGTGCGCGACGCGGCCCGCGTGTTCAACACCATGGCGCGCGAGCTGCGCGAGCAGTTCCAGTCGCGCGGGTTGATGATCGCGGCCATCTCGCACGACCTGCGCACGCCGCTGACGCGCCTGCGCATGCGGCTCGAGGAGATGCCCGCCGCGGCCGGGCAGCAGCAGCGCGCGGTGGCCGACGTGCGCGAGATGAACGAGCTGATCGACACCGTGCTCGAGGTGTTCCGCCCGCAGGGGCCGGGCGACGCAGAGGCCGCCAAGCCGGTGGACGTGGCCGCGCTGGTGCAGTCGCTGGTCGACGATCTGGCCGAGCAGGGCCGGCCGGTGACGATGGCGCCGGGCACGCCGGCGGTGACGAAGGCGCAGCCGGCCGCGCTGCGCCGCGTGGTGGCCAACCTGATCGGCAATGCGCTGCGCTACGGCGAGCGTGCCGAGGTGCGGGTGGCGCAGATGGGCGACGAGCTCTGCATCACGATCGACGATGCCGGCCCGGGCATTCCGCCGGAGGAGCTGGAGCGCGTGTTCCGGCCGTTCTACCGGGTGGACGCCTCGCGCAACCGCCACACCGGCGGCACCGGCCTGGGCCTGTACATCGCCCGCGAGCTGCTGCAGCGCCAGCAGGGGCGGCTGCTGCTGAGCAACCGGCCCAAGGGGGGGCTGCGCGCGGAACTGCGCTTGCCGAGACGCTGATCTTGCGCGTTAGGTGGCTGGCCGGCGGGGCGCCGCGCCAGCCTCGTGCCGGCGCATCGCCCGCCACAGTGCCAGGTCGTAGGCAATCTTCAGCAGCCCGCAGCCCACCAGCGGCGCGGCCAGCCAGCCGGCGGCCAGCCAGGCGGCGGCGAGCGTGGGGCTCAGCGCGGCGGCCAGGCTGCGCGGCACCGCGGTGAAGCTGGCGGCGGCGGCGCGCTCGGCCGGCGTCACCACCGCCATCACGAAGGCCGAGCGGGTGGGCACGTCCATCTGCGACAGCGCCGCGCGCACGAACAGCAGCGCCAGCGCCAGCGGCAGGCCGGGCGCCAGCGCGGCCAGCACCAGGCAGAGGTTGGCCGGGATGTGCGTGAACACCATCGTGTTCAGCAGCCCGAAGCGCGCGGCCACCTTCGGCGCGGCCAGCTGCGAGGCGGCCCCGAGCAGGCCGGTCCAGAAGAAGAACAGCCCGGCCTGCGCCAGCGACAGGCCGAAGCGCTGCAGCAGCCACAGCGACATCAGCGCGTTGACCACCATGCCGCCGGCAAAGGCGTCGACGCTGAACAGCGCGGCCAGGCGCCACACCACGCCGCGCGAGGGGCCCAGCGGCGACGGCGCCGCCTCGGCCGCCGCGGCGCTGCTGCCGGGCGGCCGGCGGTAGAGCCAGAACACCAGCAGCCCGACCGCGCCGTAGCCGATGAACATCGCGCGCAGCGCGCTCAGGCGATCGATGCCGGTGCCGCGCACCAGCGCATCGGGCAGCGCCGCGGCCAGCGCGCCCACCGAGGCCAGCAGCGCGCCGGCCAGGCTGTAACGCGCAAACAGTGCGGTACGCGCCGGGCCCTCGGCGGCGCCGGCCAGCTGCGCATGTTCCAGCGGCAGGAACACGCTGACATCGCCCGAACTCGGGTTCAGCGTGCCGACGAAGGCCACCAGCATCAGCGGCCAGAAGCCCGGCGCGGCGGCAAAGCACAGGCCGGTGGCGGCCATCAGCAGCGCGGCGCCCCGCAGCAGCCCGGCCTGGCCGAAGCGATGGCCCCAGGCGCCCACCGCCAGCGTGGCGACGGCCGAACCGACCATCGTCGTCGTGCTGAGGATGCCCACCTCCAGCGTGCCCAGCCCGATGGCCAGCAGGTAGGCCGGCAGCAGCACGGCCATGTAGCCGTCGGCGAACGCGCGCAGCCCGCGCGCCAGCAGCAGCGGGCGGGCGCGGGCATTGGCGCCGGGGGGTAGCAGGGACAGCATGGGCAGCTTCATGCGGTGGTGAGCTTCATCACGGCGTGGCCGAGCCGGTGTGGGGTCGTGCCTCAAGCAGTGCTCATTTTTGCCGAATCACACGGTACGAGCCGGCTCTTGCCCCCGGTCACCCACCTGCCAACGAGCCTTGCCATGAAGAATCGAACGCTGCGCCTGTCCACGCGCCTGTACCTGTCGTTTGGCGCCCTGGTGGCCATCCTGACGCTGACAAGCGGCTTCGCGCTGCTGAAGATGGCCGACCTCGAGGAACAGCTCGATCGTGTCGTGACCGTCAACAACGTCAAGACCACACTGCTGGGCGACATGTTGGAGCAGGTGCATGTGGTCTCGCGTGTGATCCGCTCGATCGCGCTGCTGGAAGACGAGCAGCGTCGAGGGGTCGAGCAACAGAAGATCGTCGCGGCGCGCGCCGCCTATGACAAGGCGCGTGCCGAGCTCGAGAGGTTTGTGCCGAACGAGGCCGCGCGTGCGATGCGGGCGGCCATCGACGGCGCCCGCGACAAGGTCCGCCCGCTCAATGACAAGGTGCTCGCGCTGGTCCAGCAAAGCCAGCGTGCCGAGGCCACTGCCCTGCTGCTGGACCAGGCCGGCCCGGCCACCACCGCTTGGCAGGAGGCGATCGATGCGAACCTGGAGGCCCAGACCCGCAGCAATGCCGAAGGCTACGCGGAAGCCAAGCGGGACTACCGGCAGGGGCGCAACGCCCTGCTCGCGGCCTCGCTCCTGGGTCTCCTCGTCGCCGGTACGCTGGCCTGGCGCATGGTGCGCGGCTTGACGCGCGAACTCGGTGGCGAGCCGGCCGAGGTCCTGCGCGTGGCCACTGCGATTGCCGACGCCGACCTGGCCACGCCGATCGTGGTGCGGCCCGGCGATGATCGCAGCGTGACCGCCGCGATGGCCCGCATGCAGCGCGCGTTGGCCGACATGGTGAGCCGCGTGCGCTCGAATGCCGAAAGCGTGGCCACCGCGAGTTCGCAGATCGCGCAGGGCAACCAGGACCTGAGCCAGCGCACCGAAGAGCAGGCCAGCGCCTTGCAGCAGACGGCTGCCACGATGGAGCAGCTGGGCACGACCGTGCGGCACAACGCCGACAGCGCGGCACGGGCCAGCCAACTGGCCCAGGGCGCCTGCCAGGTGGCGTCCGAGGGCGGCAGCGTGGTCGACCAGGTCGTTGAGACGATGAAGGGCATCGACCAGAGCTCGCAGAAGATCGCCGACATCATCGGCGTGATCGACGGCATCGCGTTCCAGACCAACATCCTGGCGCTGAATGCCGCGGTGGAGGCCGCGCGTGCCGGTGAGCAAGGCCGCGGCTTCGCGGTGGTGGCGGCCGAGGTTCGGGCACTGGCGCAACGCTCGGCCGGCGCGGCGCGCGAGATCAAGTCCTTGATCACCCACAGCGTGGAGCAGGTGCAGCAGGGCAGCGCGCTGGTCGACCAGGCCGGGCACACCATGCAGGAGATCGTCGGTGCGATCCGCCGCGTCAGCGACATCGTCGGCGAGATCAGTGCTGCGAACCAGGAGCAGAGCGCAGGCGTGGGCCAGGTCGGTCAGGCGGTGTCGCAGATGGACCAGGTGACGCAGCAGAATGCCGCATTGGTCGAAGAGAGCGCGGCCGCTGCGGAAAGCCTGAAGCAGCAGGCGGGCTCGCTCGTCGAGGCGGTGGCGGTGTTCAAGGTGGCCTCGACTGCAGGCCAGGCCGTGTCGGCCTGAGCGGGCCGCAGCGGACTTCAGTCGCTCGCAGCCCAGGGCAGCGACGCGGCCTTGCGCTCGCTGCGGCGGCGCGAGCGCAGCACCGCGTCGAAGCCCTGCTGGCCACCATTCCAGATGGCGATCAGCAGCGATTCGGTGTCCTCGCGCGTCAGGTCGTCGAGGTCGCGGCGGAACTGCTTGATCGCCGCGGCCACGATGCCCTTGGGCAGGCCCTGGTGCGTGCCCAGCACCGCCAGCATCGCGCAGAACAGGTTGGGAATGCCCTGGCAGATGCTGCCGATGCGGGCCACCACCTCGGCCGGGCTGCCGTGTTCACCGGGGCGCAGCCAGCCCAGCTCGGGGCGACCGGCGGGGCCGGGCGGGGCATTGGCAGGGGCGAGGCTGTCCATTGCGCCACTCTAGGCAGGTGGCCGCCGTGCCGGCGCCGCGATGAGCGCCGGAATGACCGGTCAGTTCAAGTGCTAGCGGCGCTGCCAGTGGCCCGGCGCGGCGCGCCAGCCGGCGCCGTCGCGGTACCAGCGGTGCGGCACCCAGCCGTAGCCGGGGCGCGAGGCCTGCCAGTGGCCGCCGACCCAGACATGCCGGCTGCCCACCCAGTTCCAGTAGCCGCCGATCCAGAAGTAGGCCGGGCCTGGCGACACCGGCACGGTCTCGACCACCTCGCCGGGCGGTGCGGATCACCACGTCGCCATAGCCGTAGCCATAGCGATCGGCCGGCACCACCACGCAGGCGGCCAGCGGCAGCAGCAAGGCGCCGCCGAGCAGCAACGAGAAAGTACGACGTGTGCGGAGGGACTTCATCAGAGGCCTTTGCGCGCCGCAAGCCCTGCAGCGCCTGTCCTTCCGCAACGCCCGTCGCGGTGCGCCCGCGCACAGCGACAGCCGGGCTTTACATCACTTCACGCGCTGGCCTTGTTCGTCACCCACCAGGCCGCGCTGCCGGCCGCCAGGCTGACCGCGATGCCCCAGCCGGTGTCGACCAAGGCGATGCGCCAGGACCAGCCCTTGAGCGTCGCCAGGTTGGTGAAGTCGTAGGTGCCGTAGGCGATCAGCCCGAGCAGCGCGCAGCGCCACGCGGCCTGGGTCCAGCTGTCGGGCCGCGGCGTCAGCGCCAGCCACCACAGGCCGGCGGGGTAGCCCAGGTAGAACAGCAGGGCCGGCAGCGCCTGCACCTGGCCGCTGAGCAGCGCGCCGATCTCGCGCTGGTACAGCCCGCGCGCCAGCCAGCCCAGCCACACGGCATCGAGCAGGCCGATGGTCAGCAGCATCGCGCCATAGGCCGCCCAGGGGGTCAGCGCCGGGCTCATGCCTGCGGCACCTCGGAAGCGGGCCGCGGCTTCATCTGCGCCGGGTCGTAGAAGAAGGTCTCCTCGGCAATGCGCTCGCCCGCCCAGCGCTGCCAGGCCAGCTCCTCCATGTGCGTGACCGTGCCGTCCGGCCAGTCGAAGCGGAAGATCCAGCGGATCACCACATGGTCGCCGTTCACCAGCACCGGCCGCACGCAGCGGGAGCGGACGTCCCGCGCCTTGGCCATCACGCGGCGCTCGTTGTTGGCATGCGCCTCGCGGCCGACGCGCGGCGTGCCCTGGTTCTCCTGCATGGTGGACTGCTCGGTGTAGAAGTCGAGCACGGCCTGCACGTGGTCGTTGGCTTCGACCATCGCGATGAAGCGCTCGAGCGTGTCGGGGCTGGGCATGGGTGGCCTCTGTCGATGTGAATGGCCGGCCGATTCTGCAGTGCGCCTAACATCCCCACCCATGTCCCTGCCGACACCGCGCCCACCCTTGCCGGGCCCGCGCTTCACCGTTCGCAGCTACCACGACGAGGGCGGCGTGCATGCCCACGCCCATGCGCAGGCGGTGCTGCCGCTGCACGGTTCGATGCAGCTGGTGATGGGCGGGCAGCAGGGCGAGGTGCGCAGCGGCCAGGGCGTGCTGATCCCCGCCGGCCTGGCGCATGACTTCGATGCCAGCGGGCCGAACCGCTTCGTCGTGCTCGACTTCGATTGCGAGCTGGCCACCGGCCGCTTCTTCGCGCTCGATGGTGGGCTGTCGCACCTGCTGGCCTACGTGCAGTCGCTGGCCGCGCGCAGCAGCTTGCCGCCGGATGTGCAGCGCCATGCCGGCGCGCTGCTGAGCGAGGCGGTGCGCGAGCGCGCCGGGCCGCCCGCACCGGCCGGCAGCGCGCTGGTGCAGCAGGCGCTGGCGTTGATGCAGCAGCGCCTCGCCGAGTCCTGGCGGGTGGACAGCCTGGCCGCCGCGCTGGGCTGCTCGGCGCGCCAGCTGCACGATGCGTTTCGCCACCTGCGGCAGCAGGGCCCGGCCGAATGCCTGGCCGAGCTGCGGCTCGAAGCGGCCACCGCGCTGCTGCGCCACGGCGCGCTGCCGATCGCCGAGATCGCGCTGCGCTGCGGCTATTCCGAGCAGTCCGCCCTGACGCGCGCGATGCGCCGGCGCTGGGGCCAGACGCCGGCGGCGCTGCGCCGCGCGGCGCGCGGGGCCGGGCCGTAGCGGGCGCCGGCAGGGGCGGTCAAAACCGGCGTCGGCCCGGTCAAGACGGCGCGCCCGCGTCGCGGCTACGCTCGCGGCCCATGTCCTCTGCTGCCAGCCCTCCTGCCGTCATGCCCGCGAGCACCGCTGCGCGCCCCGCCACCCACCCGTCGGTCGGCGTGCTGATGGCGCTGCTGGCCGCGCTGCTGTGGGGCACCACCGGCACCGCGCAGAGCCTGGCGCCGGCGGGGCTCTCGGCCTACTGGGTCGGGGCGCTGCGGCTGGTCGTGGCCGGGCTGTTCTTCCTGCTGCTGCTGCGCGTGCGGGGCGTGACCTGGCGCGCCAGCGCCGCGCGCCTGTCGTGGCCGGCGGTGCTGCTGGGCGGCTCGTGCATGGCGGCCTACAACCTGGCCTTCTTTGCCGGGGTGAAGAGCAGCGGCATTGCGGTGGGCACCGCGGTGGCCATCGGCAGCGGGCCGATCTGGGCCGGCTTGCTGGACACCTGGGTCAGCCGCCGCGCGCCGGCGCTGCCCTGGTGGTGCGGCACGGTGCTGGCGGTGGCTGGCGGCGCCTTGCTGGTCGGCGTGGCCGAGGGCGGTCTGCAGGTGCGGCCGCAAGGCATCGTGCTGTGCCTGGCGGCCGGCTTCAGCTACGCGGCCTATGTGCTGGTGAACAAGCGCCTGGTCAACCAGGCCGCGCCGGCGGTGGCCACTTGCGCGGTGTTCGGCACCGCGGCGCTGATTGCGGCGCCGCTGGCGCTGCTGATCGCCGGGCCGCTGCACCTGGGCAGCACCGGCGCCGGCGGCACGGCCGTGCTGCTGTACCTGGGCGTGGTGGCCACCGGCGTCTCGTACCTGCTGTTCAGCCACGCGCAGCGCCACATCGCCGCCAGCACCGCGGTGACGCTGGCGCTGGGCGAGCCGATCACCGCCTTCGTGCTGGCCATCGTGGTGGTGGGCGAGCAACCGCGGCCCAGCGCCTTCGCCGGCCTGCTGATGGTGCTGGCCGGGCTGGCCGTGGTGATCTGGACCGAGCTGCGCGCGGCGCGTCGCGTCGGCTGCTGACTTGGTTCCCCCCGGAGCGCCTGCGGCGCTTCCCCCAGGGGGCGCCGCCAGCGGCCCGGCGGAGCCGGTTCCGCGGCGGCTGCTTGGGCGGGTACGAACCAGTTGCTCCCCGGCGGCAGAATGGGCAGCTTTTCCGCGCCATGCCCATGCCCTTCGATGCCCTGCTGTTGTTGATCACCGGCGCCGCCGTCGCCGGTTTCGTGCAGGGGCTCTCGGGCTTCGCGTTCAGCATGGTCGCGATGTCGATCTGGGTCTGGGGCGTGGACCCGCGCATCGCGCCGGTGATGGCGGTGTTCGGCGGCCTCACCGGCCAGATCGTCGCGGCCGTGGCCAGCCGGCGCAAGCCTCAGCTGGCGGTGCTGGCGCCGTTCCTCGTCGGCGGGCTGCTGGGCATTCCGCTGGGCGTGCTGCTGGTGAAGGTGGTCGACCCGAAGCTGTTCAAGGCGCTGATCGGCGGCATCCTGGTGGTGTTCTGCCCG
>NZ_JBGAGA010000034.1:0-64617 GCF_044226965.1 Aquabacterium sp. | reverse complement strand
GCCGCGCGCTGGCAGCGTGCCGCGCAGGCGCAGCAGGCCATCGCGCTGCAGCCCGAGCTGATGCGCTACACGGTGGACACCATCGCGGGCCTGGCCTTCGGCGCCGAGGTCGACACGCTGGGCAGCGAGGGCGACATCATCCAGCAGCACCTGGACAAGATCTTCCCGGCGCTGTTCCGGCGCGTGCTGTCCCCCGTGGCTTTCTGGCGTTATGTTCCGTCGGCGGCCGACAAGGCGCTGGCGCAGAGCATCCCCGAGGTCATGCAAGCGGTGTCCGGCTTCATCGCCCAGGCCCGCGCGCGGCTGCAGGCCGAGCCGGCGCGGCGCGAGCGGCCGCAGAACCTGCTGGAGGCGATGATCGTCGCCGCCGACCAGCCCGACAGCGGCATCGACGACGCCCAGGTGGCCGGCAACGTGCTGACGATGCTGCTGGCCGGCGAGGACACCACCGCCAACACGCTGGCCTGGATGATCCACCTGCTGTGGCGGCACCCGGACAAGCTGGCACAGGCCCGCGCCGAGGTGCGCCGCGTGATCGACGACCCCGCGGCGCCGACGCTCGAGCAGATGGCACAGCTCGACTACGTCGAAGCCTGCGCGCACGAGACCATGCGCCTGAAGCCGGTGGCGCCGGTGCTGCCGCTGCAGGCCATCCGCGACACGGTGATCGGCGACGTGCAGGTGCCGGCCGGCCACATCGTCATCAGCCTGATGCGGCGCGACAGCGTCAGCGACGCGCATGTGCCCAACGCCGCCGCCTTCGAGCCCGAGCGCTGGCTGGCCGGCGGCGGCCCGGCGGCCCTGGCGGCCTCGTCCAGGCGCACCTCGATGCCCTTCGGCGCCGGCCCGCGCATCTGCCCGGGCCGCTACCTCGCGCTGCTGGAGATGAAGCTGGCAATGGCCACCCTGCTCGGCCGCTTCGACATCGCCAGCGTCGACACGCCCGACGGCGCCGAGGCGGCGGAGCACCTGGCCTTCACGATGGCGCCGGTGGGCTTGACGATGCGGCTGCAGGCACTCGCCGGCTGACGCCGGTCGCGCCGCGCCGGTGCGGGCCTCAGGCCCCCGGCCCGCAGTCCAGGCAGCGCTCGACCGGCGGCGGGCCCATGCGCAGGTGGCGCTGCAGGTGGCGCAGCGCGGTGCGCAGGCCTTCCTCGATCACCGGGTGGTAGAACGGGCTGTCCAGCATCTGCTGCACGGTGTCGCCGCGCTGCACGCTCCAGGCCAGCAGGTGGCCCAGGTGCTCGGCCGCCGGGCCGATCATCTCGGCGCCGAGGAGCTTTCCGGTCTCGCGCTCGGCATACACATGCAGCGCGCCGCGGTTCTTCAGCATCACGCGGCTGCGGCCCTGGTCGTCGAAGCTGACCTCGCCGGTCTCGAAGTGGCGGCCGGCGGCCACCAGCTGCGCATGGCTGTCGCCAGCGATCATCAGCTGCGGGTCGCTGAACACCACCGCCAGCGGCGCGCGCCGCGGCCGCACGCGGATGTCCGGGAAGCGGCCGGCGTTGTCGCCGGCGATGCGGCCGTCGTCGGCGGCCTCGTGCAGCAGCGGCGTCTCGTCGTGCGCATCGCCGGCGATGAAGACGTGGCTGTCGCCGACCTGGCCGGTGCGGCGGTCGAACAGCGGCACGCCATGGGGGTCCAGCGGCAGGTCGGCATGCTGCAGCTGCAGGCCGGCCAGCGCCGGCTGGCGGCCGACGGCCGCCAGCACCCAGTCGAAGCGCTCGTCGCGGCCGCCGGCATGCACGCGCACGCCGTTGCCGTCGCGCTGCAGGCGCAGATCGCTGGCACCCAAAGTGAGCGGCAGCTCGGCGCCGAAGATCTCGCGCGCACGGCGTTGCAGCGTCGCGTCGGTCAGCGGCCCCAGGCGCTGGCTGCGCGCATGCAGCCGCACCCGCACGCCCAGCCGGTGCAGCGCCTGCGCCAGCTCCAGCGCGATCACGCCGCCGCCCAGTACCGCCACCGAGTCCGGCAGCGTCTGCCAGGCGAACACGTCGTCGTTGACGATGAGCCGGTCGCCCGCGGCCGTGCGCCAGGCCGCCGGCACCTGCGGCCGCGAGCCGGTGGCGATGACGATGCGCTGCGCGCTGACGCGGGTCGTGCGGCCGTCCTCGCCGGCCACCTGCAGCGTGTGCGCGTCGACGAAATGCGCCCAGCCGCGCAGCCGGTGATCGGCCGGCCAGGTGTCGACGCTGGCGGTGACGAAGCCGACGAAGCGGTCGCGTTCGCTGCGCACGCGCTGCATCACCGCCGCGCCGTCGATGCGCACGCCGCCCACCTGCACGCCGAAGGGCGCCGCATGCGCCGCCCCATGCGCCGCCTCGGCCGCCGCGATCAGCAGCTTGCTGGGCATGCAGCCCACCCGCGCGCAGGTGGTGCCATAGGGTCCGCCCTCGATCACCAGCACGCGCGGCGTGTGCTGCAGGGCGGCGCGGTAGGCGCCCATGCCGGCGGTGCCGGCGCCGATGATGGCCACGTCCACCTCGCGCGTGCTGCTGTCGTTCATGCCGGGGCTCCCGTCGGCGGTCGGAGCACCTACGATACTGGCAAGTCGATCGCCATGCCCATGCCCCGCCCATCCCAGCCGTCCCGGCGCCGCCGCCAGTGCCTTGCCGCCCTGGCCGCGCTGCCCTGGCTGGCGGCCCGTGCCGCCGGTCCCACGCCCCGTGCCTGGCCGGCCGGGCAGCCCACGCCGGCGCTGGCGCTGCCCGCCTTCGAGGGCCCGGCACAGGACACCGCCGCGCTGCGCGGCCAGGTGCTGCTGCTCAATTTCTGGGCCAGCTGGTGCGAGCCCTGCCGCGCCGAGATGCCTTCGCTCGAACTGCTGGCCGAGCGCCACGCGCGCGACCGCCTGCAGGTGCTGGCGATCAACTACCGCGAAACCGACGCGGCCATCCGCCGCTACCTCGACCTGCTGCCGATGAGCCTGACCATCCTGCGCGACCGCGACGGCGCCGCCGCGCGCGCCTTCGGCGCCCGCGTGTTCCCCACCACCGTGGCCATCGGCCGCGACGGGCGTGCGGCCTTCAGCGTCACCGGCGAGGTGGACTGGACCGGTGCTGACGCGCGGCGCTGGGTCGCCGCCCTGCTGTGAGATCCCGAGAACCCCAAGGAGCCCCCATGAAAAACCCGACCCGCCCGACGATCCACCGCCGCCGCCTGCTGCAGCAGGGCGCCGCGGCCGGCCTGCTGGCGCCGCTGCTGGGCGCGCTGCCCGCGCGCGCGCAGGACGCGCCCCGCCGCTTCGCGCCGCAGCGGGCCGACTGGCGCAGCTTCGAGGTCAGCACCACCGTGACGGTGGCCGACCCCCAGGGCACCAGCCGCGTGTGGATTCCGGCGCCCAGCGTCGAGACCGATTACCAGCGCAGCGTCGACAGCAGCTGGAGCGGCAATGCCACGCAGGCCGCGATGGTCAGCGATCCGGCGCGCGGCGTGCGCATGCTGTACGCCGAGTTCGCGCCCAGCGTCAGCGCGCCGACGATCACGCTGGTCAGCCAGGTGCGCACGCGCAACCGCGCGGTCGACTGGTCGCACAGCGAACCGGTGCGGGAAGACCCCGCGACGCTGCGCGCCGCGCTGGCGCCGGCCGAGCTGATCCCGCTGGACGGCATCGTGCGCAAGACCGCCACCGAAGCCACCCGCGGCGCGCACACCGACCTGGAGAAGGTGCAGGCGCTGTACCGCTGGGTGGTGGCCAATGCCCATCGTGAGCCCAAGGTGCGCGGCTGCGGCACCGGCGACATCAAGGCCATGCTCGAGACCGGCGACCTGAGCGGCAAGTGCGCCGACCTCAACGCCTTGTTCGTCGGCCTGTGCCGCGCGGTCGGCGTGCCGGCGCGCGACATCTACGGCGTGCGGCTCGCGCCCTCGGCCTTCGGCTACCGTGAGCTCGGCGCCAACCCCGCCAACCTGAAGGGCGCGCAGCACTGCCGCGCCGAGGTGTTCCTGAAGGCCCACGGCTGGGTCGCGATGGACCCGGCCGACGTGCTGAAGGTCATGCGCCAGGAAACGCCGGACTGGATCAAGGACCCCGCGCACCCGCTGATCGCGCCGGTGATGCAGGGCCTGTTCGGCGCCTGGGAAGGCAACTGGCTGGCCTACAACACCGGCCACGACGTGACGCTGCCGCATGCCGCTGCCAAGGGCACGCTGCCGTTCCTGATGTACCCCAACGGCGAGAACAGCAGCGGCCGCTTCGACGAGCTGGCGCCGGACGCGTTCCGGTACACGATCAGCGCCCGCGAGCTCAAGGCCTGAGCCGCGCGCCATGGCAGCCCCTTCACCGATGGCCGGCCCCTTGGGCCCGCGCGGGCCGCGGCGGCGCGCGGCGCTGCTGCTGTGCACGCTGCTGCTGGCCGCCGCCCGCACCGTGGCCGCCGAGGCCGAGGACCGGCTGACGCCGCTGCTGGAACAGGCCCTGCAGCGGCCGGCGGAGGCGGCGGCCATCCGCGTGCAGTCGAGCGAGTCGCCCGGCGGCATCGTCGGCGGCGAAGCCTTCGGCCTGCTCGACACCGAGTTCGAGGCCTTCCGCCAGGCGTTGGCCCAGCCGCCGCGCTGGTGCGAGATGCTGCTGCTGCACCTGAACAACAAATCCTGCAGCACCGCGGCCGAGGGCGGGCGCGTGACCTTGGCGCTGGGCGTGGTGCGCCGCTACGACATCCCGGCCGACCAGGCCTTCGCGCTCGAATTCCGCCACCAGCAGGTGGAGGCCAGCCCACGCCGCTTCGCGGCACGGCTGGAAGCGGCCAACGGCCCGGCCGGCACGCGCGACATCCAGATCGTGCTGGAGGCGATGCCGGCCCCGGGCGGCCGCACCTTCGCGCGGCTGTCGTACTCGTATGGCCAGGGCTTCATGACCGCCACCGCGCTGCGGCTGTACTTCGCGACCTTCGGCCGCAGCAAGGTGGGTTTCTCGGAAGTGGGTCACCTGCCCAACGGCCAGCCCGAACTCATCGGCGGCATCCGCGGCCTGGTCGAGCGCAACGCGATGCGCTACTTCCTGGCCCTGCAGGCGCTGTTCGCGGCCGACGCGCAGCCGCAGCGCGCGCGGCGCTGGTTCGAGCTGACCGAGCAGCACCCGCGCCAGCTGCACGAACCCAGCCTCGAGCAGTACCTGGCCAACCGACCATTCGGGCACTGACGACCCTGCAGGCTAGGGACAGCGACTTGACAGGTCCGGTGCTAGTGTCATCGCCTTCCATGGGATGCATGAAGGGGTTGTGGCCCATGAATCCGAAACCTGCCTTGACCATGGCCGCGCTGTTGCTGGCCGCCGCCGGCACGGCCCAGGCCGATCCGCTGACCCTGTCGGTCCATGTCGGTCCCGACAGCGGGTCCGCCGCGCAGAGCTGCGACCCGCCGGCCGGCGGCAGCAGCGGCAGCACGACCCAGCTGTTCAGCACCACCTGCAGCCGCAGCGACGTCGGCACGGCCAGCGGCACCGGCATTGCCGCGGCCGGCCATGTGGGTGCTTCAGCGCAGGCCGGCAGCCACAACGGCAACAGCCTGGGCGTGAACATCGGCGCGCAGGGCCTGTACGACGACTTCCTGGTCTTCACCAGCAGCGACCCGACCCAGACCACCGCGCTGGTTTCGCTGAACCTGCTACTGCAGGGCACGATGAGCGCCGGCACCTCGCTCGACGGCGGTGGCGCCAATGCCTCGCTGCGCGCCTTCACGATCCTCGGCAGCACCGGCTTCGAGCTGCGCATGGACGTGGCCGGGGGCATCAGCCTGGACGACTACCAGCTCGACAGCGGCAGCCTCGGCCCGCTGACCGATGCCCATCTTCACACCGGCGCGCTGACCGTCCCGCTGAATTCGCCGGTGCACCTGCGGCTCGACCTGGAAGTGGGCGCCGGTGCAAGCGGTCCCGGCAGCCTGGCGCTGGCCGACTTTGCCGCCAGCAGCTTCCGCTTCGCCGATGGCGACGTGTTCACGCTCCCGGCCGGCGTGACGGTGAACGCCGGCAGCTACCTGGTGGACAACCGCTTCATCGACCCGCTGTTGCCGGTACCCGAGCCGGCAGGCTGGGCCCTGCTGCTGGCGGGGCTGAGCGTCGTGCTGCTGCTGCGGGCGCGCCAACGCGGCTAGGACACGAAGCGGCGCGGCGGCAGCGGCGCCGCGTCGGCGCGCAAGGGCCGCTGCCACCAGCCCACGTCGTGCCAGGCGCCGAACTTGAAGCCCACCGCGCGGTACACGCCGATCCGCTGGAAGCCCACTGCCTCATGCAGGCCCACGCTGGCCGCGTTCGGCAGTGCGATGCCCGCGAAGGCCTGGCAGTAGCCGAGCTCGGCCAGCAGCTCGAACAGGCGGCCATACAGCCGCCGGCCGACGCCCTGGCCGCGCGCATCGGCCCGCACGTAGGCCGTGACGTCCACCGCCCACTGGTAGGCGGCGCGCTCGCGGTGCCGGCCGGCATAGACGTAGCCGTTGACCTCGCCGCGCGCGTCCAGCGCCACCAGCCAGGGCAGGGTCTGCAGCGTCTTCTCGATGCGTGAACGCATCTCGTCGACGCCGGGCACCTCGAGCTCGAACGAGATCACGGTGTCGCGCACGATCGGGGCATAGATCGCGGTGACGGCTTCGGCGTCGGCCGGCGTGGCGGTGCGGATGGTCATGGGGCGGTGGCAGCGGCAGGTTCGGGAGGCGGGCGGCGCCAGCGCACGGCGCCGGCAAAGACCGAAGCAGAGATCGCGCCCACCGCGGCCAGGCCGAGCACCACGGTGGCGGGGCCGCCGCCCAGGCCGAGCACCAGCGACGCGGCGATCGGCCCGGCCGCCTTGGCCAGCAGCACCGGTGCGGCCATCGCGCCGTTGACCGCGCCGTAGTGCTGGCGTCCATACAGCTCGGCCGGGATGGCGCCGCGCACGATCGTCATCACGCCATTGCCGCTGCCGTACAGCAGCGCGAACAGCGCGAGCCCGGGCCAGCCGCCGGGCAGCAGCGCCAGCAGGCCCAGCGACAGCGGCAGCAGCCACATCGCCAGCTGGCCCACGCGCGACGGCTTCCAGCGCCCCAGGAAGGTGTATTCAAGCACCCGGCCGAGCACCTGCATCGGGCCGATCAGCGCACCGATCCAGGCCGCATCGGCCAGGCTCAGGCCCTTGGCCTGCAGCAGCGGCAGCAGGTGCACCGACATTGCCGAGAACACCAGCGCGTTGCCGGTGAAGGCCCCGCACAGGCCCAGGAACACCGGGTCGCGCAGCAGCGCGCCGGGCCGCGGCGGTGCGGCCGCCGCCGGACCGCCCACCGGCAGCGGCGGCGCGGCACGCGGCAGACAGGCGGCATGCAGCGGGGCGCACACCAGCAGGTTCAGCAGGCCCAGCGCCAGCAGCGCGCCCTGCCAGCCCAGGTGCTGCACCGCCGCCTGCGTCACCGGCCAGAACACGGTGCTGGCGAAGCCGCCGAACAGCGTCAGCGCGGTGATGGCCTTGCGCTGCGCCGACTGGAACACCTGGCCCAGCACCGCGAAGGCCGGGTCGTACAAGGTGGCGGCCATCGTCACGCCCAGCAGCGCCCAGAGCGCGTACAGCTGCCAGACGCGGGTCACCTGCGACAGCAGCGCCAGCAGCAGGCCGGCGGCCACCGAGCCCAGCGTCATCACCGTGCGGCCGCCCTGGCGGTCGATCAGCCGGCCCACCGGGGCCGAGGCCAGGCCCGCCGCGAGCAGCGCGCCGCTGAAGGCGCCCACCACCACCGCGGGCGGCGCGGCCACCGCCTGCGCCAGCCCGTCGATCACCAGCGCGAACGCGTAGTACAGCGTGCCCCAGGAGACGATCTGCGTGACGCCCAGCGCCACCACCAGGCGCCAGGCCGCCGCGCAGGGCGCGGCCTCAGGCACAGCAGCCCGCCCGGGCCGCGGGCTGCGGCCGGGCCGCGGTGCCACAGCCGCAACCGGCTTCGCCCTGCGCCTTCTTCTGCTCGTCCAGCGCGCAGCAGGCGCTGGCATCGGCGCGCGCCGGGCCGCCGCAGCAGCCGGCCGCAGCGCCGCCCGCCGCAGCAGCGGGTGCCGGGCCGCCGGCGCTGCAGACACCGGTCTCCGGCAGTGCGAGCTCGACGCGGTCGGCCGCGGCCAGGTCGCCGGCCAGGGCCGCCACCACCGAGCGCACCTGCTCGTGGCCGGTGGCCATCAGGAAGGTGGGCGCCCGGCCGTAGCTCTTCACGCCGACGGTGTAGTAGCCCGGCTCCGGATGCGCCAGTTCGCGGTGGCCGTGCGGCCGCACGGTGCCGCAGCTGTGCAGGTTGGGGTCGATCAGCGGGCCCAGGGCCTCGGTCGATTCGAGCCAGGGGTCGAGCTTCAGGCGCAACTCGGCCGCCAGGCCCAGGTCGGGCCGCTGGCCGGTGGCGCAGACGATCTGGTCCACGCCGTCCAGCCGGATCACGCGTCCCTCGGCGTCCTGGCCCTGCACCTGCAGCTGCCCGGCCTGCTCGTGCAGCGCGGTGATGCGCAGGCCGCTGAGGAATGTCAGCGACCCGCTATCGCGCAAAGCACGCAGCTCGCTGCCGAGCTGGCCGCGCGCCGGCAGCGCATCGGCCGCGCCGCCACCGAACACGCGCGCCAGCGTCGGGCTGCGCACCGCCCAGGCCAGGCGCGTGCCCGGCGCGCTGCGCGCCAGCTCGGCCAGCCCCAGCAGCGCGTTGGCCGCCGAGTGCCCGGCGCCCACCACCAGCGTGTGGCGGCCGGCGTAGCGCGCACGGTCGCGGCCCAGCACGTCGGGGATGCCGTAGAAGATGCGGCTCGCCTGTTCGCGCTCGCCCAGCGCCGGCAGTCCGTTCGCGCCGAGCGGGTTCGGCTGGTGCCAGGTGCCGGTGGCGTCGATCACCGCGCGGGCGCGCAGCTCGAGCGGCCCGTCAGGCCCGATGGCGCGCACGACGAAGGCGGCCTGCTCGCGGCCGGCCGTCTTCACCTTGTCGAAGCCTTCGCGGCTGAGCGCCACCGCGCGGGTGCCCAGCCGCAGCCGCGGCGCCACCTCGGGCAGCGCCGCATAGGGCTGCAGCACGCGCTCGACGACTTCGCGTGCCAGCGGCACCTCGTCGTCCGGCGGAGGCTGCCAACCGCGGGCCCGCAGCGCCGCGGCCAGCGCCGCGTCGACGTTGTAGCGCCAGGGCGAGAACAGGCGCACATGGCCGTAGTCCAGCAGGTGGGCGCCGACCGACGGGCCGGCTTCGAGCACGACTGCTTCGAGGCCGCGCGCCAGCAGTTGCGCCAGCGCGGCCAGGCCGACCGGGCCGGCGCCGAGCACGGCCACCGGCAGGTGGTCGAGCGCGGGGGTGGGGGTGGTGAAGGCGATGGGGGTGGCGTTCATGGCGTCGTTCCCCCTTCAGGCGGCAGGCAGCAGGCGGCGCTGGCGTCCTGCCGCAGCACCTTCAGCAGCAGGCGCAGCGCCTGGTCCACCTGCTGGCGTTCGCGCGCCGGCAGGCCGGCCAGCAGCTGCTCGGCGTGGCCGTCCAGTGTGCGGTTCAGATCCTTCACGCGCTTGCGGCCCGCGCCGGTGAGGGTGACCAGCCAGCTGCGCGCATCGGCCGGGTTCGGCTCGCGCGTGACCAGGCCGCGCTCGGCCAGGCTGTCGACCGCGCGGCTGATCCAGCTTTTCTCCAGCTGCAGCCGCAGGCCCAGCTCGCCCATCGGCACCGGACCCGAACGGCCCAGCTCGGTGAGGATGTGGCACTGCGTGTTGGTGGTGTGGCAGCAATCCGCCACCACGCGCTGCGCGCGGGTGTACAGCCGCGCCACCTCGCGCAGCATCTCGCCGGCCGTGCCGGAGGAAGCGGTCATGTGGTTGTGGATAGCAACTATCTGGGCGCATGATCGGCTCCTGGGTTCCAGTTGTCAATAGCAACTACTTGGGTGAAGAAGACGCGCCCGCAGGCGCGTGGCGAAGTTCAACGAGGGGCGGTGTCAGTCGGGGCGGGCACGCGCGGCGGCCGGCGTGCCCGCGAGGACCGCGTTCAGCACGCAGCCCAGCGCGGCGCCCGCCAGCTCGGCGGCGACGAAGCCCGGCGCGCTGGCCGGCGCGATGCCGGCAAAGCTGTCGCTGAACAGGCGGCCGAACACCGCGGCGGGGTTGGCGAACGAGGTCGACGCGGTGAACCAGTAGGCCGCCCCGATGTAGGCCGCCACCAGCGCCGAGGCCCGGCCCGGCGGCGCGCGCAGGATCGTCAGCAGCAGGCCGGCGGTGGCCACCACCTCGGCGATCCAGGCGCCGCTGCCGCCGCGCAGGTGGGTGGAGAACTGCAGGATCGGCCGCTCGAACATCGCGTGCGCGAGCCAGGCACCGAGCATCGCGCCCAGCAGCTGCGCGGCCACGTAGGGCAGCAGCGCGGCCCGGGGCAGCTCGCCGCGCCAGGCCATCACCGCGCTGACCGCCGGGTTGAAATGCGCGCCGCTGAGCGGGCCGAACAGCTCGATCAGCACGAACAGCCCGCCCACCGTGGCCGCGGTGTTGGCCAGCAGCGCGATGGCCACGTTGCCGCCGGCCAGGCGCTCGGCCATGATGCCGGAGCCGATCACCACCGCCAGCAGCAGTGCGGTGCCCAGCGCCTCGGCCGCCAGGCGCTGCGGCAGGTCGGGATGTCGCAGTGCGGCCATGGTCAACGCTGCGCGATGTCGTTGAGCGCCTGCTGCAGCGCCGCGCGGTCCATCGTGGCCAGCGGCAGCGCCAGCAGCTGCAGCAGGCGGTAGCCGATGGCCTGGCGCGTAAGCTCGAACGCGCGGCGCTTGCCCTCGTCGCCGCCCTCGGCGTTCGAGGGGTCCGGGTAGCCCCAGTGCACCTTCACCGGCGGGCCACCGGTGCCGCCGAAGAACACCGGGCAGGTCTCCGCGGCGGCGCTGTCGCACACCGTGATGACGATGGACAGCGGCGGCGCGCCGGCCGCGCTGAACTCGTCCCAGCGCTTGCTGCGCACGCCCTGCGTGTCGATGCCGGCTCGCTGCAGCGCCTCGATCGCGAACGGATTGATGCGCCCGCTGGGCGCGCTGCCGGCGCTGTGGCCGCGCACGTCGCGGCCCAGCCGCGCCGCCCAGTGGTTGAGCATGCCTTCGGCCAGCACGCTGCGTGCGGAGTTGTGGGTGCAGAGGATCAGGACGTGGGTGGTCATGGTGGATGTCGGGATGGCGACTCAGGCGCGGCAGCAGGCCGGCCGCAGCGGCGCCGCCAGCTGGCGCCAGTACGAGGCCTGCGCGGGGTAGCGGCCGCTCGACCCGAACAGGCCGATGCGCGCGGGGCGGCGGCGGCCCTGCGGCCGCAGGTAGGTGCCGAAGACATGGTCCCACAGCACCCAGGCGCTGCCGTAGTTGGCATTCGCCTCGGCCGGCTGGTCGGAGTGGTGCCAGCGGTGCAGCTCGTTGGTGCTGAACAGCCAGTTCAGCCAGCCGCTGCGCAGGTCGGCGTTCAGGTGCTGCAGCATCACCACCGGCTGGGTCAGCGCCAGCGCGCCGTACAGCACCGGCGCCGGCACGCCCAGCCATGCCAGCGGCAGCAGGCTCAGCACGCTGTTGACGACATGGTTCAGCGGATGGAAGCGGAAGTTGTTCAGCCAGTACAGCCGCTCGCTGCCATGGTGCAGCGCATGCAACGGCCACAGCAGCGGCGACGCATGGTGGGCGCGGTGCGACAGGTACTTGGCCAGCTCGATCCAGGCCGCGGCGACCAGCACCTGCGCCCCCAGCGGCCAGCTGGCCATCGGCCAGGCCTCGGCACCGGGCAGATGCCCCAGCGCCGCCACCACCCCCAGCGGCAGCGCAGCCTTCAGCAGCGGGTCGACCAAGCCGATCAGCAGCACCGCGCTGGTGGCATCGGTGGCCCGGTCGTCGCGCGGCTGGCGCCACGCCGCCTCGAAGGGCCGCACGCGTTCGAGCCAGACCCCGAGCGCCAGCGTGGCGATGCTGGCGCCCAGCACCGTCGCCGACAGCGACCCGCCCCAGCGCAGCGCCAGCCACCAGGCCAGCGCGCTGCCGACCACGGCCAGCACGTAGAGCCAGCGCGTGAGAAAGCCGACCATGGCGCGACGCCCCGGCTCAGCAGCAGCCGCCGGCGGACTTGACCGCCACGCCCACCGGCTTGCCGCGCACCGGCGCCGCCGCGGCGGTGGATGCCGTGGCCGGCGCGCAGCAGGCGCTGGCGGCGGCGGGCACCGTGGCCGCGGTGGCCGCAACGGCCCGCTCGCTGAACACCGGAATGCTGTCCAGCGTGTGGAAGTGCTCCCAGGCGATGCCCTGCGGGTCGGTGACCCAGTGCTTCTCGCTGCGGGCGTAGCAGCAGGTGGTCTCGCCCTCGTCGAGCACCGGGCCCTCGGCCGCGGCGGCGCGGGCCTTCAGCTCGGCCAGCTCGGCGGCGTCATCGACCTGGATGCCGAGGTGGTCGACACCCGGGGCACCGCCGCGGGTGGAGATGGCGAAGTTGATGCGCGGGTCGTCGAGCATCCACTTCGCGTAGTCGGCCTCCACGCGCGAGGGCGCGGCGCCGAACAGCCGGCTGTAGAAGGCGATGCTCGCCTGCAGGTCGTGGACATGGGCATGGACGTGGAAGCGCTTCATCGCGGGCTCCTGGGGGGAAAGGCGGGGTCAGCAGCCGCAGCCCTGGGCTGCGGGCTGCACGGCGCAGGCGCTGCCCTGGCAGCAGTTCTGGGTGAGGTAGCCGAGCAGCGCGTTCATGCGCTCGAACGCCGCGCGGTAGATGATGTAGCGGCTGGACCGCTCCTGCGTCACCAGCCCGGCCTGGGCCAGCTCCTTCAGGTGGAAGGACAGCGAGTTCTGCGGCACGCCCAGTGCCTCGGCCATGGTGCCGGGGGTCAGGCCCTGCGGGCCGCTGACCACCAGCGCCCGGAACACCTGCAGCCGCAGCGGCTGGGCCAGGGCCGCGAGGGCGCGCACGACGTCTTGCTCTTCCATAATTCAACGATATTGGAATCATCGAAGCGTGTCAAGCACTGCGGCGCCGCGGCGCGCCCGGTCTATGCTCCGGCCCCATGACATCCGCCCGCACCAACACGCCGCAGCCCACCGCCCGGCTGCTGGCCGCGCTGGAATTGCTGCAGGCGCGGCGCCGCGTCACCGGTGCCGAGCTGGCCGAGCGCCTGGCCGTCGACCGGCGCACCGCGCGGCGCTACGTGGCGCGGCTGATCGAGATGGGCGTGCCGATCAGCGGCGAGCGCGGCCGCGACGGCGCCTACCGCCTGAGCGCCGGCTACAAGCTGCCGCCGATGATGTTCAGCGACGACGAGGCGCTGGCCCTGTCGATGGGCCTGGTGGCCGCGCGCGACCTGGGCCTGGGGCAGGCGCGCATCGCGGTGGACAGCGCCGCGGCCAAGCTCGAGCGGGTGATGCCCGAGGCGCTGCGCAACCGCGTGCGCGCGGTGGAGCGCGCGGTGCGGCTGGACCTGCGCGGCGCGGTGGCCGATTCGCAGGGCCCC
The DNA here is from genome assembly GCF_044226965.1 of Aquabacterium sp. GTDB lineage: Bacteria > Pseudomonadota > Gammaproteobacteria > Burkholderiales > Burkholderiaceae_C > Pseudaquabacterium. The sequence goes on along the minus strand of NZ_JBGAGA010000034.1, from coordinate 51,204 downwards.
ACGCTGGCGCTGCTGAGCGAGGCGATCCAGAAGCAGCAGCGCGTGAAGCTGCGCTACCAGGCGGCCGGCCGCAACGGCGACGGCACCGGCGGCGTAGGGGGCCCGGCGGCCCCGCCGCCGACCGAGCGGCTGTTCGACGCCTGGGGCCTGGCCTTCTACCTCGGCGCCTGGTACGCGGTGGGCCACTGCCACCTGCGCGGCGGCCAGCGCTCGTTCCGGCTCGACCGCATGCTGTCCGTCGAGCCGGTGCCGGCCAGCTTCGCGCCGCCGAAGGATTTCGACGCGCTGGCCGCGATGCGCCGCAGCGTGGCCACGCTGCCGCGCCGGCACACGGTGGAACTGCTGCTGCACACCACGCTGGAGGAGGCGCGCCGGCGCATGGGCGAGGAGGTCGGCGTCCTGCAGCCGCTGGAGCAGCCGCTGGACCGTGACGCAGCGCCCTGCGTGCGGCTCAGCGGCCAGGTCGACGAACTCGAAGGCTTTGCCCGCAGCCTGGCCGGCTTGCCGTTCCGCTTCCAGATCCTGCAGCCGCCGGCCCTGGCCGCGCTGCTGCGCGCCCATGCGGCACGGCTGTATGCCGATGCCCAGCGCAGCGCGCGGCCCCCACGGCGCGGCCCCGACGGCGGCGGCTGAGCCGGCCGCTGCTTTCAGGCGTTACGGTTTCCGGGCCACCGCTGCCTTCGGTCGCCGCGCGCCGCTGGCGTCGGCCGGCGCCGTCACGCCCTTCACCGCGGCCTGCGCGAGCTTGAAGAACACGTCGGTGTTGTCGATCACGCCAGTGAAGGCCAGCGCGCCGGGGCCGAAGGCCGACAGCGGGATGTCGGTGGCGGTGTGCACCGCCGAGTCGCCTGGTACCTGACCGGTGACCGCGAATTCGCCGACCGCGTCGTCGCGCTCGCTCGGGTTGGCCGGGTACCACTTCAGCGGCGTCTGCTTCGCCAGGGGCTGCTGGCTGTCGCGCAGCGGCGTGGCATTGGTGCGCCAGTCCTCGATGCGGTCGGCATTCGCGCCGTAGCCCACCAGCAGGCGGTGGTCGATGTCGGTGGTGACGGGGTAGCCGTCGGCCGCGGTCTTGTAGCGCGGGAAGCCGGCCTTCTCGTAGACGCCGACGACCTTGTCGCGCAGGTTGGCCGCGCCACGCGACTGCGCCGCCTGCTGCAGCGCCAGGTCGGTCAGCATCGAGCCGCCGATCAGCGCGGCGCCCGAGCATTCATGGTCGGCGGTGACGATCACCAGCGTGTCGCCGCGCTCGCGCGCGAAGTCCTGCGCCACCTGCACCGCGCGGTCGAACTCGATGGTGTCGAGCATCCAGCGCTCGGTGTCCATGTTGTGCGCCTGCTTGTCGATCGAGGCGCCCTCGACCATCAGCACGAAGCCCTTCGGCTGCTTCCTCAGCACCGCCAGCGCGCGCATGGTCATCTCGTCGAGCATCGGCTGGTCGGGGAAGCCGAAGTCGTCGACCACGCTGCCGGACAAGCCTGTCTTCACGCCACGCCGGCCGTTGATCTTGTCCAGCGCGACGTTCATGTTCGAGAACGCGAACAGGCCCAGCAGCTTGTCGGCGCCGGCGGCGGCGTCCATCTCGGTCTTGGTGGCGGCGTAGCGGAAGCCGGCCTGCTGGAAGTCCTGGATCAGGTCGCGGCCCTTGTCCTTCGCGCCCGGCGCGGCGCCCCAGCGCCTGACGATCTCGGCGGTGTGCGGCTGGGTGGCCGAGAACGCGTAGTCGTTGGCCTCGGCGCGCTCCGAGCCCGGCGTGCCGGCCGGCAGGAACCACTTGCGGCCGCCGCCCATCAGCACCGCCAGGCCGGTGAGGCTGCGATCATCGAGGAACTGGTCGACGATGCCAGTGCCGGCGCCGCGGCTGCTGGTGTGCACCGCGTTGCCGGCCGGCGTGGCGTCGAACACATCGGCGGTGGTCACCACCCCCAGCGCCTTGCCCTGGGTGCGGTGCAGGTACTCGCTGAGGTACTCGATGCGCGGGTTGTCGAAAGGGTCCAGCGTGTCGTCAGGGAACACACCTTCCTCGTTGTTGTTGTTCTTGTTGCCCGAGACATAGGCCGTCATGCCGGGCGAGGAATCGGTGACCACCGAATTGAGCGACGCAGTCTTCACCAGCGCGGTGGCCGGGAAGGTGTCCATCGCCAGCGGCGCGAGCGCCTTGCCCTGCGCATAGCCGTTCTTCACGATGCGCGCGGCGGTGCGCTGCGCGGCGCCCATGCCGTCGCCGAGCAGGATGATGAGGTTGCGGACCTTCGGGCCCATCGCGGCGGTGAACGGCACCACCTCGAAGTTGCCGCGCGCGGTGACGGTCTGCTGGTCGGCCTGCGTCGCGACCACGGTGAATTCATGCCGGCCGGCGCGCTCGACGCCGACCGCCCGCACCGTGGCAATCGCCACCTCGGGCGCCAGGCCCTTGACGCAGCCGCTGGTGCAGTCGCGCAGCGCCACGGGCACGTCCACCGGGCGACCGTCGATGAAGAAGCGCGCGGCGCTGATGCGCTGGCCGGCATCGGGCCGCAGCGTGGCCTGCAGGTCGAAGCGCTGGCCGGGCAGGAAGCGCGCGATCACCGGCTCGGGCTGGCCGCTGGCGAACAGCTCGCTGGGCGGCGTCAGGCGCGCGACCTGGGGCGCGGCGTGCGCCTGCCCGGACAGGCAGTGCAGCAGCGCGCCGGCCAGCGGCAGCAGGGCAAGGCGGAGGGGCATCGACGGCATGGCAGGCGGGCGCAGGGTCAGTGCGCGGCAGGGCGGGTGGATTCGGGGATGGCGGCCTCGGTGGCCGCGCGGCGGGGCGGGACAGCCTGCTCGAGCGCATCGGGCGCGAGCTGCAGGCGCAGCCAGCTGACGCGGCCCTCGGCGTCTTCTGCGCGGCCCAGCCGCAGCTGGCCGGTGAGCACGATCAGGCCGCTCTGGTGCGGCACGATGCGCTTGCGCTGGCTCTCGTGCAGCAGCACGGTGACGGTGGTGGCCGGCAGGTCCGAGGCCGCGCCGTCGGCATGCTCGCTGAGCTTGATCGGGGAGGGCGCGAACAGGAAGCGCCCGGCCTCGGGCTCCTCCTGCGCGACGATGTAGCCGGCCAGCCGCACCACGCGGCCATCGGCGGCGCGCAGCGCGTCGGACCACTCGAGCCCGCGCGGGCCGACCGGCAGGCGGAAGAAGCTGGCGAAGCTCAGGTCGATGGGTTCGGTACGCTCGGTGCCGGTGCCTTGCGCCTGCGCGGCGCTGACCAGGGCGATGCCGAGCATCAAGGCAAGGCCGATCAGGAGACGGAACGCAGGCATGGCGAGGTGGGGCGAGGCCGGTCAAAGCCCGTCATTCTTCCGAGCCATCGTGACAGGGCCGCGACAAGCTTGACCCAGCGTGCCAGCAGCCGAGGCCTGCTCTGGCAGACTTGCCCGATGACTGCCGCACCGACAGCCGATGACCTGCTCGTGGCCTGCCTGTGCGCCGGCTGGTGCACCACCTGCACCGCCTACCGCGGCACGCTGGCCGAGGTGGCCGCCGCGCACCCGGCGCTGCGCTTCGCGTGGATCGACATCGAGGACGACAGCGACGCGCTGGGCGATTCGGCGCTGGACATCGAGAATTTCCCCACCGTCATGCTGCTGCGCGCAGGCCGCGTGCTGTTCCATGGCACCCTGCTGCCGCACGCGGCCACGCTGCTGCGGCTGCTCGAAGCGCTGCGCAACGATGCGCTGGCGCCCGGCGATGCCGCCGCGGTGCCGGCCGAGATGGCCGCCGCGGTCTGGCGGCTGGGACCCGAGCGCCCGATCTGAGACCGACCACCCAACGAGGAGCCCTGCCATGATCCGTCGCCGCCACACCCTGGCCCTGCCCGCCGCCGCCGCCCTGGGCCTGGCGCCCTGGGCCGCCGAGGCCCAGTCGAAGAAAGACACGCTGGTGCTGGCGATGACGCTGGAGCCGCCGGGCCTCGATCCCACCGTCAACGCCGCGTCGGCCATTGCCGAAGTGGTGCTGTACAACGTGTTCGAGACGCTGACCAAGATCCACGCCGACTCGTCGATCACGCCGCTGCTGGCGCAGAGCTGGACCGTGACGCCCGACGCCAAGACCTGGGCCTTCACGCTGCGCCCGGGCGTGCGCTTCCACAACGGCGAGCCGTTCAACGCGCGCACCGTGAAGTTCGCGTTCGAGCGCGCCGCCGCCGCCGACTCGGCCAACAAGGACAAGGCCACCTTCCAGAACATCCTCAACATCGCGCTCACCGACGACATGACGGTGGTGCTGACGCTGAAGAACCCGAACCCCGATTTCCTGTTCCAGCTCGGCCAGGCCACCGCGGTGATCGTCGAGCCCAGGAGCGCGGCCGACAACGCCGGCAAGCCGGTGGGCACCGGCCCCTACAAGCTGGAGAGCTGGGCCAAGGGCTCGTCGCTGGTGCTCGCGCGCTGGGACGAGCACCGCGACGCGAAGGCCATCCGCCTGAAGCGGGTGACGGTGCGCTTCATCAACGACACCGCGGCGCAGGTGGCCGCGCTGCTGGCCGGCGATGTCGACTGCTTCCCGCGCGTGGCCGCGGCGCGCAACCTCGAGCAGTTCAAGCGCGAGCCCAAGCGCTTCCAGGTGGTGATCAGCGGTTCGCGCGCGAAGACCATCGTGGCCATCAACAACAAGAAGAAGCCGCTGGACGACGTGCGCGTGCGCCGCGCCATCGCGATGGCGATCGACCGCCAGCAGGTGGTCAATGGCGTGGCCGAAGGCTTCGGCACGCCGATCGGCAGCTTCTACGTGCCGGGCGCGCCGGGCTATGTCGACCTCACCAAGGTCAATGCCTACAACCCGGAACAGGCGCGCGCGCTGCTGAAGGAGGCCGGCGTCACCGCGCCGCTGGAGCTGACGATGAAGCTGCCGCCCACGCCCTACGCGCGCACCGGCGGCGAGGTGATTGCGGCGATGTTGGCCAAGGTGGGCATCGTCGCGAAGCAGGAGAACGTCGAGTGGGCGCAGTGGCTCTCCGGCGTGTACGGCCAGAAGAACTACGACCTGACGATCATCTCGCACGTCGAGCCGCTGGACATGGGCAACTTCGCGCGGCCGGGCTACTACTGGAACTACGAGTCGCCGAAGTTCAATGCGCTGTGGGCGCGCATCAACCAGACCGCGGACCCGAAGCAGCGCAATGCACTGATGGGCGAAGCGCAGCGCCTGGTGGCCGACGATGCGGTGGCCGCCTACCTGTACCAGCCGACCTGGATCACGGTGGCGCATGCGCGGCTGAAGGGCCTGTGGAAGGACATGCCGATCTTCGTCAACGACCTGTCGGCGCTGTACTGGGAATGACGCGGCAGTGAGGCCGGCATGATCGACGCGCACGATCCCTTCGGCTTGGCCGTCCGCGTGCAGCGCGCCGAGAGCGCGGCCGCGGTGGCCGGCTTCGTCAACGGCTTCCTCGGCTACACGCCGGACATCCTGGCGGTGCTGCCGGCGGCGGCGCAGGACGACAGCCTGATCGTGCAGGCCTGCGCCGCGGCGCTGCAGATGTTTGCCGAGGCACCCAGCGGCCCGCCGGCAGCACGGGCACACCTGCAGCGCGCGCAGGCGGCGGCGCTGCCTGGCACCGAAAGAGAGCGGCAGTTTGCCGCCGCGGTGGCGGCCTGGGTCGACGGCGACGTGGCCCGCGCGATTACGCTGCATGCGCAGAGCCTGGCCGACCATCCACGCGACCTGTGCAGCCTGAAGCTCGCGCAGTACCACGCCTTCAACCTGGGCGATTCGCCGGCGATGCTGCGGCTGGCGCTGCAGGCCGCGCCGGCGGCGGCGGACGTCGCCGCGCTGCACGGCATGCTGGCCTTCGCGTGGGAGCAGAACCACCGGCTGCGCGAGGCCGAGCACGCCGCCCGCCATGCGCTGGCGATGCAGCCGGCCGAGCCCTGGGCCCAGCATGCGCTGGCCCATGTGCTGCTGACCGAAGGCCGCTTCGACGAAGGCCGGCGCTTCCTGCAGGCCGTGAGCGGCGGCTGGCGCGGGCTGACCTCGTTCATGCGCACGCACAACTGGTGGCACCTGGCGCTGTTCCACCTCGAGCTCGGCGACGAGGCCGCGGCGCTGGCGCTGTACGACCGCGAGGTCTGGGGCGTCGACAAGACCTACTCGCAGGACCAGGTGGGTGCCGTCTCGCTGCTGGCGCGGCTGGAGCTGGCCGGCGTGGACGTGGGCGACCGCTGGCAGGACCTGGCCGAGCACCTGGCCGGGCGCGTGGCCGACCAGGTGCAGCCCTTCCTGGACCTGCAGTACCTGTACGGCCTGGCGCGCGCCGACCGGCCGCAGGCGGCCGACCTGCTCGCTCACATCGAGCGTTATGCGCCGCAGGCCCCGGCCGCCAGCCGCGCGGCCTGGCAGCAGGTGGCGCTGCCGGCCGCGCGCGGCCTGCTGGCGCATGCGCAGGGCCGCTGGGCCGAGGCCGCGCGGGCGCTGGAGCAGGCACTGCCGCGGCTGCTGGCCATTGGCGGCAGCCATGCGCAGCGCGGGCTGTTCGAGCAGATCCATGTCGACGCGCTGCAGCGCACCGGCGAGCTCGGCGGCGTGCTGAACCTGCTGCAGCCGCAGGCCAACGCGTTGCCGCAGTCGCGGCGGCTGCAGCGCCGGCTGGCAGCGGTCTATGCGGGTCTGGGATTGCCGGGGCCCCACGCGGGCTAGGCCCGCCTGCCGGCCGCGCGCGGTGCTGCCGGCGACGAAGCCACGCAGGAGCTCCCAGCGAAAACTCAGCCGCACCAGGTTGATGCCCCTGGCCTGGCAGTAGGCGGTGCTGTCGACGGCCGGGTAGTCAAAGTCCTTGCCGTAAACGCCAGGCAGCGGCTTGTCGCCCCATTCAGCGCTGGACAGGCTGATGCCGCGCCATTCGAGCGTTATGGACGGCGCCAGTGCCTTCGCATGGCCTGGCACAGAGGGCCCTTGCGCTCATGCCACGGCCCTCGGGCTGGCGCACGGGGGCGCGACGCCCAGCGCGGCCAGCACGTCCTGGCAGGCGCCGAGCGTGTGGTAGTCGGTCTTGCCGGCGGGGCTCTTGTCGTCGCTCAGCGCCTGGTTCTGCGGGCTCAGGATGCGGTACCAGGCACCGTGCCGGTGGTCGACGAAATGCGCCCAGGCATAGTCCCAGAGCCGGTCGTACCACTGCCAGTAGCCGGCGTCGCCGGTGCGCAGCGCCAGCCAGGCGGCGGCGGCCAGGCTTTCGGCCTGCACCCAGAAGTACTTGTCGGCATCGCACACCGCGCCACCGGGCGCGAAGCCGTAGACCAGGCCGCCGTGCTCGGCGTCCCAGCCGTGCTGCATGGCGCGGTCGAAGAAATGACGCGCCGTGGGCAGCAGCCAGTCGGGTGCCTGCGGGCCGAGCCGGCGCTCCAGCTGCAGCAGCAGCTTGGTCCACTCGGTCAGGTGGCCGGTCTGGAAGCCCCAGGGGCGGAAGATGTTGGTCTTGTCGTCGCGGTTGTAGTCCCAGTCGGGCGACCAGTCGGCGTGGTAGTGCTCCCACACCAGCCCGCCGGCGCGTTCGGCCAGGCGCCGTGTCACCGATTCGGCCAGCACCGTCGCGCGGGCCAGATAACGTCCATCGCCGGTGGCCGCATGGACGGCGAGCAGGGCCTCGCAGGCATGCATGTTGGCGTTCTGCCCGCGGTAGGGGCCCAGCTGCCAGTCGGGCGTGGCCTCGTCGGCATAGAGGCCGTGCTCGGGCAGCCAGAAATGCCGCTCCATCAGCGCGAACGTCTGCTCCAGGGCGTCGCGGGCTTCGCCCAGGCCCACCATCGCGGCATGCGCCTGGGCCAGCAGCACGAAGGCCAGGCCGTAGCACTGCTGGGTGCCGTCGAGTACACGGGCCTGGCCGGCGCGCCAGTCCAGCTGCCAGGCGTAGCCGCCCTGCGGCTGCGCATGGGCCCGCTGCACGAAGTCCAGCGCATGGGCCACCGGCGCCAGTGCTTCGCCGAACCAGCGCCGCGCCAGCGCGAAGTTGAAGACGAAGCGCGTGCTGCTGACGAGGTGGCGCGTGCAGGGGTCGTAGACCCGGCCGTCGTCCTTGAAGAAGTGGAAGCAGCCACCGCTGGGATCGAGGGCGCGCGGCGCGTAGAAGTCCAGCGTGTGGCGCATGTGGGCCAGCAGCGCCGCGGGCTGGCGCATGTCGGGGCACGGGGGTGTCGTCATGTGGGTGTCGTCACGGGGTCGGGACATCGGATTGCAGGAAGGCCACCAGCCGGTCGGCCATGCGCGCGTGCACGTCGAGGCGGGGGTGGGCCCAGGCGAAGGCCTAGGTGTACGGCCAGACGCGGGCATCGCCCTCGGCGTGCAGCGCGCGCAGCGGGCGCGGCGGCGGCGGCGCCAGCAGGCGTTCGGCGGGCGCCGCGCCAGTGCCTGGCTGCTCGGCGATGCGGCGCACGTCTCCTTCTTTCATCCCACTCTCCCACGACGTCCGAAACGCCTCGGAGCGTTCAGTCAACATCAGCGCATCGGCACCAGGTGATTACACGCAAGCGCTCAGCCGCGGGGTGCCCGCGTGCTGGGCTGCTCGGGCAGCCCGGCCAGGTGCTCGGCCTCGCCCCAGCTGTCGATCTGCAGCCGGTCGCCGTCCCAGCGCAGGCGGTTGATGCCGGTGTTGGGGATCTCGCATTCGCGCGGGCCGTGCAGCGGCAGCCCGCGCGCGGCGCGCCACAGCATGTCCAGCACGCCGCCGTGCGTGACCACCGCGATGCGGCGGCCGGCATGCACCGCGAGCGCGGCCTGCAGCGCCTGCATCACGCGCTCGTAGAAGCGGCGCGTGCTCTCGCCGCCGCCGGGCAGCGAATAGTCGGCCTCGTGGCGCACGTACTGGTCCCACAGCGGGCGGTGCTCGCGGTGGATGGTGGGCACGTCCAGCCCTTCCAGCACGCCGAAGGACTGCTCGCGCCACAGCGGCTCGACCTGCAGCGCCTGGTTGCGACGCCGGGCCAGCGCCTCGGCAGTGCTGCGCGCGCGCTGCAGGTCGCTGGCCAGCAGCACGTCGATCGGCTCGTCGGCCAGCCGCTCGGCCAGGCGCGCGGCCTGGGTCTGGCCGATCGCATTCAGCGGCACGTCGATCTGGCCCTGGAAGCGATGTTGCCGGTTCCAGTCCGTTTCACCGTGGCGGATCACGATCAGGGGGGTCATCCTGCATATTGTCGGTGCAGGCGGGGTGGCTTCAAGTCCAGGGGATCGCGGGCTGGCATGCGGATCGCTATAGTGGTTTGCAACCGGTGGCGCTGCCGCCGCCGGGGGAGGACATCGGATGCGAACCGCGATGACCGGATTCCTGGTGCTCGGCGTGGCCGTGGTGGCCGTCGGCAGCACGGTCTTCCGTGTGGCGACGGCGCCCGAGCGGGTGCGCGACCGGGTCGAGACCGCCAAGCGCGTCTGTGGCGAGCGGGGCGGTGAATGGGTCAAGGTCGACCGCCGCGAGCAGTGCCGGCTGCCCGGCCTGAGCAGCCCGGCGCTGCCCTGAGCGGTAAGGGGCGCCCGACCCGCCGCGCCTGCTAAGGTGGCGCGCATGTCCTCGCGCGCCGAACGCCTGCTGTCGCTGCTGCAGATCCTGCGCCGCCATCGCCGGCCCGTCAGTGGCCAGGCCTTGTCGGCCGAGCTCGGCATCAGCCTGCGCACCCTGTACCGCGACATCGCCAGCCTGCAGGCCCAGGGCGCCGCGATCGATGGCGCGCCGGGCTTCGGCTACGTGCTGCAGCCGGGCTTCCTGCTGCCGCCGCTGATGTTCACGCAGGAAGAGATCGAGGCGCTCGTGCTCGGCTCGCGCTGGGTCGGCGAGCGGGCCGATGCGCGCCTGGCCGGCGCCGCGCGCCAGGCGCTGGCCAAGATCACCGCGGTGCTGCCGGCCGAGCTGCGCCAGGCCGCCGATGCCTCGACGCTGATGGTCGGCCCGGCGGTGAACCCGCCGCCACCCGGGCCGCCTTCGGCCGGCGATGCCGAGCTGGCCACGCTGCGGCTGGCGATCCGCGACGAGCACAAGCTGGCCATCCGCTACCGCGACGCCGGCGGCCAGGCCAGCGAGCGCCGGGTGTGGCCGATTGCGCTGGGCTTCTTCGAGCGCGTGCGGGTGCTGGTGGCATGGTGCGAATGGCGGCAGGCGCTGCGCCACTTTCGTACCGACCGCATCGTCGCGGTGCAGGCACTGGCCGAGCGCTACCCGCGCCGGCGCCAGCAGCTGCTGCGCGAATGGCGCGAGGCCGAGGGCATCGCCGCCCCCTGAGTGCGGCGCCGCTGCTGTCGGCCGCTGCCGTCGGCTGCTGCCAGAAATTGACATGCCCGGCAGCGAGCATGAAGGCCTTCACCCCCACCCGATGGAGCCTTCCAGCATGACCCAGGACCCCAACTTCACGCTGCTGTACGTGGCCGACCCCGCGGCCAGCGCCGCGTTCTACCAGCGCCTGCTCGGCAAGCCGCCGGTCGAGGCTTCGCCGACCTTCGCGATGTTCGCGCTGGGGTCGGGCACGATGCTCGGGCTCTGGCGGCGCGACACGGTGCAGCCCGCCGCCACCGGCGCGCCCGGCGCCGGCGAACTGGCCTTCGCGCTGCAGGGCGGCCGCGCCGCGGTGGATGCCGCGCAGGCCGCGTGGCAGGCCCAGGGCATTGCGCTGCTGCAGCCGGCCACCGCGATGGACTTCGGCTACACCTTCACCGCGCAGGACCCCGACGGCCACCGGCTGCGGGTGTTCGCACCCGAGGGCGCCTGAGCCCGGGTGCCCCCGGGGCCGCTCAGTTGCCGCGCAGCGCGCTCGCCGCAGTGGTCGGATCGTCCGGGCTCAGCACCTGCAGTTCGCCCTGCGCCACGCAGGCCTGCGGATCGCCGAGCGCGCGTTGCAGCAGGCCTTCGGCATGTGCGCGCGGGCCGGCGGCCAGGCCCATCCAGCGGTTGCGGCCGGCGCGCTTGGCGGCATACAGCGCCAGGTCGGCCAGGCTCAGCGCCTCTTCCCAGCCCAGCGTGTCCTCCCAGCCCGGCGCGCCCGGGTCGGCCGCGGTGAAGGGCAGGCAGGCGAAGCCGATCGACACCGTCATCGCCAGCGGCGCGCCATCGCCGGCCAGCGCCACCGGTGCATCGTGCACGCTGCCGCGCAGGCGCTCGGCCATGGCCGCGGCGCCTTCGGGCGGCACGCCGTGGGCCACCAGCAGGAATTCCTCGCCGCCCCAGCGCACCAGGTCGTCGCCCGGGCGCAGCTGCTGCTGCAGGCGCTGCGCCACCGCCACCAGCGCGGCGTCGCCGGCGGCGTGGCCGCGGCTGTCGTTGATCTGCTTGAAGTGGTCGATGTCGATCAGCAGCAGCGCGAAGCCGCGCCCGCCGGGTCGCGGCGTCTGCAGCCGGCTGATGAGGTAGCGGCGGTTGTGCAGGCCGGTCAGCGGATCGGTCAGGCTGGCCTGCTCGAGCGCGATGGACTTGCGCTCCAGTGCCAGCGACTTGTCGGCCAGCCGCTGCGTCACCTCGTGAAGCTGCGCAGTGCGCTCGTTCACGCGCCGCTCCAGCATGGCCTGCTGCAGCCGCAGCCGGCGCGTGCGCAGCTGCAGCGTCAGCAGGCCCAGCAGCAGCAGGCCGAACCCCGCCGCGCCGCGCGCCCACCAGGTCTGGTACCAGGCCGGCAGCACGCGCAGCGGCAGCTGCAGCGGCGTCGGACCCCAGGCGCCCTGGCGGTTGGTGGCGCGCACCAGCAGCGTGTAGTCGCCCGGCGGCAGGTTGGCGTAGGCCACCAGGCGGTGCTGCGCGTCGGTCTCGGTCCAGTCGCGGTCGATGCCCTGCAGCATCGTCGCGTAGCGCAGCCGCGCGGGGTCGGAGTAGTCCAGCGCGGCGAATTCCACGCTCAGGCTGTTGGCCTCGGGCGCCACCGCCAGCGCCGGCGCGCCCGTGGGCAGCGGGTGGTAAGGCTGCGCCCGGCGCGCCTGGCCGCCGACCTGCAGCTCGGTGATCACCAGCGGCGGCAGGAAGTCCCAGGCCGCCACCGCCTCGGGCCGCACGATGCTCATGCCGCCGGCGCCGCCGAACAGCAGCTCGCCTTCGGCCGTGCGCGCGGCCGAGCCGGTCCAGTAGATCGGGAACACGATGCCGTCGGAGGCCCGCAACGTGCGCACTTTGAGGGTTAGCGTGTCGATCAGCGCCAGCCCGCTGTCGGTGCTGGCCCAGACGCGGCCCTGCGCGTCTTCGAGCAGGGTGTTGACGTTGTCGTCGGGCAGGCCTTCGGCCGCGCTCAGCCGGCGCGCGCGCAGCCGGGCCTCGAAGGGCTTGTCGACGATCGCCAGGCCCGCGCCGAAGGTGCCCACCCAGAGCCGGCCCTGGCCGTCGCTGTGCACCGCGGTGATGAAGCCACCGGCCAGGCCCTGCGGATCGTCGCGCTCGGGCAGCCAGCGGGCCTGCACGCCACGTGCGGGGTCGACGCGGTTCAAGCCATTGCGGGTGCCGACCCACAGGCCGCCGTCGGCCGCCGGCGCCAGCAGCGTGACCCGCTCGTCGCTCAGGCCCCACGCGGCGTCGCCCGCGCGCGAGCGCTGCTGCGCCCGGCCGCTGCGCAGGTCCAGCGTCCACAGCCCGTCGGTGCCGCCGCCGATCCACAAGGTCTCGCCCTGGCGCCACAGCGCCCAGGTGCTGGCCGCCGGGTCGCGGTCGGCCAGCGCCACGCGCTCGACCTCGCGCCCGTCCGCGCTGGACCGGTAGAGCCCGCGCTTGGTGGCGATGTATTTCTCGCGCCGCGGGCCTTCGACGATGCCCAGCACGATGTCCTGCGGCAGCGCGGCTTCGGGCCGCCGGGCATCGGGTCGCAACGACTGGCTCGGCCCGCCGGCGGGGTCGACGATCACCACGCCCTGCTTGTGCGTGCCCAGCCACACGCGGCCGTCCTCGGTGGGCAGGATCCAGCTCACCTCGGCCGCGGTGCGCGCGGGTGCCTCCTCGTCGCCGGCCGCGTCGGCGCGGGTCGCCGCACGCCCGGCGAGGTCCAGGCCGAACATCGTCAGCACCGCGGTCTGGGTCGGGTCGTGGCGGCTGATGCCGCGGTCGGTGGCCAGCCACAGCAGGCCCGAGCGGTCGCGGAACAGGCTGCGCACGGTGTTGTCGGCCAGGCTGCCGGGCGAGGCCGGCGCATGGCGGATGCGCCGCGCATCCCAGCCGGTGCCCAGTGGCGCCGTGGGCGCGGTGTGGGCGCCGAGCACGATCTCGACCACGCCCTGGCCCAGCGTGGCCAGCCAGACCACGCCGGGCCGCACTTCGCTGATGCTGGTGACATGCTCGCCCTGCAAGGGCGTGCCGGGCCACGGCGTCAGCGCCAGCGGCTGCGCCGCCGCGGCGCCGGCCTGCCACAGGTAGGCGCCATGCTGCTGGGTGCCGATCCAGACCCGGCCCTGCGCGTCCTGCAGCAGCGCCTGCACCGGCGGCGGCGCGGCGCCGCCGCCATCGCCGGCGAGCGGCAGGCGCTCGAAGGCCGGGCCGATGGCCGCGGCCGCGCGCTGGCGGTACAGCCCGACGTCGGTGCCCACCCACAGGCGCTGCTCGGCATCGCGCAGCAGCGCCAGCACGCGCGCCCGCGGCAGGCCGGCCAGCGCATCGCCGGCCGCGGCCTGCTGCTGCACCTGGCCGGTCTGCGGATCGAGCCGGTCCAGCCCGCCATCGCTGCCCACCCAGAGCCGGCCGGCGCCGTCGTCGAGCAGCGCATGCACGTTGACGTGGCTCAGCGCCTGCGGCCCGGCGCCGATGGTCTCGAAGCGATCAGCCAGCTCGTCGTGCCGCGCCAGCCCGCCGCCGCTGGTGCCGACCCAGAGCCGCCCGCCGGCGTCGCGCAGCATCACCTGGATCCAGCCATCGGGCAGCATGCCGGCGGCCGGCGGTCCGGGGCGGTAGACGCGCGCGCCATAGCCGTCCCAGCGTGCCAGGCCGCTGACGGTGCCGATCCACAGGAAGCCCTGCGCGTCCTGCGCGACGCTGTAGACCACGTCGTTGGGCAGGCCCTGCGCACGGCCGATGGTCTGGAACACCGGCTCGGTCAGGCGCGACCAGCGCGCCGGCTGCGGCGGGCCGGCGGCCGGCAGCGCCGCGGCCAGTGTGGCCACGGCCAGCAGCGCCGCGCCCAGCAGCAGGCGCCAGCGCCGCGCACCGGTGCGCAGACCGGCCACAGCGCGCACGATGTCAAAGGCTTCAGGCATCGCGACGGAACGAGGAGGCAGCAGGAATGCCCAGCCTGGCGAGGAAGCAACGAGGCTAGCACAGCGCCCCGCGCGATCCGCGTGCTGCCGGTCACGCCGGCCGCGGGCTTGGCACACTGCGGCCCCCGTACCGAAAGATCCGCGATGGACTACCAGGCCCTGCTCGAACAGATCCAGCACCAGCTGCAGCCGGTGATCGGCCAGGGCCGCGTGGCCAGCTACATCCCCGAGCTGGCCAAGGTCTCGCCGCATCACTTCGGCATGGCGGTGGTCGAGCTCGACGGCACGGTGCATGCCGTCGGCGACGCGCGCGTGCCGTTCTCGATCCAGAGCATCAGCAAGCTGTTCACCTTGCTGATGGCCTTCCAGTGCGAGGGCGACGCGCTGTGGCAGCGCGTCGGCCGCGAGCCCTCGGGCAACCCGTTCAACTCGCTGGTGCAGCTGGAGCACGAGTCGGGCATCCCGCGCAACCCGTTCATCAATGCCGGCGCGCTGGTGCTGGCGGACATCCTGTGCACGCGCTTCGCGGTGCCCGAGAACGCGGTGGTGGAATTCATGCGCCGGCTGGCCGGCGAGAAGGACATCCAGTACGACCGCCGCGTCGCCCGCTCCGAGCGCGACACCGCGCACCGCAATGCCGCGATGGCCTACTTCATGCGCAGCTTCGGCAACCTGCGCAACCCGGTGCCGCAGGTGCTGGACGCGTACTGCCGGCACTGCGCGATCGAGATGAACTGCGTCGACCTGGCGCGCGCGGTGCTGGTGCTGGCCAACCGCGGCGTGGTACCGCACAGCGGCGAGCGGCTGCTCAGCGCCAGCGCCGCCAAGCGCGTCAGCGCGCTGATGCTGACCTGCGGCACCTACGACGCGGCCGGCGACTTCGCGTTCCGCGTCGGCCTGCCGGCCAAGAGCGGCGTGGGTGGCGGCATCCTGGCGCTGGTGCCGGGCGAGTGCGGGGTGTGCGTGTGGTCACCGGGGCTGGAGCCTTCGGGCAATTCGCTGGCCGGCTCGCTGGCGCTGGAGACCTTCACGACGCTGACCGGGCGCTCGATCTTCTAACGCCGGAAAAGCGCGTCAGGCGCAGCGGCTCACTTCGGCGCGGTCCGGTAGGCCGGCAGCTGCGCGGTGCCGACCATCAGCTGGTTGATCACGCCCTCGACATCGTCGATGCGCCGCACCATCGCCTCGACCTCGGCAGACTGCTCGGCCGTGGCCACGCAGCCCTGCAGCCAGACCCAGCGCCGCTGGCCGGTGGCCCAGATGCTGGTGTTGCCGTAGCGGCCGTCGACGCGGATCGCCTTCTGCACCCGCGGGATGATCTCGGCGTCGTACAGGTAGGCGTTGTGCAGCCGGCAGCGCCCGGCCAGCCAGCAGCTGACGCCGCGCTGGGCCCGGTCGTGCGCCAGTTCCTTGGCCTCCTCGGGCGTGACGCCGGGTGCGTCGGGCACCGGGCAGGCCGGCAGCGCCGCGGTGACCTGCACGAAGGGGTCGTTGAAGACATTGCTGCGGCTCTGCGCCTGCGCCAGGCCGGCACCGGCCAGCAGCAGCGCCATCGCGCCCGTCAGGCGCAGCACGCCCTTTGCGCCCGTCACCCCCCTCGATCGCACCATGCCAGACTCCCCGTTTCGTCAGCCCGCGCCACCGCGCGGTTCCGCAGCCTAGCGCAGCCGCAAAAGCCACGGGCCGCGCTTAAGAATCCCCTCATCCGAGGCCTGCAGCATCGCCCCATGCCCCTGTCCGGTTCCACCACTGCCCGCAGCGCCGCCGCCGGCTGGTCGCTGCGCGGGCGCATGCTGGGCATTGCGCTGGGCGTGGCGCTGCTGGCCTGGCTGGTCGGCGGACTGGCCTTCTTCCTGGTCGATGCGCGGGTCGACGGCGAGCGCCGCGACGCGCGGCTGATCCACCTGGCGCGCACGCTGGCGGCCTTTGCCGAGCATGAGCTGGCCGAGGTCGGTGCGCAGGCCGACGGCCCCACCCCCACGGAGGGCCACGTCGAGCGCGTGGCCGCTCTGGATGTGCGTTATCTCTACCAGATCTGGCGCCGCGACGGCGCGCTGCTGCTGCGCAGCCACGAGGCGCCGGCCACGGTCGCGCTGGTGCCCACGCGCCAGCCGGGCCTGGCCGATGCCCGGCTGGGCGGCCAGCCGCTGCGCACCTACCTGATGCAGGCCGGCAACGGCACGCTGGAGGTGCAGGTGGCCGAACGCCAGGAGCCCAGCAGCGCGCTGGCCAGCGCGATGGGCACCGGGCTGCTGGCGGCGATGCTGCTGTCGCTGCTGGCGGTGGCGCTGCTGGCCGGCTGGCTGGTGGTGCGCACGCTGCGCCCGGTGGATGCGCTGGCGCAGCGGCTCGCGCAGCGCCAGCCGCAGGATGCCGCGCCGCTGCAGGTGGCCGACGTGCCGGCCGAGATGCAGCCGCTGCTGGCGGCGCTGAACAGCCTGCTGGCGCGCATCGGCGAGCACCTGTCGCGGGAGCGCGGCTTCACCGCGCTGGCCGCGCACGAGCTGCGCACGCCGCTGGCGGCGCTGCGCCTGCAGGCCCAGGTGGCGCAGCGCGAGCCCGACGAGGCGCGCCGCCGCCAGCAGCTGGGGGCGCTGACCGGCATTGCCGACCGCTGCGACCACCTGCTGTCGCAGCTGCTGACGCTGGCCCGGCTGGAGCAGGACGACCAGCCGCCGGCACCCGAGTCGCTGGACCTGGAGGCGCTGCTGGACGAGGTGCTGGACGACCTGGCGCCGCTGGCACAGCGCCGGCAGGCGCGCATCGAGCTCGCGCTGCAGGCGCCGGCGTTGACCGGCCGGCCCTATGCGCTGCAGATGCTGCTGCGCAACCTGGTCGAGAACGCGCTGCTGCACACGCCACCGGCCGGGTGTGTGCGCATCGGCAGCCGGCACGAGGCCGGCGCCACCGTGCTGGAGATCGACGACAGCGGCCCCGGCATTCCCGCGGCCGAGCGGGCCCGCGTGTTCGACCGCTTCGTGCGGCTGGCGCCGGCGGCAGGCAGCCCGGGCGCGGGGCTGGGCCTGTCGATCGTGCACACGGTGGCCGAGGCCCATGGCGCCAGCGTCGCGCTGCTGGATGCGCCCGGCGGCGGGCTGCGCGTGCGGATCAGTTTTCCGGATGCGCCGGCCCCAGCCGGTAGCCCAGCCCACGCACCGTGACGATCACGTCCGAGACCAGCTTGCGCCGCAGGTAGTGCACGTAGACCTCGATGGTATTGCTGTCCACCGCGGTGGGCTCGCCGTACAGCGCCGCCTCCAGCTGCGCGCGCGTGAACACATGCTGCGGATGGCGCATGAACTGCTCGAGCAGCCAGCGCTCGCGCTCGCGCAGCGCCACGCGCCGGCCGCGCCAGGACACCACGCCCTGCGCCGGGTCCAGCCGCAACGCGCCGTGCTGCAGCGCGCTGCGCTGCGTGGCCTGCGGGTAGGCGCGCCGCGTCACCGCGCGCAGCCGGGCCGCCAGCTCGGGCAGGTCGATCGGCTTGACCAGGTAGTCGTCGGCGCCCAGGTCCAGCATGTCGATGCGGTCGCTGCGCTGGCCGCGCGCCGAGATCACGATCAGCGGCGTCGCGTCGCGGCGCTGGCGCATCTCGCGCAGCAGCTGCTGGCCGTCGGCATCGGGCAGGCTCAGGTCCAGCAGTACCGCGTCGAAGCGCTCGGACATCAACGTGGTCTCGAAGCTGCGCGCGCGCTGCAGCCACAGCACCTCGTGGCCGTCCTGCATCAGCCCCTCGCGCAGCGCGGCGCCGAAGTCCTCGTCGTCCTCGAGCAGCAGGATCTTCATGCGGTGCCGAACTTGGTCTCGAAGCGGATGCCCACCTTCTGCAGCAGCGGCACCGGCAGCTGGCCGCCGGCGCAGACGATCACCGCATCGTGCGGCCACGCGGTGGTGGCCGCGCCCGGGCCGCGCAAGGTGACCGCCTGCGCGGCGATGGCCTCGACCTCGGTGCCCAGCAGCAGCTGCACGCGGCCGGCCTCGGCCGCGGCCTGCAGCGCCTGGCGGTTCTTCGGCTTGACGCGGTTGAAGGCCTCGCCGCGGTAACTCAGGCCCACCGTGGTGCCGGGCTCGGCCGCCAGCGCCAGCGCGGCTTCGAGCGCACTGTCGCCACCGCCCACCACCAGCACGCGCTGGCCGCGGTACTGCGCGGGATCGATCAGCCGGTACACCACCTGCGGGCTGTCCTCGCCCGGGACGCCCAGCTTGCGCGGCGTGCCGCGGCGGCCCATCGCCAGCAGCACGCTGCGGGTGCGGTAGTGGCTGCGGCTGGTGTGCACGGTGAATCCTTCGCCCTCGGGCACGATGTCCTGCAAGGTCTCGCGGAAGGCGATGCGCAGGCCGGTGCGGCGCACCACGCCATCCCAGAAGTCCAGCAGCGCCTCCTTCTGCACCTCGCCGAACTTGACCTGGCCGATCAGGGCCAGCTTCACCGGCGCCGTCATCGCGATCTTCTGGCGAGGATAGTGGAACACCGCGCCGCCGAGCGAGTCCTCCTGCTCGATCAGCACGTAACGCAGCCCGTGTTCGATGCAGCTCAAGCCGGCCGACAGGCCCGCGGGGCCGCAGCCGACGATGACCACGTCATGCTCGAAGCCGGCCCCGCCGCCGCGCCGGCGGATCGCATCGATGGCCTGCCGGCCCTGCTCGGCGGCCTTGCGGATCAGCCCCATGCCGCCCAGCTCGCCGGCGATGAACAGGCCCGGCACGTTGCTCTCGAACTGCGGCGTCAGCGCCGGGATGTCGATGCCGCGGCGCTCGGTGCCGAAGACGAGCTGGATCGCCTCGAACGGGCAGGCCGCCTGGCAGGCGCCGTGGCCGATGCAGGCCGAGGCGTTGGTCAGCGTGGCCTTGCCGTCGACGATGCCCAGGGCGCCCTCCGGGCAGGCCTGCACGCAGGAGCTGGAGCCGATGCACAGCACCGGGTCGATCACCGGATGCAGCGACGGCGGCTCGACCAGGCCGGCCTCGACGGCCTGCTGCAGCTCGGCCGCATGGGCCTGCTGGCGCCGCCGTCGCCAGCGCCCGTAGCCGGCCAGCACCAGCGCCAGCGCGGCCGCGTACAGCAGCAGCCAGCTCATGTCAGTTGCTCCACCGCGCTTCGCGCGCCCCACGGCGCAGGATCCGGTCTGACCAAGCGCACGCCGTGGAGCCGGCTCCGCCGGGCCACTGGCGTGGCCCCCTGGAGGGGGAGGCGCCGAAGGCGCTACGGGGGTGGGTCATTTTCCGCTGGACAGCGCGCGCGCTTCCTCGATGCCGCCCTCGATCTGCTTGACGAACACGCTGTCCGGCGGTGCCACCTGGCGCAGGTGTTCCCAGTGGCGCAGCGCGGCGGCGTAGTCGCGCCGGTCGAAAGCCTCGGTGCCGGCCAGCGACAGCGCCTTCTGGTTGTCCGGCGCCAGCGCCAGCGCCTGCTTCACCAGCGCGATCGGCTCGCCGTCCAGGCGCCGCTGCTGGGTCATCGCCAGCGCATCGGCAAAGTCGGCCAGCAGCACCGCATCAGGCTTCTGCAGCGCAACGGCCTGGCGGAAGGCCGGCACCGCATCGGCATGGCGGCCCATCACCGCATAGGTGCGCGCCAGCATCGCCCAGCCGGCGCCATCCTTCGGCTCGCGCGCCAGGCGCTCGGACAGGCTCTTGGCCACGCCGGCCATCTGGTCCGGCGCCATCGCATGCGGCGCGACCGGCGCGGGCGCGGCCGGCGCCTGGCCCATCGGCTGCGCCTGGCCCATGGCCGGCGACAGGCCCGGCAGGCGCGGCATGGCCATCGGTGCCGCGGCCATCGGTGCAGCGCCCGTCGGCGCGGCGGGCCCGGCCCGCACGCGCCAGGCCGCGTAGCCGGCCGCCAGCCCGGCCAGCAGCAGCAGTGCACCGGCCAGCGGCCAGCGCCAGCGGGCGGGTCTCGCCGGCGTCGGCGACGGGCTCGCCACGGCTGGCGCCGACGCCGGTGCCGGCGCCTGCAGCACCTGCGCCAGCAGCAGGCGCTCCAGCCGCGCGCGACCACTGGCGTGGTCGGACGCGCTGATGGCGCCGCCGTCGCGCAGCGCGTCGAGCTGCAGGATCTGCTGACGGCACTGCGCCAGCGTCAGCGCCGGGGTCGGCAGGGCCACGGCTTCAGAACTCATAACGGACTCCTAACGAGTAATTGACGCGTCGAACCGACTCCTCGGTGGTCGAGCCGGCGGTCGAGACGCGCGTGGCGCGGCCGATCTCGTAGGTCAGGTTCGATTCGATGGCCCAGCGCTGCCAGCCGCGCCAGCTGATGCGCAGGCCCGGCGTCCAGCGCCGGCTGTGGCTGCCGCCGCTGAGGCGGTCGCGGTAGAACTGCAGCGAAGGCTCGACCTGCCACACGCCGTACAGCAGCGAGGCGTTGTTGTAGCCCAGCAGCAGCCCGTGCAGCGAGGGGCTGGAGATGACGCTGGTGGACAGCACGTGCGTGTCCCGCGCCGAGTACAGGTTCAGCCCGATCAGCTGCGCGCTGGTGGTGATGACGTTGCCGGTGGCCGGGCGTCCGTTCTCGAAGCCGGCCACCTCCGGCACCGGCGGGATCGCGCCGGTGTTGGTGAGCTGGATGCTCGCCGCGCCCTGCCAGTTCTTCGTGAACGGGCGCGTCACGCCGAGCTGGGCCTGCGTGATCATCGGCGTGATGCGCTTGACCTGCCGGCGCAGCGCCTCGACCGTGGTGCTGGCCAGCCGGTCCTGGATGCGCGAGAACAGCACGCCCGGATTGGCCGGGTCCTCGAAGGTCAGCGCGTTGCCCAGTGCCAGCGTGCTGAGCGTGCGGCGGTCGTACAGCGCGTTGTAGACGGTGTTGCCTTCGGTGATGAAGGTGGCCTGCACGGTGGCCACGTTCAGCCCGCGCATCAGCAGGTCGTAGTCGAACTGCGAAAACACGGTGCTGCCGCCCTGGAACCAGCGCAGGTCCAGGCCGACGGCGCGGCGGTCGATCTCGCTGTCGATGCGCTGCTCGATCGCATACGCGCCGACGCCGAAGCCGCCGGGCAGCCGCTCCGCGTCGAGCGACACGCCGTAGAAGCGGCGGTTCGAATCGAAGTACTTGTCGGTGGGCAGGCCGGCCACCGCACCGAGCTTGACGCGCGGCGTGATCGACCAGCTGCCCTTGAGGCCGTCGAAGCGCCCCATCACGCCGCCGCCGGTGGGCGATTGCCGGCCCAGGCGCACGTTCCAGCCGCCGGTCAGCGACTTGTGGTCGAAGTACAGCGCCGACAGCCGGTTGCGGCTCTTCTCCGGGCGCAGCTCATCGCGCGTGTAGGCCTCGCGGAACACGAAGCGCTGCTCCACCTCGGTGTTGCGGCGGCGCCAGTTCAGGTCGACGTCGCTGTACAGCTGGCGCGTGCGGTCGGCGCTGAGCTGCGGGTCGCCCGCCACCTGCGGCAGGCCGGCGATCGGCGAATCGAGGAAGTCGCGGCTGCGCACCTGGCCATTGCCGCCGTAGTGCGTGACCGACGCGGAGCCGCTGGTGGTGATCTCGGGCTCGGCCGGCAGTGGCGCGGCGACGGGCGCGGCCGGCGCGCTGGACGGCTTCGGCAGCCCGGCCAGCAGCGCGCGCACGCGCTCGCTGCCCTCGCCCTGCGGGAACAGCTGCAGGTAGGTCTCGAACTCGGCGCGGGCCCGCGCGGTGTCGCCGGCCTGCAGGTGGGCGCGACCGGCCAGCTCCTGGCCTTCACGCGTGGCGCTGTTCGGCGGCAGCTCCAGCAGCACATTCAGCTGGTCGATGGCCTCGCCGATGCGCCCGGCCTCGAAGGCCGTGCGGGCCTGCGCCAGCAGCGCGGTGGCACGGGCCTCCACCTCCGGCGGCGCCTGGCTCGGCAGCGGCGACGCGGCGGCCGGCGCGGCCGGGGCGGTCGGGGCGGGTGCAGCGGCCGGCGCCGCGGGGCCTGTGGCGGCAGGTGCCGAGGCCGCAGCCACCGCGGGCGCAGGCCGGCGCGCCGCCGGCCCAGGCGGCGGCAACGGCAGGCCGCTGCCTTTGCCGACCAGCACGATCTCCAGGCTGCGGTTGCCCTTGCCGGCGCGGGCCCGGGCCACCAGCGGCTCGCGGCTGCGCAACAGCACGCGGCGCGTCTGCTCGCCGCGCTCGGCACGCTCGGGCTCGTCGCTGACCTCGAGCTCGGGCACGCCGCGCGCGGCACGCAGCCGCAGCACCTGCATCGGCGTCGCCACCGCGCCGTTGGTGGTCGTCAGCAGCGTGTAGATCAGCTGCGTCACATCGCCCGAGCGCGTGCTGATCGCGCGCTGGAACTGCACTTCGGTGGTGAAGCGCAGCTGCAGCACCGCGTCGTTGCCCTCGCGCCGCAGCTCGAGCTCGTCGATCAACTGCGCGGCCGCGGGCGCGGACGCTGCCGCCAGCCCCAGCACGGCCACCCATGGCGCCAGCGGCGCCCCCTCCCACGACTTTGACTTCAAGTTCTCAATCCCACTTGGTGTACGGGCTGCCCTTGTTGCCCAGCGGCCGGTGGCAGCCGGACTGCGAGCAATCGGTGACCCCGCTGGACTTCTGGTGCGTCAGCGACTTGTGCTCCATGCTGCCGAGGTAGCTGGTGCCGCTCTGGTGGCAGGCCTTGCACCAGCCCGCGCCATTGCCCTGGCTGGCGTTGTGATTCATCTTCTGCGAGCCCCAGCTGCTGGTGCTGGTGTGGCAGGCATTGCAGTCCATCGCCGCGCCGTTGAGCAGCTGGACTTCCGGGATGTGGTTGGACGGCTTGGCCAGTGCGCCCTGCGTGCCGGCCGAGAGATAACTCCCGTTGTGGCAGGACTTGCAGGCACCGGCGGTGACCACGCTGTGGTTCATCGTCACCGAGGCATTCCAGGCCGACTGCGACTTGTGGCAGCTGTCGCACCTGGCCGCGCCGGCCGGAATCGGGATGTGCGAAGCCGGCTTGCCGGTGGCATTGCTGCCGTTGTGGCAGGTGTCGCAGGTGCCGGTGCCCACCGCATTGGCCGCCGAGTGCGTGTAGTTCACCTGCGACCAGCTGCTGGTGGACTTGTGGCAGCTCTCGCAATTGCCGGTGACGCTGGCATGAGTGGCGTTGCCCGGCTTGCCCACCGCATTCAGGTAGCTGCCGGTGTGGCAGGTGGCGCAGGTGGTGCTGACGCTGAAGTTCGCGTGGAACTTGCCATTCGCCCAGCTCGTGTAGCTGCCCTTGTGGCACGCATCGCAGTTGGCCGCCGTCGACACCGGCACGCTCTGGTACGGGATGTGGTTGGCCGGCTTGCCGTCGGCCGGCGGATAGCCCCCGCTGTGGCAGCTGGCGCATTGCGCCGTCACCACCAGCTGCGTGTGGTTCCACTTCGTCGGCGTCCAGCCGGTGGTGCTGTGGCACGAGTAGCAGTTCGTTGAACCGACCGGGATGTGCGTGGCCGGCTTGCCGGTGGCGGTGCTGCCGTTGTGGCAGCTGGCGCAGTTGGTCGTGTCGTTGAAGGTGCTGTGGTCGACCTTCGCGCTCCAGCTCGTCGTGGACTTGTGGCAGCTCTCGCAATTGCCGGTCACCGTGGCGTGGATCGCGGTGTTGGGCTTGCCCACCGCATTCAGGTACGTGCCGGTGTGGCAGGTCGCACAGCTGGTGCTGACGCTGTAGTTGCTGTGGAACTTGCCGTTGGCCCAGCTGGTGTAGCTGCCCTTGTGGCAGCTGTCGCAATTGGCCGCGGTTGACACCGGCACGCTCTGGTACGGGATGTGGTTGGTCGGCTTGCCGTCGGCCGGCGGGTAGCCGCCCGTGTGGCAGCTGGCGCATTGCGCCGTCACCACCAGCTGCGTGTGGTTCCACTTCGTCGGCGTCCAGCCGGTGGTCCCATGGCACGAGTAGCAGTTCGTTGAACCGACGGGGATGTGCGTGGCCGGCTTGCCGGTGGCGGTGCTGCCGTTGTGGCAGCTGGCGCAGTTGGTCGTGTCGTTGAACCCACTGTGGTCGACCTTGGCCGTCCAGCTCGTGGTCGACTTGTGGCAGCTCTCGCAGTTGCCGGTCACCGTGGCGTGGATCGCGGTGTTGGGCTTGCCGACGGCGTTCAGGTACGTGCCCGTGTGGCACGCCACGCAATTGCTCGAGATCGAGAAATTGCTGTGCAGCTTGCCGTTGGCCCAGCTCGTGTAGCTGCCCTTGTGGCAGCTGTCGCAGTTGGCCGCGGACGTGACCGCCACACTCTGATAAGGGATGTGGTTGCCTGGTTTGCCGTCCGCCGGCGGATAGCCGCCCGAGTGGCAGCTGGCGCATTGCGCCGTCACCGCCAGCTGCGTGTGATTCCACTTCGTCGGCGTCCAGCCGGTGGTGTTATGGCAGCTGTAGCAGTTGGTCGCGCCCACCGGGATGTGCGTCGCCGGCTTGCCGGTCGCGGTGCTGCCGTTGTGGCAGTTCGCGCAGTTGGTCGTGTCGTTGAAGGTGCTGTGGTCGACCTTCGCGCTCCAGCTCGTCGTGGACTTGTGGCAGCTCTCGCAATTGCCGGTCACCGTGGCGTGGATGGCGGTGTTGGGCTTGCCCACCGCGTTCAGGTACGTGCCGGTGTGGCAGGTCGCGCAGGTCGTGGAGACCGAGAAATTGCTGTGGAACTTGCCGTTGGCCCAGCTGGTGTAGCTGCCCTTGTGACACGCGTCGCAGTTGGCCGCGGTCGACACCGGTACGCTCTGATACGGGATGTGGTTGGCGGGCTTGCCGTCCGCCGGCGGATAGCCACCCGTGTGGCAGCTGGCGCATTGCGCCGTCACCGCCAGCTGCGTGTGGTTCCACTTCGTCGGCGTCCAGCCGGTGGTGCCGTGGCAGGTGTAGCAATTGGTCGAGCCCACCGGGATGTGCGTCGCCGGCTTGCCGGTCGCGGTGCTGCCGTTGTGGCAGCTCGCGCAGTTGGTCGTGTCGTTGAATCCGCTGTGGTCGACCTTGGCCGTCCAGCTCGTGGTCGACTTGTGGCAGCTCTCGCAGTTGCCGGTCACCGACGCATGGATTGCGGTGTTGGGCTTGCCCACGGCATTGAGGTAGGCGCCGGTGTGGCACGCCACGCAATTGCTCGAGATCGAGAAGTTGTTGTGCAGCTTGCCGTTGACCCAGCTGGTGTAGCTGCCCTTGTGGCAGCTGTCGCAGTTGGCTGCGGAGGTCACCGCCACGCTCTGGTACGGGATGTGGTTGGCCGGCTTGCCGTCGGCCGGCGGGTAGCCGCCCGTGTGGCAGCTGGCGCATTGCGACGTGACGGGCAGCTGCGTGTGGTTCCACTTCGTCGGCGTCCAGCCCGTGGTGTTGTGGCACGTGAAGCAGTTGGTCGAACCCGAAGGGATGTGCGTGGCCGATTTGCCGGTGGCGGTGCTGCCGTTGTGGCAGTTCGCGCAGTTGGTCGTGTCGTTGAACGTGCTGTGGTCGACCTTGGCGCCGGACCAGGTGCTGGTGGACTTGTGGCAGCTCTCGCAGTTGCCCGTCACCGTCGCGTGGATGGCCGTGTTGGGTTTGCCGACAGCGTTCAGGTACGTGCCGGTGTGGCACGCCACGCAATTGCTCGAGATCGAGAAGTTGCTGTGCAGCTTGCCATTGGCCCAGCTGCTGTAGCTGCCCTTGTGGCAGCTGTCGCAGTTGGCCACGGAGGTGACCGCCACGCCCTGGTACGGGATGTGGTTGGCCGGCTTGCCGTCGGCCGGCGGGTAGCCGCCGCTGTGGCAACTGGCGCATTGCGACGTGACGGGCAGCTGCGTGTGGTTCCACTTCGTCGGCGTCCAGCCCGTGGTGTTGTGGCACGTGAAGCAGTTGGTCGAGCCCACCGGGATGTGGGACGCCGGCTTGCCGGTGGCCCCGCTGCCGTTGTGGCAGCTGGCGCAGTTGGTGCTGTCGTTGAACCCGCCGTGGTCGACCTTGGCGCCGGACCAGGTGCTGGTGGACTTGTGGCAGCTCTCGCAATTGCCGGTGACCGTCGCATGGATCGTGGTCGCGGGCTTGCCAACGGCATTGAGGTAGGCGCCGGTGTGGCAGCTCGCGCAGCCGGCGCTGACGGTGAAATTGCCGTGGAACTTGCCGGTGGCCCAGCTGCTGAAGCTGCCCTTGTGGCAGGCATCGCAATTGGCTGCGCTCGACACCGCCACGCCCTGGTACGGAATGTGGTTGGCCGGCTTGCCGTCGGCCGGCGGATAGCCACCCGTGTGGCAACTGGCGCATTGCGCCGTCACCGCCAGCTGCGTGTGGTTCCACTTCGTCGGCGTCCAGCCCGTGGTGTTGTGGCACGTGAAGCAATTGGTCGAGCCCACCGGGATGTGCGTGGCCGATTTGCCAGTGGCCGCGCTGCCGTTGTGGCAGCTGGCGCAATTGGTCGTGTCGTTGAACCCGCCGTGGTCGACCTTGGCGCCGGACCAGGTGCTGGTGGACTTGTGGCAGCTCTCGCAATTGCCGGTGACCGTCGCATGGATCGTGGTCGCGGGCTTGCCCACCGCGCTGAGGTAGCTGCCGCTGTGGCAGGCCACGCAGCCGCTGGTGATGGTGAAGTTGCTGTGCAGCTTGCCCGTGCCCCAGCTGCTGTAGCTGCCCTTGTGGCAGCTGTCGCAGTTGGCCGATGCGGTGACCGCGACGTTCTGGTACGGGATGTGGTTGACCGGCTTGCCGTCGGCCGGCGGGTAGCCGCCGCTGTGGCAACTGGCGCATTGCGACGTGACGGGCAGCTGCGTGTGGTTCCACTTCGTCGGCGTCCAGCCCGCGGTGCTGTGGCAGCTGATGCAGTTGGTGGCCCCGACCGGGGTGTGCGTGGCCGATTTGCCGGTGGCCGCGCTGCCGTTGTGGCAGCTGGCGCAGTTGGTGCTGTCGTTGAACGTGCTGTGGTCGACCTTGGCGCTCCAGTTCGTCGTCGACTTGTGGCAGCTCTCGCAGTTGCCGGTCACGGTGGCGTGGATGGTGGTGCCGGGCTTGCCCGCCGCGTTGAGGAACGCGCCGGTGTGGCACGACGCGCAAGCACCCGTGATCGCGAAGTTGGCGTGCAGCTTGCCGTTGGCCCAGCTGCTGTAGCTGCCCTTGTGGCAGCTGTCGCAATTGGCCGAGGACGTGAGCGCCACGCCCTGGTACGGGATGTGATTGGCGGGCTTGCCGTCTGCGGGCGGGTAGCTGCCCGTGTGGCAGCTGGCGCACTGCGCCGCCACCGCCAGCTGCGTGTGGTTCCACTTCGTCGGTGTCCAGCCGCTGGTGCTGTGGCAGCCGATGCAGCCGGCGGAGCCCACCGGCACGTGGCCCGCCGGCTTGCCGGTGGCCGCGCTGCCATTGTGGCAGCTGGCGCAGTTGGTGCTGTCGTTGAAGTTCGCGTGGTTGACCTTGGTGCCGGCCCAGCTGCTGGTGGACTTGTGGCAGCTCTCGCAGCTGCCGCTCACATTGGCGTGCAGCGCGTTCGCCGGCTTGGCGGTGGCGCCGAGGGTGTTGCCGTTGTGGCAGCTGTCGCACTGCGCACCGAACGTGAAGTTCGCATGCAGCCGGCCGTCGGCCCAGCTGCTGAAGCTGCCCTTGTGGCAGGCATCGCAACTGGACGAGGCGGTGAGCGCGAAGCTGCCCTCGGCAAGGTGGTTGCCGGGCTTGCCATCGGCCGGCGGGAAGCCGCCCGAATGGCAGCTGGCGCACTGCCCGTTCACCGCCACCTGCGCATGGGTCCATTTCGTGGGGGTCCAGCCGGCCGTGGCGTGGCAGGCCGCGCAGTTGGTCGTGCCCACCGGCACGTGGGTGGCGGACTTGCCCGTGGCCGCGCTGCCGTTGTGGCAGCTGCTGCAGGCGGTGCTGTCGTTGAAGGCGCCGTGGTCGACCTTGGCGCCGGCCCAGGCGCTGGTGGACTTGTGGCAGCTCTCGCAATTGCCGCCGACGCTGGCATGCACCGCGTTGTTCGGCTTGCCCACGGCCTGCGCGAAGGCCCCGGTGTGGCAGCTGGCGCAGCCACTGGTGAGCGCCACGTTGCGGTGCACCTTGGCCGGGGCCCAGGCGGCGAAGCCGGCCTTGTGGCAGGTGTCGCAGCTGGCGCCGTTGAGCGCCGCGAGGCCGGCATAAGGCACGTGGTTGGCCGATCGGCCATCGGCCGGCGGGTAGGCGCCCGAATGGCAGCCGGCGCACTGGTTGGCCACGGGCAGCTGGGTGTGGTTCCAGGTGGTCGGCTTCCAGCCGCTGCTGGCATGGCAGCTGCTGCAATTGGCGTTGCCCACCGGCACGTGCGTGGCCGATTTGCCGGTGGCGGTGCTGCCGTTGTGGCAGCTGGTGCAGGCGGTGGCGCTGGTGAAGCTGGCGTGGTCGACCCGCGCCGCGGCCCAGCTGCCGGTGCCGTGGCAGCTTTCGCAGGTGGTGGCGGTGGCATGCACCGGCGTCGCGGGCTTGCCGGCGGCGCCCATCACCTGCCCGTTGTGGCAGCTGGCGCAGCCGCTGCTGACGCTCACATTGGCGTGCAGGCGACCGTTGGCCCAGCTGCTGAAGCCGCCCTTGTGGCAGCTGTCGCAGGCCGCCGAGGCGGTGGCCGCCAGCGCCTGTTGCGGCAGGTGGTTGGCCGGCTTGCCGCCGGCGCGCGCGCCGTTGTGGCAGCTGGCGCAGCTGCCGGCGGCCACGTTGCCGTGGTTGAAGCGTGCCGGCGTGAAGGCGCGCGTGTCGTGGCAGGTGTCGCAGCTCTGCTGGGTCGGCAGGTGGTTGGCCGACATCACGACGTTGCCGCGTGCGAAGCGCTGGCCGCTCTGGTGGCAGCTGACGCAATCGCGCGGGGTGCCCTGCAGCACGCCGTTCTGGTGGCAGGCTTCGCAGCGCTGCTGCGCATGGCGGCCGGTCAGCGCGAAGCCGGTGCGCAGGTGGTCGAAGCCCTGCGCGCCGGCGGCCGGTGCGGTCCCTTGCGCCGCCGCCAGGCCGGGCAGCTGCAGGCTCAGCAGCAGGCCCAGCAGCAGCAGCGCCAGCGCACGCCACAGCGCGGGCGCCAGGGGCCGGCCGCAGGCCCGCGCCGTCATGCCAGCCTCCCGGCGCGCAGGTCGCGCGGCCAGGTGTGCACCGCGCCGCTGCGCTGGCGCACCTGGCGCCAGTTCGCCGTGTCGTGGCAGCGGTCGCACTGCACGCCGAAGGCGCCTTCGTGCTTGTCGTCGCGCTGGTGGCAGGCGATGCAGCCGCCCCCGACATCGGCGATGGCGCGACCGGCCGGCGCCGGCGCCGTGTGGCAGGCTTCGCAGGCGACGCGGGCATGCGCGCCGTCGAGCTTGTAGCGGCCACGGCGTTCATGGTCGAAGCGCCACAGCCGCCAGCTGCGCGCGTTGTGGCAGCTCTCGCAGGCGCTGCCGAACTTGCGCAGGTGCCTGTCGTCCTTGCGGTGGCAGCCGTCGCATTCGCGCGCGGCGTCGCGGTAGCGCAGGCTCAGGTGGCAGCTGCTGCAGGCCAGCGCCAGGTGGCGGCCCAGCAGCGGGAAGCGCGCCTGCGCATGGTCGAAGCGGGTGTCGCGCCAGCGCGTGTCGGCATGGCAGGCCTCGCAGCGCTCGCCGGACTGGCCGGCATGGCGGTCGTCCTTGCGGTGACAGGCGATGCAGTCGCGCGCCAGGTCGCGGTAGTGGCGCGCATCGGCATGGCAGGCGCTGCAGGCCACGGCCGGCGCCGCGTGCGCGTTGCGCAGCGCGAATCGGGTGCGCTGGTGGTCGAAGGCCGGCGCCGGCTTCCAGGCGCGGGCGTCATGGCAATCGCCGCAGCCGCTGCCCAGCGTGTTGGCGTGCTTGTCGTCGGGGCGGTGGCAGGCCACGCAGTCGCTCGCCGCCTCGCGGTAGTTGCTGCTGCGGTGGCAGTCGGCGCAACGCGTGTCGCGGTGGCGGCCCTGCAGCGCGAAGCGCGTCTTCTGGTGGTCGAAGCGCGACACGTCCTTCCAGTCGCGCTCGCCATGGCAGGACTCGCAGGCCTGCCCCAGGCTGGGGCGGTGGCGGTCGTCCTTGCGGTGGCAGGCCACGCACTCGGTCGCCGTGCCCTGGTAGCGCTGGTTGGCGTGGCAGGCGTCGCAGCGCACGTCACGGTGCTTGCCCAGCAGCGCGAAGCGGGTGCGCGCATGGTCGAAGCGGGTGCCGGTGTCCTTCCAGTCGCGCTCGCTGTGGCAGGCCTGGCATTCGCGGCCCAGGCTGCCTTCGTGGCGGTCGTCCTTGCGGTGGCAGTCGACGCAGGCGGTGCCGGTCTTGTCCTTGAACAGCACGCCGGTGTGGCAGGCGGTGCAGGTGGCGGCGCGGTGCTTGCCGCGCAGGGCGAAGCGGGTGTCGGCATCGTGGTTGAAGCTGGCCGGCTTCCAGGCCTTGCTGCCGTGGCAGCTGTCGCAACGCTCGCCGAAGCGGCCGTGGTGGCCGCGCGCGCCGTCGTCGTCCTTGCGGTGGCAGCCTATGCAGGTGCGCGGCGCCTCCGTATAGACGTTATTGCGGTGGCAGTCAGTGCAGCGTGCCTCGGCGTGGCGGCCGGTCAGCGCGAAGCGGGTGCGGCCGTGGTCGAAGCGGGCCTGGCGCCAGTCGGTCTCGCCATGGCAGTCGGCGCACTGCGCGCCGAGGCCGCCCTTGTGGACGTCGTCGGCGCGGTGGCAGCTGGCGCAGTCGCCCGGCGCCTGCGAATACTTGCGGCCGGCGGGGTGGCATTTCTGGCAGGCGGCGCCCTCGTGCTTGCCGCGCAGCACGAAATCGGTCTGGCGATGGTCGAAGCGCTGCGTGTCGAGCTGGACAATGCGCGCGTCGCGGCCCTTGTGGTCGGTGTGGCAGGCACGGCAGGGCTGTGCCGGCAGGCGTCCGTGGTGACCGCGGCGCTGGCGCACGTCAGCCCCCACGTCCTTGTGGCAGGCCATGCAGCGCTCGTTCTGCGCCGCGCGGTCGAAGCGCACATGGCATTGCTCGCAGGCCTCGTCCCATTGCGCATGGCCGCGGATCAGCTCGCCCGGGCGCAGCACCGATTCGAGGTTCTGCGCCAGCGCCGGCAGCATCAACAGCAGCAGGCCCAGGCCGGCGATGACCTGGCGCCATGCGCGGCCGGCCGCCTGCCAGCGAGGCCTTGGCATCAGCACGCATGGCCGGCGGGGCCCCGGAAACGGCTAGTACGCATGGACCGCCACCACATGCACCACTGCGCTCAGCACCAGCAGCACCACGAAGGGCAGGTGCGCCACGTGCCACAGCGCGAACAGGCGCTCGTAGGCGCTGTACTGCGCCACGCGCACCACGGCTTCGAGGTAGCGCGCCACCAGCTTGCAGGCGTGGCGGCGGCGGCGCGCCAGCTCATCGGCGCCCCAGCCGCGGCGTTGCGCCAGCGCGGCCAGCGGCGCCTGCAGCCGCTGCTGGCAGCGCCGCCGCTCGCGCCAGGCCAGCCATGGCAGCCACAGCGCCTGGCGGAACGCGCCTGCCAGGCCGGGCGGCGTGCCCAGCACGCGCTGCTCGAAGGCGCGCAGGCCGGCTTCCACCTCCGGCGCGAAAGCCAGGCGCGAGCGGGCCTGGTCCTCGACGAAGCCGGCGCGGGCCTGCAGTGCCTGCAGCGAGGTGCGCTCGCCGCTCAGGCCCCGGTGCACGCGCACATACAGGAAGCGACCGATGACACCGCTGGCAACGACCACCACCATGCTGAGCAGCGCCACGCCGGCATTGAGCGAGCCGATGCGGAAGGTCGAGTGCACCAGGATCAGCCAGGGCCCCAGCAGCCCCAGCACCATGTGCAGCGCGAACCACCACTTGACCCGGCCGGCCTGGTGCAGCGCGCGCCAGTACTTGCGCAGCGGGTACAGCAGCAGCGCGGCCAGCATCATCGAGCCGCCGGCCACCGCGATCCAGTAGCTCAGGTCGTCGCCCGAGCGCAGCCAGCCGCCACGGCCCAGCACCCAGGCGGCCGCCACCAGCGCCGGCAGCAGCAGTGCCAGCCAGTGGTCGCCACTGCGGCGCCGTGCCGGTGCCGGCGTGGCAATCGCCTCATCGCTGGCCACGCTGGTGTTCATGTCGTCCTTCGCCTCCGGGGCGCCTCGTCGTCAAGGCGCCACATTGCCGGCAGCACCGCTGCCGGCCTCCCCGGTCCCACTGCCATTCCTGTGCATGGCCCCGCGGGGCCCTCTGTTGTTCCGCTGTTCGGCGCAGCGGTCAGGCGATGGTGCGGGCCGGCCCGGCGGCGATCGCTAAGCCCGCTTAAGCTTGTGCTGCCGGTTGTTTCAGCGCCGGCCGGCTCACGACGCGGTGGCCGCGCATTCCTGGCGGCCGAAGCGCTGCTCGATGGCCTGGGCCAGCCGCGCCGGCGCGCTGAGCATCGGCACATGGCCCAGCCCGGGCAGCAGGTGGAGCGTGGCCTGCGGCAGCGCGGCGGCCAGGCGCTGCGACTCGGCCGGTGGCGCGATCGCGGCGCGATCGCCGTGCAGCAGCGCCACCGCGACACCGGAGGACTCCGCGGCCAGCACGCAGCGGTCGATGCGCTGCGCATCGGCCACCGCCGCCAGGTCCTGCACCATCGCCTCGTGGCCGATGGCCTCGGCCCCGCAGTGGCTGGCGCCGCTGCCGCGGTGGTCCAGGCTGACGCAGCGCCAGTGCGGCAGCTGGCCGAAGACCTCGTGCCACAGCTCGCCGCTGCCGATCCAGCCGCCAATGGCAAGCAAAGTACGCGGCCCCTGGCCGAAGCTCAGCGAGAACAGGCGGGCATCGGGGCGTTCGATGAACATGATCGTGACCTCCGTGGATGGGAGCCTCGATTGCAGTGTCCAAGCGCACCGGGCGCCACGGGACAGCGGTCCCGCGCGCGCGGCAGCGTCCCGCTGCCGCCGTCGCGGATGCGCACGATGGCCTGCGCGCGGCCCTCGACCTGCAGCCGTGCGTACAGCGCCGACAGCGCGTTGCGCAGGGCCGCGGCCTCGGCGCGCACGTCCAGCGAGGCCCGCGCCAGCATCAGCGCCGCGGCATGCTCGCCGTCGCAGCTCAGCCGCTGCTGCTCGTTCAGCGACTCGGCCTGCTCGCGGCTGGCGTCCGGCACCATCGTCGAGGTGAAGTACTGCTGCACCGCGCTGTCGAGCGAGGGCGGCAGTGCATCCCGGCCGGACAGGCCGCAGCCCCGCTCGTCATAACGCACGATCTGTGCGGCCAGACCCAGGCGATGCGGGCACCCGAGGGCGCACGGGTGAGGTGGATCGTGGTGTCGAGCGGACCGGGCATGGGCGTGCCCGGATGCTGACGAACTCAGGCTTGGAGAACCACCCGCCCCACGACCCGGCCCTGCGCCAGGTCGGCCAGCGCGGTGTTGACGCTGGCCATCGGCCGCAGGTCCAGCGGGATCGCCGGCAGGGGGACGCGCTGCGCCAGCGCCACCAGTTCGCGCAGGTCGTGCAGGCTGCCGACGTAGGAGCCGCTGATGCGCAGCGAGCGCAGCGCGAACATGGGCAGCGGCAGGCGGAACTCGCCGCCGAACAGGCCGACGATCACCACCTGGCCGGTGCGCCGCACCAGGTTCACCGCCATCGCCGAGCTGGCTTCGCCGCCGACGAAATCGAGCGCACCGGCGATGTTGAAGCCGCAGGCCTTGTTGATCGTCTTCAGCGCATCGGGCGCGGCCGGGTCGAAGGCCAGCGCGGCGCCATGGGCCAGCGCCGAGTCGCGCTTGGCCGGGTCGGGGTCGATGGCGACGATGCGCGCCGGCGTGGTGGCCGACAGCAGCGCCACCGCGGTCATGCCGACGCCGCCGCAGCCGATCACGGCCACCGCCTCGTCGGCCGTCATCGCGTCGAGCTTGCGGATCGCGCCGTAGGCGGTGATGCCGGCACAGGCAAAGGTGGCCGCGCGCGCCGGGTCCAGCGAGCCGATGGGCACCAGGTAGCGCGCATGCGGCACCCGCACCAGGTCGGCAAAGCCGCCGGGGCGCTGGATGCCCAGCGTGTTCTGCGCCTTCGGGCACAGGTGGTCGTCGCCACGGGCGCACACCGGGCAGGCATTGCAGCCGATCCAGGGGTAGACGACGACCTGCTCGCCCAGCGCCAGGCCCTGCACCTTGGGGCCGAGCTCGACGACCTCGCCGCCGATCTCGTGGCCCATGGTCACCGGCAGCCGCGTGCCGGCGCGTTCCAGCGACGAGAGCTTGCCGCCGCCCATGTCGAAGCCGCCGGCCTGGATGTGCAGGTCGGAGTGGCAGATGCCGCAGTGGCGGATGCGCACCGTCACTTCCTGGCCGGTGGGCGCGACCAGTTCGTCGGCCTGCTCGGCCAGCGCGCCGCCCCAGGCGCTGAAGGCCCAGCGGTGGGCGCATCGGTAGTTCAGGCTCATCGCTCGTCGCTCCTCGGCGCGCGGCTCGTGCGCGCTGGCGTGACGCTAGCACCGGCCGTGCCCGGTCGGTGCGGCGAGGGTGTCACCCGCGTGTCAGAACCCCGCGGCGGCGGCCTGCGGCAGGTACTGGCTCATCGGGCCGACATCGGTGAGGTTCCACTCGCGGCCGTCGTGCAGGTAGATGCGCCCGTTCGCCGTGCCCAGGTAGATGCCGGTGGCCGGGTAGTAGCGGTAGGTGTAGGGCGCGAAGTAGCCGCTGGTCGCGGGCTTCGGGAACAGCTGCGGGTACACCGACTCGGCCCAGTCGAACACGCGGTCGGCGGCGGCCAGCGCCACCGCGCCCTGGGTGTCCAGCAGGCCGGCGCCGCAGGTGCTGGTGGTGCAGTAGCACTCGAGCTGGTCGGTGTCGTCCGGTGCATGGCAGGCCACCACGTCGGCATCGGAGCCGGTGGTCGGGAACGGCCGCGCGCTGTTGCGCAGCGCGGTCTTGATCTGCGCCGGCGTCATCTTCGGGTTCACCGACAGCATCAGCCCCACCGTGCCGGCCACCAGCGGCGTCGCGAAGCTGGTGCCCACCGAGTAGTTGGTGCTGTCGCTGTAAGTGTTGAGGGCCGGGCCCTTGGTGCCGCTGTTGGTGGTGGTGAGCAGCGGGTACAGGCAGGTGTTGTCCTCGACGCAGTTGCCCGCGGGCGCGGCGATGGTCATCTCCGGACCGACGTTGGAGTAGCCGACCTTGGTGCCGATGTGGCGCACGCCGGCCACCGCGATGGCGCCGGGGCAGTTGGCCGGCACGCCCACCGCATGGCCGGTGTCGTTGCCGCTGGCCACCACGACGGTGACGCCGGCGGCCGTGAGCTCGTTGAACACGTCGACGTAGTCCGGCGCCTCGCTGACGCTGCAGCTGCCGGTGGAACCCAGGCTCATGTTCAGCACCTTGGCCGGGCGCGGGTTGCTCTGCGTTTCCGACAGGCCGGCGGCCCAGCGCATGCCGGCGATGATGTCGCTGTCGAAGCCGCCGCAGCGGCCCAGCACGCGCACCGGCAGCAGCATCACGCTGCGCCCGACGCCGGCCATCCCGACGCCGTTGTTGGTGGAGGCACCGATCAGGCCCGAGACCTGGGTGCCATGCCAGCTGCTGTCCGACGCGGGTTCGCCGCTGGCGCATTCGTTGGCATTGGTCCAGTCGCCGGGATCGCTGGGGTCGGCATCGCGGCCGCTGCCGTCGTTGGCGGTGACGCGGTCGGCGATGAAGTCGTAGCCCGACTGCAGCTTGCCGGCCAGGTCCGGGTGGTTCAGGCGCACGCCGGTGTCGAGCACCGCCACCGTGACGCTGCTGGCGCCGGTGCTGAGGTCCCAGGCGCCCACCGCGTTGATCGAGGCCTTCACCGTGCTGTCGGGCGCCCGCAGGTACCACTGGCCGACGGCGGGGGAGATGCCGGCCGCGGCATTGAACAGCGGGTCGTTGGGCACCGCGAAGGCGCGGCGGCGCAGGTCGGGCACCGCGTATTCGACTTCCGGATCGGCGGCCAGGCGCGCGGCCAGCGCACGCGAGCTCAGGCTCTTGTCGCCATGCAGCACCTGGCTGCGGCGACCCAGCGTGATGCCGTCGCGCAGCGCCAGGCCCAGGCGCCGGGCCATCGTCGCGGCCTGCTGCGGGCCGGCGCTGGCGGTGCTGGCCGCGCCTTCGCCGCTGCCGGCGGCCTGCACCTTCATCAGCGTGGACCCGGTCCTGTACTTGACGATCACGCGCGCACCGGCGGGGTCTTCGGCCGGGTCGTAGGCCACCACCGAGCGGCGCGGGCCGGGTTCGTGGGTGGCCGACCAGCCCGCCAGGGGCCAGGCGGCGGCAAGCAGCAGGGGAAGCAGGGTCAGGCGGCGCAGGTTCATCGGGGCTCTCTCGCTTTGGGCGGGCATGCTAGCGCCCACACCGCCATTGGCGCATCGACTTGTTGCTGCGGTCTTGCTGATTCCTCGCAACAAAGCGTGAAGAGCGTGCGCCCGGCCGGCGCCGGGGCGTGAGGACCGCCCCGCCTTCAGCTCAGGCTGCGCGGCGGTGCCGGCCGTCCCCAGCCCGGTGCCAGCCCGCGCAGCACGGCCTGCGGGTCGAGCGAGCGGATCGCGATCGCGGTGTCGGCCGGAATGGCGCCCTGCGCCAGCAGCGCCTCGTAGCGCAGCGCGCTGACGCGCAGGAAGGACGCGAAGTTGCCGACCTCGCCGCGCGCGGCGACCAGTTCGTCGTACAGCTTCTCGATCAGCTGCACCACGTTCATGCCGTCGCGGCGGGCGATCTCCTCGAGCACCTGCCAGAACAGGTTCTCCAGCCGGATGCTGGTGACCACGCCATGCAGCCGCACCGAGCGCGTGCGACTGTCGTAGCTTTGCGGGTCTGCGCTGATGAACACCTCGCACATGGCAGGGCTCTCCGGAAGGGTCAGGTCTCGATCCGGGTGCCCAGCACCGCGAGGAACTGGGCAATCCAGGCCGGGTGTGCCGGCCAGGCCGGCGCGGTCACCAGTGTGCCGTCGGTCACCGCCTGGTCGATGGCAAGGCCCATGTATTCGGCGCCGGCGAGCTCCACCTCGACCTGGCAGGCCGGGTAGGCCGAGACCTTGCGGCCCTTCAACAGCCCGGTGGCCGCCAGCAGCTGGGCGCCATGGCACACCGCCGCCACCGGCTTGTTGGCGGCGAGGAAGTGGCGCGCGATCTCGACCACGCGGCTGTTCATGCGCAGGTACTCGGGCGCGCGGCCACCGGGGATCAGCAGCGCGTCGTAGGCCTCGGGGCGCACCTCGGCGAAGGTGGCGTTCAGCGTGAAGCGGTGGCCCGGCTTCTCGCTGTAGGTCTGCGCGCCTTCGAAGTCATGGATGGCCGTGTGCACCCAGTCGCCGGCCTTCTTGTCCGGCGCCACCGCATGCACCGTGTGGCCCACGGCGCTGAGGGCCTGGAACGGCACCATGGTCTCGTAGTCTTCGGCGTAGTCGCCGCACAGCATCAGGATCTTGCGGGCCATCGGGTGTCTCCTTCGTGGCGGGATGGGGTCCGGCCATTGTTCGAAGGAAGCACCTCTTGCGGGTAGCAGCCGGCTGTTGTGTCGGCCCCGGCCGCCTGGCGGCCGCCCCCGAGGGGCCACCAAACCCGACCGGGCAACCCGGATCGGGTTTGGCCCTTCAGACACCACCGCGCGCCCCTGGCCGCGGCGCGGCCTGTCCCCTACCGGGGAGAAACCTCGGAGCCCCTATCCCGCGGCGTACTTGACCGAGCAGCCGTAGGGCTGCGTGACCGGCTTGCTAACCGGCTTGCCGGCCAGCGCCTGGTTGACCGGGTGGGTGTCGGTCGGTCAGGGCACGGGCATCGCGCCCAGGGGCTGCGCCACCGGCCAGGCGGCGATGGCCTCGCGCACGCTGGCCACGCTCAAGAGCTCGGGCAACAGCCGCGGCTGGGCCTGCCCCGGGCCGTAGGCCGCGTACACCGGCACGCCGCTGCGGCCCAGCGCGCCCAGTGTCTGGGTGATCTGCGGGTCGCGCCGGGTCCAGTCGGCGCGCAGCAGCAGCACGCGGCGCGCGTCAAGGTCGGCCAGCAGGCCGGCATTGGCCAGCACGCCGTGCTTGTTGAACTGGCAGGTCACGCACCAAGCCGCGGTGAAGTCCACCAGCACCGGCCGGCCTTCGGCCTGTGCGCGCTGCACCGCCTCGGGCGACCAGGCCTGCCAGCGTTCGCTGGCCGCCGCCAGCGCCGGTTGCTGCGTGCCCACCGGGGCCGGCGGCAGCTGCAGCTGCGGCCAGGCCCACAGGCTGGTGCCCACCAGCCCCACCGCGGCCAGCGCGCCACCGGCACGGCGGCCCAGGCGGCCGAGCCCGCGCGAGCCCCAGACCCAGGCGCCGAAGGCCACCAGCAGCAGCACCAGCAGCAGCGCGGTGGCGCCATCGACCCCGACCTGGTGGCCCAGCACCCACAGCAGCCACACCACGGTGGCGTACATCGGGAAGGCCAGCAGCATCTTCAGCTGCTCCATCCAGGCGCCCGGCCGCGGCAGCAGGCGGGCCAGCCGCGGCCAGCAGCACAGCACCAGGTAGGGCGCGGCCATGCCCAGGCCCAGCGCGAGGAACACCGACAAGGCCTGCAACGGCGGCTGCGCCAGCGCCGCGCCCAGTGCCGCGCCCATGAACGGCGCGGTGCAGGGCGAGGCCACCAGCACCGCCAGCACGCCGGTCAGCGCATGGTCCAGCAGCGGCCGGCGGGCGCGCACGGTGCACAGCTGCCCGGTCATCGCGCCCGAGAAGCCGAACACGCCCGACAGGTTCAGGCCGATCAAGGTGAACAGCAGCGCCAGCAGCGCGACGAAGCCCGGCGACTGCAGCTGGAAACCCCAGCCGAGCTCGGCGCCGCCGGCGCGCATCATCAGCAGCAGCGAGGCCAGCACCAGGAAGGACAGCAGCACGCCGCCGGCATAGGCCAGGCCACCGGCCACCAGCTGCCGGCGCTGGCCGCCATGCGCGGCCAGGCCGAGCACTTTGAGCGATAGCACCGGGAACACGCAGGGCATCAGGTTCAGCAGCAGGCCGCCGACGAAGGCCAGGCCCAGCGTGGTCAGCAGCCAGGGGGTCTCCACCGGCGCGGATTCGGCGGCGGCCGTTGGCAGCTCCGGCACGGGCAGCCGCGGGGCGGGAGCGGCCGGGGCGGGAGCGGCCGCGGCGGCAGCCGCCGGTGCGGTGGCTGGCGTGATGTCGGCGTTCGCGGCGCCGGCGATGGCCGGCCAGCCGCCCAGCACCGGGCCGGCCAGCGCCAGGCCGGCCGGCTGGCCGGCGGTGGTCAGCACGACCTGCAACTGCTCCGGGCTTTCGCTGCGCTGCGGCGACAGCGGCTGGCTCAGGCGCAGCGAGTCGCCCTGCCATTGGGCCTGCGCCGGCGCGGCGTGGTCGATCACGCCGGCCTGCGCCGCGAACAGCTGCAGCGGCTTCTGGCGCCACGCGGCCGGCAGGCCGGTGGCCTCGATGCGCAGCGCGGTGCCCTCGACCCGGGCCTGCAGCTTCACGCCCGCCGGCGCGGCCGGCACCGCGGCCAGCGCCTGCGTGAAGCGCTCGGCCTGCGCGGTGATGGGCTGCCCCGTCGGCAGATCCAGCGCGAAATCGCCCGACTGGGGAATGCAGGTGTCGTTGCACACCAGCCATTCGGCATGCAGCTTGACCGGCAGCGGACCGCCGGCCCACCCCGCCGGCAGCGCCAGCTTCACCGGCAGCAGCAGCCGGCCCTCGTAGCCGTAGTTGACCAGCGGGCCCACCGGCAGCCGCTGCGGCGTGGGCCACTGGACAGGCCCGACGCTGG
The DNA here is from genome assembly GCF_044226965.1 of Aquabacterium sp. Classification (GTDB taxonomy): domain Bacteria; phylum Pseudomonadota; class Gammaproteobacteria; order Burkholderiales; family Burkholderiaceae_C; genus Pseudaquabacterium. The sequence goes on along the minus strand of NZ_JBGAGA010000034.1, from coordinate 11,540 downwards.
CGCCAGCGGGCAGCGTCCAGCGCAGGGTGGTCGGTAGCCCCGAATCGCCGGGGTTCTGCCAGTAGGTGTGCCAGTGCGGAAGGGCGTCCAGCGCCAGCCCCAGCCAGACCGGCTTGTCCGGTGCCAGGCCCTCGGGCGCATGGACCAGCAATTCGGCCCGCACCTGGTCGGTCTGCACCACCGGGCCCGCGGCGGGCGCGGCGCCCAGTGCCAGCGGAGCGCCGCCGGCGAAGGCGGCAAGGGCGACGAGGAGGGGAGCAATCAAGCGGCGCACGGAACATCCTGCCAGGGGGCGGACCCCGGCCCAGCGCGCACTACAGCGTCAAGCGGCGCTCCTGGCAAGCGGGGGTCTGGCAAGACCCTTCATCGCCCTGCGGCATTCGGGGTCCACCAGCGCCGGTGCGGCGGGGTGCCGCGAAGGCTTCGCCAGACCGATGGGCGGTTTTTCAGCCGACGAGCAGCCGCTGGGCCAGCTGCTGCGCATGCACCCGCAGCTCGGGCACCGCCGTGGCCTCCCAGTCGCGCGCCTTCAGCAGTGGGCCGATGTACGACAGCGTAGGCGACGGCCGGCCGGCGCGGTCCAGCACCGCGTACTGCGCATCGACCGCCAGGCCCAGGCCCAGCGCGTCGGGGCACAGCTGGCCGCTGGCCAGCAGCTCGCGCACCAGCGGCGAGCTGCAGCGCTGCAGGTCGGCGCTGGGTCCGGTGCAGTTGACGATGTACTGCACGCGCAGGCCCTGCGTGCCGGCCGCGCCGCGCGGGCGCAGCTGCACCTGCAAGGCCCCGTCGACCGCTTGCACATCGGCGATGCGTGCGGCCTGCACCGTCAGCGCGCCACTGTCGCGCAACTGCTGGAAGCGGTCGTGCGCGCTGGGGGCGCAGCGGTGGCGCAGCACTTCCCAGAACGGCCGCACATGGCGCAGGAAGCGCGCGCGGTCGGCCAGTGACAGCCGCTGCCACAGCGCCGGCGTGTGCGGCCGCAAGGCGCCGATCAGGTCGCGCCAGTCCTCGCCGCGGGCCAGCGCCGCACGCACCGCGCGGCGCAGCACGCGCAGCTGCTGGCGCAGGCTGCCGCCCATCTCGGCCACCAGCGCGGCGCCGTCGAGCGCGCCGGGCACCGCGCCGCTGCGGCGGTGCGACTGCGGCAGCAGCCCGCGGCGCGAGATGCTGACGAGCCGCCCGCTGCGCGCGCCGGCCTGGGTCAGCGCCAGGGCCACATCCACCGCGGTGAGCCCGGCGCCGACCAGCAGCACGTCGTCGGCAGGGCCGATGCCGCGCAGCGCGCCGGGCCGCCAGGGGTCTCGGATGTAGCGCGCGCCGGCCGCGGCCAGCGCCGCGGGCGGCAGCGGGTCGAGCGGCGCGAAGTGGCCGAAGGCCAGCACCACGTGGTCGGCGATCACGCTGCTGCCCTGGTCCAGCAGCAGCTCGGCGCGGCCGCCGGGACCCTCGGTGCGCAGGCCGATCACGCGGCCGACGATGCGCTCGAGCGTGGCCGCGCCGTCGTCGCGCAGCTCGGCCGCCGACAGCAGCGCCTCGAGGTAGGCGCCGTAGAGCCGGCGCGAGACGAAGGCGCCTGGCTCGACGCGCGGGTCGGACCAGCGGCAGTAACGCACGAAGTCCTCGGCATCGTCGGCCAGCGCGCTCATGTTGCCGGCCGGCACGTTCAGCACATGCGCGCTGCTGTGCGTGCCATAGGCCAGGCCCCGCGCCATGCGGCCCGATTCGTTGATCAGCACCACCTGCAGGCCCTCGGGCGGGGCGCGGCGCAGCAGCTGGATCGCGGTGACGGCGCCGCTGAAGCCGGCGCCGACGATGGCGATGCGGCGGGGCGGACGCTTTGGCGGTGGCGAGGTCGGTTCGGCGTGCATCGGCGGGCGATTGTCGCGGCGGAGGCTGTCTCGATGGTGACCGATGTTAGTGACTGCAGCGGCACCCGAGGGCCCCGCCACCGCATCGGGCCCGTACCATCGGGCCCCATGAGCACCGCCCCACCCGTACGCCGTCTCGGCGTGATCGTCGGCAGCCTGCGCCAGGCATCGTTCAACCGCCGCCTCGCACTGGCGCTGCAGCGCCTGGCGCCGCCATCGCTGCAATGGCAACCCATCGCCGTCGGCGACCTGCCGCTGATCAACCAGGACCACGAGAGCGCGCTGCCCGCGCCGGTGCAGGCCTTCAAGCAGGCGCTGGCCGCCTGCGACGGGCTGCTGCTGGTGACGCCGGAGTACAACCGCTCGATCCCGGCGCCGCTGAAGAACGCGATCGACTGGGCCTCGCGCCCCAAGGGCCAGAACTCGCTGGGCGGCAAGCCCTGCGCGATCTGCGGCACCTCGCCCGGCCAGCTGGGCAGCGCGGCGGCGCAGCAGCACCTGCGCAACGTGCTGTCGGTGCTGAACGCGCCGACGATGTCGCAGCCCGAGCTGTTCCTGCACTTCACGCCCGAGCTGATCGCGGAAGACGGCTCGGTGGCCAACGACGCGACGCGCCAGGTGCTGGAGCGCTACATCGCGGCGGTGGCGGCCTGGGTCGAGCGCTGGGCGGCCTGAACCCTGGGGCGTCCGCGGCCCCGCGGCGTCACAGCATCGGGTCCTGCTCCGGCGTGGCCACCATCGCCTGTTCGACCAGGCTGCGTGTCAGCGGCGCGGCGAAGGTGGTGATGAAGTCGTAGACGTAGTCGCGCAGGTAGCTGCCGCGCTTGATGGCCAGCCGCGTCATGTTGGCGGCGAACAGGTGGCGCGCGTCGATGGCGCGCAGGTGGCGGTCGCGCTCCTCGTCGTAGGCGATGGCCGCGACGATGCCCACGCCCATGCCGAGCTCGACGTAGGTCTTGATCACGTCGGCATCCATCGCCACCAGCACCACCTCGGGCGCCAGCCCGGCGCGCTTGAAGGCCTCGTCGATGTGCGCGCGGCCGGTGTAGCCGGACTCGTAGGTGATCAGCGGAAACTCGGCCAGGCGCTGCAGCGTCAGCGGCTTGCCGGCCTGGGCGTCTCGCGCCAGCGCATGGTCGGGCGGCAGCACCACGCTGTGGGTCCAGCGGTAGCAGGGCAGCGCCAGCAGTTCCTGGTAGTCGGCCAGCGCTTCGGTGGCGATGCCGATGTCGGCCTCGCCGTCGATCAGCATGCGGGCGATCTGCTGCGGCGTGCCCTGGTGCAGCTGCAGCTGCACCTGCGGGTGGCCGGCGCGGAAGTCGCGCACCGCGGCCGGCAGCGCATAGCGCGCCTGCGAATGGGTGGCCGCGATGGTCAGCGCGCCGCTGCCGCTGCGGGCGTAGTCGTCGCCGGCGCGCTTGAGGTTCGCGGCCTCGTGCAGCAGGCGCTCGACGATCGGCAGCACCACCTCGCCCGGCGGCGTCAGCCCGGTCAGGCGCTTGCCGGCGCGCACGAAGATCTCGATGCCGAGTTCGTCCTCCAGCTCGCGGATCTGCCGGCTCACGCCCGGTTGCGAGGTGTGCAGCGTGGCCGCCACCTCGGTGAGGTTGAAGCCCTGGCGAACGGTCTCGCGCACCGATCGAAGTTGCTGGAAATTCATGGCCGCGCGGTCTTCTTATGCGGAAATCGAATTATTGATGCGTGCAGGGCACGGCCAACGAAGGTTTTGAACCAAGCAAGCACGCCTGGCGCATAAGGCCGGGCTGGCACACTGCGCCGGATGCCCGAACCCACCCTGCTGCTGCTGCCCGGCCTCGCCAGCGACGAGGCAATCTGGCGCGATCAACTGCCGCCGCTGCGCGCCCGCGGCCTTCCGGTGCAGGTGAGCGACGCGCATGCCCGCTGCGCGACGCTGCCCGAGATGGCCGCCGCGCTGCTGGCCGAACACGCCGGGCCGCTGCTGCTGATCGGCACCTCGATGGGCGGCATGCTGGCCTTCGAGCTGCTGCGCCAGGCGCCGCAGCGGGTGCGGGCGATGGCCCTGCTGGGCTCCTCGGCGCGGGCGGACACGCCCGAGCAGATCGCGCTGCGCAGCAACGCGATCCCGCTGTTCGAAAGCGGCCGCATGGACGAGGTGCTGCGCGCGAACGTGCTGTTCGCGTTCCACCCGTCGCGCAGCGGCGACCGTGCGCTGGTGGAGGACTACCTGGCGATGATCGGCCGCGCAGGGCCGGCGCAACTGGTGCGGCAGAACCGCGCGGTGATGGCCCGGCCCGACAGCCGGCCCTTGCTGCCGCACATCCGCTGTCCGGTGCTGGTGGCCTGCGGCGACGCCGACCTGCTGACGCCGCCGGAGTGTTCGCGCGAGATCTCCGCGGCCGTGCCCGGCGCGCGCTTCGAACTCATCGCCGACTGCGGCCACCTGCTGACGATGGAGCGGCCCGCGGCCGTCAACGCGCTGTTGGCGGACTGGCTCGACGGGATCTCAGGGCAGCACTGAGGCGCCGCGCTCCTGCAGCAGGGCGCGCAGGATCGAGCGATGGCAGCGCGCCTCGTGCTCGCAGTAGCAACCGACCGAGAACGCGCTGGTGTGCGACAAGGTGGCCAGCAGGTCGAGGCTGCGCGCGGCATCGGGCTCGGCCATCTCGGCGCGGTAGCGCTTGGCGAACTGCGCCCATGCGGCGTCATCGCCGGCCTGCTGGCCCAGCTTCATCGTCTCGACGCTGGGCGCAAGGTTCGGGTACCAGGTGTCGTACCAGTCCTGGCGCGCGAATTCGGTCTTCGGCACGCCGCGCGGCGGCCGGCGCACGGTGCCGATGCGCGGGCCTTCGTCCGGCGCGCGCGGGCTGCCCAGGCGCACGATGCGAATGGCCATCGCCGTACTCGTCGTGACCTCGGGGCTCAGACCCAGATCACCGGCTTGCGCGATTCGGACCAGGCCTCGTAGCGCTGCGCATAGACCTCCTCGACCCGGTTGCGCTTGACCTTGAAGGTCGGGGTGATGAAGCCGTTGTCCACGGTCCAGGCCTCGGTCACGACGATCAGGCTGTCGAGCTGCTCGTGCGGATCGAGCGAGGCATTCACCGACTTCAGGTGCGCAGCCAGCGAGCCTTCCAGCTCACCGCGCGCGGCCGCGTCCTTTGCGCGTTGGGCGGCATCGATGTTCAGCATCACGATGGCCAGCGGCTGGCCGAGGTTGGCGCCGGTCACGCAGCAGGCCTCGATCGCGGTGTGCATCACCAGGCGGTCCTCGATCGGCGCCGGCGCCACGTACTTGCCCTTGCTGGTCTTGAACAGGTCCTTCACGCGACCGGTGATGCGCAGGTTGCCCTCGGCGTCGAGCTGGCCCTTGTCGCCGGTGTGCAGCCAGCCATCGTCGGTGAAGGCCTGCTGGGTGAGCTCGGGCTCCTTGTAGTAGCCGAGCATCAGGCCGGGGCTCTTGACCTGGATCTCGCCGTTGGCCGGGTCGAGCCGGCTCTGCACGCCGTCGTAGGGCAGGCCGACGGTGCCGGGCCGCTGCACGCCGGGCAGCGTGGCATGCGAGACGCCGCAGTTCTCGGTCATGCCGTAGACCTCGATGATCGGCAGGCCGAGCTCGGCATACCAGCGCAGCAGCTCGGGCGGCATCGGCGCGGCGCCGCCGGCGGCGAACACGCACTGGTCCAGCCCCAGCGCGCCGAGGATCTTCTTGCGCACCAGGCCGCGCACGATCGGGATCTTCAGCAGGCGCTTCAATTTCTCCGGCGGCATCTTGGCGCTGACGCCCTGCTGGAACTTGACCCACAGCCGCGGCACCGAGAAGAAGCCGGTGGGCCGCGCGCGCTGCAGGTCCTGCGTGAAGGTTTCCAGGCTCTCGGCGAAGAACACCTGCATCCCGGTGGCGAACAGGCCGTGCTCGATCAGCGTGCGCTCGGCCACGTGGGACAGCGGCAGGTAGCTCAGCACGCGCGTCTCGGTGTCGAACTTCACCCGCTTCATGCCGGTGCCGACCGACCAGGCAAAGGTGTCGAAGCTGTGCATCACGCCCTTGGGCGCGCCGGTGGTGCCCGAGGTGTACATGATGGTCGACAGCTCGCTGCCGGGCCGCACCGGCTCGCCCTTGATCGGCTGCGTCTTCGCGATGATGTCGTCCCAGGCCGGGCAGTCGAGCTTGGGCGCCAGCGGCAGGCTGATGCAGGGCAGACCCTGCGGGATGCCGGGCTTCATCGCGTCGAAGCCGTCGAGCTTGCCGATGAACAGCAGCTTGGCCTCGCTGTGGTTCAGGATCTGGCGGATGGTCTCGGCGGCCAGCGTGGGGTACAGCGGGACCGAGACGCCGCCGGCCATCCAGATCGCCCAGTCGGCCATCAGCCACCAGGCGGTGTTCTTGGACATCAGCGCCACCTTGTCGCCGGGCGCCAGGCCCAGGCTCTTCAGGTGCGCGGCCATGCGGCGCGTCTGGTCCATCGCCTCGCGCCAGGTGAATTCGCGGATCACGCCGCCGCCCATCGGCTGCACGAACACCCGGCGGTTGGGCGCGGTCTTTTCCCAGTGGTACAGGCGCTGCAGGGCCAGGTCGCTGGCGGGCACGGATGCTTGGCTCATGGGGCGGCGACGCTCGCGGTTCGCAAGAGGGTGGAGCGGCGCAGCGTAGCCGGCCCTTACGGGCTGCGCCCATGAGGGCTTTCCAGGGCCGGGTTAGCCCGGGCGCGGGCCGGGCGACAGCTGCTTCAGCGGCAGCAATCGGCGCGGGCGCCGTCAGCGCCCGTGCGCGGCGGCCTCGGCCAGCTGTTCCTGGATGCGGCGCGCCGAGCGCAGCAGCAGCGTGGTGTCGAGCTCGGCCTGCGGGCCGACGGCGGCGGCCGCTTCGTCCAGCTGCTCGGGCTGGCGCATCAGCGCGTCGGCCAGCACGGACAAGGCCAGCACCGCGCGCCGCGGCACCGGCGCGGCCTGCAGGTCGCGCTGGTCACGCGCGGCCACGTGGTGGCGCACGCTGGCCACCGCGGCCGGGCCCAGGCCCCAGCTTTCGCACAAGGCGGCGCCCAGCGCGTCGTGGCTGACGCCAAAGCCGGTGTGCTCCAGCTGGCACAGCTCGGCATCGCTGGTGGCCGCGCGCAGCATCGCGCGGTAGTGGTCCGGCGCATGACGGAACAGCACCGCCTTGCCGCATTCCTCGAACAGGCCGGCCGAATGCGCGGCCCAGGCGTCGAGCCCGAGCGACTGGCCGAGCCGGCCCATCAGCAGCCCGCGCTGCGCGGCACGGGCCCAGATCGGCTCCAGTTCCGGCGCCGGCGGGAAGGCCGCGCGCAGGCCCATCTCGAAGGTGATGCCGGCGATCTCGCGCGTGCCCAGGTAGGTGACGGCCTGCTGCACGCTCTGCACCCGGCCTTTCAGGCCGTAGAGCGAGGAGTTCACCGCCTTCATCACCGCCGCGGCCAGCGCCATGTCGGCCTCGACCAGTGCGGCAATAGCCTGCAGGTTCACGTCCTCGTCGGCGAGCAGCAGCGACAGCCGGACCAGCGAATCCGGCTTGGACGGGATGTCGATGTCGAGCGTGCGCAGGCGGGCGTTGACGGACATGGCAGTGGCAGGCTGGGGGATCTCACCACAGGGTAGCCCCTGGCGCCGCCCGGCAAAGGGCAAATCAACGGTCGGGCGGCACGCAATATCGACAAATGGCAACAGCGCCGGCGGCGGCCCAAGAAAAAAGGCGCCGGGGGTTGCCCGGCGCCTGCAATGGGTGCCCCGTGTGATGCGCAGGTCCGCTGTCCTCGGCCTGCTGCTGCCACGGATGCTTGTGCTCGTTCGACTCTGTTGCTGTCTCCTCAGTCCCCCGGGCGGCGCGGGTGTCCAAGCCCAACACCGCCGAGTGGGCGCAATGTAGGCAGGCGCATGACCAACGTCATCCAGGGTTAACCCGTCATGCAGCGGCAAAACCACACACCGCCCCGCGAACCCGGGGCCGCGGCGGCGGCAGTCTCAGCCGCGGGCCGCGGCGTCCTCGCGCAGCCAGGCCGCGGCGCGCTCGGCAATCATCAGGGTCGGCGCGTTGGTGTTGCCGCTGGTGATGGTGGGCATCACGCTGGCGTCCGCAATGCGCAGGCCGGCCAGGCCGCGCACGCGCAGCCGTGCGTCGACGACCGCCATCGCGTCGTCGGCCCGGCCCATGCGGCAGGTGCCCACCGGGTGGAAGATCGTCGTGCCGATGTCGCCGGCCAGGCGCGCGAGTTCCTCGTCGCTCTGGAACTGCACGCCCGGCTTCACCTCGCGCGGCCGGTACTTCGCCAGCGCCGACTGCGCGGCGATGCGGCGGGTCAGGCGCAGCGAATCGGCGGCGACCTGGCGGTCTTCGGCCGTCGACAGGTAGTTGGCCTGGATCGCCGGCGCATCGCCCGGCCGTGGCGAGCGGATGCGCACATGGCCGCGCGACGTGGGGTTGAGGTTGCAGACGCTGGCGGTGAAGGCATTGAAGCGGTGCAGCGGCTCGCCGAAGGCATCCAGCGACAGCGGCTGCACGTGGTACTCGACATTCGGATGCGCCTGCCCGGCCGATGAACGGGTGAAGCAGCCCAGCTGCGAGGGCGCCATGCTCATCGGCCCGCTGCGGGTGAGCAGGTACTGCAGGCCGATGCGCGCCTTGCCGAGCAGCGAGTGCGCCATCGTGTTCAGCGTGCGCGTGCCTTCGACCTCGAACACCGCGCGGATCTGCAGATGGTCCTGCAGGTTCTCGCCGACGCCCGGCAGCTCGTGCTGCACGGCAATGCCATGGGCCTGCAGCAGCGCGCCCGGGCCGATGCCCGAGAGCTGCAGGATCTGCGGCGTGCCCACCGCGCCGGCGGCCATCACCACCTCGCGCCGCGCGCGTGCCCGCAGCGGCGCGCCGCCGCCAGCGGGCAGCGCCTCGAGGCCGGTGACGCGCGGCCCTCCATCGCCGGTTTCCACCACCAGCCGCGACACCTGCGCCCCGGTCCACACCTGCAGGTTGGGCCGCTGCGCCGCCGGCCGCAGGAAGGCCTTGGCCGCGTTCCAGCGTACGCCGCGCTTCTGGTTGACCTCGAAGTAGCCGACGCCTTCGTTGTCGCCGCGGTTGAAGTCCTGGCTGGCCGGGATGCCGGCCTGCTGCGCGGCGGCGGCGAACGCGTCGAGGATCTCCCAGGACAGGCGCTGGCGCTCGACGCGCCATTCGCCGCCGTGGCCGTGCGCGGCGTCGTGCGCCGCATCGCCCGGCGCGCGCCAGTGGTCCTCGTGCTGGCGGAAGAACGGCAGGCTGGCGTCCCAGCGCCAGGCGGCGTCGCCGCAGGCCTCGGCCCAGGCGTCGTAGTCGCGGCGCTGGCCGCGCATGTAGATCATCCCGTTGATGCTGGAGCAGCCGCCCAGCACCTTGCCGCGCGGGTAGCGCAGCCGGCGGCCGTTCAGCCCGGGGTCGGGCTCGGTCTGGAACAGCCAGTCGGTGCGCGGATTGCCGATGCAGTACAGGTAGCCCACCGGGATGTGGATCCACAGGTAGTCGTCGTAGCCGCCGGCCTCGATCAGCAGCACGCGGCAATCGGGGTCGGCGCTCAGCCGGTTCGCCAGCAGGCAGCCGGCGGTGCCGGCGCCGACGATCACGTAGTCGTAGGTGGGAACGCTGTCGTCGCTCACGGGGTGGGGTCTCCAGGCAGGCGACCGGGCGGTGGCGCCCGGGCTGCCTGCACTGTAGTGGCCCGGCGGGCGCGCCGGGCCTCGCGTCGCCCGCTAGCGTCCAACCGGTGCGGCCACCGCCGCGCTGCGGCGCCAGCTGTCGAACAGCGTGTACCAGTCGACGCGGCGGGTCAGCACCATCACGGCGGCGAGCACGACGAACAGCGCGAGCGAGCCGACGACCAGCGCGTTCTGCTCCATCTGCAGCAGCAGGTACAGCAGGCCGTAGAGCAGGCCGATGCCGGCGCCGAAGGCGAGGCCGGCGCGCCAGCGCCCGAGCATGTGGCCGCCGTAGTAGCCCAGCAGCAGCGCGCAGGCGGTGGCCGCGACGCCGTAGGCCTGCGCGAACGGCAGGTGTTCCGACAGGCTCAGCAGCAGCAGGAAGAACAGGCTCAAGCCCAGCCCGACCAGCGCGTACTGGATCGGGTGCACGCGGCGGCCGGACAGCGCCTCGACCAGCAGCACCGCGGCGAAGGTGAGCACGACGAACAGCAGGCCGTACTTGATGGCGCGGTCGCTCAGGACGTACGGATTGACCGGGTCGAAGAAGGCGACCGAGAGCGTGTCCAGGCAGCCCGCCGCACGCGCGCCCGGCGGGCTGTAGGCATCGCCGTCGACGCCCATCGCGCCACCGCACAGCGGCACGCCGCGCTGCAGCTGGTCCGGCGCACCGGTGGCCAGCGAGGAAACTTGCCAGGCCGCCTCGAAGCCGCCGGCCGAGATGCTGCGGCGCTCGGGCAGGAAGCGGCCGCCAAACGAAGGGTGCGCCCAGTCCGAGGACAGGTGCCACTCGGTGGCCTCCGCCGCCGGCACCAGCGCCAGCTGGCCGGTGCCGGCCAGCTGCAGTTGCCAGCGCGCCTGCAGCGCAGTGGCGGCGGGCCGGTTGGCCGGCAGGTCGGCATGCACGCCCTGCGGATACGCCGCGCTCAACGTGCCGGCGCGCACCGCGGCCGGCCGCTCGTCCAGCGTCAAGGCGGCGGCGCGCAAGCCACGCACGTCACTGATCGCCAGCACCAGGCGCGGCGCTTCGCAGGCCCAGCGCGAATCGCTGCGCTCGCGGCGCGGCGACTGCGCGAAGGGCGCGCTCCAGGCCGCATCGAGGGTCACCGGGCCGCCATAGGTCGGGATGCGGAAGAGCCCGCGCGTGCGCAGTTCGCTGCGCACCTGGGCGCCGACCACCAGCTGGTCAGGCACCCGCCGCAGGGTCGGCTCGCGCCGCTCCACGCTAAGCTTGCGGTCCTTGCCTTCGCCGCTGACGACGTCCCACTCCTCGACGCAGCGCTGCTCGACCCAGGGGCCGATCAGCGTCTGCGCGCCGGCATGGGATTGCTCGACGCTGCGCTGCGCCTCGCCCTGCCGCGCCTGGCGCTCGTCGACGAGGAAGCCGATGCGCATCAGCACCGCGCTCAGCATCAGCACCAGCAGCGCCAGTGCCAGCACCTTGAACAACAGGGGAAATCGCATGAACGGCAGCCTCCGTGAATGAAGCTGCCGATGCTCGGCGCCCGGGGTGAAGCCGCCACGCGCTGCGTGAAGGCGGCGTGAAGCGACGGCCGTCTCGCTCAGCTGCGCGGCAAGCTCAGGCGCACGCGCAGGCCCGGCTGCGCCTGCTCGAACTGCAGGGCGCCACGGTGCAGCAGCGCTACCTGGCGCACGATGGCCAGGCCCAGCCCGCTGCCCTTGCGGCCATCGGCCGGGCGCGGCGTCGAGAAGAAGCGCTGGCCCAGCTGCGGCAGCGCGAAGTCGGGCACGCCCGGGCCATGGTCGCGCAGCGTGATGCACAGCGCCTGCGGCTGGGCCTGCACCGCCAGCTCGATCACCGAGCCGGCCGGCGCGAAGTCCATCGCATTGGCCAGCAGGTTCGACAAGGCCAGCCGCAGCCGCTCGGCATCGGCCGGCACCGCCGTGCCGTCGCGCTGCGCCCACTGCACGGCCACGCCTCGCTGGCGCAGCGGCGCAGCCAGGTCCTGCAGCAGCGCGTCGATCAGCTGCAGCGGCGACACCGGCGGCAAC
>NZ_JBGAGA010000033.1:0-65618 GCF_044226965.1 Aquabacterium sp. | reverse complement strand
TCCAGCAGGTCGAGCACCGCGATCGAGGCCCCCGCGATCGCCGGCGCCAGCGTGTTCGAGAACAGGTAGGGCCGCGAGCGCTGGCGCAGCAGCTCGATCACCGCCTTCGGCCCGGCCGTGAAGCCGCCGCTGGCGCCGCCCAGGGCCTTGCCGAAGGTGCCGGTGATGAGGTCCACCTGCGAACGGCCATCGACCAGCAGGCCGCGATGCTCGTGCGTACCGCGGCCAGTGGCGCCCATGAAACCGCTGGCATGGCATTCGTCGATCGCCAGCAGCGCGCCGTACTGGTCGCACAGCCGGCGCATCACGTCGAGCTGCGCGGTGGTGCCGTCCATCGAGAACACGCCGTCGGTGAACACCAGGATGAAGCGCGCACCGCCGGTCCGGGCCTGCTGCAGCTGCGCCTCGAGGTCGGCCATGTCGTTGTGCTGGTAGCGCAGGCGCTGCGCCTTGCACAGGCGGATGCCGTCGATGATGGAGGCATGGTTCAGCGCGTCGCTGATCACCGCATCCTGCTCGCCCAGCAGCGGCTCGAACAGGCCGCCGTTGGCGTCGAAGGCCGCGGCGTACAGGATGGCGTCCTCGCAGCCGACAAAGCGCGCGATGCGCTGCTCCAGCGTCTTGTGGATGTCCTGGGTGCCGCAGATGAAGCGCACCGAGCTCATCCCGAAACCGTGGCTGCGCAGGGCCTCGTGTGCGGCTTCGATCACCTGCGGATGCGAGGACAGGCCGAGGTAGTTGTTGGCGCACAGGTTGATGAGCTCGCGGCCATCGGCCAGTCGCACCTGGGCCCCCTGCGGGCTGGTGATCACGCGTTCGGACTTGAACAGGCCCGCGTCGCGCAGGGCGTCGAGCTCGCCGTTGGCGAAGGAGACCAGGGCTTGGGCGGCGGCAGATGGGCTCATGGCGTGCTGTGCAGTATGATGAATATTCGTTCAGTTCGAGATATCGAACGAGCGGGCAGTATATCGAACAACCCACAGGACGCAAGCCCTTGGCCTCCGCCCCCCCTTTGCCGATCGCCGAGCCGCCCCGTGTCGGCGACCTGCTGGCCGCGCTGCGCGAACAGCATGGCCTGTCGCTGGACGAACTGTCGCGCCGCGCCGGCGTGTCGAAGTCGATGTTGTCGCAGATCGAGCGCGCGCAGGCCAATCCCACGGTGGCCGTGGTGTGGCGGCTGGCCAATGCGCTGGGCGTGCCGATCGGCGAGCTGCTGTCCAGCCCGACCCGTGCCGAACCGCCAGCCATCGCCCACGTGCAGGCGCACGGCACGCCGGCGCTGCACAGCCCCGACGGCCACTGCACGCTGCGCATCCTGGGGCCGGTGGAACTGGCGGGCCGCTTCGAGTGGTACGACCTGGCGATGCAGCCCGGCGGCGTGCTCGATTCGCAGCCGCACGAGCCCGGCACGATGGAGCACCTGAGCGTGATGTCCGGCAGCCTCGAGGTGCGCAGCGCCGACCAGCGCCTGCGCCTGAAGGCGGGCGAGACCGCGCGCTACCCGGCCGACGTGCCGCATGCCATCCACAACCCGGGCCGTTCGGCCGCCAGCGCCGTGCTGGTGGTGATGAGCGGCGAGTAGTCCTCCACGCGGCGGCCGCCCGCGCGGCCGCCGGATCAGTGGACAGCCGGGCCGCCGCTGGGCACCATGCGGGTTGGCCAGGGAAGTCGTTGGGCAGCATGCATTCAGACAGGACCGAACAGGGCGCGGTGGCCGGTGTGGCCAGCATCGACCGGCTGGCCGATGCCATCGACCTGCCGATCGGCCGCTGGGACGCACAAAGCCGGCTTGTCTACTGCAACGGCCCCTACCTCGGCTGGTCCAAGCGCCGGTTCGAGCAACTGCAGGGCCGCACCCTGGCCGAGCTCTATGGCGACACCGCCTGGGCGGCCGCGCGCAACGCCTTCGCCGCCGCCTTCTCCGGCCGCAGCACCAGCTATGAACGCCGGCTCACGCACCTGGGCGCGGCAGCGCGCTGGGCCCGCATCCAGGTCTTCCCCGACCGCAATCCCGAGGGCGTGATCGAAGGCGTCTACACCGTCGCCTTCGACATCCACGACGACGTGCTGCGCAACGAAGCCGCCAATGCGGCGCGGCGCCGGCTGCAGCGCTTCACCGAGAACATCCCCTGCCCGCTGACCTACGTCGACCGGCAGTTCGTCGTGCGCTTCGTCAACAAGGCCTACACCGAGGTGGTGGGGCAGAGCAAGGAAGCGCTGCTCGGCCGCTCGATCGCCGACATCCGCGGCCCCGCGCGCTGGGCCGAGCACCAGCCCTACTACGAGCGTGCACTGGCCGGCGAGCAGTGCCAGTACACCCGGCTGGTGAAGGACTACGCAGGCGGCCCGCGCTGGCTGCGCACCAGCTACGAGCCCGACTACGACGACGAGGGCCAGGTGGCCGGCGTCTACACGCTGACCATCGATGTGCACGACCTCACCGTCGCGCAGGAACGCTTGCGCCGCCGCATCGAACGCGACGAACTGACCGACGCCTTCAGCCGCCGGACGCTGATGGACCACCTCGATGCCGCGGTCGCACGCGCCGGCGATCAACCGGTGGCGCTGTTCTTCGTCGACCTCGACGGCTTCAAGGCCGTGAACGACGTGCTCGGGCACGCCGAGGGCGACCGCCTGCTGGTCACGGTGGCCAAGGCCCTGCAGCAGGCCGTGCGGGCCGACGATGCGGTGGGCCGCTTTGGCGGCGATGAATTCCTGGTGCTGGCCCAGGTGCGCGACGTCGCCGGTGGCGAGGTGATGGCCCAGCACCTGCTCAGCGCCGTGCGCGAGGCCTGTGCCGGTCTGGCGTTGCCCACCGAGGTCACCGCCTCGATCGGCTTCGCGCTGGCGCCGGCCGATGCCAAGCAGCCGCTGCGCCTGCTGCAGCTGGCCGACGACGCGATGTACGCGGCCAAGCGCCAGGGCAAGAACCGCGTCATGCACGGGCAGGACGACAGCGGCGGCTGAGGCGCGGCACCCGGGCGCTTCGACGAGCGCCCGACCCGAGGCCCTGCGGCACAATCCCGGGCACGATGAGCCTGGTCTTCCCGCACACCTTCGTCCCGTGGTTCCGCGCGGTCGCGCCGTACATCCACATGTACCACGGCAAGACCTTCGTCGTCGGCATGGCCGGCGAGCTGGTCGCGGCGGGTCGCCTCAACGCGTTCGTGCAGGACCTGGCCATCCTGCATGCGATGGGCATCAAGCTGGTACTGGTGCATGGCTTCCGGCCGCAGGTCAATGAACAGCTCGCCGCCAAGGGCCATGCGTCGCGCTACCACGCCGGCACGCGCATCACCGACGCGGTGACGCTCGATTGCGCGCAGGAGGCCGCCGGCCAGCTGCGCTTCGAGATCGAGGCCGCCTTCTCGCAAGGCCTGCCGAACACGCCGATGGCCAATGCCGCGGTGCGCGTGGTGTCGGGCAACTTCCTCACCGCACGGCCGGTGGGCATCGTCGATGGCATCGACTTCATGCATTCGGGTGTCGTGCGCCGGGTCGATGCCGCGGCCATCCGCCGCGCGATCGACAGTGGCGCGCTGGTGCTGCTCAGCCCCTTCGGCTTCTCGCCGACCGGCGAAGCGTTCAACCTGTCGATGGAAGAAGTGGCCACCGCCACCGCGGTGGCGATGCAGGCCGACAAGCTGCTGTTCCTGACCGAGATCCCCGGCATCCAGGAAGACCAGAACGACCCCGACAGCCCGATCGACACCGAACTCGCGCTGGCCGATGCCAAGCGCCTGCTCACCGCGCTGCCGGCGCCCGAAAGGCCCACCGACCTGGGCTTCTACCTGCGGCATTGCGTGAAGGCCTGCGAAGGCGGCGTCGAGCGCTCGCACATCCTGCCCTTCGGCGTCGACGGCGCGATCCTGCAGGAGGTGTTCACGCACGACGGCATCGGCACCATGGTGGTCGACGAGAAGCTGGAGTCGGTGCACGAGGCCTCGGCAGACGATGTCGGCGGCATCCTGCAGCTGATCGAGCCCTTCGAGCGTGATGGCACCCTGGTGCGCCGCGAGCGCACCGAGATCGAACGCGACGTCGCCAACTACACGGTGATCGAACACGACGGCGTGATCTTCGGTTGCGCCGCGCTGTACCCCTACCCCGAGGCGCGCACCGCCGAGATGGCGGCGCTCACCGTCTCGCCGCAGGTCCAGGGCCAGGGCGATGGGGAACGGCTGTTGAAGCGCATCGAGCAGCGCGCCCGTTCGCTAGGGCTGGACAGCATCTTCGTGCTGACCACGCGCACGATGCACTGGTTCATCAAGCGCGGCTTCGTGCAGGTCGACCCCGACTGGCTGCCCGATGCCCGCAAACGCAAATACAACTGGGACCGGCGTTCGCAGGTCCTGGTCAAGAAACTGGCTTAGCAAGGAGTTTGGATATGGCCCGCACCGTGAATTGCGTATACCTGAAGAAGGAAGCCGAAGGCCTGGATTTCCCGATGTACCCGGGCGAATTGGGCAAGCGCATCTTCGACAATGTCAGCAAGGAAGCCTGGGCGGCCTGGATGAAGCACCAGACCATGCTGGTGAATGAAAACCGCCTCAACCTCGCCGACCAGCGCGCGCGGCAATACCTGGCGCGGCAGATGGAACGATTCTTCTTCGGCGAAGGGGCCGATCAGCCGGCGGGTTATGTCCCGCCCTCGGCGTGACCCCCCGAGAGGTACGCCTGCGTCCGTGCAAACCACAACGGCGGGGTATCCCGCCGCTTCTATACTCCGGCGGCATTTTCAAGAGGACCGGAGGCATGGAATGACATCGCTGCAGGACTTGCTGGCCCAGCGCGCCGAGATTGAAAAGAAGATTGCAGAAGCCCAGCGCGAGGAGCGCGCGGCCGCCATCGCCAAGGTGCGCACCCTGATGGCCGAATATGGCCTCACCGCCGCCGATATCGCCGGCAAGAATATCGCCCCGAAACCTTCCAAGGCCGCCGGCAGCAAGGTCGCGCCGAAATACCGCAACGCCGCCACCGGCGACACCTGGTCGGGCCGCGGGCTGCAACCGAAGTGGCTCAAGGCGGCACTGGCCGAAGGCCGCAGGCTCGAAGACTTCGCCGTCTGAGGCGCCTGGCCGGGCGCACGACATGCCCTCGATCAGGGGGCGCCCGAACATGTGCCGCTGTCCGCTGGCTGCCTCCACCGGGGCTAGCATCGACAGATTGCCTGCGCTTCAATCGTCCCTGCCTTGCTGCGATCCCCCCTTCCTGACCTGCCGCCCGCGGCACGAACCGTCCTGCACTGGGCCTGGCGCTCGCTGCTGGTCGTGCTGGCCTTCGGCCTGACGAGCCGCCTGGCCCTGTGGCTGCCGGGCGGCTCGCCCGCCCTGGCCGCGGTGTGGCCACCGACCGGCATCGCGCTGGCTGTGCTGTTGCGATGGGGCACGCCCTACGTGCCGGCAGTGGTGCTGGCCAACCTCGTCGTGGCATGGGGCGCCGGCGCCAAGCCCTGGGCGGCGCTTGGCATTGCCCTGGGCAGCACCGGCGGTGCCTGGCTGGCCGCACGCTGGATGGCACGCGCCGGCTTCAACCGACGCCTGGAGCAACGGCGCGATCTCGGCCTGCTGATCGGCGCCGGCGCTGGCGCCGGCACCCTGCTGAGCGCAGCCAACGGCGCGATCTGGCTGGCCGCGAGCGGGCGCATCACCGGGCTGGACCTGCCGATCGTCTGGTTCCAGTGGTGGGTGAGCGAGACACTGGGCCTGCTGCTCACCGGCGTGCCCCTGCTGTGCTTCGGCGCCCGCAGCTGGTCGCGCGCCTTCGCCGGACGCCACCGCTACACCACGCTGGGGCTGCTGCTGGGCAGCCTGGCGGCTGCGGGGCTGGGCATGGTCGGCCCCGCCTGGCTGGGTACGGGCGCGCTGGCCTGGTGGGTGCTGCCGCCCGTGCTGCTGTGCTGGCTGGCCATGCGCAGCGGCCTGGCCCTGGCCTCCGGCGGCGTGCTCGCGCTGGCCGCCGGCCTGTTGCTGGCCACCGGTGCCGGCATCGGCCCGTTTGCGGCCGGCATGGCCAGCGCGCCAGTCAACAGCCCGCCAATCCTGCTCTGGGCCTACCTCACCGCGCTGCTCGGCCTGGTGCTCCTGCCGCATGTGCTGATCGGTGAACTGGCGCGCCTCGAAGAGCGCTGGCAGCTCGCGCTCGATGGCTCCGACCTTGGCGTGGCCGACTGGGACCTGCGCACCGGTGATGGCTTCACGTCGCCGCGCTGGCGCGCGCTGATGGACGACCCGGGCGGCACGCAAACCAACACCATCGAACGCTGGCTGGCGCGGGTGCACCCGGACGAACGCGCGACGCTGCGCAGCGCGTTGGCCTCGGTCGACAGCCCGCAAGGATCCGGCCTGCGCCACGAGGCCCGCGTGCGGGTGCGCGACGGCTGGTGCTGGTTCGACGTGCATGTGATCGTCATCGAGCGCGATGCCGACGGCGCGCCGCAGCGCGTGGTGGCTTCGCTGTCCGACATCGGTGCGCGGCGCAGCGCGGAAGACCGGCAGCAGCTCTCGTCCAACCTCTTCATGCACCTGCACGAGGGCCTGCTGATCACCGACGCGGAGTTCCGCGTGATCGACGCGAACCCCACCTACTCGCAGATCACCGGCGTGCCGCGCGAGGAACTGCTGGGCACCGTGCCTTCGCTGTTGAAGCCTGCCGCACCCGACCCCATCAGCCGCCAGCAGCAGGCCAGCCTGTGGGCCGCGCTGCGCAGCACCGGCAACTGGGTGGGCGAACTGGTCGAGCGCCGGCGCGGCGGCGAGCCCTGTGCGCTGCATGTCACCGTCTCCACCGTGCATGGCCCCGACGGCGCACTGCGCTACCACGTCATCGTCGTCAGCGACGTCACCGAGCAGCGCCTGCAGCGCGAGCGGCTCGAGCGCCAGGCCAACTTCGACGAACTCACCCGCCTGCCGAACCGCGCACGCCTGAGCCAGCTGCTGGCCGACGCGATGGTCTCGACCGACCGCGAGGGCTACCTGATGGCGGTGTGCTACCTCGACCTCGACCACTTCAAGGCCATCAACGAGCGCTTCGGCCACCAGGCCGGCGACCGGCTGCTGGCCGAGCTGGCGCTGCGGCTGCGCACGGCGCTGCGCGCCCGCGGCACGGTGTGGTCGGACGTGGCCGCGCGCCTGGGTGGCGACGAGTTCGCGCTGCTGCTGCGCGCCGGCACGGTGGAAGAGGCGCGCGCGGCAGTCGAGCGGGTGCTGCGCGTGGTGTCGCAGCCGATCACGATCGCGCCGGACGTCGACCCGATCGCCGTCACCGCCAGCGTTGGCGCGACGATCTATCCGCTGGACAGCAGCGATGCCGACACCCTGCTGCGCCATGCCGACCATGCGATGTACGGCGCCAAGCAGTCGGGCCGCAACGGCTACCTGTTCTTCGACACCGAGCACAGCCGCCGCGCCGAAGAGCGCGTGATCGCGATCGGCCGCGTCCAGGATGCGCTGGACCGCAACGAGCTGACGCTGTATTTCCAGCCCAAGGTCGACCTGAAGCGCGGCGTGGTGCTGGGCTTCGAGGCGCTGCTGCGCTGGAACCATCCCGAACACGGCCTGGTGCCGCCGGCGCAGTTCCTGCCGCTGATCGAGCACACCGGCCTGTCGGCCCGCATCGGCGACCATGTGCTGGCCAAGGCGCTGGACCAGCTCGACGCCTGGACCACCGCCGGGCTGGACCTGACGGTCAGCGTCAACATCTCGGCCCGACACCTGCAGGAGCCCGACTTTGCGCAGCGCCTGGCCGAGTTGCTGGCCCGCCATGCGCGGCCGCTGGGTCCGAAGCTCGAGCTGGAAGTGCTGGAGACCGCAGCGCTCACCGACATCGGCTTCACGTCGTCGCTGCTCGAGCGCTGCGCGCGGCTTGGCGTGCGTTGGGCGCTGGACGACTTCGGCACCGGCTATTCCACCCTCACCTACCTGAAGCGCTTGCCGGTGCAGGTGCTGAAGATCGACCGCTCCTTCGTGCTGAACATGCTGACCGACGCACAGGACCGTGCCATCGTCGAAGGCGTGATCAGCCTGGCGCGTACCTTCGATTGCATCGCGGTGGCCGAGGGCGTGGAATCGCCGGCACAGGCCCGCATGCTGCTGGACATGGGCTGCGAGGTCGGCCAGGGCGCCGGCATCGCATCGCCAATGCCGGCCAGCGACGTGGCCGGCTGGGTACGCGAATGGCGCGGGTTGTTCGCGCTCAGCGCGACGGCCGGCGGCGCAGTCGGCACGCCCGTCGCGCCGGTCACGCGCTCGCAGGGCCTGGAGTAGCTGCAGGCCGCAGCCCTGGGGCCAGCGGCCCCGGGCGTTCTCGCTAGACTGCCGACGTGCTGCCCCAAGGCTTCATCCAGGACCTGCTCGCCCGCGTCGACGTCGTCGAGGTGGTGGGGCGCCATGTCGAGCTGAAGAAGGCCGGCATCAACCACAAGGGCCTGTGCCCCTTCCACGGCGAGAAGACGCCCAGCTTCATCGTCAGCCCCTCGCGGCAGACCTACCACTGTTTCGGCTGCGGCGCCCATGGGGACGCGATCCGTTTCCTCACCGAGCACGGCGGCCTGGGCTTCATGGACGCCGTGCGCGAACTGGCGCAGCAGGTCGGCCTGCAGGTGCCGGAAGACTCCGCCAGCCCGGAGGACCGCGCCCGCGCCGCGCAGGAGCGCGAGCAGCGCGTGGCGCTGAGCGATGTGCTGGCCCGTGCCGGCGAGCACTACAAGAAATCGCTGAAGTCCAGCCCGCGCGCGATCGACTACCTGAAACGCCGCGGTCTCAGCGGCCAGATCGCCGCGCGCTTCGGCCTGGGCTATGCGCCGGAGGGCTGGCGCACCCTGGCCAGCGTCTTTCCGCGTTATGACGATCCACAACTGATCGAATCCGGCCTGGTGATCCTGCAGGGCGCCGATGAAGGCGTGAGCGAAGCCGAGCAGAAGCGCTACGACCGCTTCCGCGACCGGATCATGTTCCCGATCCGCTCGGTGCGCGGCGAGGTCATCGGCTTCGGCGGCCGCGTGCTGGATCAGGGCGAGCCAAAGTACCTGAATTCGCCCGAAACCCCGGTCTTCCACAAGGGCCAGGAGCTTTATGGCCTGTTCGAGGCGCGCCAGGCACTGCGCGAGAAGGGCTACGCACTGGTCGTCGAAGGCTATATGGACGTGGTGGCGCTGGCGCAATGGGGCTTTCCGAACGCGGTCGCGACGCTCGGCACCGCCTGCACCGCGGACCATGTCGCCAAGCTGTTCCGCTTCACCGACTCGGTCGTCTTCAGCTTCGATGGCGACGCGGCCGGCCGGCGCGCCGCGGCACGCGCGCTGGAAGCGGCGCTGCCCCATGCGACCGATCTGCGCACCATCCGCTTCCTGTTCCTGCCCGCCGAGCACGACCCCGACTCGTACGTGCGCGAGCTGGGGCCCGAGGCCTTCGAGCAGGCAGTGGCACGGGCCGTGCCGCTGTCCGAGCAGCTGCTGGTGCATGCCGCCGCGGACTGCGACCTGGCCACCGCAGAAGGCCGCTCGAAGATGCTGAGCCAGGCCCAGCCGCTGATTGCGCTGATGCCCGAGGGCCTACTGCGCGAGCAACTGGTGGCCGAGCTGGCACAGCGCGGCGGCGTGGCACTCGAAGTGCTGGGCGCGCACTGGGCGCGCCGCGCCGAACGCCAGGCGGCACGCCGCCAGCACGACGAGACCCCGGCGGCACCGGGCCGCGGCGCAGCCCCGCGCGCCCGCGCGATGTCCGGAATGCGTGCACCGCCGCAAACGGCGACGCTGCTCGACCGCGCCGCCTGGCTGCTGGCCCGGCACGCCGGCGTGTGGCTGCAGCTGTCGGCCGACGATCACGAGTTCCTGGCCAGCCAGCCGGCCCCCTATGCCGGGTTCTTCGCCGCACTCGAGCGGGTGCTGCACGACCATGGCCCGATGGCGGTCAACGCCCTGCTCGACGAACTGGCGCGTGACGCCGATGCCGATGCGTTGCGGCCATTGCTGGAGCGGCTGCGCAGCTTCCACGAGGTCGATGACGAAGATGCCCCGGCCCTCATCGCCTCGGTGCTGCACCGGCTGCGACAGCGGGCGGTGGATGACGAGCTTCAGTGGCTGATCGAGTCAGGTGAGCTGTCGGAAGCGGCCACCGAACGACGCAACGCACTGTTCGCGCTGCGTGCCGAGATGAAGAACGGCATGTCCCGGTCGGCCACAACATAGCCGGACTTTGACGATTGAACTGTTCTCGCCGATAATATTCGATTGGTTGCATCGGCAAGAGTGGCGGCAGCACCTCCGGGCCCCGGCCACCCGCGAAACGGGTACGCATAGCGATAAGGCCACCCTCACCCGCAAGGGCTGCAAAGCACAGACGTCCACGCGAACTTGCCCGGCCGAACCGTATCCACCACGCCTGGGGGTCCCCGGGGGCGTTGCCGCATGCATTGGCAGCAGCGCCCGGCGGCGCGTTGCGCTGCCTGTTGATGAATCGGGCTCGGCGCCCATATTTCGATCATCCGCGCAAGGAACCGCATGAACGCCAAGAAGACCGACGCCTCCGCCCACACCCCTGCTCCCGCCCCTGTTGCCGCGCCGGCCAAGGGCAAGGGTGGCAAGGCGGCGGTCGATGAGGCCGCCAAGGCCACCGCCCGCAAGCCCTCCGCTGCCGCCACCGCCCCCGCCAAGCCGGCCGCCAAGGCAGCCGCCCCGGCCAAGCCCGCGGCCAAGACCGAACCCAAGGCTGGCACGAAGGCCGCGGCCAAGACCGGCAAGGCCGGCAAGGGCAAGGAAGCCCCGAAGGCCGAAGAGGAAGACCTGAGCGATATCGAGGCCGAGTTCAGCGGCGAGCCCGAGGTCGAGGCCGTCGAGGAAGCGAGCGGCGAAGCCGAAGCCAAGGCCAAGCCGCTGCGCATGAAGGTTTCGCGAGCGAAGGAACGCGCGCTGATGCGCGAGTTCGGCCTCGACGAAACCACGCTGACCGAAG
This sequence comes from Aquabacterium sp., assembly GCF_044226965.1. Classification (GTDB taxonomy): domain Bacteria; phylum Pseudomonadota; class Gammaproteobacteria; order Burkholderiales; family Burkholderiaceae_C; genus Pseudaquabacterium. Next base: position 54,669 of record NZ_JBGAGA010000033.1, on the reverse strand, counting down.
AAGAAGTCGCCAAGCGCCGCCTGGAGCTGAAGACGCTCATCAAGATGGGCAAGACGCGTGGCTTCCTCACGCACCAGGAAATCAACGACCACCTGCCCGAGAAGCTGGTCGAGAACGAAATCCTCGAGGCCATCGTCTCGATGCTCAACGACATGGGCATCGCGGTCTATGAGCAGGCACCCGACGCCGCCACGCTGCTGATCGCCGGCGGCTCGACCACCACGGCCACCGAAGAGGAAGCCGAAGAGGCCGCCGAAGCCGCGCTGTCGACGGTCGATTCCGAATTCGGCCGCACCACCGACCCGGTGCGCATGTACATGCGCGAGATGGGTTCGGTCGAACTGCTGACGCGTGAGGGCGAGATCGAGATCGCCAAGCGCATCGAAGGCGGCCTGCAATCGATGATGCAGGCCATCTCGGCATCGCCCAAGACCATCGCCGAGATCCTGGCGATGGCCGACCGCATCGCGGCTGGCGAAATGCAGATCTCCGAGGTGGTCGACGGGTTTGTCTCGGACGACGAGGCCGATGACTACGTGGCCGAGGAAGACTTCGACGAGTTCGACGAGGAAGACGACGACGACGGCCAGGGCGGCAGCAAGGCGCTGACCAAGAAGCTCGAGGAGCTGAAGGCCCAGGCGCTCGAGAAGTTCGACACCGTGCGCGCGCATTTCGACAAGATGCGCAAGGCCTTCGAGAAGGACGGCTACAACTCGCCGGCCTATGCCAAGGCGCAGCAGGTGCTGACCGAAGACCTGATGACGATCCGCTTCACGGTCAAGACCATCGAGCGCCTGTGCGACGTGCTGCGCTCGCAGGTCGACGACGTGCGTCGCTTCGAGCGCGAGATCCGCAAGATCGTGGTCGACCGCTGCGGCATGCCGCAGGAACACTTCATCAAGACCTTCCCGCCCAACATCCTGAACCTGAAGTGGGCGGAGAAGGAAGTCCATGCCGCCAAGAACTACAGCGCGGTGCTCGGGCGCAATCTGCCGGCCGTCCAGGAACTGCAGCAGAAGCTGATCGACCTGCAGCAGCATGCGGTCGTGCCACTGGATGACCTGAAGGAAATCAACCGCAAGATGAACGCAGGCGAGAAGGCCAGCCGCGACGCGAAGAAGGAAATGATCGAGGCCAACCTGCGCCTGGTGATCTCGATCGCGAAGAAGTACACCAACCGCGGCCTGCAGTTCCTCGACCTCATCCAGGAAGGCAACATCGGCCTGATGAAGGCGGTGGACAAGTTCGAATACCGCCGCGGCTACAAGTTCTCGACCTACGCCACGTGGTGGATCCGCCAAGCCATCACGCGCTCGATCGCCGACCAGGCGCGCACCATCCGCATCCCGGTGCACATGATCGAGACCATCAACAAGATGAACCGCATCTCGCGCCAGCACCTGCAGGAGTTCGGCTTCGAGCCCGACGCGCCGACGCTGGCCGAGAAGATGGAGATCCCCGAGGACAAGATCCGCAAGATCATGAAGATCGCCAAGGAGCCGATCTCCATGGAGACGCCGATCGGCGACGACGACGACTCGCACCTGGGCGACTTCATCGAGGACACCAACAACACCGCGCCGATCGAAGCCGCGATGCAGGCCGGCCTGCGCGATGTGGTGAAGGACATCCTCGATTCGCTCACCCCGCGCGAGGCCAAGGTGCTGCGCATGCGCTTCGGCATCGAGATGAGCACGGACCACACGCTGGAAGAAGTGGGCAAGCAGTTCGACGTCACGCGCGAACGCATCCGCCAGATCGAAGCCAAGGCCATCCGCAAGCTGAAGCACCCGAGCCGTTCGGACAAGTTGCGCACCTACCTCGACAACCTCTGAGCCACTGGCGACAGCGTGTCAACGGCCTCCCCGGCGTAATCCGGGGGGGCCGTTCCCATTCGAGGCCCCGAACGAAGCGTTTAAACTCGTGATCTATGACGCGCATTTCCGAGCGCACCGTCCTGTTCGCCGATCTGCGTGGCAGCACTTCGCTGTACGAAGTGCTCGGCAACGCCGAGGCCACTTCCGTCGTCACCCATACGGTGGCCACGGTGGCGCGCGCGGTGCCGGCCTGTGGTGGCCAAGTCATCAAGACCCTGGGTGACGGCCTCATGGCCGTGTTCGACGATTCGGCCCAGGGCATGCTCGCCGCGCAGCAGATGCACGAGGACCTCGATCACCTCGTGAGCCGTGGCCGTGAGCGCGGCGCATCCCCCGGCCTGCGTGGCCTGCGATTGCAGGTGGCGCTGGCGCGAGGCGAAGTGGTCGAGATGGCCGGCGATTGCTATGGCGATGCAGTCAACGTTGCCGCACGCCTGCTGGACCATGCCGGCGACAACGAAACGCTGGTCACGGCCCAGGTGCTGGCGGGACTGCCCTTGGCCGCACAGAAGCGCTTTCGCAACCTCGACTGGATGCACCTGCGCGGCCGCGCCGAGCCGGTGCAGGTGCATGTGCTCGGGGGCCGCCGCGGCATCGACACCGCGGCCACGCAGTTCGGGCAGGTGCTGCACACGGTGGAGCCCGAAGCGGTGCGCCTGGTGTGGCACTCGGTCAACGAGGTCTACGACGGCGAGCACATGCCGGTCGTGCTGGGTCGCAGCCCGCAGGCGCACTTTCGGGTCGACGATTCGCGGGTTTCGCGCTCCCATGCGCGGCTCGATTGGCATGGCGGCGTGTTCCAGCTCACCGACCTCAGCTACAACGGTACCTACGTGCGCTTCAGCAATGCCGACGAGATGGTGAGCCTGCGTCGCGGCAGTTGCACGCTGCACGGCAGCGGCGTCATCGGCCTCGGCGGTTCGCCGTCCGACCCGGCCGCGCCCACCGTGCGGTTCGAGGTGCTGTCCTTCCTCGACACCGTGCCACACCCGTCCTGACGTGCCCGACGCCGCGAATCCCGCCTGGCGCGTGCTGTACGTCGAAGACGACCGCGTCGCCGTCCTGCTGTTCAGCGAGGCGCTGCGCGAGATGCCCGGCCTGTCGCTCGAAGTGGCCGAGACCGGCGCCGAGGCCTTGCAGATCGCCGCGCAGTGGCAACCCGACGCGCTGGTGCTGGATGCCAACCTGCCGGACACCACGGCCGTCGCACTGCTGCCCAGGCTGCGCGCCCTGCCCGGCCTGACCCATACGCCGGCGTTCCTGTGCTCGGCGGACAGCCTGCTCTGCAGTGACCCCGCCGTCATGGCCGCCAACTTCACAAGTTATTGGCTAAAGCCGGTGCAGCCTGAACGCTGGCGCGCCGACCTGGCCGCCTGCCTGCCCCCGCGATGAGATTCGCTGCTGAACCCCGCTACAGCCACGGCAGCAGCGAGCGCTGTGCCGTGCTGCTGGTGAACCTGGGCACGCCCGATGCGCCAACGCCGTCGGCACTGCGCCGCTACCTGCTGGAGTTCCTGTGGGATCCGCGCGTCGTCGAGATCCCGCGACCGCTGTGGTGGCTGATCCTGCACGGCGTCATCCTGCGCACCCGGCCGCGCCAATCGGCCGCGAAGTACGCGTCCATCTGGACCGCGGAAGGCTCGCCCTTGCTGCACTGGTCGGAACGGCAGGCCCGGCGACTGCAGGGCGACCTGGGCGAGCGTGGCCACCAGGTGCCGGTGCGCTGCGCCATGCGCTACGGGCAGCCATCGATCGCCAGCGCGCTCGATGCGCTGAAAGCCGAGGGCGCCACCCATGTCCTGGTGCTGCCGCTATACCCGCAGTACGCCGCGGCCACGACCGCCAGTGCCTTCGACGCGGTCTACGCCTGGGCCGCGCGCTCGCGGCGGCTGCCCGAACTGCGCTTCGTCAACCACTACCACGACGACCCCGGCTACATCGATGCGCTGGCTGCCAGCATCGCCGCGCACTGGCAGCGTGAGGGTCGTGGCCGCAAGCTGCTGATGAGCTTCCACGGCCTGCCGGCACGCAGCCTGACCCTCGGCGACCCGTATCACTGCGAATGCCACAAGACCGCGCGCCTGGTCGCGCAGCGGCTGCAACTGCCGGAGGAAGACTGCATCGTCAGTTTCCAGAGCCGGCTCGGCCGCGCGCAGTGGCTGCAGCCCTACACCGAGCCCACGCTCCGCGCGCTGGCCCAGCAGGGCGTCGACCACATCGACGTGGTCTGCCCCGGCTTCGCCGCGGACAACCTCGAGACACTGGAGGAAATCGCGATCGAGGGACGTGACGCCTTCCTGCAGGCAGGCGGCCGGCGTTTCAGCTACATCCCGTGCCTGAACGACGGGGATCGCTGGATCCGGGCCCTGGCCGACATCACCGAACGCCACCTGCAGGGGTGGCCGACCGGGCCGCAGCAGGATGCGGCCGATCGCGCGACCCAGCGCCAGCGCGCCCTGGCGCGCGGCGCCAGCGACTGAAGTACGCGCGGCCTCAGGCCGCCGCGCGCCCCAGTTGCTCGCGCGCGTGGCGCCGACGCCGCCAGGCCATCACGCGCGGCATCACCAGGACCGCCAACACGACGACGAGCAGCGCTGCCGACATCGGCCGCTCGAGGAACACGCTCCACTTGCCCTCGCCGATCGACAGTGCGTTGCGCATCTGCGCCTCGGCCAGCGGCCCGAGGATCATGCCGACCACGACCGGCGCCGTCGGAAACGAGAAGCGCCGCATCACCAGGCCCAGCAGGCCGATCGCATACAGCAGCACCAGATCGAAAGCCGACTGGCGCATGCCATACACGCCCACCGTCGCGAAGATCAGGATGCCGGCATACAGCTGCGGCTTCGGCACCTTCAGCAACTTGACCCACAGCCCCACCAGCGGCAGGTTCAGGACCAGCAGCATCACATTGCCGATGTACAGCGAGGCGATCAGCGCCCACACCAGCGCAGCGTTCTTGTCGAACAGCTGCGGACCGGGCTGAATGCCGTAGTTCTGGAACGCGCCGAGCAGGATGGCGGTGGTGTTCGAGGTCGGAATGCCGAGGGTCAGCAATGGGATCAGCGTCGCGGTGATGGCCGCGTTGTTCGCCGCTTCGGGGCCGGCGACTCCTTCGATCGCGCCGGTGGTGCCGAACTCGTCCCTGTGCTTTGACAGCTTCTTCTCGGCGGCATAGCTCAGGAAGGTGGGGATTTCGCTGCCACCCGCCGGGATGCAGCCGAACGGGATGCCAATGGCCGTGGCCCGCAGCCACGCCGGCCAGGAGCGGCGCCACTCCTGCGCCGTCATGTGCACCTTGGTCAGCTTGTTCTGCGTCTCGACCTCGCCGCCTTGGTACAGCACCGCATAAAGTGCCTCGGCCACGGCGAACAGGCCCACCGCGATCAACACCACCTCCAGGCCGTCCATCAGCTCCGGCACCCCGGCGGTGTAGCGCGCCTGGCCCGAGATCTGATCGATGCCGACGAGGCCCATCGCCAGACCGATGAACAGCGAGGTCAGCCCGCGCAGCGTGCTCTGGCCGAGCACCGCGCTCACGGTGCAGAAGGCCAGCACCATCAGCATGAAGTACTCGGGCGGCCCGAGCTTTACCGCGAAGGCAGCGACGGCCGGCGCGAACAGCGTGACCAGCACGGTGGCGATGGTGCCCGCGACGAAGGAGCCGATCGCCGCGGTGGCCAGCGCCGCACCGGCGCGGCCGCTCTTGGCCATCTTGTTGCCTTCCATCGCGGTGACCATCGAGCCGGCTTCGCCCGGCGTGTTCAGCAGGATCGAGGTGGTCGAGCCGCCGTACATCGCCCCGTAGTAGATACCGGCGAAGAAGATCATCGAGGCGGTCGGATCCACCTTCAGCGTGATCGGCAGCAGCATGGCCACCGCGGTGGCCGGCCCGATGCCGGGCAGCACGCCCACCGCCGTGCCGATGGTGCAGCCCAACAGCGCCCAGAGCAGGTTGATCGGCGTGCCCGCGGTGACGAAGCCCTGCAGCAGTTGAGACCAGATATCGCCCATCACAGCCACCCCGAGTTCGTCAGCCCCGGCAGGTTGATCGCCAGCGCCTGCGTGAACATCCAATACACCGGCGCCGAGATCAGAATGCCTACCGCCAGATCGATGGCCCACGCCTTCGCACTGAGATCAAGCCGTCCATCGGACGACTTGAAGCCGCGTACGGCCAGCACGAAGCACAGCGCGCAGCTGAGGATGAAGCCGATGGTCGTGATCAGCGCCGCATTGAGCAGGATGCCCGCCGACACCCAGGCGAAGCCCGGCCAGTGGCCGTGCTCATTGCCGTCGGGCTCCTCCATGGCGCGAAAGCCACCGCTGCGGGCTTCCCACAGCAGGAAGCCACCGCACAGCGCCATGAAGGCGGCCACCAGCCAGGGCAGGAAGTTCGGGCCGACGCCCGAATAGCCGGCCTCGCTGGAAATGCCGATCGCCCCGGCACCCAGCAAGGCGCCCACGCCCAGCACGCCCACGCCGATCAGCGTCTGCGCTGTCTTGCTCATTGACTCCTCCTACGGCAGGCGCGCGCGGGCCTCAGATCATCCCGGACTTGGCCATGACGGCGCGCAGGCTGGCGAACTCGTCATCGACGAACTTGTCGAATTCGGGGCCACTCATCAGCGCCGGCGTCCAGCCATTCTTCTCCAGCGATTCGGCCCAGGACTTCGTCTTGGCGGCCTTCAGGATCATTTCGGTGAGCGCCTTGCGCTGCTCGGCGTTGATGCCCGGCGCGCCATACACGCCGCGCCAGTTGCCGATCACCACGTTGATGCCTTGCTCCTTCAGCGTCGGCACGTCGATGCCCTTGAGCCGCTTGTCGGACGTCACGGCCAGCGCGCGCATCTTGCCGGTGTTGATGTATTCGGCAAACTCGCTGTAGCCGCTGCCGCCCACGCTCACATTGCCGCCCAGGATGGCGGCGGTGGCCTCGCCGCCCCCACGGAACGCGACATAGTTGATCTTCGCCGGATCGACGCCGACTTCGCGCGCGATCATCGCCGCGGCAATGTGCTCGGTGGAGCCGCGCGAGCCGCCGCCCCACTTGATGCTGCCGGGGTCCTTCTTCATCTGCTCGACCACGTCCTTCATGGTCTTGAACGGCGAATTGGCCGGCAGCACGAAAACGTTGTATTCGCTGGTCAGGCGCGCCAGCGGCGTCGCTTGCGACAGGCTCACCGGCGGCTTGCCGGTGATCAGGCCACCGAGCATCACCGCGCCCATCACCATCAGCGCATTCGGGTCGCCCTTGCTGCCGTTGACGAACTGGGCCAGACCGATCGCGCCGGCCGCACCGCCCTTGTTGTCGTAGCTCACCGAGGCCGCGACACCGGCCTCCTGCAGCGCCTTGCCCAGCGCCCGGCCCGTGGTGTCCCAACCGCCGCCCGGGTTGGCCGGGATCATCATCTTCAGGTTGGTCGAGGCACGCGCCGAGAGCGGCAGCGCACCGGCAGCCGCGAGTGCGGCCATCGACCTCAGGAAAGTATCACGACGCATGCTTGTCTCCTTGTCAGCGTTGACAGATTGCGGACAGGCTGCATATTCCCTCCCCTGCCTGTCGATCGGCTGTCGGCTGACCTAGGGAAAATGCCAGGGTGATACCTGCCAAGGATCGCCGCACCAAAGCGGCGATCATCGCGCCTGATGAAGCTGCTGCTGATCGAAGACAACCTCGCCATGCAGACCACGCTGCAGCGTTCGTTCGAGCGGCGCGGCATCCACGTGGTGGCGTGCGGCGACGGCAGCCGGGCGCTGGACCGCTGGCAGGCCAGTGTGCCGGACGTGGTGCTGCTGGACCTCAGCCTGCCGGGCCTCGATGGCCTGGACGTGTTGTCGCGCGCCCGCGCGGCGGGCCTGACGACACCGGTGATCATCCTCACTGCCCGCGGCAGCGTCGGCGATCGCATCCTCGGCCTGAACACCGGCGCCGACGACTATCTGCCCAAGCCCTTCGACCTGGATGAGCTCGAGGCCCGGGTGCGCGCGCTGGTGCGCCGCCAGGGCGGCGGCGCCGCTGGCGCCGAGGCGCGCTTCGAGGCGCCGGAATACTGTGGGCTGCGGCTCGACGGCCAGAGCGGCGCCGTTTACCACCGCGGGCAGCCGCTCGAGCTGGCGCCGCGCGAACTGGCCCTGCTGCGTGCCTTGCTCGGCCGCCCGGGCCAGGCGGTGGCCAAGGAACGCCTGCTCGACCTGGTGTTCGCCAACGAGGCCGAGGTGCAGCCCGACGCGATCGAGGTCGTCGCCTACCGACTGCGCAAGAAGCTGGCAGGCACCGGCGCCAAGCTGGTCACCCTGCGCGGCCTGGGCTACTTGCTGCAGCCGCAGGCGTGACGGCGGGGATGGTGCGACAGTCCCTGCTGGGTCGCGTGGCGCGCCTGTCGATGCGGGCGCGTCTGCTGCTGGGCATTCTGCTGCCAATGGGCATCATGGTGGCGATCAATACCGTGAGCCTGTACCGGCAGGCCTTGCACGCGGCCGATACCGCCTACGACCGCACGCTGCTGGCCTCGGCCAAGGCCATTGGCGAACAACTCGAGGTCGGGCAGGCGCCCGACGGCAGCGGACCGCAGGTGCGCGCCACCGTGCCCTACTCGGCGCTCGAGGCCTTCGAGGCCGACAACCGCAGCCGCATGTTCTACCGGGTATCGGGATTCCAGGGCGAAATGGTTTCCGGCTTCGAAGACCTGCCGCGCTGGCACGGCCGCATCCCGGACAAGGGCATCTACGCCGCCCTGGTCGACTTCTACGATGACAGCTACCGCGGCCAGAACGTGCGCGTCGCCGTGCTGCTGCAGCCGGTCGCCGGGCAGGCGGGCCAGGGCATGGCGACAGTCCAGGTGGCTGAAACGCTGGAGCTGCGGCGCACGCTGGCGCAGCAGATGCTCGTGGCCACCCTGTGGCGCCAGGCTGCGCTGCTGGCGGTGATCGCGCTGGTCGTGGTCTGGGTCGTCGGCCGCGCGACGCGGCCGGTGCAGGCCCTGAGTGCCGCGATCAAGGCACGCGATCCGGACGATCTGTCCCCGATCGCCGTCGCGCAGGCCCCGCGCGAACTGCGCCCGCTGATCGATGCGACCAACGATGCCCTGGCCCGGGTGGCCGACCTGGTCGCCCATCAGCGCCGCTTCGTGCGCGATGCCTCGCACCAGCTGCGCACGCCGCTGGCCGTGCTGAAGGCGCAGGTGCAGTCGGCGCTGCGCGGAGACCTCCCGCCGGACGAAGCGCTGCGCGATATCGGCCAGACGGTGGACGGGGCCACGCGGCTGGCCAACCAGATGCTCGCGCTGGCCAAGGTCGAGCAACTGCGGCAGCAGGGCGACAGCGAGAGCAGCGACTGGTCGGCGCTGGTGCAGGAGGTGGCGCTGGAACTTGCACCGCTGATCGCCGAGCGGGAGCTCGATTTCGACCTGCTCCTGCAGCCGGCCCCGGTGCGGGCGCATGCCTGGGCCCTGCGCGAGTTGACGCGCAACCTGCTGCACAACGCCATCAAGCACAGCCCGCGCCATGGGCGACTGGTGGTAAATCTGCAGGCTGTGGCCGGCGGCGCGTGCCTCGGCATCACCGACAGTGGTCCCGGCATCTCCGAATCGCTGCGCCCGCGCCTGTTCCAACCCTTTGCGGCGGGAGAAGCCGGCAGTGGATCGGGCCTGGGCCTGGCCATCTGCCGGGAAATCGTCCATTCGCTGCAGGGCAGCCTGGCGCTGGACAATCTGCTCGACCAAGGCCGCATTGCCGGACTGCGGGCCCAGGTGACGCTGCCGTTGCAGGAGCGCGCAGCCGACGACACCGCGGCGGATTCCGTCGACAATTCCGCTCGATGACTGCCCGCGCTCCAGCCCTGCCCAAGACCCTCCGCGACGACCACGGCGCTGCCGTGCGCCTCGACAAATGGCTGTGGGCGGCGCGATTCTTCAAGACCCGCTCCCTCGCCGCTGACGAAATTGGCAAGGGCCGGGTCACAGTCAACGGCCAGGTGGCCAAGGCCTCGCGCGAGCTGAAAGTCGGCGACGAATTGCAGCTGCGCCAGGGTTCCGCCCGGCTCACCGTCCACGTGCTGGGCCTGAGCCATGTGCGCGGACCCGCGCCGGTGGCCCAGGCCCTGTACGCGGAAACACCGGAAAGCCAGGCCGCCCGTGCGGCTGCGGCCGAGCAGCGCCGGCTGGCGGCGGAGCCGGCGCTGGCCATCACCCAGGGGCGCCCGACCAAGCGCGACCGGCGCGAGCTGTCGCAGGTGGAATGGCAGCGCTGGAGCGCATCGATCGACGAGCCCTGATCGAAGGGCCGCAGCACCAAACCCGCCCGAGCGCTGAGGCAGCGCAAAAAGTCCCTCTTGAAGTTCCGGACATGGTCCCCATGTCTCGACCGACCCTCGAAGGCCGCCGTTATCAGACGGCCTTTTTCCATCCCGCCAGATCCCGCGAAAACGCGCCCGACACCATGACAACACCGGAGAACGACCTGACGCCCCCGTCCGCAGCCGAAGCCGCCCCGGAGCCCAGCGCCGAGCAACAGCTGGCAGCGCTGGAAGCCAAGTACAACGAGGCCAACGACGCTTACCTGCGCGCCCGCGCCGACGCGGAGAACACACGCCGGCGGTCGGAGGAAGAGCTCAGCAAGGCGCGCAAGTACGCGATCGAGGGCTTTGCCGAGAACCTGCTGCCGGTGAAGGACAGCCTGGAAGCCGCGATCGCGATGCCCAATGCCAGCGTCGAGCAGGTGCTCGAAGGCGTGCATGCCACCTTGCGCCAGCTGAGTGCCGCGCTGGAGCGCAACAAGGTGCTGCAGATTGCGCCGCCGGCCGGCACGAAGTTCGATCCGCACCAACATCAAGCCATCAGCATGGTGCCGGCCGAGCAGGAGGCCAACACGGTGGTGGCCGTGCTGCAAAAGGGCTACCTGATCGCCGACCGGGTGCTGCGGCCCGCGCTCGTCACGGTGGCCGCGCCGAAGTGACCGGCGCTTGACACTATCCACACCGCCGCGCCCTTGAAAGCGCCGCAGTTATCCACAACTCGAAGACAACCAAACATTCCCCCTCAGGAGCAGACCACATGGGCAAGATCATTGGCATCGACCTCGGCACCACGAACTCGTGCGTGGCCATCATGGAAGGCAACTCGACCAAGGTGATCGAGAACTCGGAAGGTGCCCGCACCACGCCGTCGATCATTGCCTACCAGGAAGACGGCGAAGTGCTGGTCGGCGCCTCGGCCAAGCGCCAGGCCGTGACGAACCCGAAGAACACGCTCTATGCGGTGAAGCGCCTGATCGGCCGCAAGTTCACCGAGAAGGAAGTGCAGAAGGACATCGACCTGATGCCCTACAAGATCGCGGCCGCCGACAACGGTGACGCCTGGGTCGAGGTCCGGGGCAAGAAGCTCGCGCCGCCGCAGGTCAGCGCCGAAGTGCTGCGCAAGATGAAGAAGACCGCCGAGGACTACCTCGGTGAAGAGGTCACCGAGGCCGTCATCACGGTGCCGGCCTACTTCAACGACAGCCAGCGCCAAGCCACCAAGGACGCCGGTCGCATCGCCGGCCTGGACGTCAAGCGCATCATCAACGAGCCGACCGCGGCCGCGCTGGCCTTCGGCTTGGACAAGCATGGCAAGGGCGATCGCAAGATCGCGGTGTTCGACCTGGGCGGTGGCACCTTCGACATCTCGATCATCGAGATTGCCGATGTCGATGGCGAAAAGCAGTTCGAGGTGCTGTCGACCAATGGCGACACCTTCCTCGGTGGTGAAGACTTCGACCAGCGCATCATCGACTACATCGTCACCGAGTTCCGCAAGGAGCAAGGGGTCGACCTGACCAAGGACGTGCTCGCTCTGCAGCGCCTGAAGGAAGCGGCCGAGAAGGCCAAGATCGAGCTGTCGAACTCGACGCAGACCGACGTCAACCTGCCCTACATCACGGCCGATGCCTCGGGTCCGAAGCACCTGAATATCAAGCTGACGCGCGCCAAGCTCGAATCGCTGGTCGAGGAACTGATCGCGCGCACGATCGAGCCCTGCCGCATTGCGGTGAAGGATGCCGGCGTCAAGGTCGGCGAGATCGACGACGTGATCCTGGTGGGCGGCATGACCCGCATGCCCAAGGTGCAGGACAAGGTCAAGGAGTTCTTCGGCAAGGAGCCGCGCAAGGACGTCAACCCCGACGAAGCGGTGGCCGTCGGTGCCGCGATCCAGGGTCAGGTGCTCGGTGGCGAGCGCAAGGACGTGCTGCTGCTGGACGTCACCCCGCTGAGCCTGGGCATCGAGACCCTGGGCGGCGTGATGACGAAGATGATCAAGAAGAACACGACCATCCCGACCAAGTTCGCGCAGACCTTCTCGACGGCCGATGACAACCAGCCGGCCGTGACGATCAAGGTCTTCCAGGGTGAACGCGAGATGGCCTCGGGCAACAAGAGCCTGGGCGAGTTCAACCTGGAGGGCATTCCGCCGGCGCCGCGCGGCCTGCCGCAGATCGAGGTCACCTTCGACATCGACGCCAACGGTATCCTCCACGTCAGCGCCAAGGACAAGGGCACCGGCAAGGAGAACAAGATCACCATCAAGGCGAACTCGGGTCTGTCCGAGGCCGAGATCGAGAAGATGGTCAAGGACGCCGAGGCCAATGCGGCCGAAGACGCCCGCAAGCTCGAACTGGTGCAGGCCCGCAACCAGGCCGACGCGATGGCCCACTCGGTGAAGAAGAGCCTGGCCGAGCACGGCGAGAAGCTCGACGCCGGCGAGAAGGAAAAGATCGAGGCCGCGCTGAAGGACGTGGAAGAAGCGCTCAAGGGCGACGACAAGGCCACGATCGAGGCCAAGACCGAGGCGCTGATGGCCGCGAGCCAGAAGCTGGGCGAGAAGCTGTACGCCGAGCAGCAGGCGGCTGCGGGTGCGGCGGGCGCGGCCGCCGGCGGCGGCGGCGAAGCGCCGAAGGCCGAGGCCAAGCCGGCCGACGACAACGTGGTCGATGCCGAGTTCAAGGAAGTCAAGAAGTGATGTGCCGTCAGGCCCGCGGGCCTGACGCCCCCTCTCGCCGCGTTCGGAGTGACAGGCTGGCGCCTGCGCTTCAACGCGGCGGACTCGTTTCGACGTGCTGAGAATCGACACGGACCATGGCAAAGCGCGACTACTACGAAGTGCTCGGGGTGGCGAAGAACGCCTCCGACGAAGACATCAAGAAGGCCTACCGCAAGCTGGCCATGAAGTACCACCCTGACCGCAACCAGGGTGACGATGCCAAGAAGGCCGAGGAAAAGTTCAAGGAGGCCAAGGAGGCCTACGAGATGCTGTCCGACGGCCAGAAGCGCGCGGCCTACGACCAGTACGGCCATGCCGGCGTGGACCCCAATGCAGGCGGTGCAGGCTTCCGCGGCGGGCCGGAAGGTTTTGGCGGCTTTGCCGAGGCCTTTGGCGACATCTTTGGCGACATCTTCAACGGCGGCGGCCGGCGCGGCGGTGGCCAGCAGGTCTACCGCGGCTCGGACCTCTCGTACGCGATGGAAATCACGCTCGAAGAGGCTGCGCACGGCAAGGATGCGCAGATCCGCATCCCGACCTGGGACACCTGTGAAACCTGCCACGGCAGTGGCGCCAAGCCTGGCACCAGCGCCAAGACCTGCAGCAGCTGCAATGGCTCGGGCACGGTGCACATGCGCCAGGGCTTCTTCAGCATCCAGCAGACCTGCCCGCACTGCCACGGCTCGGGCAAGATCATTCCCGAGCCCTGCACCACCTGCAACGGCGCCGGCAAGATCAAGCGCCAGAAGACGCTGGAGGTGAAGATCCCTGCCGGCATCAATGAAGGCATGCGCATCCGCTCGGCCGGCAATGGCGAGCCCGGCACCAACGGCGGCCCCTCGGGCGATCTCTACATCGAGATCCGCATCAAGGAACACGACATCTTCGAGCGCGACGGCGACGACCTGCATTGCACGGTGCCGGTGCCGATGACCACGGCAGCGCTCGGCGGCACGATCGAGGTGCCGACGCTTGGCGGCAAGGCCGAGATCGAACTGCCCGAGGGCAGCCAGCACGGCAAGACCTTCCGGCTGCGCGGCAAGGGCATCAAGGGCCTGCGCTCCAGCTACCCGGGCGACCTGTACTGCCATGTCGCGGTCGAGACGCCGGTCAAGCTCACCGAGCACCAGCGCAAGCTGCTGAAGGAGCTGGACGAATCGCTGCGCAAGGGGGGCGAACGGCATTCGCCGAACGCCAAATCCTGGACCGACCGGGTCAAGGATCTGTTCAAGTAGGGCGGCCCGGCTCAAGCCGGCGGTGGCCGCCGCCGATAAGGTGAAAACCAAGCCCTGTCGGTAGCCACCATGCCTTTGCCCGGTCCACCTTCCGTCGCCCACCCGTGCGCCGGCCTGCCAGAAGAAAGGCAGGTCCGGGCATGATGATCGACCGCGACATCGACCAGGCCCAGGCGCTGGTCATCGACAGCAACCCCACGTCACGCAGCGTGATGGCCGCGCAGCTGCGGGACCTGGGCGTGGGTCATGTCAAGCAGACCGGGCGCGTCAACGAGGCCCGGCTGGCGCTGGAGCAGCGCCCGTACGACATCGTGCTGTGCGACTACCACTTCGAAGGCTCGGACATGTCGGGCCAGGACCTGCTGGACGAACTGCGGCGCGAGAACCTGCTGCCCTACTCGACCGTGTTCATCATGGTCACCGGCGAGGCCACCTACGCCACGGTGGTCGAGGCCGCCGAAGCCGCGCTCGACAGCTACCTGCTCAAGCCCTACACCGCTTCGGCGCTGGGCGAACGCCTGGGCGAGGCACGCCGCCGCAAGCGCGTACTGGCCGACATCTTCGAGGCGATGGAACAGCAGCAGCTGGGCACGGCCGCCAAGATCTGCCTGCGCCGCTTCCAGGGCCGCGAAAGCTACTGGCTGTTCTGTGCGCGCGTGGCCGCCGAACTGCTGTTGAAGATGGACCAGCACGAACAGGCGCGCAAGGTCTACGAAGTGGTGGCGCAGGAAAAGGGCATTCCATGGGCCAAGCTCGGCATTGCGCGGGCGCAGTTCGCTGCTGGTGAAGTGAGCCCTGCGCGGCGCTCGGTCGAGGCCGTGCTGCGCGAATCGCCCGAACACGCCGACGCTTACGACGTGCTCGGCCGCATCCAGGTCGACCAGGGCGAACTCGCCCAGGCGCTGACCACCTACCGCATTGCCTCGCAATTGACGCCGGGCTGCCTGCTTCGCCTGCAGCATTGCGGCACGCTGGCGTTCTACCAGGGCGAGCGTGACGAAGCGATCCGCATGCTCGAACGCGTGATTGCGATGGGCCTCAAGTCCAAGCTCTTCGACGCGCTGACGCTGATGCTGATGGCCTTCCTGCGCCATGACACCGGCGACACGAAGGCCCTGGTGATCGCGCACGACTACATCAAGAAGTTCGTCGAGCGGCACCCGGAATCCAAGCGCCTGAAACGCATGGAGCTCACCGCCAACGCGCTGCGCCTGCTGCTGGCGCGCCAGCCCGAACAGGCCCTGGCCCTGGCCCGCGAACTGGCCGAAGGCATTGCGGCGGACAACTTCGATGTCGAAGGCTCGAACCTCGTGCTGGCGCTGTGGACGCGCCTGCCCGAAGCGCATGTGCCGCACGAAGAACTCGAAGCACTGGTGCGCCAGATCGCGCTGCGCTTCTGCGTGTCAAAGGCCGTCACCGAAGTGCTGGTGGCCTCCGCGCAGCGCAGCGAGCGCCTGGTGACCCTGATCCGCAGCTGCCAGTCCGAGATCACGACCATCGCCGAGGAGGCCATGGCCCACTCGGTGCGTGGCAAGCCGCGCTCGGCGGTCGAATCGCTGCTGCGCCAGGGCACCGACACGCGCAACGCGAAGCTCATCGAGATGGCCGGCCTGGTGGTGCGCCGCCACGCCGACACCATCGAGGGCCGCGACGCGCTGATGGCCGAGGCCACGCAGCTGCAGCAACGCTTCTGTCAGCCGGTGACCCACCTGGCCGGCGTGCGCCGCACCGGGCGTTCGCCGGGCGGGCTGGTACTGCGCACCTGAAGCCTGCGCGGGTCAGAACAGGCTGCCCTGCACCGGCGTGGGGTCGGCGTCGCCGCTGGCTGCGCCAGGACGCCGGAACAGACTCAGGTCGAGTTCCACTCGCTGGCGGTTGAGCCCCAGCTTCGCGCAGGCCTTGTCGAAGCGCTGCCGCAACAACTCGGCCCAGAGGCCGGTCCCTTTCATGCGCTGGCTGTAGTCTGCGTCGTAGTCCTTGCCGCCGCGCATGTCCCGCAGCCGGGCCATCACGCGCGCCGCCCGTTCCGGAAAGTGCTGGCCCAGCCACTGCTGGAACAGCGGATTCACCTCCCACGGCAGTCTCAGCACGATGCTGAACGCCGACCGAGCACCCCTTGCCTGTGCGGCTTCAAGCACCTGCTCGAGTTCGGGTTCGTTGAGGAACGGAATGACCGGTGACACGCTGACGCCCACCGGCACACCAGCCTCGGCCAGACGCTCGATGGTCTTGAGCCTGCGTTCAGGCGCCGCCGCGCGCGGCTCCATCACCCGCGCCAGCGCCGGATCGAGCGTGGTGATGGATACGTAGGCCGCGGCCAGGCGCTGCTCGGCCATCGGGGCGATCAGGTCGAGGTCGCGCTCGATACCGGACGACTTGGTGACCACCGAGAACGGATGACGGTACGCCTGCAACACCTCGATCACCGAGCGCGTGATGCCCAGCTTGCGCTCAACGGGTTGGTAGGCATCGGTGGCGGAACCAATGTTCAGCAGCTTCGGCGTGTAGCGGCGTGCCTCGAAGGCGGCGCGGAGGCGTTCGGCCGCATTGACCTTGGCAATGAGGCGGGTCTCGAAATCAAGGCCCGGCGACAGGTTCAGGTAGCTGTGGGTGGGTCGCGCGAAGCAGTAGATGCAGCCATGCTCGCACCCGCGATACGGATTGATCGACAGATCGAAGTCGATGTCCGGCGAGTCGTTGCCGGCAAGGATGCTCCTGACCTGCTGCTCGAGGACCTGCGTCTGCGGCGCGAGCCGCTCTTCCAGGGCGGACTGCTCGTAGGTGCCCCACCCGTCGTCAAAGGCCTCGCGCTCATCGCGGTGAAAGCGATGCGGTACCGCCCACGCGGTGCCACGGCCCTTGATCGGCGCATGCACCTGTGCCGCGGCGGGGTCGCTGGGCACGGCGGCAATGGGGATTCGGCGCTGCATACTGTGAATATATACAGCTTCTTCGTAATCGTCCAGCCGGCCTGCGGCGGCCGGCGTTGCGGCCGTCAGTATTCGCCGCTGCCGCCGCTGCCCGGCGCCAGGTTGTCGAACTTGGTCAACGGCTTCACGAAGGCCAGCTTCACGGTGCCCACGGGCCCGTTGCGCTGCTTGCCGATGATGATCTCGGCGATGCCCAGCTCCTTCGATTCCTTGTTGTAGTACTCGTCACGGTAGATGAACATGATCACGTCCGCATCCTGCTCGATGGCGCCGGATTCGCGCAGGTCACTCATCATCGGGCGCTTGTCGGTGCGCGTCTCGACCGAACGGTTCAGCTGCGAGAGCGCGATCACGGGACACTGCAGTTCCTTGGCCAGCGCCTTCAAGCCGCGCGAGATCTCGCTGATCTCGGTGGCGCGGTTCTCGCCATCGGACTTCGATGTGCCGCTCATCAGCTGCAGGTAGTCGATGACGATCAGGCCGACCGTGCCATGCTGGCGCGCCATGCGGCGAGCGCGCGCACGCAGCTCGGCCGGATTGAGGCCCGGTGTCTCGTCGATGTACAGCGGCGCCTTGCCGAGCTTGTCCACCGCCTCGGTGAGCCGGCCCCACTCGTCGTCCTTGATGCGGCCGGTGCGCAGGCCACTCTGGTCGATGCGGCCGAGCGAGCCCACCATCCGCAGCGCCAGCTGCGAGGCGCCCATTTCCATCGAGAACACCAGCACCGGCAGGCCTTCATTGACGGCCACGTTCTCGGCGATGTTCAGCGCGAACGCGGTCTTGCCCATCGAGGGACGCGCTGCCAGGATCACCAGGTCGCCCTTCTGCAGTCCGGCCGTCATGCGGTCCATGTCGTAGAACCCGGTGCGCACGCCGGTCACGTCCTCGGCGCCGTTCTCGTAGAGCTCGGTCACGCGGTCGATCAGTTCCACCGCGAGCTGGCTGATGCTCAGGAAGCCCTGCTTGCTGCGCGAGCCTTCCTCGCCGATCTTGAAGATCTTGCCCTCGGCCTCGTCCAGGATCTGCGACACCGCCCTGCCCTGCGGATTGAAGGCATTGGTCGCAATCTCGTCGGAAGCCGAGATCAGCTTGCGAAGGATCGCGCGCTCACGCACGATCTCTGCATAACGTCTCAAGTTGGCGGCACTCGGCACGCTCTGCGCCAGCGCGTTCAGGTAGGCGAGCCCGCCCACCGCTTCGGCCTTGCCGTTGCTCTGCAGCTGCTCGAACACCGTGATCACGTCAGCCGGCTTGCTGCCGCCGATCAGCGTCGCAATCGCGTTGAAGATCTCGCGGTGCTCGTAGCGGTAGAAGTCGCTGTCGGTGACGATGTCGCCGGCGCGGTCCCAGGCCATGTTGTCGATCAGCAGGCCACCGAGCACGCTCTGCTCGGCCTCGGTGGAATGCGGGGGTACCCGCAGCCGGGCCACTTCATCGTCGGCCGGGCGTTCGGTGGAGGTGAAGGAGGTGGCCATGGGTGTGTACAAGCCTGTGGGCAAACCTTGGATCGACGACCTGAACTTGTGGAGAACTTGAGGCGCCCAAATGAAGAAGGGCCGGCAGAGCCGGCCCTTTCACTGGCGAAAGTCGAACGAGAGCTTACTCAGCCTCGGCGACGACCGCAACGGTGATGTCGACCACGACATCGGTGTGCGCAGCCACCGACACGGTGTGCTCGCCCACGGTCTTCAGCGGACCATTGGGCATGCGCACCTGCGCCTTGGCGATGTCGAAGCCCAGCTTCTTCAGGCCTTCGGCGATGTCGGCGTTGGTCACCGAGCCGAACAGACGGCCGTCGACGCCGGCCTTCTGGGAGATCGTCACGGTCTTGCCGGACAGCTTCTCGCCGGTGGCTTGCGCAGCAGCCAGCTTCTCGGCGGCCGCCTTTTCGAGTTCGGCGCGGCGCACCTCGAATTCCTTGATCGCGGCGTCCGTCGCGCGGCGGGCGCGCTTGGTCGGGATCAGGAAATTGCGGGCGTAGCCGTCCTTGACCTTGACCACATCACCCAGATTGCCCAGGTTGGCCACCTTGTCGAGCAGGATCACTTGCATGTTGTTCTCTCCTTGCTCAGACGCGGTGCTGGTCGCTGTACGGCAGCAGCGCGAGGAAGCGGGCACGCTTGATCGCGGTGGTCAGCTGGCGCTGGTAGAACGCACGCGTGCCGGTCAGGCGGGCTGGCGTGATCTTGCCGTTCTCGCCGACGAAGTCGCGCAGCACGTCGACATCCTTGTAGTCGATCTCTTCGACACCGGCGACGGTGAAGCGGCAGAAGCGCTTGCGCTTGAACAGCAGCGACTGCTGGTTGCGCTTGGGCTTGCGGTCCTTGGAAAACTTACCTTTACCACGGGGCGGGGGCATGGTGCACCTCTTTCAAATCTGGCGTTGATACGGTTGAGCTCGTTCAGGCGAGTTCGGTGATGTGGAACAGCAGTCCGCGGCCGTTGCGGGCACTGGCCAGGAAGCCGGCGAAGGTGCCTTGACTTCCCAGGACCAGCCGACCCAGGTGCTGCGTGATCGCCCCGATGCCCAGCGCCTTGATCTCCATCGAAACCTTGCGCGGCGAGCCATCCTCGGTGACCGTCGACTCGTGCTGCAGTCTCAGGTCCAGCGCCGGCACGCCGGCGGGGGTGTAGCGCAGAGCACCTCGCTCGATCAGCTGCGCCGTCAGCACCAGGCGATTGAGGCCTGGCAGGGGCGCGGCCGGCTCGGGCACGGCAGCTGCGGGTTCCAAATCAGGCGCTCGCCTCCTGGGCGGCCTTGCGGGCCTCTTCCTTCTCGACCGCCTTCATCATGATCGACGGTGCGGTCTCGGCCTTGCTCTTGGCCACGGTGAGGTGGCGCAGCACGGCGTCGTTGTAGCGGAAGCCGGTTTCGAGCTCGGTCAGGGTTTCCTTCGAAACCTCGATGTTCAGGCACACGTAGTGGGCCTTGGCCAGCTTCTGGATCATGTAGGCCAGCTGGCGCCGACCCCAATCCTCGACCCGGTGCACCTTGCCGCCAGCGGCGGTGACGATGCCCTTGTAACGTTCCAGCATGGCCGGAACCTGCTCGCTTTGATCCGGATGGATCACGAGCACGATCTCGTAATGACGCATGAACACTCCTTGTGGGTTCCGTGAATCGGAAGCCACCCGCCAAGCGTCGTTCCGGCGGTGTGGCAGGAAGCCAGCAGGTGCTGGCAGAAAAGCCCGCGATTATAGCCAGAACCGCGAATGCGACCGCCTCAGCGTGGCGGCGGCCCGTCCTCCGGCCGTCGAAGCCGGGCAACGAACTCGCTTTCGCTGCCAGCCGGCCGCGGCGACAGCAGGCTCACCAGCACCAGGGCCAGGAAGCCGGCCGGGACGCCAAAGACCCCGGCCGCCACGGGATCGATGTCGAACCAGCGCACCGCTGGGCCCGCCAAGCCCAGCCAGGCGCGCGTGGTCGGCAGCCCGGCCACCATCGCACCGGCACAGACGGCCAAGCCTGTCAGCATGCCCGCCACGGCACCGGCACGGGTCGCCCGGCGCCAGAACACGCCCATCACCAAGGCAGGAAAGAAGGCCGCGGCCGCCAGGGAGAAGGCCGCGGTGACGAACGGGAGGATGCCGGCAATCCGCAACGAGGCCACCCAGGCCGCCGATACGGCAGCCAACAGCACCATCAGCTTGGACAGCATCACCCGCCGCACGGCCGAGGCCTTGGGGTTGATCGCGCGGTAGTACAGATCGTGCGACAGCGCGTTGGAGATCGTCAGCAACAGGCCATCGGCCGTCGACAGCGCTGCCGCGAGCCCACCCGCGGCCACCAGGTAGGTCACCACCACCGGCAACGCGCCGAGTTCGGGGGCGGCCAGCACGATCATGTCACCGGCCAGTCGAAGCTCGGAAAGCTGCAGGATTCCGTCGCCGTTGATGTCCTGCACCGACACCAGCCCGGGGTCCAGCTTGCTCCAGCGCCGAATCCAGTCGGGCAGCGCGGAGAAGGAAGTGCCGATCAACTGCGTGAACACCTGGTACTTGACCATTACGGCCAGCGCAGGAGCGCACAGGTACAGCAGCACGATGAACGACAGCGACCAGCCGACCGAGCGCCGCGCCGCCGCCACCGAAGGGGTGGTGTAGTAGCGCGTCAGCACGTGCGGCATCGCGGCGGTGCCCACCATCAGGCAGAACACCAGCGCCAGGAAGTTGCGGCGCGCGGACGTGCCGTCGCCACCCGTGGCGGGCAGTTCACCGCGAACCTCGCCGCGCGCGGCGAAGGGTTGGGTCTGCGGCGCAAGTCCGGCCAGCGGCAGTGCCAGCTGAGCGGCCTGCGCGAGGTCGCGTTCGTAGGCGGCACGGGCGTCCGCCACGTTGCGCGGCTGGCGCTGCAGGCGGCGCTCGGCCTGCTGGATCACGGCCAGCGGCGCCTGCTCGGCGCGCAGGCGCTCGATCTCCTGGGCCATCTGGTTCGCGTCATTGACCATCGCCGCCGGCACGTCGGCCAGCTTGGCGCGCGCTTCCTCGGCGCGCTGGGCCCACAAGCGGCGCACCTGCAACTCGGCAGGGTCCTGTGCCAGCGCCTGTTCGCGCTGCGAGACCACTGTCAGCTGCTGGTGGTAACTCAACAGCGGCGTCCACGAGCCGGTCTGGTTCACGCTGAGCCAGAGCACCGGCACCATGTAGGCAATGATCAGCACGATGTACTGCGCCACCTGGGTCCAGGTGACGGCGCGCATGCCCCCGAGGAAGGAACACACCAGGACGCCGCCGAGCCCGACGAAGATGCCGATCTCGAAGCTGAAGCCGGTCAGGTGCGAGGTGATCAGCCCCACGCCGTAGACCTGGACGACGACGTAGACGAAGGAGACCGCGACGGTGGCGATAACGCCGATCAGACGCGGCAGCTTGCCGCCGTAGCGCGCGCCCAGGAAATCGGGAATCGTGAACTGGCCGAAGCGCCGGAGGTAGGGTGCCAGAAGCAGTGCGACGAGGCAGTAGCCGCCCGTCCAGCCCAGGATGTAGGCCAGGCCGGCGAAGCCCTGCAGGTACAGCACGCCCGCGGTGCCGATGAACGAGGCGGCCGACATCCAGTCGGCCGCGGTGGCCATGCCGTTGTACATCGCCGGCACGCGGCGGCCGGCCACGTAGTACTCCGACTCGTCGGTGGTGCGGCTCATCAGCCCGATGCCGGCATACACCAGCACCGTGGCAATCAGGAAGCTGCCGCCGATCCAGTGCCGCGGCCAGCCGCTTCGCTCGGCCGCCGCGAGACCGATGATGAACAGCACGACGCCCAGCGTGAACAACGCGTAGCGCCGATGCAGCGTCCGGCTGAAACGCTGCGTTGCGTCACCGGCCGGCGTGTCGCGACGCTTGTCCATCGCAGCGCCGGCCCGCGGGCCCTTCAGCGGGCGGCCAGCCGCGTCCAGGTGTCGACCACCGAATCCGGGTTCAGCGAGATCGACACGATGCCTTCGGAGGCCAGCCAGTCGGCGAACTCGGGATGGTCGCTCGGGCCTTGCCCGCAGATGCCGACGTACTTGCCGGTGGCGCGACAGGCCGTGATGGCCCGCGAGATCAGGGCACGCACCGCCGGGTCGCGTTCATCGAAGTCTTCGGCCAGCTGTTCGAGGCCCGAATCGCGGTCCAGGCCCAGCGTGAGCTGGGTCAGGTCGTTCGAGCCGATCGACATGCCATCGAAGTGCTCGAGGAACTGGTCGGCCAGGATCGCATTGCTGGGCACTTCGCACATCATGATGACGCGCAGGCCCTCCTTGCCGCGCTGCAGGCCGCGGTCGGCCAGCAGGCCCAGCACGCGCTCGGCCTGGCGCACGGTGCGGACGAAGGGCACCATGATCTCGACATTGGTCAGGCCCATGTCGTTGCGCACGCGCTTCAGCGCCTCGCACTCCATGCCGAAGGCATCGGCGAACTCGCCGCTGATGTAGCGCGAGGCCCCACGGAAGCCGAGCATCGGGTTCTCTTCGTCCGGCTCGTAGCGCGAGCCACCGATGAGCTTCTTGTACTCGTTGGACTTGAAGTCCGACAGGCGCACGATGACCGGCTTGGGCCAAAAGGCTGCGGCAATCGTCGCGACGCCTTCGGCCACCTTGTCGACGTAGAACGCGCGCGGCGAGGCATGGCCGCGTGCCACCGATTCGACCGCCTTCTTCAGGTCCGGGTCGACGTTCGGGTAGTCGAGGATGGCCTTGGGATGCACCCCGATGTTGTTGTTGATGATGAATTCGAGCCGCGCCAGACCGACCCCTGAGTTCGGGATCTGTGCAAATTCGAAGGCCAGCGACGGATTGCCGACGTTCATCGTGATCTTCACCGGGCAATACGGCATCTCGCCCCGGCGCACCTCGGTGACCTCGGTCTCGAGCAGGCCGTCGTAGATGAAGCCGGTGTCGCCTTCGGAACAGACCACCGTCACCAGCGCCCCGTCGGCAAGCTTCTCGGTGGCATCGCCGCAACCGACCACGGCCGGGATGCCGAGCTCGCGCGCGATGATCGCCGCGTGGCAGGTGCGGCCGCCGCGGTTGGTGACGATGGCGCTGGCGCGCTTCATCACCGGCTCCCAGTTCGGGTCGGTCATGTCGGTGACCAGCACGTCGCCAGGTTGCACACGGTCCATCTCGGCGATCGAATGCACCAGCCGCACGGGACCGGTGCCGATCTTCTGGCCGATCGCGCGGCCTTCGGCCAGCACGGTGCTGTGGCCCTTGAGCTTGTAGCGGTGCTCGACCTGGGCGCCGGCCTGGCTCTTCACCGTCTCGGGGCGTGCCTGCAGGATGTAGAGCTGACCATCGACGCCGTCCTTGCCCCACTCGATGTCCATCGGGCGCTTGTAGTGCTGCTCGATGATGAGGGCGTACTTGGCCAGCTGGATCACGTCCGCGTCATTCAGCGAATAGCGGTTGCGCATTTCCGGCGGCGTCTCGACGGTCGTGACCAGCTTGCCGGTGGCGGCGCGCTCCTCGGGGGTCGCGAAGGTCATGCGAATCAGCTTGGAGCCCAGCGAACGGCGGATGATCGGCTGCTTGCCGGCTTTCAGGCCGGGCTTGTGCACGTAGAACTCGTCAGGGTTCACGGCGCCCTGCACCACGGTTTCGCCCAGGCCGTAGCTGGCGGTGATGAAGACGACATCCTCGAAGCCCGACTCGGTGTCGATCGTGAACATCACGCCGGCCGCACCGGTGTCGGACCGCACCATGCGCTGCACGCCGGCCGACAACGCCACGTCATGGTGGGCATAGCCCTTGTGCACGCGGTAGCTGATCGCGCGGTCGTTGTACAGCGAGGCGAAGACCTCCTTCATCTTGTGCAGCACGTCGTCGATGCCATGCACGTTCAGGAAGGTCTCCTGCTGGCCAGCGAACGAGGCGTCCGGCATGTCTTCCGCGGTGGCCGAGGAGCGCACCGCGAAACTGGCCTCGGGGTTGCCCTGGGTCAGCGCGGCGAAGGCCTCGCGCACCGCGGCCTCGAGCGCAGGCGGGAACGGCGCATCGGTGACCCAGGCCCGCACTTCCGCGCCAGCCTCCGCCAGTGCCTTCACGTCGTCGGTGTCCAGCGCGGCCAGGCGCCGGTTGATCTTGTCGGTGAGGCCGCCGTGGTTCAGGAACTGGCGGAAGGCATGCGCGGTCGTCGCGAAACCGCCCGGCACGCGCACACCCGTGGCGGCGAGCTGGCTGATCATTTCGCCGAGGCTGGCGTTCTTGCCGCCAACCACCTCGACGTCGGTCATTCTCAGATCTTCAAAGGGTACGACCAGGGCGGTCGCCAGGGACGGGGATGACATGGGAAAGCTCCGTGATGGTGAGAAACCGGTGCCGTCCAGGCTGCATCGCGGGCCCGCGCTCGTGCCAATTCGAGTTCGATGTGGGGGCAGGAGGGGCTCATCGCGGCAGATGCAGCTGTCGTTCGCCTGAGTGGCCAGACTGGCGGGATATGGCGGCGATTCTAAGGACGAAACGCCTATCATCCCTGAACTTCCGCTGAATGACGCCCTGCCGCGCCCGGCCCATGCCCCATCGAAGCGTGTTCTTTGTCTCGGATGGCACCGGCATCACTGCCGAGACCTTCGGCAACTCGATCCTCGCGCAGTTCTCGGCCAAGCCACGCCATGTGCGACGTCCCTTCGTCGACACGGTAGACAAGGCTCGCGCCGTGGTGACGGAGATCAACCAGGTGGCCGAGGCCGAGGGCCGTCGACCCATCGTCTTCATCACGCTGGTCAACGACGAGGTGCGCCACATCGTCACCGGCAGCGAGTGCCGCGGACTGGTGCTGGACATGTTTCGCGCCTTCGTCGAACCGCTGGAGGTGGAATTCGGCATCAAGTCGAACCACCGCGTCGGCCGTTTCTCCGATGCGGCGAAGAGCCATGAGTACAACGAGCGCATCGAAGCGATCAACTTCTCGCTGGCGCACGACGATGGCCAGTCGGCGCGCAACCTGGCGCAAGCCGACGTGATCCTGCTCGGCGTGAGCCGCTGCGGCAAGACGCCGACCTCGCTGTACCTGGCCATGCAGCATGGCATCAAGGCCGCCAACTACCCGCTGATTCCCGAGGACTTCGAGCGTCACAAGCTGCCGTCGGCGCTGGCGACCCATCTGGGGAAGTGTTTCGGCCTGACGATCGACCCGGAACGGCTCGCGCAGATCCGCAACGAACGCCGGCCCGACAGCAAGTACGCCGCGCTGGAGAACTGCCGCTACGAGGTGCGCGAGGCCGAAGCGATGATGCGACGGCATGGCATATCGTGGCTCAGCTCCACGCACAAGTCGATCGAGGAGATCGCGACGACCATCCTGCGCGACATCAGGCCGGACCGGCTGATCTATTGAACCTTGGGCGCGGCCTGCCGCATCGATTCATGCAGGCAGATCGCCGCAGCGGCCGCGACGTTCAGCGACTCCTCGCCTCCCGGCTGCGCGATGCGCACGGTCAGCGCACAGCGCGCCAGCAGCGCCGGATCGACGCCCTGACCCTCGTGGCCCATCAGCCAGGCGCAGGGCGACGGCAGGGTGGCTTCGTGCAGCCACGTGCCGGCCTGCAGGCTGGTGCCGATCCAGGGCACGGCCAGCGTCTCGAGATCGCCTGGCTTCAAACCTTCGACCAGGTTCAGCCCGAAATGGGCGCCCATGCCTGCACGCAGCACCTTGGGCGACCACAGCAACGCCGTGCCCTGCAGCGCCAGCACCTGGCGCACACCAAACGCCGCCGCCGTGCGCAGCATGCTGCCGACATTGCCGCTGTCCTGCACGCGGTCCAGCACCAGGCTTGCAGCCGAAGCATCGATGGCTGGCGCCTGCGGGAACGGCCACACGAAACCGATGCCGGCCGGCGATTCGAGCGCGCTGATGCCACCGAAGAGCACGTCGGGGACGACGGCGACCCGTGGCGCCCAGGCCGCCAGTTCGCGCAGGACCGGGCGCTGCCAGGCCGATTCGGCCACCAGCGCCTGCAGCGGCTTCAGGCCACGCTGGCGGAGCGCGCTGCACAGATGCTCACCTTCCAGCCAGACCTCGCCGGCCTTGCGGTAGGCGCCGCCATCGCGCACCAGCCTGCGCAGGCGCTGCAGCAGCGGGTTGTCGCGCGAGGTGATCGACTGCGGCGCGGTGCTCATGGTCGACCTTGCAGGGCCTCGCGCACCGGCGCATAGCTGCGGCGGTGGACCTCACAGGCCCCATGCGCTCGCAGGGCCGCCAGATGCTCGGGCGTCGGGTAACCCTTGTGGGTGGCGAAGCCATAGGCCGGAAAGCGCTGGTGCAGGTCTTCGCACAACCGGTCGCGGTGCACCTTGGCCAGGATCGAGGCCGCGGAGATCGCCGCCACCTTGGCATCCCCCTTGACGATGGCCTCGGCCGGCATGCGCAGCACGGGCAGCCGGTTGCCGTCAACCAGCACCTTGTGTGGCACCAGGCGCAGGCCCTCGACCGCGCGTCGCATTGCCAGCATGGTTGCGTGCAGGATGTTCAACTCGTCGATCTCGTCGACACTGGCCTCGGCAATGCAGCAGGCCAGCGCCTTGGCGCGGATCTCGTCGAACAGGCGTCCGCGCTTGAGCGGACTGAGGGCCTTCGAATCGGCCAGGCCCTGGATCGGCTGCAAGTCGTCCAGGATCACGGCAGCTGCGACCACCGGTCCGGCCAGCGGCCCGCGCCCGGCCTCGTCAACGCCGGCCACCAGACCTGGCGTGTCCCAGACCAGGCCCAGCTGCTCGGGCTTAGCGATCGATGACTTGCGCGATGGCATCGGTGGCTTTCCGGGCCGTGTCCTGCCGCAGCGTGTGGTGCAGGTCGATGAAGCGCCGCGCCAGCGCCTGGCGACGCGACACATCGTCCAGCCAGGCCAGGGTTTCGCGCGCCAGGGCCTCCGGCGTGGCGGCATCCTGGATCAGCTCCGGTACGACGAACTCGCGGCTCAGGATGTTGGGCAGGCCGACCCAGGGCAGGTAGTTCATGCGCTTCATGCGCTGCCAATTGAGCCATGCCAGCCGGTAGGTGATGACCATCGGGCGCTTGAACAGGGCCGCTTCCAGTGTCGCGGTGCCGCTGGCGATCAGGGTGACGTCGCAGGCTGCCAACGCATCATGAGAGCGGCCATCGATCAACTGCACCGCAAGGCCCGGCGCGTGAGCAGACAGGATCGGCTCGACCAGAGCACTCAGCCCGGGCACCACCGGCATCACGAAGCGCAGTGCCGGACGCTGGCGCGCCATCAGTGCCGCCGCAGCGGCCATCGAGGGCGCGATGTGTCGGATCTCGCTGCGCCGGCTGCCCGGCAGCAACGCCACCACCTGATCCTCCGGCTGCAGTCCCAGCGCTGCCCGGGCGGCCTCGCGCGGCGGCTCGAGCGGAATCGCATCGGCCAGCGGATGGCCGACGAAGCTCGCCGACACGCCATGCTGCTGCAGCAGCGCGGGTTCGAACGGGAACAGGCACAGCACATGGTCGGCCGCGCGCCGGAGCTTCTGAACGCGTTCGCCGCGCCAGGCCCAGATCGACGGGCAGACGAAGTGCAGCGTCTTGATCCCGCCCGCGCGCAGGCGCGTCTCGAGGCCGAAATTGAAGTCGGGAGCGTCGACACCGATGAAGGCATCGGGTCGGTCGGCCAGCAGCCGATCACCCAGCGCACGGCGAATGCGCAGCAGCTCAGGCAAGCGACTCAGCGCATCGAGGTAGCCAAAGACCGACAGGCGTTCATGCGGCCACCAGGCCTGGAAGCCCTGCGCCGCCATGCGCGGCCCACCGATGCCGAACGCGCTGGCCTCGGGCCAGCGCGCCTTCGCACCCGCAAGCAACAGGCCCGCCAGCAGGTCACCCGACGCCTCGCCGGCCACCAGCGCCAGCCGCGGAGCCTTGCGCAACATGGCCGCGTCAACGCACCAGGCCGCGCTTGGACGCCGCGAAAAAATCGAGCATCACCTGCACGTCCGCGTCGCCGCCCTGCCCGCGCAGCTTGCCGATCTCCTCGATCGCCTGTTGGAGGGTAAGGCCATCACGGAAGATGAGCTTGTGCATGCGGCGGATCACCGCCATGCGCTCGGCACTGAATCCTCGGCGCTTGAGCCCGGTGAGGTTGACGGCACGGGTGGTCAGCGGGTTGCCATCCACCGTCATGTAGGGCGCGACATCCTGCGCCACATGGCCCTGGAACCCGATCATGGCGTGCGCGCCGACGTGCACGAACTGATGCACCCCGGTCAGGCCGCCGATGAAAGCCCAGTCGCCCAGGCGCACGTGGCCGGCCAGCGTGGTGTTGTTGGCCATCACCACGTGGTCGCCGACGCGGCAATCGTGCGCAATGTGCACGTAGGCCATGATCCAGTTGTCGGAGCCGACGCGCGTGACGCCGTCCTCCTTGGCGGTTCCGAGGTTCAGCGTGCAGAACTCGCGGATCGTGTTGCGGTCGCCGATCTCGAGTGCGGCGGGCTCGCCGGCATAGCTCATGTCCTGCGAGATCGCCCCGATCGACGCGAACTGGAAGATGCGGTTGTCGCGGCCGATCGTCGTGCGCCCTTCGATCACCGTGTGCGGACCGACGGTGGTACCGGGACCGATGCGCACCTCCGGCCCGATCACGGCATAGGGTCCCACCTGCACATCGTCAGCAAGCTCGGCACGCGGATCGACCAGCGCGGTCGCGTGGATGCGCGTCATGTCGGCTTCAGCCCACCCTGCGCATGGTGCACATCAGCTCGGCCTCTGCCGCCGTTTCGCCACTGACGCTGGCCCGCGTCTTGTACTTGTAGATGCCGCCCTTCACGCGCTCGATCGAGGCTTCGAGGATCAGCTGGTCGCCGGGCTCGACCACGCGCTTGAAGCGTGCGCCGTCGATGCCGACGAAGTAGACGACCGTGTCGTCGGTGAGGTCGGCGCCCATCGATTCGAAGGACAGCAGTGCAGCAGTCTGCGCCAGGGCCTCGAGCATCAGCACGCCGGGCATCACCGGTCGTCGCGGGAAGTGGCCCGAGAAGAAGGGCTCGTTGATCGTGACGTTTTTCAGCGCCTTGATGCGCTGGTTGAGCTCCAGCTCCAGCACCCGGTCCACCAGGAGGAACGGGTAGCGGTGCGGCAACTTCTTCAGGATGTGGTGGATGTCGAACACGGCGGCGGTCAGGGTTGTTGTGCTTGTCTTCGCTCCAGGGCGCGCAGGCGGTCGCGCAGGCTGTACAGCTGGCGCAGCGTGGCCGCATTCTTTTCCCAGGACGCATTGTCGTCGAATGGAAACAGTCCGCTGTAGGTGCCCGGCTTGCGGATCGAGCGGGTCACCGCGGTGCCCGCGCTGATGTGAACATGGTCGACGACCTCCAGGTGGCCGAGGATGATGGCGGCGCCACCAACGGTGCAATGGCGGCCGATGCGCGCCGAGCCCGCGATGCCGACGCAGCCCGCGATGGCCGTGTACGCACCGATGCGCACGTTGTGCCCGACCTGGATCAGGTTGTCGAGCTTGACGCCGTCCTCGATCAGCGTGTCGTCGAGCGCACCGCGGTCGATGCAGGTGTTGGCGCCGATCTCGACGTCATCGCCTATGCGCACGGCGCCCAGTTGCTCGATCTTCTCCCAGCGGCCTTGCGACGGGGCGAAGCCGAAACCGTCGGCCCCGATCACGGCGCCTGAGTGCAGGATGCCGCGCGCACCGATGCGGCAATGGTCGGCCAGCGTGACGCGCGGATGGAGCCGGGTGCCCTCGCCCACCATCGCACCGGCGCCAACGATGCCGTGCGCACCGATGACCGCACCGGCCGCGATCTCGGCCCCCGCGCCGATCACGACCAGCGGTCCGATCGAGGCGCTCGGGTGCACGCGCGCACCGGGTTCGATCACCGCACTTGGATGCACACCGGCCGCCGCGGCAGGACGTTGCCGCGCCGCCCACCATTGGGTGAGGCGCGCGAAGTACAGGTAGGGTTCGGGGCTGACGACGGCCGCGCCACGCGCCGCAGCGGCATCGGCGAAGGCTGGCGCGACGATGACGGCGGCCGCCAGCGTGGTCGCCAGTTGAGCGGCGTAGCGCGGATTCGCGAGGAAGCTCAGCGAGCCCGCGTCGGCCGACTCCAGGGGTGCCAGCCGGCTGATGGCCACCTCGCCATCGCCGCGCAGCTCGCCTCCCAGCGCGGCGACGATCTCGCCCAGCCGCGCCGGTGCAGGCACGGCAGCGCTCCTTACTTGCCAGCCGGCGCGGCGTTCAGCGACTTGATCACCTTGTCGGTGATGTCGATGCGGGCGCTGAAGAACACCGCGTCCTGCAGGATCAGGTCGTACTTCTCGCTGTCGAAGATCTGCTTGATGACCTTGTTCGCACGCTCGACCACGCTGGACAGTTCCTCGTTCTTGCGCTGGGTCAGGTCTTCCTGCAGTTCGCGGCGCTTGCGCTGCAGATCGCGATCGGCTTCGACGAGTTCGCGCTGGCGACGCGTGCGCTCGGACTCCGACAGCGTGGGTGCGTCCTTGTCGAGCTTGTCGGCCGCGCTCTTCACACGATTGGCCTGTTCGTCCAGTTCGGTGCTGCGCTTCTTGAACTCGCTCTCCAGGCGAGCCTGGGCGGCCTTCGCCGGGGCGGCCTCCTTCAACACACGTTCGCTGTTGACGTAGCCGATCTTCAGCTCCTGCGCCTGCACGGCCCCCATGGCCGAGACGGCGGCACCGGCCACGATGAAGGACTTCAAAAGCTTGGTGATCATCAGAACGTGGTCCCGATCTGGAATTGGAAGCGTTGGATTCTATCTGTCGGCTTGCTGCGCAACGGCGAGCCATAGCTGAGCTTCAGCGGACCGACAGGCGAGATCCAGGACAGGCCGACGCCGGCCGATGCCCGCAGGCTCGCCGCATCGATGCGCTCGCCTTCGCGCCATACGTTGCCGGCATCGGCAAAGGCAAAGATGCGCAGCGACTTGTCGTTGCCGGTGCCGGGCACCGGGAAGTACAACTCGGCGTTCAGGTTCAGCTTGCTCGCGCCGCCGACGTAGGCGCCGGTCGGGTCGATCACGCCCAAGGAGCTCTGCTCGAACACACGCACCGAACCCAGGCCACCGCCGTAGAAGTTCTTGAACACGGGGAACGGCCGGCCACCCAGGCCCTTGCCGTAGCCGAGTTCACCGTTGATCATCAACGTGAACTTGTTGTTCCAGAACGGGAAGAACTGCTGGTACTGCGCGTTGCTGCGCATGTAGCGCACGTCGCCGGCAATGCTCCACTCGAGGTTCACCCGCTTGTAGCTGCCGGCAATAGGCGTGAGCACGCTGTCGCGATCGTCGCGCGCCCAACCCAGCGTCAGCGGCAGCGAGGTACTGCTCGGGCCATAGCGCACGCGGTAGTCGAAGTACTGGTTCGGAATGCCGGCCGTGGCGCCGATCTTGGTCTGCTCCAGGCCCAGGCCGACGAACACGGTATCGAAGTCGTTGAACGGCACGCCGAAGCGGATCGCGCCGCCGGGCGTCGCGATCTGGTACTGGTCACCCAGGCTGTTGAGCGGACGCGTGGTGCGGTAGTACAGGTCGATCGCCCGCGAGATGCCATCGACGGTGAAGTACGGATCCACCGTGCTGAACACCAGGCTGCGCTGGCTGCGGCTGGTGTTGACCTCGAGGCCCAGGTAATTGCCGGAGCCGAACACGTTGTCCTGGCGGATCGAGGCATTCAAGGCCAGGCGGTCCGCGCTGGAGAAGCTGATGCCGAAACTCAGGTTGCCCGTCGGCCGTTCGACGACATTAACCACCAGGTCCACCTGGTCGGGCGACGAAGCGACCTCGTTGGTGTCGACGTTGACTTCCTTGAAGTACCCCAGGCGCTCGACCCGGTCACGCGAGAGCTTGATGCGCTGCCCGTCATACCAGGAGGATTCGAGCTGCCGGAATTCACGGCGAACCACTTCGTCACGCGTGCGGGTGTTGCCCGCGACATCGATGCGGCGGACATAGACGCGCCGCTGCGGATCGGCCACCAGCGTGAGCGCCACCTGGCCGTTCGCGCGATCGATTTCAGGCCTGGCTTCGACACGCGCGAAGGCATAGCCATAGATGCCGAAGCGATCGGTCATCGCCTTGGTGGTCTCGGCCACGGCCGCAGCGCGGTAGGGCTCGCCGGGCTTGATGGTGACCAGTTCCTTGAACTCGTCGTCCTTGCCCAGCAACTCGCCCTGCACCTTGACCGAGGTCACCACGTAGGGCTGACCTTCCTTGATCGTGATGTTGATCGAGATGTCCTGCTTGTCCGGAGAGATCGTCACCTGGGTCGATTCGATCTCGAACTCGAGGTAGCCACGGTTCAGGTAGTAGGTGCGCAGCGTTTCGAGGTCGGCGTTGAGCTTGGCCCGCGAGTAGCGGTCGTTCTTCGTGTACCAGGTGAGCCAGCCACCGACCGTGAGGTCCATCAGGCCCGTCAACGTGGATTCGCTGAAGGCCTTGGCGCCGACGATGCGGATCTCCTTGATCTTCGCCGCATCGCCTTCGGTCATCGTGAAGGTCACGTTGACGCGGTTGCGATCGGTCGGCGTGATCGTCGTCACCACCTCGGCACCGTAGAGGCTGCGCGAGAGGTACTGGCGCTTGATTTCCTGCTCTGCGCGGTCGACCAGTGCACGGTCGAAGGGCAGGCCTTCGCCGATGCCCGCGTCCTTCAGCGACTTGATCAGCACGTCCTTGTCGAACTCCTTCAAGCCGACGAAGTTGACGTTCTGAATGACTGGCCGCTCCTCGACGATGACCACGGCCACCTTGCCATCGATCTCGATGCGCACGTCCTTGAACAGGCCGGTGGCGAACAAGGCGCGAAGCGCGGCGGCGCCCTTGTCGTCCGTGTACGTGTCGCCTACGCGAAAGGGCAGTGCCGCGAAGACCGTTCCGGGGTCGGTGCGCTGAAGGCCCTCGACACGGATGTCGGCCAGCGTGAACGGCTCCACCGCGCGGGCGGCAGGGGCAGCCAGCGTGGCAGCAACGGCCACGGCCATGGCCACGGGGCGAAACAAGCTCGTCGGGGATTGGGGAAACATCGGATCGATCAGTGCAGGCCCAGCAGGCGGGCCACGTCGTTGAAGAGAGCCACCGACATCATCGCCAGGAGAACAGCGATGCCACCGCGCTGCAGACGCGCGAGCCAGAGGTCGGAAACCGGACGCCCGGTCAAGCCCTCGAAAAGATAATACATCAGGTGTCCGCCATCGAGCATCGGCAGCGGCAGCAGGTTCAGCACGCCGAGGCTCACGCTCACGAGGGCCAGGAAGCCGAGGTAGTACGCCAGGCCCAGGTTCACGGATTGGCCGGCGTAGTCCGCGATGGTCAGCGGTCCGCTCAGGTTGCGGACCGAGGCCTGGCCGATCAGCATGCGGCCGAGCATGCGCAGGCTCAGCATCGAGACTTCCCAGGTGCGCACGGCACCACGGTAAAGACCTTCGACCGGACCGAGCCGCACCGTGACCATTGCCGGCGGTTGACCCGGCACGATGTCGACTCGGCCGACCTTGCGCTCGCCCTCGCCGACGACACGGGGCGTCACCGCGAAGTCCATGACCTGGCCCTGGCGTTCGACGCGCCACTGCATGGTGCGCGCCGTCCGACCGCTCACGGCCCCGCTGATCAGCTCGCGCAGCTGGAACGCGTCGCCGATCGGCACGTCGTCGACCCGCAGCACCCGGTCACCGGCATGCAGCCCTGCCACAGCGGCCGGGCCACCGGTCTTCACTTCGCCGAGCACGGGCTCGCTGAATGGCGCCCCCAGACCGATGCGCTTCATCGCCGCGGCGTCGATCTCCTGGGTCTCGAGCTGATCGAGCGGCAGGACCACCTGGCGCTGGCCCTGGCCGCGCGTATCGGTGATCGACAGCGTGATCGGCTTGCGCTGCAGGGCATGCTGGGTCACCTGCCAGCCAAGATCGCTGAGCGAGGACACGTCCTGCCACTGACCGTCTTCATCGGTCCAGGCACGGACCCAGTCACCCGAGCGCATGCCGGCGCGCTCGGCCAGGCTGGCGGTGGCAGGCTTGGACAGCAGCGCCTTCGGTTCGTCGACGCCGATCCAGTGGGAGGCGGCGTACAGCAGCACCGCCAGCAGCAGGTTGGCCAGCGGACCGGCGGCGACGATCGCGGTGCGTTGCCACAACGCCTTGCGGTTGAAGGCCTGGCCGAGCAAATGCGTCGGCACCGGACCTTCCCGTTCATCGAGCATGCGCACGTAGCCGCCCAGCGGCAGCACCGAGACGACGAACTCGGTGTGGTCCGCAGAAGCCTGACGCCGCCACAGCACGCGCCCGAATCCCACCGAGAACCGCAGCACCTTCACACCGCAGGCCACCGCAACGCGGTAGTGGCCGTACTCGTGCACGACGATCAGCACGCCCAGCGTGACCAGGAAGGCCCAGAAACTCGTGAAGGTCATGCCGACATCCTCTCGACCGCCGCAGCGGCCCATGCACGCGCCCGCGCATCCAACGCCAGCAGGCCCTCGATCGCCGACACCTCGTCGCGCGCCGGCAGCACCGCGGCCACGGTGTCGGCATTCAGATGATGGATGTCGGTGAAGCGGATGCGCCGGTCGAGGAAGGCCGCGACGGCCACCTCGTTGGCCGCATTCAGAACCGCGGTGCTGCCCTCGGCCGCGCCCAAGGCGTCGTAAGCCAGGGCCAGGCCCGGGAACCGTCGCGGGTCAACGGCCTCGAAGCTCAGCGCCGACAGCGACAGGAAATCCAGCCGGCTCGCGCCGGAGGCCATGCGCTGCGGATGCGCGAGCCCGACGGCGATCGGCACTTTCATGTCCGGTGTCCCCAGTTGCGCCAGCACCGAGGCATCACGGCACACCACCATCGAATGGATGATGCTCTGCGGATGCAGCACGACACGGATGCGCTCGGGCGGCAGCTCGAACAGCCAGCGGGCCTCGATCACCTCGAGCGCCTTGTTCATCATCGTGGCCGAATCGACCGAGATCTTGCGGCCCATCACCCAGTTCGGATGGGCCACCGCTTCCTCGGGCGTCACGCTGTGCAGCGTGGCAGGGTCACGGGCGCGGAACGGGCCGCCGGACGCCGTGAGAACGATGTGATCGATGCGCTCGGCCCATTGGCGTCGATCATCGGGCAGGCACTGGAAGATCGCCGAGTGTTCGCTGTCGATCGGCAGCAGCGTCGCGCCGCCTTGCCGCACCGTCTCCATGAAGAGCCCGCCACCGACGACCAGCGCTTCCTTGTTGGCGAGCATCAGGCGCTTGCCTGCGCGCGCTGCCGCCAGGCAAGGCGCCAGGCCGGCGGCGCCAACGATCGCGGCCATCACGCTGTCGACCTCGGGATGCGCCGCCACGTCGCACAGCGCCTGCGCGCCGTACAGCACCTCGGTCCGCACGCCCGCGTCCCGCAGTTGCGTGCGGGCCGCCAGCGCCTGCGACTCGCTGCCCAGCACCGCATACCGCGGTCGCCAGCGTCGGCAGAGCTGCACCAGCTCGTCCACCCGTTGCTGCGCGGTGAGCGCGAAGACTTCGAAGCGCTCGGGATGCAGCGCGATCACGTCCAGCGTGCTCGCGCCTACCGAACCTGTCGCGCCGAGGATGCACACGCGCTGGATCATGGCCATCCGTCCAGCGACCGCGCTCACAGGCTGATCAGCGCCAGTGCGGCCGGCAGCACCGGCAGCAGCGCATCGATGCGGTCGAGCACACCGCCATGGCCGGGCAGCAGCTGGCTCGAATCCTTGGCGCCGGCCGCGCGCTTGACCAGCGATTCGAAGAGGTCACCCACCACGCTCAAGCCGGCCAGCAGCACGGCCGCGACGATCAGGCCAGGCCAGCCCAGGCGCTGCTGCAGCAGCAGGAACAGGCTGGGCGAACCGAGGTTCCACTGCGCCTCGCCGGCCATCCACAACAACGCCAGCAGCAGCACGCCGGCAATGCCCGCGTACACGCCCTCCCAGCTCTTGCCCGGGCTGATGCTCGGCGCCAGCTTGCGCCGGCCGAAAGCACGGCCGCCGAAATAAGCCGCTATGTCAGCGGCCCACACAACACACAGCACCGAGAGCAGGAAATTGATGCCGATCACCCGTGCCTGCGCCAGCGCGGTCCAGGCCAGCCACAGCAGCGACAGGCCCAGCAGCCAGCGCAGCGGCATCGGCCACTTCGGCCATGCCGCCGGGCCGCCCCGGAGGACCAGTGCGCCGCCCACCACCCAGGCCGCAACGCCTGGCCACCACAGCATGTGCGACTCACCAATGCGCGGAAGGTCACGTCCGGTGATGGCACAAGCCAGCGCCAGCACGAGGCCGCTGGCCACGGCCGGCACCATGGTCGGCAGGCCGTTCAGCCGGGCCCACTCCCAGCCGGCCGCGCTGATCATCACCAAGGTCAGCACACCGAAGGGGACCGGGCTCGAGGCGAACAGGCAGGGCAGGAACACGGCCATCATCAGGACCGCGGTGATCACGCGCTGGCGCAGCATGAAGGGGCTTGTCCGCCGGATCAGCCGGCGTGCACGGGCACTGCTGGGGTCACGCCGCCGAAGCGGCGTTCGCGGCCGGCATAGTCGGCCAGCGCGGCATCGAGTTCGGCCTCGCCGAAATCGGGCCACAGGCAATCGGTGAACACGAACTCGCTGTACGCCGACTGCCACAGCAGGAAATTGCTGATGCGCACCTCGCCCCCGGTGCGAATGAACAGGTCCGGGTCGGGCGCATGGGCCATCGCCATGAAGCGCGACAGGCTGGCTTCATCGATCTGCTCGGCCTTCAGGCCCGCCGCAACGGCTTTGCGGCAGGCCTGCACCATGTCCCACCGGCCGCCGTAGTTGAAGCAGATCGACAAGGTGATGCGGGTATTGTGCCGCGTCGATTCCTCGGCTTCGGCCCAGGCCTTGCGCAGGCGCTCGGACACCGTGTCGCGCTCGCCCACCACGACGATGCGCACCCCGTTCTTCGCCATCTTGGCCAGGTACTTGGCCTGCGCAACGGCCACCAGACCCATCAGGCCGGAGACTTCATCTTCGGGCCGCTTCCAGTTCTCGGACGAGAAGGCGAACACCGTCAGGTAGCTGATGCCGCGCACCGAGCACGCGTCGATCAGGCGCACCAGCGCGTCCACCCCGGCCTTGTGACCGAAGAAGCGCGGCAGGAACCGCTTCTTGGCCCAGCGTCCGTTGCCATCCATCACGATGGCCACATGGCGCGGAATCGAGAGGTCGCGCTGCACGGCGGGCGGTCTCGGTCAGACCGCCAGGATCTCGGCTTCTTTCGAATGCACGAGCTTGTCGATGTCGGCCACCGTGCGGTCGGTGAGCTTCTGCACGTCGTCCTGCGCGCGCCGCTCCTCGTCCTCGGTGACGGCCTTGTCCTTCAGCAGCTTCTTCAGGTGCTCGTTGGCTTCGCGGCGCAGGTTGCGCACGGCCACCTTCGACTCCTCGCCCGCATGACGCACGACCTTGGTCAGGTCCTTGCGGCGCTCTTCGGTCAGCGGCGGCATCGGCACGCGCAACAGGTCGCCCTGCGCCGAGGGATTGAGCCCCAGGTCGCTTTCACGGATGGCCTTCTCGATCTTCGCGCCCATGCCCTTTTCCCAGGGCTGCACGCTGATCGTGCGAGCGTCCAGCAGCGAGACATTGGCCACCTGGCTGATCGGCACCATGGAGCCGTAATAGTCCACGTGCACCTGGTCCAGGATGCCCGGGTGGGCCCGGCCGGTACGGATCTTCTGCAACTCGGCCTTGAATGCTTCGATGGTCTTGGCCATCTTGCCTTCGGCGGTCTTCTTGATATCGGCAATCGTCATGGTGAATGCTCCTGATCAGACGTGGACCAGCGTGCCCTCGTCTTCGCCCAGCACCACGCGCTTCAACGCGCCCGGCTTGAAGATCGAGAACACCTTGATCGGCAGCTTCTGGTCGCGGCACAGCGCGAAGGCGGTGGCGTCCAGCACCTGCAGGTTCCGGGCGATCGCTTCGTCGAAGCTGATGCTGGCGTATCGCGTGGCCGACGGATCCTTCTTCGGATCGGCGGTGTAGACACCATCGACCTTGGTGGCCTTCAGCACGATCTCGGCCCCGATTTCGGCGCCGCGCAGCGCGGCCGCGGTGTCGGTGGTGAAGAAGGGGTTGCCGGTGCCGGCCGCAAAGACGACGATCTTGCCTTCTTCCAGGTACTGCAGCGCCTTCGGCCGGACATAGGGCTCGACCACCTGCTCGATGCTGATGGCCGACATCACGCGGGCGGTCATGCCTTCCTGGCGCATCGTGTCGGCCAGCGCCAGCGCGTTCATCACGGTGGCCAGCATGCCCATGTAGTCGGCCGTCGCGCGGTCCATCCCCACCGAGCCGCCCGCCACGCCGCGGAAGATGTTGCCGCCGCCGATCACGACTGCCACCTCGCAGCCCAGCGCGGTGACCTCCTGTACTTCACGCACCATGCGCACGATGGTTGCGCGATTGATGCCATACGCATCATCGCCCATCAGGGCTTCGCCCGACAGCTTCAGGAGGATGCGCTTGTAGGCCGGCATGCGTCGGGGCTCCGCTCAGATCGTCAACTGTGGAATTTTAAGGGGCGCCGGCGCATGCGGCGCCCGGGTGCGGGGCGGGTCAAACCCGGGGCACCGCCCCGCCCACCGCGGGCTTACTGGCCCTTGGCGGCCGCAACCTGCGCAGCCACCTCGGCGGCAAAGTCGTCGACCTTCTTCTCGATACCCTCGCCCACCACGTACAGCGTGAAGCCGGTGACGTTGGTGTTGGCCGCCTTGAGCATCTGCTCGACCGTCTGCTTGCCGTCCGAAGCCTTCACGAAGACCTGGTTGAACAGCGAGACTTCCTTCAGGTACTTCTGCACCGAGCCTTCGACCATCTTGGCCACGATGTCGGCCGGCTTGCCGGATTCGGCGGCCTTTTCGGTGGCGATCTTGCGCTCGAGCTCGACCTTGTCGGCCGGCACCTGGGCGGTGGACAGCGCCAGCGGCTTCATCGCGGCGACATGCATCGCGACATCCTTGGCAGCCACGTCATCACCGGTGTACTCGACCATCACGCCGATGCGCGTGCCATGCAGGTAGTTGGCCAGCTTCGAGGCACCCGACCAGCGCTGGAAGCGGCGGATCGTCATGTTCTCGCCGATCTTGCCGATCAGGCCCTTGCGCACATCCTCCACCGTCGGTCCGAAGCCGTCTTGCGACAGCGGCAGGGCCGACAGCGCGGCCGCGTCGGCCGGGTTGTGCTGGGCGATCAGGTCGGCGCAGCTCTTCGTGAAGGCGAGGAAGGATTCGTTCTTCGAGACGAAGTCGGTCTCGCAATTGACCTCGATCATCGCGCCGGTGCCGCCGTTGACGCTCGCAGCGACCACACCTTCGGCGGTGATGCGCGAGGCCGCCTTGCCGGCCTTGCTGCCCAGCTTGACGCGCAGGATTTCCTCGGCGCGGGACATGTCGCCGTTGGCCTCGGTCAGCGCCTTCTTGCACTCCATCATCGGGGCGTCGGTCTTGGCGCGCAGTTCGCCGACCATGCTTGCAGTGATAGCAGCCATCTTCAAAACTCCAGTCAGTGCGAAAAAGGGGCTGAAACAGCCCCTCGTTCCAGGCTCAGGGCAGAGGTCAGGCGTCTTCGCTGACTTCCACGAACTCGTCGGCGGCGCCAGCGGCCTGCACCACCTCGTTCACCGCATTGGCCTTGCCTTCGACGACCGCATCGGCCACCGCGCGGGCATACAGCGCCACGGCCTTGGCCGAGTCGTCATTGCCAGGGATGACGTAGTCGATGTCCTCGGGCGAGTGGTTGGTGTCGACCACGCCGATCACCGGAATGCCGAGCTTCTTGGCCTCGGCCACCGCGATCTTGTGGTAGCCAACGTCGATGACGAACAGCGCGTCGGGCAGCGCGTTCATGTCCTGGATGCCGCCGATGTCCTTCTCGAGCTTGGCCAGCTCGCGTTCGAACATCAGCGCTTCCTTCTTGGTCAGCTGCTCGAGGCCGGTTTCCTTCTGGGCCTGCATGTCCTTGAGCTTCTTCAGCGAACCCTTCACGGTCTTGAAGTTGGTCAGCATGCCGCCGAGCCAGCGCTGGTCGACGAAGGGCATGCCGGCGCGCTGGGCTTCCAGCGCGATCACCTCGCGCGCCTGGCGCTTGGTGCCGACCATCAGGATGGTGCCGCGCTTGCCAGCGAGCTGGCGCACGAACTTCATCGCCTCCTCGAACTTCGGCAGCGTCTTTTCGAGGTTGATGATGTGGATCTTGTTGCGATGGCCGTAGATGAACGGGGCCATCTTCGGATTCCAGAAGCGCGTTTGGTGGCCGAAATGCACACCGGCTTCCAGCATTTCACGCATGCTGACAGACATGGATCACTCCAAAAGGTTGGGTCTAGAATCCGGCGCGAATCGCAGGCGGCAAGGCCCCTTCAGGCCTCCACGCCCCGCGACACCTTGTTGATTGCCGGTTCGCGATTGATTTACCTGCCGTCCGGTCCGCAAAGCCAAAAGCCTCACATGGACATCCAGGTAAACCCAAGGAGTATAGCAGCCGGCTTCCCCAGCGCCGCCGAAGCATTGCGTGCCGCGCTGCAGGCCGCCGATGGCGAGGCCTGCCGGAACGTCTTCATCCGCCGCTTCGACCGCAGCGCCGAAGCCGCCGCCAGCATGATCGACACGGCCCGCGCCGCGGGCCTGCCCCTGGGCCCCTTGGCTGGCATGCCGGTGTCGATCAAGGACCTCTTCGACGTGGCCGGGCAGCCGACCACCGCCGCCTCGCGTGCGATGGCCGATGCACGGCCCGCGGCGCGGGACTGCACCGCGGTCGCGCGGCTGCGCGCCGCCGGCGCCGTGCTGGTGGGCCACACCAACATGAGTGAATTCGCGTTCTCGGGTGTCGGCATCAATCCGCACCACGGCACGCCGCGCAATCCCTGCGCGCCGAGCGGCGAAGCGCTGATCCCGGGTGGCTCGACCTCGGGTGGCGCGGTGGCGGTGGCCGCAGGCGCCTGCCGTGCCGCGCTGGGCTCGGACACCGGCGGCTCGATCCGCATTCCCGCTGCGCTGCAAGGCCTGGTCGGCTTCAAGAACACGCAGCGTCTGACGCCGCTGGACGGCTCCATACCGCTGTCGGGCACGCTGGATACGGCATGCGCCGTCACACGGGATGTGCAGGACGCGGTGCTGCTGCACGGCGTATTGGCGGCGCGCCAGCCGACCCTGAGCGCGAGGCCCCTGGCTGCGATGCGCTTCGGCGTGCCCGCCACCGTGATGTTGGACGGGCTGGCGCCGGCCGTCGCCGCCCGTTTCGAGCAAGCTCTCGCAACACTGAGCCGCGCGGGGGCCCGGATCGAGTCGCTGCCGCTCGCGCCGCTGGCCGAGCTGGCCAACCTTCAAGCCCAGGGCGGCTTTGCCGCCGCGGAGAGCTGGGCCTGGCATCGCCAGCGGCTGGCCGCGCGGGAAGCCGACTACGACCCGCGCGTCGCCCTGCGCATCCGCCGCGGCGCCCAGATCAGTGCGGCCGACTACATCGATCTGCTGCAGGCCCGGCGCGACTGGATCGCGCGCATCGAACATGCGGTGCGGGGCTTCGACGCGATGCTCTCCCCCACCGTGCCGATGCAGGCGCCCGCCCTGCAGCCGCTGCTCGACAGCGACGAGGCCTTCTTCCGCACCAACGCCCTGCTGCTGCGCAATCCGTCTGCGATCAACATGCTCGACGGCTGCGCGCTGTCGCTGCCATGCCAGGCACCGGACCAGCTGCCGATCGGGCTGATGGTCTGGGGGCCAGCGCTGGCCGACGATGCGGTGCTGGACGCCTCGCTGGCGATCGAAGCCGCGCTGCACGCGTCAGCGGGAGCCTAGGCATGAAGCTGGCCGTGATCGGCGCCGGCATCATCGGCGTCACGACCGCGTACGAGCTGGCCGCCGACGGCCACGAAGTCACCGTGTTCGAGCGCCGTGGCAGCGTCGCCGAAGAAACCAGCTTCGCAAATGCCGGCGTCATCGCGCCCGGCTATGTCACGCCATGGGCCGCGCCCGGCATGCCTGGCAAGGTGATCCGCCAACTGCTCGCACGCCATGCGCCGGTGCGCCTGGCGCGCCCGATGGCCCCGGGCCAGTTGCGCTGGATGTGGCGCTGGTGGCGCGCCTGCGGCTCGAGCAGCTTTCTGGCCAACCGATCGCGCATGCATCGCCTGGCACGCTACAGCCAGCAACGCCTGAAGACCCTGACGCATGACCTGCGGCTCGACTACGAACAGGCCAGCGGCTACACCGTCCTGCTGCGCACGCCGCAGGAGCTGACCTTGGCGCGACCCGGCCTCAAGCTGCTGGCCGAGCTGGGTGCAACGTTCCAGCTGATCGATGGCCAGAGGGCCCGTGCACTCGAGCCCGGCCTGAATCCGCACACCCCGCTCCATGCTGCGATCCATCTGCCGCATGACGGCGTTGGCAACTGTCGACAATTCGCCCAGCAGCTCAGGGCTGAAGCGCAGCGACTGCAGGTCGAATTCCGCTTCGATCAGCAGGTCCTGGCCCTGCAGGCAGGCGCCCGGCCGTCGCTTCGCTGCCGCGCCGGGGGCAGCGACAACGGCGTGCAGACGCTGGCGTTCGACGCCATCGTCGTGTGTGCCGCGCTCGGTGCAGCCGAACTGTTGAAGCCCCTGGGCTGCCGCCTGCCGATGGCCCCGGTGCACGGCTACTCCGTCACCGCGCCGCTGCGGGTGCTGGAAGGGTTTCCGCACCTCGGCCCGAAGTCGGCGGTGATGGATGAAGCGCACAAGGTGGCCATCAGCCGGCTCGGCCAGCGCGTTCGCGTGGCCGGCAGCGCCGAACTGGGCGGCCGGCTCGACCGCAGCAACGAAGCCGCCGTGCAAACGCTCTACAAGGTGCTGGACGACTGGTTCCCGGGCTGCGCACAGCTGGCGCAGGCCCAGCACTGGAAAGGCGCGAGGCCCATGTTGCCCGATGGTCCTCCAGTGCTGGGCCGCAGCCCGGCTGAAGGCATCTGGTTGAACCTCGGCCATGGCTCCAGCGGCTGGGCACTGAGTTGTGGTTCGGCGCGCGTGCTGGCCGATCTGATCGCCCGCCGCACGCCGGAGATCGACCCCGACGGCCTGGGCTACGAGCGCCTGCTACAGGGCCAGGGACGCACACGGTGATTGAAGACGTCCTGCCGCCGATGCAGCGCCGACCCTTGTTCGGCGTGGCAGCCTCGCGGCGCCTGGAGCAGGACGCCCTGGCCCGCACCGAGCCCTTCGCCCTGATGGCCGCGGCGGGCTTTTCCGCCGCGCGCCTGGCACTGGCCATCGCGCCGCACGCACGGACCGTCTGGGT
This sequence comes from Aquabacterium sp., assembly GCF_044226965.1. Lineage (GTDB taxonomy): Bacteria > Pseudomonadota > Gammaproteobacteria > Burkholderiales > Burkholderiaceae_C > Pseudaquabacterium. The sequence continues at coordinate 10,885 of NZ_JBGAGA010000033.1, read as the reverse complement.
CGCCGCAGGACCCGGGAACAACGGCGGCGACGGACTGGTCGCCGCACGCCACCTGGTGCAGGCCGGCAAGGCCGTGCGGTTGAGTCTGCTGGGTGACGCTGCAGCCCTGCCTCATGACGCACGGCAGGCCCTCGATCAGGCGCAACAGGCCGGCATTCAGATCGAAAGCGGCCTGCCGGAACGCATCGAGAGCGAGCTGGCCATCGACGCCCTGCTGGGCCTTGGTGCCCGCCGCGCGCCCCAGGGGCCCATCACCGCCGCGATCGCCCTGCTGAATGCGCAACCGTCGCCAGTGCTGGCGATCGACCTGCCCTCGGGCTTGTCGTCCGACTGCGGCATGCCCCTGGGCGCTGAGGCGGTGCGGGCTGCGCACACCCTGACGCTGTTGAGCCTGAAGCCGGGGTTGTTCACGGCGCAGGGACGCGACCACGCCGGCCGGATCTGGTTCGACGACCTCGGCACAGATCCAGTCAGCGTGTCGCCGGACGCCTGGCTCGGCGGCCCGCCGGTTCTGCCCGCTCGACGACACGCGCATCACAAAGGCAGCTTTGGCGACGTGCTGGTGATCGGTGGCGGGCCTGGTATGGGCGGCGCTGCCTTGCTGGCAGCGCGCGCTGCGCTATCGGCCGGCGCGGGCCGGGTCTACCTGGCGCGCCTGGACGAGGGTGAGGCCCATGCAGTCGACATGCTGCGACCCGAACTGATGCCGCGCAGCGTGGCCGAAGCGCTGGCGATGGAATCGCTGCGCGCTGCCACGGTCGTCTGCGGTTGCGGCGGCGGCGACCGGGTGCGTGAGGTGCTGCCATCGGTGCTGCACCATGCAGGGCGTCTGGTGCTCGACGCGGATGCGCTGAACAGCATCGCGGCAGACCCTGCGCTGACACACATGGTGAGCGTCCGCGCCGACCGCGGCCAGTTCACCCTGCTGACGCCACACCCGCTGGAGGCCGCGCGGCTCCTGAACTGCAGCAGCGCCGAAGTCCAGGCGGACCGGCTTGCGAGCGCTCGGCGCCTCGCAAACCAGCTGCGGGTCACCGTGGTGTTGAAGGGCTCTGGCAGTGTCATTGCCAGCCCGCAACAGGTGCCGGTGGTCAACGCGACAGGGAATGCGCGCCTCGGCACCGCCGGCAGTGGCGACGTGCTGGCGGGATGGAGCGGCGGGCTGTGGGCTCAGCACAGCGACTGCGCTGCGCAAGCCATCGCCGAGCAGTCCGTGTGGCTGCATGGTCGCGCCGCGGAGGTCGGCGACCCGCGGCTGCCGCTGCTGGCCGCCGACCTGATCGAACGCCTGCCCCAGGCGCTTCCACCCCCGCTGGCAGCGCGCTAGCGCCAGCCCGACGGCCGCCTCAGCGGCCCTTGTGGGCGCGGGCGGTCTTGCCGGCGCGGGTCGCCTTGCCGGCAACAGCAGAGCGCTTGGCCACGGCCTTGGCCCGTGCCGACTTCGCCGCCCGGTCCTTGGCCTGCACCTCTTTCAGCGCCTGTGTCGCCGGGACCGGCTTGCGGCCACGCTGCAGCAGTTGCTCGGTATCGCCTTCGCGCACCATGCGAAAGTCGATCTTGCGACCATCCAGGTCGACACGACTGACCTGCACCCGCACCCGGGAGCCGACGGCATAGCGCACGCCGGTGCGCTCGCCTCGCAGTTCCTGCCGCGCCTCGTCAAACCGGAAGTACTCGCCGCCGAGCTCGGTGATGTGGACCAGGCCTTCGACATACAACTCGTCGAGCGTGACGAAGACACCGAAGCTCGTGGCAGCACTGACAGTGCCCGAGTACTCCTCGCCCAGATGGTCGCGCATGAAGCGGCACTTCAGCCAGGCCTCGACATCGCGCGAGGCTTCGTCCGCACGCCGCTCGTTCGCGCTGCAGTGCGCACCGGCGGCCTCCCACAGCTCCCCCTCATGCGCGCTGATGGCCGGCTTGCCCGGCGCCTTGCCGCCTTTTCGACCGGGCTTGACCGGCACGTCCTCCTCGATGGCCGCACTGGCCAAGTGATAGCGCTTGCCATGCAGCAAGGCCTTGATCACGCGATGCACCAGCAGGTCGGGATAACGTCGGATCGGACTGGTGAAGTGGGCGTAGGCCTCATAGGCCAGGCCGAAGTGGCCACTGTTGGTGGCCGTGTAGATGGCCTGCTGCATCGAGCGCAGCAGCATCGAGTGGATCTGCATGGCATCGACCCGGTCCTTGGTCGCCTGGGCGATGGCCTGCAGTTCCGAGGGCTTGGGCTCGTCGCTCAGGCTGAAGCCCAGACCCAGCGTGCGCAAGTAGTTCTGCAGCGTCAGCCGCTTCTCCGGCGTCGGCCCTTCGTGCACCCGATACAGCACCGGGTGCTTGTGCACGGCAATGAACTCGGCAGCACAGACGTTGGCGGCCAGCATGGCCTCCTCGATCAGGCGATGCGCCTCGGTTCGGGTGCGCGGCACGATCTTCTCGATGCGGCCGTTGTCGTCGCAGACGATCTGCGTCTCCGTCGATTCGAAATCCACGGCGCCGCGCGTGCCGCGGTGCTTCAGCAATGCGCGGTAGACCTCGTGCAGGTTCAGCAGATGCGGCACCAAGTCGACACGGCGCTGGGCCTCGGAACCCCGCGTATTGGCGAGCACAGCCGCAACTTCGGTGTACGTGAGGCGCGCATGCGAGCGCATGACCGCCGGGAAGAACTGGTAGGCCTCGATCTCCCCGCCCTTGCTGACCAGCATGTCGCACACCATGCACAGCCGCTCTTCGTCGGGGTTCAGCGAACACAGGCCGTTGGACAGCTTCTCGGGCAGCATCGGGATCACCCGACGCGGGAAGTACACCGAGGTGGCGCGCCCGTAGGCATCCTCGTCCAGCGGCTCGCCGGGCTTCACGTAGTGGCTGACATCGGCGATGGCCACCACCAGGCGCCAGCCTTCGAAGCCCGTCTTGCCACGGCCGCGCTTGAGCGGCTCGCAGTAGACCGCATCGTCGAAGTCGCGCGCATCTTCGCCGTCGATCGTCACCAGCGGCACGTCTGTCAAGTCGATGCGGTGGCGCTTGTCCGCGGGGCGGATGCGGTCCGGCAAGGCCGCGGCCTGCGCCAGGGTCTCCGGCGAGAAGCGGTGCGGCACCTCGTACTTGCGCACCGCGATCTCGATCTCCATGCCGGGGTCGTCGATCTCGCCTAACACCTCCGTGACGCGGCCCACCGGCTGGGAATACATCGACGGTGTCTCGGTCAGCTCGATCGCGACCACCTGTCCCACCGTCGCATTGGCGGTGGCATTCTTCGGGATCAGGATGTCCTGGCCATATCGTCGATCCTCGGGCGCGACGAGCCAGATGCCGTTCTCGTGCAGCAGGCGACCGATGATCGGCGACTTGCGGCGCTCGACGATGTCGAGCACCCGCCCCTCGGGCCGGCCTTTGCGGTCATAGCGCACGACGCGCACGCGGACCCGGTCGCGGTGCAGCACCGCGCGCATCTCCTGGGGCGAAAGATAGATGTCGGGTTCGTTGTCGTCGCGGCGCACGAAACCGTGTCCGTCGCGATGGCCCAGCACGGTGCCTTCGACTTCGCTCATCAGCGCAGCGCCCAGAGGCGGCTGGCCACTTGTGGTTTGATTTGTCTTTATGCTAGACTCCTAGCTTCAGTACCTGCCCAGGTGGCGGAATTGGTAGACGCACTAGTTTCAGGTACTAGCGCTTAGCGGCGTGGAGGTTCGAGTCCTCTCCTGGGCACCAAAATCATAAAGGCCGGCATGCATTGCATGTCGGCCTTTTTCTATTTGGGCCGCCGAACTGGGTTTCTGCGATGGCCGAAAGCCCTGCGCATTCATTGCGCCAAGCACCGGCAGCAGCAGTTCGGCTGGACTCGTCTTCGTCAAACGGAAAACTTCTTCGCCAGCCCATCGGGCCGCAGGTTGTCGTACTCCTCGAACGGCTGGTGAATCCACGGGCTCGTGGGCAGCAACTCGACGTAGTACTCAGGCGTGTAGTTCGAAACGCCCTTCACCCAGATCACCGCAGAGCGCAGCTCGCTGATCGCCGGGATACCGCGCAGGCGGTCGACCACCGCCTTCAGCGTGACACCCGAGTCGGCCAGGTCATCGACCAGCAGAACACGGCCGGCAAGTTCGCCCTTGGGCATCGTGATGTACTTGGCCATGTCGAGCCGGCCCTGGATCGTGCCGCTCTCGGCACGGTAGGAACTGGTGGACATGATGGCCAGCGGCTTGTCGAATACACGCGACAGCACGTCGCCCGGCCGCATGCCGCCGCGGGCCAGGCACAGGATCTGGTCGAAGTCCCAGCCCGAGGCAGCCACCTTGAGCGCCAGGCGTTCGATCAGCAGGTGGTACTCGTCCCAGGACACATAGAGGTGCTTGCCGTCATCGGTGAGCATGGGCTTGGGTCTCCTCTTCAAGGCTTGTACGGGTGGCGCAGCAGGATGGTGTGCTCGCGGTCGGGACCAGTGGACACCATGTCGATCGGTGCGCCGATCAGGGCTTGCACCCGGTCCAGGTAGGCACGGGCATTGGCCGGCAGTTGGTCCCAGCGCGTCAGGCCGAAGGTCTTTTCGTTCCAGCCCGGGAAGGTTTCGAACACCGGCTCGCAGGCCTCAATGTCGTCCGCATCCAGCGGCAGGATGTCGACCGGCTGGCCGTTGAGGCGATAGCCGACGCAGGCCTTGATCTCGGGCAGGCCATCAAGCACGTCGAGTTTGGTGATGCACAGCCCCGAGATGCCGTTGATGATGACCGAGCGCTTCAGCGCCGCGACATCGAGCCAGCCACAGCGCCGCATGCGGCCGGTGACCACGCCACGTTCCTGGCCCACCGTGGAGAAATGGTGGCCCACGGTGCCCGGCTGGTCGATCGGCAGCTCGGTCGGGAAGGGGCCACTGCCCACGCGCGTGGTGTAGGCCTTGGTGATGCCAAGGATGTAATGCAGCAGGTCCGGCCCGACGCCGGCGCCCGCGGCGGCATTGCCCGCCACGCAATTGCTCGATGTGACGTACGGGTAGGTGCCGTGGTCGATGTCAAGCAGGGTGCCCTGCGCACCTTCGAACAGGATGTTCGCGCCCTGCCGATTGGCCGTGTAGATGCGGTAGCCGACGTCGGCCAGCATCGGTTTCAGCTGCTCGGCCGCGCGCATCGCCTGGTCATAGATGGGCTGAAACGCCAGCGGCTGGCTGTGCAGATAGCCACCCAGCGCGAAGTTGTGCAGTTCCAGCAGTTCGCGCAGCTTGTGCGCAAAGCGGTCGGGGTGCTTCAGGTCCTGCACCCGCATGGCGCGGCGCGCAACCTTGTCTTCGTAGGCCGGGCCGATGCCTTTGCCAGTGGTACCGATCTTGCCAGCGCCACTGGTTTCGCGCAGTGCCTCGCGCGCGCGGTCGACCTCGACATGAAAAGGCAGGATCAGCGGGCAGGATTCACTGATGAACAGGCGCGAGCGAACCTCGACCCCGATGGCCTCCAGCCGCTCGATCTCGCCGAGCAGGTGGATCGGGTCCACCACCACACCGTTGCCGATGTAGCACGGGACACCCTCACGCATGATGCCCGAGGGGATCAACTGCAAAGCCGTCTTGACGCCCTTGATGACCAGCGTATGTCCGGCGTTATGACCGCCCTGGAAACGCACGACGCCATTCGCGTGGTCGGTAAGCCAGTCCACGACCTTGCCCTTGCCTTCGTCTCCCCACTGGGTTCCAACGACGACGACATTGCGTCCGGGCATGCTGGAGGTGCCTTGTTGCATGAATCGAAAATCCGGTTGATGACGAGAAGTCGGTTGGCGGCAGACACCGGCCGTCAGAGTGCGCGCAGCACCCAGTGGCCGTCGATCGCGGCGAGTTCACGGTCGCAGTCGAATTCCTCGCCCTCGTGTTCGTGGCCAGGCAGGATGCAGACAACGATCTCGCCCTGCTCGCGAAGGCGGCGCACCGCGGCACGCAAGGTGGCGTCCTCGCTCCATGGCGCGCGCACGGCCATGCGGCGCGGCGCCGGCGCAGCCACCGCCACCAGCGCCTTCAGGTCGGTGCTGAAGCCCACCGCCGGGCGGTTGCGTCCGAAGACCGCCCCCACCTCGTCGTAGCGGCCGCCGCGCAGCAGCGCAGTGGTAGCACCCGGCGCATAAACCGCAAAGCGAGCGCCACTGTAGTAGCCATGCCCGCCGACATCGGCGAGGTCGAAGCCGATGCGCACGTCGCCGTGCGCGCGCTGCACATGACTGGCAAGTCGGGTCAAATCGTCCAGCGCCGCGACGATGGCGGGATGGGCGGGCAGCATGCGCCGCGCGGCCTGCAGCACCTCGGCATCGCCGTACAGCCCCGGCAGCGCCAGCAGGCCGGCACGCGCCGCCTCAGGCAGCCGCCGGGCCAGGCCACGCAGCACGGTCCCGTCCTTGGCGGCGAGAGCAGCGCGCAACTCGGTCCACACGTCAGCCTCGAGCGACGCGCCCGCCAAAAGCCCACGCACGATACGCGCATCGGCCAGGTCCAGCACCAGCCGCGTCAGGCCAGCGGCGCGCAGACCGTCCAGCGCGAGGTCCTGCACCTCCAGGTCGGCCTCCAGGCCGGCGTGGCCGTAGATCTCGGCACCCAGTTGCAGCGGCTCACGCGTGGCATGCGCGGCCTCGGGTCGCGTGTGCAGCACCGGGCCGCAATAGCACAGTCGGGTGACGCCCTGGCGGTTCAGCAGGTGTGCATCGATGCGAGCGACCTGCGGCGTGGCATCTGCCCGCACGCCCAGCGTGCGGCCGCTGAGCTGGTCGACAAGCTTGAAGGTGCGCAGGTCAAGCTCGCGCCCGGTGCCGCTGAGCAGCGAATCGAGGTGCTCCAGCAGCGGCGGCATGACCTGCTCGAAGCCATAGCCGCGGGCCATCTCGAGCAGTGTGCGCCGCAGTTCCTCAATGCGCCGTGCCTCGGCAGGCAGGACATCGGCAACGTGCTCGGGCAACAGCCAAGCAGACGACATGTACGACACCGGGGGATTAAAAAAGGCATTGTACTGGCGCGCATCGAACGGGCCATTGCACCGGTGCCCGCCACGAACGCGACCCCGATCAATGCCAGAGCCCGAGCAGCAGCAGACCGACCAACATTGAGGAAAGCCCGAAGAAGCGGATCTGGCCGTCGGTCAGGCGCGTGGCGCGCTCGAAGAGCTGACGCCAGGTGCCCGGGCTCAGGAAAGGCAGCAGACCCTCGAAGATCAGCATCAGCGCCAGCGCGCCGAGCAGCCAGTCACCCATGCATGGCCCGCCAGGGCATCACCGACGCGGCGCCGGTGCCGCCGGCGCCGCGCCGGCGCCGGGACCACCGCTCCGCATGGCCTTGAAGAACTCACTCGACGGGTCGACCACCATCACGTCGTTGCGGCTGCGGAAGCTCGCGCGGTAGGCATCCAGGCTGCGGTAGAACTGTGCGAACTGAGGATCGCGACCAAAGGCGTCCGCGTACAGCATCGAGGCCTTGGCATCGCCCTCGCCCTTGACCTTCTGCGCGTCCCGGTAGGCCTCGGCCACGATCACCTGGCGCTGCTTGTCGGCATCCGCCTTGATCTTCTCGCCTTCGGCGCTGCCCTGCGAACGCAGTTCATTGGCAACCTGCTGCCGCTCGGACTGCATGCGGCGGTAAACCGCGTCGGTGATGTCGGCGACGAAGTCCACGCGCTTGATCCGTACGTCGACGATTTCGATGCCGAAGGCCTTCGATTCATCGGCCAGGCGGTTGCGGACGTCCTGCATCACCTTGTCGCGCTCGGCGGACAGGACACCTCGCACGGTGCGCTTGGTGATTTCCTCATTGAATGCTGCCTGGATCACCGGGCTCAGGCGGCTTTCGAGGTTGCGGATGTCCGAGCCATTGTTGCGGATGAACTGCCGCGCTTCGGCGATGCGCCACTTCACCAGCCAATCGATGACCAGGCTCTTCTTCTCGGCCGTGAAGATCGGCCGCGTCTCGGGGCTGTCCAGCGTCTGGATGCGCTTGTCGAGGAACACCACGTTCTGGAACGGCGGCGGCAGCTTGTACTTCAGCCCCGGCTCGGTGATGACTTCCTTGATCTCGCCCAGTGCGTACACCACCGCCAGTTGGCGCTGGTCGACGATGAACAGGGTCGAGGAAGCCAGCATCAGCAGGATCAGCAGGCCAGCGACGGTGAGTCCGATGCGGTTCATGGTCTGCGCTCCCTCAACGGCCATCGCGGTCGCGGCTGCGACCGGAATCGCGCCCTCGGGAATCGGCAGCAGCGCTACCGCCACCGTCGACCGACGGCGACGGCGCTGCCGGCAAGCTGGCCACCGGCGACGTTGGCGCCCCTTGCTGCAGAAGCTTGTCCAGCGGCAGGTACAGCAGGTTCGAGCCGCTGCGGCTGTCAACCATCACCTTGGTGACGTTCGAGTACACCTGCTGCATGGCATCGATGTACATGCGGTCGCGGGTCACCGCGGGTGCCTTCTGGTACTCGGCCAGCACGGCACGGAAGCGCTGGGCATCGCCCTCGGCCTGCGCGATCACGCTCTGGCGATAGCCCTCGGCCTCTTCACGCAGCCGGGCCGCGGTGCCGCGGGCCTTCGGGATCACGTCGCTGGCGTAGGCCTGGCCTTCGTTCTTCAGGCGGTCGCGGTCTGCCCCCGCCTTGACCGCATCATTGAATGCTGCCTGGACCTGCTCGGGCACCTGCACGTTCTGCACGTTGACGTTGACGACCAGGATGCCCGCACGCAGCCGGTCAAGCTGAGCCTGGATCGACTTCACCAGGTCAGCGGCGATCGCATCGCGCTGCTCGTACAGCACTGAATCGACCTTGCTTCGGCCGACGATTTCGCGTACCGCCGACTCGCTGGCCTGCTCCACCGCCTTGTCCGGATCGCGATTCTCGAATAGGTAGCTCCTCGCATCCTTCAGCCGGTACTGCACGGTGAAGCGGATGTCGATGATGTTCTCGTCCTGCGTCAGCATCGACGAGTCGCGCAGGCCCGTGGCCTGGGCAATGTTCGCACGCCCCACCTCGACCGAACGCAGCTGCGTCACCGACACCGTGTCATGCGCCTGGAATGGATACGGAAACCGCCATTGGATGCCCGCATCCAGGGTCGAGCTGTAGCGGCCGAAGGTCGTCACGATCGCCTGCTGGCCCTCTTGCACGATGAAGAATCCGCTGCCGGCCCAGATCACCAGGACGACGAAGCCGATCAAGCCCATGCCGACACCGGCGTTTCGCATGTCGGGCTGGAACGAAGGCCCGTCCTCTCGCGGCTCCGGCGCCTTGTTGCCGCCACCCTTGCCGCCGAACAGGCCGCTGAGCTTGCGGTTGAAGTCGCGCCACAGCTCGTCGAGGTCGGGCGGGCCATCGTTGCGGCCGTTGCTCATCCAGAGGCCGCGCCAGGCGCGGCGCGCGGCGCTGGGCCGGCGGGGCGCCGCTGCAGCGGCATCGGGGTGTCGGGTGGGGTGCATGCTCATCAGGTCGGCGATGGTAACGCGCGGGTGCTGCCGTTCTGCGCAGGTGAATCAACCGGCTCAGCGGACGTCGGATCGACGCTACGTGGAGACAACGGCGGAGGAATCAAGCCTTCGGGTGAGGCGGCCTGCACGATGACGCCGCGCAATGCGTCCAGTCCCAGGCCCTGCAAGGCACTGACGAACACGCGCGGCACCCAGACGCCGGGCGAACGCTCGGCCCAGTCGCTCAGCGCACGCGGCGGCGGATCCAGCCGGTCCAGCTTGTTGTAGACCAGCACCTGGGGAATGTCCTGCGCACCGATCTCTGCCAGCACCCGCTCGACCTCGTCACGCTGCTCCTGCAGCCCCGGGCTGGCGGCGTCGACCACATGCAGCAGCAGATCGGCGTCGGCCGCCTCCTGCAGCGTCGCCTGGAACGCTTCGACCAGCTTGTGCGGCAGATCACGTATGAAGCCGACGGTGTCCGACAGCGACACGCTGCCGCCGAGCGCTTCGAGGTAGAGCGAGCGCGTGGTGGTGTCCAGCGTCGCAAACAGCTGGTCGGCGGCATAGGCACGCGCCTTCACCAGGGCATTGAACAGCGTCGACTTGCCGGCATTGGTGTAGCCGACCAGCGAGACACGGAAGGTCCCGCTCTTCTCGCGCGCACGACGCTGCGTGCCGCGCTGCCGCTTGACCTTGTCCAGCCGCGCCTTCACCGACTTGATGCGCTCGCCGATCATGCGGCGGTCCAGTTCGATCTGGGCCTCGCCCGGGCCGCCACGATGGCCCACGCCGCCGCGCTGTCGCTCCAGGTGGGACCAGCGGCGCACCAGCCGGGTGGCCAGGTACTGCAGCCGCGCCAATTCGACCTGGAGCTTGCCCTCGTGGCTCTTGGCACGCTGGGCGAAGATTTCCAGGATCAATGCCGTGCGGTCGGCCACCGGCACCCCGATATGGCGCTCCAGGTTCCGCTGTTGCGCCGGGGACAGCGCCTGGTCGAAGATCACGCCGTCGGCCCGATGGACCAACACCAGTTCCTTGATCTCGTCGGCCTTGCCGGAACCGATGAACAGCGCTGGATCGGGCGCCTTGCGGCGTGCGATCACTCGCGCAACCGTGTCGTCTCCGGCCGATTCCGCCAGCAGGGCCAGCTCATCGAGCGTTGGGTCGAATGAGTGGCCACTGCCGAGATCAACGCCGACCAGCACGGCACGCGCCGGCCCGTCGCCGGACGGCGCTGCATCGTCCCTCGAGTCGAGGTTCAAGGCGGATGAGGAGGCTTCGCGCCTGAGTCAGGCGATCAAGCGGGATCGGCTTGGTCGTTGGCGTGGAAATTGACGGGGCGGCCCGGCACGACCGTCGAAATGGCGTGCTTGTAGACCATCTGCGTCACGGTATTGCGCAGGAGAACGACGTACTGGTCAAAAGACTCGATGTGCCCCTGCAGCTTGATGCCGTTGACGAGGTAGATCG
>NZ_JBGAGA010000032.1:0-65849 GCF_044226965.1 Aquabacterium sp. | reverse complement strand
ACATCGTGGTCGACGGCCTGCGCTGGCGCAGTTTCGCGATCGCCGCGCACGACAAGGTGATCCAGGTGGCGCAGCCGATCGCCATCCGCGAAGGGCTGGCTGCCAAGGCCGCGCTGCGCAGCGTGCTGCCGCTGGCGGCGGTGGCCCCGTTGCTGGCCGCCGCGCTGTGGTGGCTGGTGGCCAGCGCGCTGCGGCCACTCTCGCGCATGGCCGGCGCGCTGCGCGAGGCCGATGTCGCCACGCTGCACCCGCTGCCCGAGGACGACCTGCCCGACGAGGTGCGCCCGCTGGTGCATTCGCTGAACGCGATGCTCGAGCGCGTGGCCCAGGCCTTCGACAGCCAGCGCGCTTTCGTCGCCGACGCCGCGCACGAGCTGCGCTCGCCGCTCACTGCGCTGAAGCTGCAGGCCCAGCTGCTCAAGCGCGCGCCCGACGACGCCAGCCGTGCCGCCGCGCTGGACGCGCTGGTGAACGGCGTCGAGCGCGCGACGCGGCTGGTCGAGCAGCTGCTGACGCTGGCGCGCCAGGAGCCGGGTGCTGCGCCGGCGCCGGCCAGCGACCTGGCCCTGTTGCCGCTGTTGCGCCAGGTGCTGGCCGACCTGCACCCGCAGGCGCAGGCGCGTGGCAGCGGCCTGTCGCTGCAGGCGGACGAGGCCGACGATGCGAAGGTGCGCGCCGACGCCCCTGCGCTCTCGGTGCTGGTGCGCAACCTCGTCGACAACGCGCTGCGCTACGCGCCGGCCGGCGGCGAGGTGCAGGTGGGCGTGCAGCGGCAGGGCGGCCGCGTGCTGCTGCAGGTCGACGACAGCGGGCCCGGCATCCCCGAGCCGGAGCGCGAGCGGGTGTTCGAACGCTTCGTGCGCGGCAGCAGCGCGGCGCAGGACAGCGGCAGCGGCCTGGGCCTGGCCATCGTGCGCTCGATCGCGCAGCGCCTGGGCGCCACCGTGGCGCTGGCCGATTCGCCGCTGGGCGGGCTGCGCGTCACGGTCAGCCTGCCGGGCTCACGCTGAGCCGCGCGCGAACAGCGGGCCGACGCGGCGCGCTGCGTCGCGCAGGGCTGCGTCGTGGTAGGCCGCGTAGCCGAACACCCAGCCGCGGCGCGGCGATTCCAGCGTGTAGGCCGACAGCGGCGCCAGCATCACGCCGACCTCTCGCGCGCGGGCCGACAGCGCGACGTCGCCGCGCCGGCCGCTCACTTCAGCCGTCAAGTGCATGCCCTGCTCGCGCGGCGCCAGCCGCAGCGCCCCGCCGCTGGCCCGCGCCAGCGCCTCGATCAGCAGCGCCTGGCGCTGCGGGTACAGCTCGCGCATGCGGCGCAGGTGGCGCAGCAGGTGGCCCTCGGCGATGAAGCGTGCCAGCACCGCCTGCAGCTCGCCGGGGCAGTGCCGGTCGGCCAGCGCCTTGGCCGCGGCAAACGCCGGCGCCAGCCCGGCCGGCAGCACGATGAAGCCCAGCCGCAGGCCCGGGTGCAAGGTCTTCGAGAAGGTGCCGACATACAGCACCCGCTCGGCATGCGGCAGGCTGGCCAGCGCGGCAATGCGGTGCGGGCCGTACTGGAACTCGCCGTCGTAGTCGTCCTCGACGATCCAGCCGCCGCAGCGGCGCGCCCAGTCGATCAGCGCCACGCGGCGCGCCAGGCTCATGCGCAGGCCCAGCGGGAACTGGTGCGTCGGCGTCACCACCACCAGCCGCGCGCCGGGCCAGCGCGCGGCGCCGGCGGCGATGTCCAGCCCTTCGTCGTCCAGCGGCACCGGGCGCACCTGCGCGCCATGGCCCAGCAGGCAGGCGCGGATGCCGGAGTAGCCCGGGTCTTCCACCATCACCTCGTCGCCCACGTCCAGCAGCAGGCGGCCGATCAGGTCGATGGCCTGCTGCGAGCCCGAGGTCACCAGCACCTGCTCGGCGCTGCAGCGCAGGCCGCGCGACACCAGCAGCCAGTGCGCGATGGCCTCGCGCAGCGCCGGCAGGCCCTGCGGGTCGAGGTACTGCGCGGTGCCCTGGCGCGCCGCCGGCGCGACGCTGCGCGAGAGCCGGTCCCACAGCGCGAACGGGAAGCTCGCGACCTCCGGCGCGCCGATGCGGAACGGTGCCGCCATCACCGCCGGCGGCCGCCAGCGCAGTGCGGTGTCGGCCATCAGCCGCCCGCGCGCCGACAGCGCGGCCTCGCCGACCAACGCGGCGCGGCCGCCGCCGGGCCGCACCGCCAGCGCCGCCACGCCATCGGCCACGTAGGTGCCGTCGCCCACGCGCGCCTGCACGAAGCCCTCGACCCGCAAGCGCTCCAGCGCCCACAGCACCGTGTTGCGCGCCACGCCCAGCGCCTGCGCATGCTCGCGCGAAGGGGGCAGGCGGGTGCCGGCGCGCAGCGTGCCCTGCTCGATGGCGCTGCGCAGCTGCAGGTAGACCTGCTGGCGCAGGCTGCCGCGTGAGGTGTCTTGAATGGTTCCGTCGGCCGGCATGAATTGGTTCCTCCCGATGGAGCATAGCGCGCTAAGGTTGGGGGCCAATCCACTCCCGCCCGCAGCCGCCGTGCACCAGTACACCGCCCGCATCACCTGGCAGCGCCAGGACGCCGTGTTCACCGACAAGCGCTACAGCCGCCGGCACGACTGGCACTTCGACGGCGGCGCGGTGGTGCCCGGCTCGTCGTCGCCGCTGTCGGTGCGCGTGCCCTACAGCGACCCCGCGGCGGTCGACCCCGAGGAGGCCTTCGTCGCCTCGCTCTCCAGCTGCCACATGCTGTGGTTCCTGGACTTCGCCGCGCGCGCCGGCTGGGTGGTGGACGACTATGTCGACCAGGCGGTCGGCGTGATGGACCAGGACGCCGCCGGCCACACCGCCATCACCCGCGTGACACTGCGCCCGGTGGTGCGCTTCGGCGGCGAGCGCCGACCCGATAACGCCGAACACGAGCGGCTGCACCATGCCGCGCACGAGGCCTGCTTCATTGCCCACTCCGTGCGCAGCGAGGTGCTGTGCGAACCCGGCCTGGCCGACTGACGAGAGCGCGCATGTACCTGCCCCGCCATTTCGAGGAAACCCGCCCCGAGCCGCTGCACGCGCTGATGCGGGCGCATCCGCTCGGCCTGCTCGTCACGCCCGGCGATGACGCCGGCCCGGTGGCCAACAGCCTGCCCTTCCTGCTCGACCCCACGCCCACCGACGAGGCTCCCTGCGGTACCCTGCTGTGCCATGTGGCGCGCGCCAACCCGGTGTGGCGCGAGGCGCCCGGCGCTGCGGTGCTGGTGGTGTTCCAGGGCGCGCAAGGCTATGTCAGCCCGAACTGGTACCCGGCCAAGGCCGAGCACGGCAAGGTGGTGCCGACCTGGAACTACAGCATGGTGCAGGCGCGCGGCCGCCTGCAGGTGCACGACGATCCGGCGGCGGTGCACGCCATCGTCAGCCGGCTCACCACGCGGCACGAGGCCAACCAGCCGCGGCCCTGGGCGGTGGACGATGCGCCGCCCGAGTTCACCGCGACGATGCTGCGGGCCATCGTCGGCCTGCGCATCCCGCTCACGTCGCTGGTGGGCAAGTTCAAGCTCAGCCAGAACCGCGCGGCGGCCGACCGCGAAGGGGTCGTCAAGGGCCTGCGCGAGCAGGGTGCCGAAGCCCAGGCGATGGCCGACGACATGCTGCGCGCCAAGCCGCTGACGACGCCATGACCAGCCCGGTCCCCGACCTCGACATCGGCCCGCTGCGCGCGGCCGACCGCGCCGGCTGGGAACCGCTGGCGCGCGGCTATAAGGCCTTCTACCGCACGCCGCAGACCGACGCGGACTACGAGCGCACCTGGCAGCGCCTGCTCGAAGGCCGCGTGGTCCAGGGCCTGGCCGCGCGCGAGCACTCAGGCCGCGTGCTGGGCATCGCGCACCACTACTTCCACCCGACGATCTGGGCCGGCGATGCGCTGTACCTGCAGGACCTGTTCGTCGACGAGGCCGTGCGCGGCCGCGGCGTGGCCGCCGCGCTGATTGCCCACCTGGCCACGCTGGCGCGCGAGCGCGGCGCCTCGCGCTTCTACTGGACCACGCACCAGGACAACGCCCGTGCCCGCGCGCTGTACGACCGCGTCGCGCGCTGGCACGGCTTCCTGCGCTACGACGTGGCGCTGTAGCGCGCCGCCGGTGGCTTGCTCAGCGCGACAGCGGTTCGAAGTCGCCCAGCGCCAGCAGCGCCGCGTCGCGCGCGGGCGGCCGGCCTGCTTCCAGGTCGTCGTCGCGGTGGCGCCGTTCGAAGCCGGCCATGGTGGCCTGGCGATAGCGCTGGCCCCAGTCCAGCAACGCCTTCGCGTAGCGGGCCCGCTCCGGGGCAGCGGGCAGGGCATCGGCCCGCCAGTCGCCCGGCTGGCCCGCTTGGGCGCCGAGCACCGGCGCCAGCCAGTCGGTGCGCTGCACCTGCAGCATGCCGTAGCGGCGCTCGGCCAGCACCTGGGTGCTGACGATCACCGGTCCCGCGGGCACCTGCGCGCCCAGGCGCTGCAGGCTTTGCTGGATCAGCGGGCCGTCGTGGCCGGCGTTCAGCGCGGCGGCTGCATGGGCCTTGACCCGCTGGCAGTCGTTGCGCGTGGCCGAGGCCAGGTTGGCGGTCTGCAGCAGGGCCTGCGCGTCCTCGCGCGCGCAGGCATCGAACTCGGCCCAGTTCTGCACCGGCGTGACATTGCGGTTGAACACGAAGCGCAGCACGCTGCGCAGCTGGTTGCCGTCGAAGCGGCCGAGCGCCAGCGCACTCATGTCCGCGTCGCTGATCCTGTAGTCGAAGGCCGCCAGCACCACCCAGTCGCCCGCCGGCAGCACCACCTGCTTCTTGGTGCCGAGGCGGCCCACCGTCAGGATGCCGGGGCCGGTGTAGCGGCTGCCCAGGTCGATCTCGATGCTGCCGCTGTCGGCCGGTTCGGAAAACGGGATCAGCCCGGCCGGCGCCTGCGCCCGGGCCGGCAAGGGGCCGAGCAGGCCAAGTGCGCCGGCGACGGCCAGCAACAGGCCCATCGCCCGTGATCGATGCAGTCTCATTCCTCGCTCCCTGGTGGTGAATGCCGGGCGATTGTGCCGGCCGCCGACCGCGCGACGGCCGGCGCGTTGTCGATCCGGCCGCGGCTCGTTCGTCGTGTCGATATCACCCCGCGAACGGAGACCGCGCATGCGCTACCTGATCATCGTCAAGGCCAGCCGCCGCACGGAGGCCGGCGACCCGCCCGAACCCGACCGGATCGACGCGATGGCCCGCTACCACGAGGCGCTGGCCCGGGCCGGCGTGCTGCTCGATGCCAACGGCCTGAAGCCCAGCCGCGAGGGCTGGCGTGTGCGTTTCCGCGAGGGCCAGCGCACGGTGGTCGACGGGCCGTTCGCCGATACCCGGGACCTGGTCGCCGGCTACACGCTGATCCAGGTGCGCTCGAAGCAGGAGGCGCTCGAGTGGGTGCGCCGATTCCCCGCGCCGCATGGTGCGTTCGCCGACGGCGAGATCGAGGTGCGGCCGCTGTTCGAGCGCGAGGAGCTCGAGCCCGGCCCGCCGACCGCGCGCCTGCGCGGCGTGCAGCACTGACCCCTCACTTCGGAGCACCCCGCCATGGTCAAGACCCTGAGCCTCGCCGTGCTGGCGGCCATCGTGCTGCTGCTGGCCTATGCCGCGACGCGGCCCGACACCTTCCGCGTCGAGCGCAGCCTGCGCATCCAGGCACCGCCCGAACGCATCATCGGCCTGATCGGCGACCTGAAGCAGTTCAACGCCTGGAACCCCTACGAGCGCAAGGACCCCGCGCTGAAGGGGCGTTATGGCGCCACCACGCAGGGCCCGGGCGCGCAGTACGCCTGGGAAAGCGACAAGGTGGGCACCGGCAGCCTGGAGATCACCGCGCTGCAGGCGCCGTCGCGCGTGGCGATGAAGCTCGATTTCGTCAAGCCCTTCGAGGCCCACAACCAGGTGGAGTTCACCTTGCAAGCCGACGGAAACGTTACCCTGGTGCGCTGGGCGATGCAGGGGCCGGCGCCCTACATTTCGAAGCTGATGGGCGTGGTCTTCGACATGGACCGCATGGTCGGCCGCGATTTCGAGGATGGCCTGAACAACCTGAAGGCGCTGGCCGAGAAAGCATGACGAGGATTGCCCATGCCGCATGACCCCCGCCAGGCCACGCATGAAGCGGTGCAGGCCGTCTGGCGCATCGAGGCCGCGAAGATCATCGCCGGCGTCGCGCGGCTGGTGCGCGACGTCGGGCTGGCCGAGGAACTGGCGCAGGACGCGCTGGTCGCAGCGCTCGAGCACTGGCCGAAGGACGGCCTGCCCGACAACCCCGGCGCCTGGTTGATGGCCACCGCCAAGCACCGCGCGCTGGACAAGCTGCGCGCCGATGCGCTGCACCAGCGCAAGCACGAGGAACTGGGCGCCGACTTGGACGCGCTGCAGGCGCATGTGGTGCCCGACTTCGTCGACGGGCTGGACGCCAAGCGCGCCGACGACATCGGCGACGACCTGCTGCGGCTGATCTTCACCGCCTGCCACCCGGTGCTGTCGACCGAGGCCCGCGTCGCGCTCACGCTGCGCCTGCTGGGCGGCCTGAGCACCGACGAGATCGCGCGCGCCTTCCTGGCCAGCGAGCCCACCATCGCGCAGCGCATCGTGCGTGCCAAGCGCACGCTCAGCGCCGCGCGCGTGCCCTTCGAGGTGCCGCAGGCGGCCGAGCGCGCCGAGCGGCTGGACTCGGTGCTGGAGGTGATCTACCTGGTCTTCAACGAAGGCTACTCGGCCACCGCCGGCGACGACTGGATGCGCCCCGCGCTGTGCGACGAGGCGCTGCGCCTGGGCCGCGTGCTGGCCGGGCTGGTGCCGGCCGAGGGCGAGGCGCACGGCCTGGTGGCGTTGATGGAGATCCAGGCCTCGCGGCTGCACGCCCGCACCGACGCCGAAGGCCGCCCGGTGCTGCTGCTGGACCAGGACCGCTCGCGCTGGGACCCGCTGCTGATCCGCCGCGGCCTGGCGGCGCTCGAGCGTTCGGCCGCGGCCGGTGCGGCCAGCGCGCGCGGGCCCTATGCGCTGCAGGCCGCCATCGCCGCCTGCCATGCCCGCGCGCACCGGGCCGACGAGACCGACTGGCCGCAGATCGTCGCGCTGTACGACGCGCTGGTGCAGGTGCATCCGTCGCCGGTGGTCGAGCTCAACCGCGCGGTGGCGGTGGGCATGGCCTTCGGACCGGCGGCGGCGCTGGAAATCGTCGACCAGCTGCGCGCGGACGCGTCCCTGGCGCGTTATCCCTGGCTGCCCAGCGTGCGCGGCGACCTGCTGGTCAAGCTCGGCCGCCCGGCCGAAGCGCGCGCGGAGTTCGAGGCCGCCGCGGGGCTGACGCGCAACAAGCGCGAGCAGCAGTTGCTGCTGGAACGCGCTCGGGATTGTCGCTAGTGTGGTACGCCCAAAGTCCTTGAACGTTCAGGCGGGCGCCGATCAATGACCGCTTTGGTGCCGCCTGGATTCACGCGGCCGGCCAACAGCGGCCGTAGCCGAACGGCCGACCTCCGCTCGATCGCTGGCTCGCGTGTTCGCACGGCGTGCCGCTTCGACGTGCAGAACATTCGGGCGGCCTGCACGGCGCCTTTGCGGAACTTGCGCAGGCAAGCCAGCCATTGGTCCACCCGAACCCGTTGATCACCATCAATCCGAACGGGCGCGATGGGCGGAATATCGTCGATCCGTTGACCGGCGAAAGAATGCCTCGTGGGCTTCGCTCCACGCGCCTTCGGGGATGGGTACATGCACGGGCTGCTCCCGTCGTTTTCGCCGCACTCGACGTTGCCCTCCTGGTGTGACCTGGGGCGCAAACGCTGATCGGCAGGTGATCCGGGGGTACGTATGAAGGTTCTCACGATCTACGCTCATCACAATCCGCGGTCCTTCTGTCATGCGGTCCTGGAACGCTTTACCGAAGGACTGCGCGACGCTGGGCACGACAACGAGGTCGTCGACCTGCATGCGATCCGCTTCGACCCCGTGTTCAACGACCGCGACGGTCCCGACTGGGTCGACGACAGCGTGCCCGATGACGTGTTGAGGCATTGGCACGTCAAGAAGTCGCTGATGGCGAGCGCGCGCAATCCACTGCGCCGGTTGATGGTGAAGCGCTGGATCGGTGACCGCGACGATCGCGACCTGGTTCGCAGACTGCATGACTTGGGCCCTCCGCGCGACGTCGCCGAGCAACAAGCCAAGGTCGCGCAAGCGGATGCCCTGGCATTCATCGCACCGGTCTATTTCGTGGGCTTCCCGGCCATCCTCAAAGGTTGGATCGAACGCGTGTTCAGCCTAGGATTTGCGTTCGGGATGACGGCGGACGCCTGGCGGGGCGATGTCGGGGGTCGCATCCCTCTGCTCAAACACGAGAAAGCGCTGATCATCCAGACGACGATCTGGAATGAAGAGTCCTACGAGGTGGGCCTCAAGTCCGCCATGAAGGTGCTCATCGACGAATACGCATTGCGGTACCCTGGCATCAAGCGGGTAGACCACGAGTACTTCCATGCGGTTCCCGGTTCGGACGATGCCACGCGACGGGTATATCTCGATCGCGCCTACCAGTTGGGTCGCGAGTTCTGATCAGGTTTGCCGGGTAGGTAGGAGAGCCCGTCCAGCACCAGTGACTGTGTCTACGGTGATCCAGTTGACCCCTCTTGCGATGTCTGCGTCTCGGCACCGAACTTCGATCGTCGGACCACTCCTTTGGGTCGCGAAGAGTCTCTCGGGGCAGAAGCCGAGACCTGACGCTGAGCGTTGAGCGCGCTGCCGCCGACGAGTACGGAACAGCACCGCGCACCACACGACGAGCGGTGACTTGGGCGTGTCAGCCCGTCTTCGCCTTGGCCAGCAAGGACAGGCCGCGTTGCGTCTGGCCGAGCCCGCGATCTGCGCGCAGCTGCAATCGCGCCTCCGCGTCGAACTCGGCGATGATCAGCGTGGCCATTTCGTCGATCAGCCGCTTGAGGCTCGTGCCACGCCGCTTCGCCAGTTCTTTCAGCCGCTCGTATTTGTCGTCGGGCAATCGGATCGTCAAGGCACTCATGTGTCGCGCGCGCCCGACTACACGCCCGCGCTCAGCGGCCCGCCCCCTTCAGCCCCTTCACCACGGCCAGCGCCTGCTCGACATTGGCCTGCGGCCGCACGCCGCCCACGGTGGCGGCGATGCGGCCGTCGGGGGTGACGACGAAGGTGGTGCGTTCCACGTAGTCGTGGCCGATGGCCTGGCCGCGGCTGTCCTTGTGGTCGGCGGCGCCGGCCTGCAGCTTCAGGTCGTAGCTGCGCGCGATGCGGCCGTCGGGGTCGGAGGCCACCGCGATCTTGCCGGCGCAGTAGTCGGGGTCGGCCGAGAACTGGTTCAGGCGCTCGATGCGGTCCAGCGACACGCCGATGATGGTGGCGCCGGCGGCCGCGAAGCGGTCGACGTTCACGGCGAAGGTGTGGGCCTGGATGTTGCACCCGGTGGTGTAGGCCGCCGGGTAGAAATACACCACCACCGGCCCCTTCTTCAGCGCCTCGGCCAGCGTGAAGGTGAAGGCCTTGCCGTCCAGCGACGCCGGCGCGCTGAAGCCGGGTGCGGCATCGCCGGACTTCAGGGCTGCGTGAGCGACCAGCGGGCAGGCCAGGGCGATGCAGGTGGCCAGCAAGGCGGGCAGGGCAGGGCGGATCATCGGCAGCGGTCCTTTGCGGGGGGCCACGCGGGTGGCAAGCCGGGGAGCATACGCCGCGGCTTGTCCCCACGGCAGCGCGTGCCGCGCGCCCGCACCGACAATCGGGCCAATCCACGCTGCCCCTTGCGAACCGCGTGCCGTCGTTCGCCTGTCCGCCCATGACCCCGTCCCGCTCCACCGCGCTGCTGCTCAACATCGCCCACACGCTGGACCACCTGTTCCTGCTGATCTTTGCCGCCGCGGTGGGCACCATCGCGCACGACTTCGGCTTCCAGCGCTGGGAGGACGTGATGCCCTACGGCACCGGCGCGTTCCTGATGTTCGGCCTGGGCTCGCTGCCCGCGGGGCGGCTCGGCGACCTGTGGGGGCGGCGCCAGATGATGCTGGTGTTCTTCTTCGGCATGGGCGCCTCGGCGCTGCTGTGTGCGCTGGCGCAGGGCCCGTGGCAACTGGCCGGTGCGCTGACGCTGCTGGGGCTGTTCTCGGCCATCTACCACCCGGTGGGCATTCCGATGCTGGTGCAGGGCGCCAGGCGGCCGGGCGCCACCATCGGCGTCAACGGCCTGGCGGGCAACATGGGCATTGCCGCGGCGGCGCTGGTCACCGGCCTGCTGGTGCAGGCCTTCGGCTGGCGCGCGGCGTTCGCGGTGCCGGGCCTGGTGTGCCTGGCCCTGGGCCTGGTGTTTGCGCGGGTCGCGCCGCGCGAAGCCGAGCCGCCGGCCCGGCGCGCACGCCAGAACGCGGTGGCGCTGGACAGCGGCCAGCTCGCCCGCGTGCTGGTGGTGATGACGGTGGCCTCGGCCTCGGGCGGCCTGCTGTTCAACCTGACGACCAACGGCAATGCCCAGCTGCTGCAGCAGCGCCTGGCCGGCCTGGTGACCGACCCCTCCACGCTGGGGGCGATGCTGGCGGCCGTCTACGCGGTGGCCTCGCTGGCGCAGGTGGTGGTGGGCCGGCTGCTCGACCGCGTGCCGCTCAAGCGCCTGCAGCTGTTCGTCGTCAGCTGCCAGGCGCCGCTGTTGCTGCTGGCCTCGCAGGCGCAGGGCTGGTGGCTGTATGCCGCGCTGCTGGGCGTGATGGTGCTGATCTTCGGCGCCATTCCGTTCACCGATGCGGTGATCGTGCGCTACGTCGACGACCGCATGCGCTCGCGCGTGGCCGGCATGCGGCTGACCATCTCGCTGGGCATCAGCTCGCTGGCGGTGTGGGCGCTGGGCCCGGTGGTCAAGGCCGCGGGCTTCGAGGTGCTGCTGCTGGCGATGGCTGGCATCGCGCTGCTCACCGCGACGGCGCTGCTGGCGCTGCCGGGCGAGCGGGCCGCCGCGCCGCGGCCGGCCGTGGGCGGAGCCTTGTAAGGTTTCGCCGGCCGGCGCCGACCAAGCGGATTACCGGTTTCGTCTTCAGGAGAGTCTCCCCATGCGTCGTCGTCAGACCCTGGCCCTGCTGGCCGTGTGCGCCCTTGCTGCGATGGCCCAGCTGTCCGCGGCCGCCGAGCCGCGCAAGTTCAGCCAGGCGGCCTTCGACCAGCTGGCCCGCGAGGGCAAGCCGGTGGTGGTGGATGTCAGCGCCACCTGGTGCCCCACCTGCAAGGCGCAGAAGCCCATCATCGACGGCCTGCTGCGCCAGCCCGCCTACCAGGGCCTGACGCTGCTGGCGGTGGACTTCGATGCCGACAAGCCGGTGCTGCGCCAGTTCAAGGTCAGCGCACAGAGCACGCTGGTGGCCTTCAAGGGCGGCAAGGAAGTGGCCCGCTCGGTGGGTGACACCACGCCCGAGGGCATCGAGGGGCTGTTCAAGCAGGCCCTGCGCTGATGGCGCTGGGCCCGGGCAGCCTGGGCCTGGCGCTGCTGGCCGGCCTGCTGTCCACGTTGTCGCCCTGCGTGCTGCCGATCCTGCCGATCCTGCTGGGCTCGGCGCTGGCCGCGCATGCGCGCGCGCCGCTGGCACTGGCCGCCGGGCTGGCCTTGTCCTATGCGGTGATCGGCACGGCCATCGCGTGGGCCGGCGCGGCCTTCGGCTTCGACACCGCCAGCCTGCGCAGCGTGGGCGCGGTGCTGCTGGTGCTGCTGGGGCTGGTGCTGCTGTCCGGCGCGCTGCAGCAGCGTTTCGCGGTGGCCACCGCGGGCCTGGGCGACGCCGGCCAGCGCTGGCTGGCCCGGCTCGATCCGCAGGGCCTGCGCGGGCAGTTCATCGTCGGGCTGAT
This sequence comes from Aquabacterium sp., assembly GCF_044226965.1. Classification (GTDB taxonomy): domain Bacteria; phylum Pseudomonadota; class Gammaproteobacteria; order Burkholderiales; family Burkholderiaceae_C; genus Pseudaquabacterium. Next base: position 53,975 of record NZ_JBGAGA010000032.1, on the reverse strand, counting down.
GCTGGGCGTGGTGTGGAGCCCCTGCGTCGGGCCGACGCTGGGCGCGGCCATCGTGCTGGCCAGCCAGGGCACGCAGCTGGCGCAGGCCGCGCTGGTGATGGCGCTGTTCGGCCTGGGCGCGGCGCTGCCGGTGCTGCTGCTGGGGGCGGTGTCGCGCGCCGCGATGCTGCGGCTGCGCGGCCGCCTGCTGCAGGCCGGCCGCGCCGGCAAGACGGTGCTGGGCGCGCTGATGCTGGCGATCGGCCTGCTGATCCTGAGCGGCCTGGACAAGCCGCTCGAGGCCTGGCTGGTGCAGGCCTCGCCCGACTGGCTGACGCGGTTGACGACCCGGTTCTGACGCCGTCGCGCCGCCCGCCTACTTGTGGTCCATCAGCCGCGTGATGCCCAGCGCCTTCAGCACGTACTTCTCGTACACCGGCTCGGAGCTGCCGTTCTTCATCTTGTAGAGGAAGTACTTCTCGAACGCGATCTTGGCCAGGTGCACCCACTTGCCCTTCTTGAACCAGTTGACGTTGCGCGGCGGGATCTGCGGCAGCGCGACGAAGGCGGCGCCGGTGTCGCCCATGTCGGCCAGGCAGATCGCGTTCCAGGTGCCCTTGGCCGTGACCGACTCGCCCTTCAGCTCGGCGGCGATGTTGTGCACGATGGCCGAGACCATCGATTCGATCATGTAGCCAGTCTTGGGCGCGCCGGTGGGCACCGGCGTGACCTCCACCGGCGGGATCGCCACGCACACGCCGGCCGAGTAGATGTTGCGATATTTCTTGCTGCGCTGGTATTCGTCGATCAGCACGAAGCCGCGCGGGTTGCACAGGCCTTCCACCTGCGCCACCGCGTCCACGCCCTTGAAGGCCGGCAGCATCATGCTGTACTTGAACGGCAGCTCGTGCTCGCGCTTGACCTGGCCCATGTCGTCGAGCTCGGTGACGAACATCTTGCCGTCCTCGACCTTGGTGACCTTGGCATTGCAGATCCACTTGATGTCGTGGTTGCGCAGCTCGCTCTCGAGCATGCTCTTCGAGTCGCCCACGCCGCCCAGGCCCAGGTGGCCGATGTAGGGCTCGGCCGTGACGAAGGTGATGGGCACCTTGTGGCGCGTCTTGCGCTTCTGCAGGTCGCGGCTGAAGATGAAGGCGAACTCGTAGGCCGGGCCGAAGCACGAGGCACCCGGCATCGCGCCGATGATCGCCGGGCCCGGCGCCTCGAGGAAGCGCTGGTAGGCGCCCAGCGCATGCTCGGCATGGTCGGTGGTGCAGATCGACTGCGTGAAGCCGCCCACCGGGCCCGAGCCCGGCACCTCCTCGAAGGCCAGGCGCGGGCCGGTGGTGATGACCAGGTAGTCGTAGGCCACGCGCGAGCCGTCCTTCAGCTCCACCGCGTTGCCCTCGGCGTCGATGCGGGTCACCGGCTGGCCGATGAACTCGATGCCCTTCTTCTGCAGCGCCGGCGCGATCGGCATCGTGATCGCCTCGCGCTCGCGCCAGCCCACCGCGAGCCAGGGGTTCGACGGCACGAACTGGAAGTAGTCCAGCGCGTTGATCACGGTGATGCGGTGGGCCGAGCCGAGCTCGGCCTTCAGCTCGTAGGCCGCCGGCATGCCGCCGAGGCCGGCGCCGAGGACGACGATGTGTGCCATGGGGTTGTCTCCTGTGGGTCGGGGTGGGGGGATCGGATCAGGTGGGGGGCTGGCGGGCGCGGGTCAGCGCGCGGCCGGCGCGGGCAGCTGGGCGTTGGCCTGCTGCAGCGTGGATTCGTCCAGTTCGCCGGCGATGGCGGCCAGCCGCAGGCGGTCGACCAGTTGCCGCACGCGGGCCGAGACCAGCGCCAGCCGGGCGCCCATCGCATCGTTCTCGGCATTGAGCAGGTCCAGCGTGGTGCGGTCACCGGCCTGCTGGCCGACGCGGGTGGCGTCCAGCCGCAGCTGGCTGGCGGCCTGCGCGGCGGCCAGCGCCTCGAGCCGACCCTGGCCCACCGAGAGGTCGAGCCAGGCCGCGCGGGCCTGCTGCGTGACCTGCAGCCGCACCTGCGCCAGCTCGGCGCGGGCCTGGTCGACCCGCGCGCGGTGCTCGGCATGCTGGGCACTCTGCAGCCCGCCGGTGTACAGCGGCACCTGCAGCTGCAGGCCCACCGCAGCCTGCGCGGCGGTGTTGCTGGCGCGGCCGAAGTCGCCGTCGCCGGACAGGCGGTCGCGGCCCATCATCGCCACCACGTCCACCGTGGGCGCATAGGCCGCGCTGCTGGCGTGGGCCTGGGCCTGCGCCACCTGCAGCTGCGCCTCGGCCAGCTGGCGCTGCGGGCTCTGGCGTTCGGCACGGGCCAGCCATTCGGGCAGCGTGCCCAGGTCGTCGATGCGCGGCGCGGCCTGCGGCAGGGCCAGCGCCTGCGCGGCGTTGCCCAGGCCGGTCAGGTCGTCCAGCGCCTGGCGCGCCAGGCTCAGCTGCGTCTGCGCCGCCAGCACCTCGGCCTTCAGCGCGGCCAGCCGGGCCGCTGCCTCGTGCACTTCGGTGATCGGCTTGTCGCCAAGGCGGAAGCGGTCCTGCGCCTCGGTGGCCGCACGCGCCACGGCCTGCTGCTGTTGCTGCAGCAGGCGCAGCCGCTCGGCGGCCAGCGCCGCGTCGAAGTAGGCCTGCGCGGTGCGCAGCATCAGCGCCTGGCGGGCCTGCGCCCACTGCAGCTCGGCGGCGCGGGCGGCCACGCTCAGGGCCTCGCCGCGCGCGCTGCGCTCGCGGCTGTAGACAGGCTGGCGCAGCGCCAGCGCGTAGCGCGCCGACGGGCCACCGGTCACCGAGGTGTCGAAGGCCACGCCGGTGGCGCTGCCGAAGCCCGGCGCCGCGAACTGCGCGCCGCGCACCGCGCTCTCGCTGCGCGCATAGGCCAGGCCGGCTTCGAGCGCGACGGTGGGCTTCCACAAGGCCTCGGCCTGCCGGCCCTGGGCCTGGCCGGCCTGGCGCTGCGCCTCGGCCACCGCGGCCTCGGGCGCGTGGCCCTGCGCGGCCTGCCAGGCCTGCACCAGGTCCAGCGCGCGGGCGGGCCCGGTCGCCAGGGTCAAGGCGCCGGCCAGCGCGGCCAGCGCGACGATGCGGTGACGCAGCGGCTTCATGCGGCGGCTCCTTGGGGGTGGGCCACGGCCTCGGGCCGGTGGCGGTAGGCCACGAAGTACAGCAGCGGGATCACCACCAGCGTCAGCAGCGTGCTGACGAAGATGCCGAAGATCAGCGAGATCGCCAGGCCGTTGAAGATCGGGTCGTCGAGGATGAAGAAGGCGCCCAGCATCGCGGCCAGGCCGGTCAGCACGATGGGCTGGGCCCGCGTGGCGGCCGAGCGCACCACCGCTTCCTTCAGCGGCATGCCCTGCGCCACCTGCAGGCGGATGAAGTCGACCAGCAGGATCGAGTTGCGCACGATGATGCCGGCCAGCGCGATCATGCCGATCATGCTGGTGGCGGTGAACTGCGCGCCCAGCAGCGCATGGCCCGGCATCACGCCGACGATGGTGAGCGGGATCGGCGCCATGATGATCAGCGGCGTGAGATAACTGCCGAACTGCGCGACCACCAGCAGGTAGATCAGGATCAGGCCCACCGCGTAGGCGGCGCCCATGTCGCGGAAGGTCTCGTAGGTGATCTGCCACTCGCCGTCCCACTTCAGCGCGTAGTCGCGCCAGGCATCGGCCGGCTGGCGGATGAAGGTCTCGCCCAGGGTGCCGCCGCCGGGCGTGCGGATGGCCGCCAGCGCCGCGCGCATCTTGAACATGCCGTACAGCGGGCTGTCGACCGCGCCGGCCATGTCGCCGACGACGTAGTGCACCGGCAGGCCGTCCTTGTGGTACTGCGGCTGCTCGCGCTGCGTGTCGCTCACGCGCACCAGCTCGCGCACCGGCACCAGCGCGCCGGCGGCCGAGCGCACGCCCAGCTGCAGCAGCGTGTCCAGCTCGCCCTGGCGCTCGGCCGGCAGCATCAGCGTGGCGGCGGCGGGGTACTTGCTGCCGTCGTGCAGGTAGGTCACCGGCTCGCCGCCGAGGCCGGCCTGCAGCGTGCCGACGATGGCCGCTTGCGGAATGCCCAGCTGCGCGGCCTTGCGCCGGTCCACCAGCAGCAGCTGCTTCGGCGCGTCGGCGATGCCCGAGTCATCGACATCCACCACGCCGGGGGTGGCGCTGAACACCTGGCGCACCGCCTGCGCCACCGTGCGGCGGCCGTTCGCGTCGGGGCCGTAGACCTCGGCGACGATGGGGGCCAGCACCGGCGGGCCGGGCGGCACTTCCACCACCTTGACGTTGGCGCCATGGCGCAGGCCGATCTTCTGCAGCTCGGGCCGCAGGCGGGTGGCGATGGCGTGGCTCTGCTCGCTGCGGTGGTGCTTGTCGACCAGGTTCACCTGCAGGTCGCCCACCTCGCCGCCGGCGCGCAGGTAGTACTGCCGCACCAGGCCGTTGAAGTTGATCGGCGCGGCGGTGCCGGCGTAGGCCTGGTAGTCCACCACTTCAGGCTGGCGCGCGATGTAAGCGGCCATCTCGCGCAGCACCGCGGCCGTGCGCTCCACCGGCGTGCCGGCCGGCATGTCGACCACCACCTGGAATTCCGACTTGTTGTCGAAGGGCAGCATCTTCAGCACCACCAGCCCCAGCACCGGCAGCGCCAGCGAGACGGCGATCAGCCCGGCCACGGCCAGACCCAGCAACGCGCGATGGCGCGCGCCGCGCTGCTCGTCCAGCAGCGGGCGGAAGATGCGTTCGAACAGCGGGCCGATGCGCGCGGCCAGGCCCTTGGGTTCGGCCGCATGGCCGGCCGCGGGCGCGGCATGCGCGTCGTGCTTCAGCCACAGGCGGGCGAGCCAGGGCGTGACGATGAAGGCGATGGCCAGCGACAGCAGCATGCCCATGCTGGCGTTGATGGGGATCGGGCCCATGTACGGCCCCATCAGGCCGGAGACGAAGGCCATCGGCAGCAGCGCGGCAATGACCGTCAGCGTGGCCAGGATGGTCGGGCCGCCGACCTCGTCCACCGCGCCGGGGATCAGCTGCACCAGCGTCTTCTCCGGGTGCAGCGCCATGTGGCGGTGGATGTTCTCCACCACCACGATCGCGTCGTCGACCAGGATGCCGATCGAGAAGATCAGCGCGAACAGCGACACCCGGTTCAGCGTGAAGCCCCATGCCCAGGAGGCGAACAGCGTGACGGTGAGCGTGAGGATCACCGCGCTGCCGACGATGGCCGCCTCGCGCCGGCCCAGTGCCAGGAACACCAGCGCGACGACCGAGGCGGTGGCGAACAGCAGCTTCTGGATCAGCTTCATCGCCTTGTCGTTGGCGGTGGCGCCGTAGTTGCGCGTCTCGGCCACTTCCACGCCCTGCGGGATCAGCGTGTTGCGCAAGGCGCCCACGCGCTGCATCACCGCATCGGCCACGCCGATGGCGTTCTCGCCCGGCTTCTTGGTGATGGCGATGGTCACCGCGGGGCTCTCCGCCGGGGTCTTGCCGGCGGTGCCGTGCCACACGTAGCGCTGCGGCGGCAGCGGGCCGTCGACGACGCGGGCCACGTCCTGCAGGTAGACCGGTCGGCCGTTGCGCACGCCGACCACCAGCTCGGCCATCTCGCGCGCGTCGCGCAGCCAGGGGCCGGCCTCGAGGTCGACCGCGCGGTCGGCGCCCAGCACCTGGCCCAGCGGCGCGCCCTGGTTGGCCGATTGCAGCGCCTGGCGGATGTCCTGCACCGCCACGCCGCTGCCGGCCATGCGCGCGGGATCGAGTTCCACCCGCACCGCGCGGCCGGGGCCGCCGATGGTCACCACCTCGCGGGTGCCGGGCACGCGCTTCAGGTCGGCTTCCAGCGTGTGCGCCACGCGCTCGAGGTCGAAGGCGCCGGCCTGCGGGTCGCTGGCGTGCAAGGTGAGCGTCACGATCGGCACGTCGTCGATGCCCTTGGGCTTGATCAGCGGCGCGCCCACGCCCAGGTTGCGCGGCAGCCAGTCGGCGTTCGCGTTCACCGTGTCGTACAGCCGGACCAGGGCCTCGGTGCGCGGCACGCCGACCTTGAACTGCACGGTGATGACGGCCAGGCCCGGGCGCGAGACGCTCATCACGTGCTCGATGCCGGCCATCTGCGACAGCACCTGCTCGGCCGGCGTGGCCACCATCTGCTCGACATCGGCCACCGCCGCCCCGGGGAAGGGGATCAGCACGTTGGCCATCGTCACGTTGATCTGCGGCTCTTCCTCGCGCGGGGTGACGAGCACCGCGAACACGCCCAGCAGCAGCGCCACCAGCGCCAGCAGCGGGGTGATCTGCGCACTCTGGAAGAAGCGGGCGATGCGGCCGGAGACGCCCAGGCCTGCGCTGTGCGGGGATTCGTTCATCACTGCACCCGCGCGGCGGCCTGGGGATCGAGCGCGACGCGCTCGCCGGCCTTCAGGCCCGACAGCACCTCGACCTGGTCGCCCTGCACCGGGCCCAGGCGCAGCTGGCGCAGCAGGGGCTTGCCGTTGGCGTCCAGCACGTAGACCGCCTTCAGCTCGGCGCGCTGCACCACGGCGCTGGCGGGAATCGTCACCCGCTGCGACACCGTGCCGCCGGCAGGCAGCCAGGCGCGGGCGAACATGCCGGGGCTGGCCGCGGTGTTGGGCGGCAGCTCGAGCCGCAGCACCGCGGTGTGGGTGCTGGGGTCGGCCGACGGTAGCAGCTGCCATTGCTGCGGCACCACGCGGCTGGCGCTGGCGCCCGGCAGCTCGATCGAGAACTGGCCGGCCGTGGCCGCGCGCAGCGCCGGCACCGCCGTCTCGGGCACCGCCACCGACACGCGCAGTGCGCTGGGGTCGTACAGCGTCAGCAGCGGGCGGCCCGGCATCGCCATGTCGCCCAGCACCACCGGCAGGTCGGAGACGATGCCGTCGTACGGCGCCTTGACGACGAAGTAGCCGGTCTCGGTGCGCGCGGCATTGGCGGCGGCGAGCTGGGCCGCGGCCTGCGCGCTGGCGGACTTGTACTGGGCCTCGGCGCGCTCCAGCGCGGCCTGGCTGATGTACTGCTTCTGGAACAGCTGGCGCTGGCGCTCGTATTCGGTGGTGGCGGCATCCAGCGCGGCGCGCGCGGCCTGCACCTGGGCGGCGGCGGCGCCGGCCTGCTGCTCGGCGGCACGCGCATCCAGGCGCAGCAGCACCTGGCCGGCCTTGACCTTGTCGCCCACCTTCACCGGCAGGCTCACCACCGCGCCGGCCACCTGCGCGGCCACCACGGTCTGGCGCACGGCCTCCACCGCGCCGTCCTGCGCCGAGGCGCGGGCGCCGGCCTGGGGCGCCACCACCAGCGTGGCCAGTTGCGGCGCCTGGGCGGCGGCGGGGCGGGCCGGGCCCGCGAGCGCGGCAATGGCCAGCACCACGGCGGCCAAGCCACGCGCCGGCGGCACCGGACGGCAAAGGCGCTGCGATCTACACACCATGAATCTCTCCTGCGGTTCCGTTTCTGGTTCGGATACTGTAGTATTTAACTATGTACGCAAATAGTCAAGCAATAACATGACGCGGATGCCGTCGAAGACTGGCTCGCGGCCGCCCGGGGTGGCGGCCGGCCCGGCCTGCCCTTCGATGGACGGGCTGCCCCCGGGCGAACTGGCGCGGGTGGCCGCCTACTTCCACGTGCTGGCCGAGCCGACGCGGCTGCAGATCCTGAACCTGCTGCGCGAGGGCGAATGCAATGTCGGCCAGCTGGCGCGGGCCTGCGCCTGCACCTCGGCCAACGTCTCGCGCCACCTGGCGCTGCTGGCGCAGCACGGCCTGGTGCGGCGCGAAGGGCGCGGCACCGCGGCGTACTACCGCATTGCCGACAGCTCGGTGTTCGCGCTGTGCGAGCGGGTCTGCGGCCAGGTGGCCGGGCGCCGCGGGTAAACGTAGGTCAGCGGTAGCGCCGCAGGTACTGCCATTCGAAGCCGCGCTTGGCCCAGTGCATCAGCCGGCCGGCCGGCAGCAGCCCGTTGCGCCGCGGCGTGCGCCAGATCAGCGTGCCACTGTCCAGCGCGTCGACGATGCACACCAGCTCGGCCTCGAAGCCGGCCTGCGAGTCGCGGCCTTCGAGGTCGGCCACCAGGTTGCGCGCGGCGGCCTCGGCCTGCAGGTCGGCCATGTGCGCCTGCTTGGGCATCCAGTCCGGGCCCGGGAAGCTGCCGGCGTCGCCGGCCACCACCACCCGCGCGAAGCCCGGCACGCGGCACTGCGCATCGGCGCGCAGCAGGCCGCCCGGCGAGCGCGGCAGCGTCGTCTGGTCGAACCAGGCGTTGCCGGTCATGCCGGGCATGAACAGCAGCAGGTCGGCCGGAAACTCGCCGCCTTCGGTCACCACCCGGTCGGGCTCGAAGCGCACCAGCTTGTGTCCCAGGTGCGTGCGGATGCCGCGGCGCGCCATCTCGTCGAGCAGGTAGCGCACGGCCTTCGGGCCAAGGCGGTTGCCCGGCTCGCTGGACGGGTTGAAGAACACCAGGTCGAACTGGGCGCGCCGGCCTTCGCGGCGCAGCTGCTCGTCGATGCCGAACAGGAACTCGAACATCGGTCCGCCGCGCACCGCGGTGGGCTCGTTCGGGTTGCCGGCGAAGCCGATCGCGATGCTGCCGCTGCGCAGTGCCTGCAGCCGGTCGCGGATGCGCTCGGCGGCGGCAATGCCCTCGCAGGGCGTGATCGCGTGCTCGATGCCCGGCAGCTTCTTGATGAAGCGGCCACCGGTGGCGATGACCAGGCCGTCGTTGGCTTCGGTGCCGGCGCTGGTGTGCACGCTGCGGCCATCGTCCGACAGGCCGGTGACCTCGGCCTGCACGAAGCGCACGCGCTGGCGGGCGAAGAACCGGTCCAGCGGCACGATCAGGTCCTCGCGCCGGCGCAAGCCGCTCGGGATCCAGATGATGCCGGGCAGGTAGTGCAGCTCGGCGCGCGGGGCGATCAGCGAGATCTCGGCGGCCGGGGCCTGGCGGCGCAGCGCGCGCACGGCCGAGAGGGCGGCGAAGCCGGCCCCGAGGACGGTGATGCGGTGGGAGGTCATCAGTGCACTCCGTTGGCGATGGGCCCGGTGGCGACGCGGGCCAGGAACTCGTCGCGCGCGGCACCGCCGAACCAGGGGTGCCAGCGGCGTTGCTCGAACACGGTACTGGCGGCGCGGCCATGCCGCGCGTGGCCGCTGAACAGCAGCGTCTCGCCCGGCAGCGGGAAGATCTGTTCGGTCACGCTGTCCCAGAGCGCCTGCGGCAGCGCCGGCCGCGGCTGGTGCGGACAGGCGTCTCCGGCCAGCAGGCCGCCGCAGAACAGCCGGTCGCGCCAGCGGAAGCTCAGGCAGTGCGGGGTGTGGCCGGGGGTGGCGAGGACGCGGATGAACTCGTCACCGAACGGCAGCAGCGGGTCGGCCGGCACCGCATGCACCACCAGCGGCGCGTCCAGTTGCTGCAGTGCGGCCAGCGCGCGCCGCTCGTCCGGCGCCAGGCAACGGTCGTGCTCGTGGGTGCGCAGCACCCAGCGCGTGGCGAGCCGGTGCTCGGCCAGCATCGCGCGCAGCACCGGCAGGTCGGTGCCGCGCGGGTCCACCAGCACCGCCTCGCCGGCGGCCAGGTCGGCCAGCAGGTAGCTCATCGCGCCGCTGGCTTCGTCGTGCAGCATGCGGAAATACATGGACGCTCACTTCATGGGTCAGGCCATCCGGGCCAGCGCGGTGGCGGCGGCCAGGCCCAGCGCCAGCAGCATCGCCCGGCCGGAGAACAGCCAGCGCCAGGCCCCGTGGCGCGGCACGAAGCCTACGCCACGCACGAAGCCGGCACTCATGGCCCAGGCCAGCAGCAGCGCCAGGCCATGGTCGGCGCGGCCGGCGTGGGCCAGCAGCGGCGGGTAGGCGGTGACGGCCAGCATGATCGCCAGCGCCGCGGCCAGGCAGGGCCCGTGCAGCCGCTGCGGCGCCTGTGTTTCGCCGCTCATGAGCCGCCGCCGTCGCGCTCGGCGTCGGCGCGGGCCTGTTCGTTCTCGCCCCACATCGCGTTCATCACGGCCAGCAGCACCGCGAAGCCGACGCCCAGGATCCAGGTGAAGTACCACATGCCTTGTTCTCCTTCGGCCAGCCGCGCTCAGGCGCTGCCGTCTTCGCCGATGACGAGCCGCGTCTCGCTCAGGTAGCGGTGCGGCGGGATCTCCAGGTTGCTGGGCGCCGGCTTGTCCTTGAACACGCGGCCGGCCAGGTCGAAGGTGGAGCCGTGGCAGGGGCAGAAGAAGCCGCCGTGCCAGTCGCCGCCGACGCTGGGATGGCCGCTGCCGGCGGCCACCGCGGTGGGCGAGCAGCCGAGGTGGGTGCAGATGCCCACCGCGACGAAGACCTCCGGCCGCAGCGAGCGCCCGGCATTGGCCAGCGCCGGCGGCAGGTGGTCGCGCGCCGAATCGGGGTCGGCCAGCCGCGCGGCCTGGCCCTGCAGCGCGGCCACCATCTCGGGCGTGCGGCGCTGGATCCACACCGGCTTGCCACGCCATTCCACCGTCTTCAGCGCGCCGGGCGCAAGGTCGCCGATGTCCACCGTCACCGCGGCGCCCTGCGCTTTGGCGCGTTCGCTCGGTGCCAGTGAAGCGACCAAGGGCACGGCCGTGGCCACTGCCGCGGCGCCGCCGGCGACGCCGGTGGCAATGAGCCATTGGCGGCGCTCGGCATCGCCGGCCGGCAGGCCGGTGGGTTCAAGGGGCAGGGCGGCGGAGGACATGGCGGGCTCCCAGGGCTCAGCGCTAGTAAGCGGTGTGGCGGTTGGCGCGGATGTGCTCCACGGTGACCTTGCCGCGCATCACGCGGTAGGCCCAGCCGGTGTAGAAGACGATCAGCGGCATGAAGATCAGCGTGGCCCAGAACATCAGGCCCAGCGTCAGGTGGCTGGAGACGCTGTCCCACACCGTGAGGCTGGCCGCCGGCAGCGTGGACGAGGGCATCACGAACGGGAACATCGCCGCGCCGGCGGTGCCGATGATGCCGGCCATGGCCAGCGCCGAGGCCACGAACGCGGCCAGCGTGCGCCGCGCGGCCACGAGCGCCGCGGCCAGCAGCGCGCCGGCCACGCCCAGCACCGGCAGCGCCCACAGCAGTGGCTGGTGCTGGTAGTTGGTCCACCAGGCCTCGGCGCTGCGCACCACGGTCTTGGCCATCGGGTCGGGTGCGGCCCCCGGGTCCACGGCCGACGTGATCGCATAGCCTTCGATGCCGCCCAGCCGCAGCCACAGGCCGGCGGCCACGAAGGCCAGCACGGTGACCAGCGTGGCCCCGACCGCCGCCTTCGCCGCGCGCGCCTGGATCGCGCCTTCGGTGCGGTGGGCCAGGTAGGTGCCGCCGTGCATCGTGATCATCGCGCTCGAGACCACGCCGGCCAGCAGCGCGAAGGGGTTCAGCAGCTGCCAGAAGCTGCCGGTGTAGCGCGACACCAGGAACTCGTCGAACTGGAACGGCACGCCCTGCAGCAGGTTGCCGAAGGCCACGCCGAAGATCAGCGGCGGGACCGCCCCGCCGACGAACAGGCCCCAGTCCCAGGTGGCGCGCCAGGTGGCGTTGTGGATCTTGCTGCGGTAGTCGAAGCCCACCGGCCGGAAGAACAGCGCCCACAGCACCGCCAGCATGGCCCAGTAGAAGCCGCTGAAGGCGGTGGCATACACCAGCGGCCAGGCCGCGAAGAGGGCGCCGCCGCCGGTGATGAACCACACCTGGTTGCCGTCCCAGTGCGGGCCGACGGTGTTGATGACGACGCGGCGTTCGTCGTCGCCGCGGCCGACGAAGGGCAGCAGCGTGCCCACGCCCATGTCATGGCCGTCCATGACGGCGAAGCCGATGAGCAGCACGCCGACGAGCAGCCACCAGAGGATCTTGAGGGTCGGGTAGTCGAGCATGGCGGTGTCCTCAGGCGTGTGCCGCTTCCAGCGCATAGCGGCCGGTGCCCAGCGATCCCGGGCCCTGGCGCGCGAACTTCTGCATCAGGTAGACCTCGACCACCAGCAGCACGGTGTAGAAGCCGACGAAACCGGCCAGCGAGCCGTACAGGCTCTCGACGCTGAGCGTGGACACGCTCAGGTGCGTGGGCAGCACGCCGTAGATGGTCCAGGGCTGGCGGCCGTATTCGGCGACGAACCAGCCCAGCTCGCTGGCGATCCACGGCGCCGGCAGCATCAGCAGCGCCCAGCGCAGCAGCCAGGGCCGCGCCGTGCATTGCGCCTTCAGCGTGCTCCAGAACGCCAGCGCGAACAGCGCCAGCATCGCGAAACCCAGGCCCACCATCGCGCGGAAGCTCCAGAACATCGGTGTCACCCGCGGCACGGTGTCGTTCACCGCGCGCTCGATCATCTCGGGCGTGGCCTGGCGCACGTCGGTGGTGTACTTCTTCAGCAGCAGCCCGAAGCCGAGGTCGCCCTGCGTGCGCTGCAGGGTCTGCAGCGCCGCGCCGTCGTCGCGGTGGCGGCGCAGCGTTTCGAGCGCGGTGACCGCGGTGATGCCGTTGACGATGCGCTCGCGGTTGCGGACCTTGATGTCGTGGATGCCGGGAATCGTCCTGCTCACCGAGCGCGTGCCGATCAGGCCCATCACCCACGGCACCTCGAGTTCCCAGCGGTTGCGCTGCCCGGCCTCGTCGATGCCGGCGATCAGCTTCAGGCCGGCCGGCGCGGGTTCGGTGTGCCACATCGCCTCCAGCGCCGCCATCTTGGTCTGCTGCGCCTCGCCGACGGTGTAGCCGCTCTCGTCGCCCAGCACGATCACCGAGCAGGCGCTGGCCAGGCCGAAGGCGGCGGCGACGCGGAAGCTGCGCTTGGCGAACTCGACGTCGCGGCCCTTCAACAGGTACCAGCTGGAGACCGACAGCACGAACATCGCGCCGGTGACGTAGCCGGCCGAGACCGTGTGCACGAACTTGGCCTGCGCATCGGGGTTGAACACCACGGCCCAGAAGTCGACCATCTCCATGCGCATCGTCTGCCAGTTGAACGCGGCCCCCACCGGGTTCTGCATCCAGCCGTTGGCGATCAGGATCCACAGCGCCGAGAGGTTGGTGCCGATGGCCATCAGCGCCGTCACCATCAGGTGCTGGGTCTTGGACAGCCGGTCCCAGCCGAAGAAGAACAGGCCGATGAAGGTGCTTTCGAGGAAGAAGGCCATCAGGCCCTCGATGGCCAGCGGCGCGCCGAAGATGTCGCCGACGTAGTGCGAGTAGTAGGCCCAGTTGGTGCCGAACTGGAACTCCAGCGTGATGCCGGTGGTGACGCCCAGCGCGAAGTTGATGCCGAAGAGCTTGCCCCAGAAGCGGGTCATGTCCTTCCACACCACTTTGCCGGTCATCACGTAGACCGACTCCATGATCACCAGCAGCCAGACCATGCCCAGCGTCAGCGGCACGAACAGGAAGTGGTACATCGCCGTCGCGGCGAACTGCAGGCGCGACAGGTCGACCAGCGATTCAGGAATCATCAGCGGGCTCCGGAAGTTGTCGGGGCGGCCGGCGCCGGCGCGGCCAGGTGCTGCGCGGCGGCAGGGCCGTCCACCGTGACGCGGCCGTCGCGCACGAACAGCCACCACAGCAGGGCCAGCACCAGCACTTTCAGCAGCACGGCCACGGCCAGGTGGCGCATCAGCAGGCGGTCGGTCATGGGCCTGCTTATACAAGTGTCGTGCCAGCCTGGCCAATTGAAAAACCCGTGACGGATCAATGCCTTGCCTGCGCAGGCCGGGAGCGGGCCGGCGCCGGTACTGCCAGTGGTGCTGCCAATCTGGCCGTGACTGGCAGTCCTTGGCAGCCGGCGGCAGAATCGCGGTGTCCCGCCTGCGCACACCCCACCGTCCCGCCATGGCCTCGCCGCCGCCAAAACGCCTTCCCGCCGCCCCGAGCCGCCTGCTGCCCGAACTGGTGTCCTACCTGGAAGGGCTGCCGGAGCCGCACATCCTGTTCGACAGCCGGTACCGCATCCTGGCCGCCAACGCGGCCTACCGCGGGGAGTTCGGTCCGCAGGGCTCGGTGGTGGGCCGCACCTGCTACGAGGTCTCGCACCACTTCACCGTGCCCTGCGACCAGGCCGGCGAAAGCTGCCCGCTGGCCCGTGCGCGCCAGAGCGGCCAGCGCGAGCGCGTGCTGCACCTGCACCACACGCCGCAGGGCGAGGCCTACGTCAACATCGAGCTCGTGCCACTGCACGACGCGGACGGTGCGCAGGCCTACTTCATCGAGAAGATGGAGGCCCTGCGCGTGGCCCAGGGGGAGCCGGCGGCGCAGGGCCTGATCGGCCGCTCGCCGGCGTTCCAGGCCATGCTGGGGCTGGTGGCGCGCGTCGGGCCTTCTGAAGCCAGCGTGCTGCTGCTGGGCGAATCGGGCACCGGCAAGGAACTGGTGGCGCGCGCGGTGCACGACGCCAGCCCACGCGCGGCGCGGCCGCTGGTGGTGGTGGATTGCGCGAGCCTGCCCGAGACCTTGTTCGAGAGCGAGCTGTTCGGCCACGAGAAGGGCGCCTTCACCGGCGCGCAGAGCGCCAAGCCCGGCCTGGTGGAAGCCGCCAGCGGCGGCACGCTGTTCCTGGACGAGGTGGGCGACATCCCGCTGCCGATGCAGGTGAAGCTGCTGCGCCTGCTGGAAAGCGGTACCTTCCGCCGCGTGGGCGGCACCGACCTGCGCCGGGCCGACGTGCGGCTGGTATCGGCCACGCACCGCGACCTGCTGGCGCTGATCGACGAAGGCCGCTTCCGCGAAGACCTGTACTACCGGCTGAGCACTTTCCCGATCGAGCTGCCGCCGCTGCGCGAGCGGCCGCAGGACCTGCCGCTGCTGGCGGCCGCGCTGCTCAGCCGCGTGGCGCCGCAGCGCCGGCTGGCGCTGGAGCCGGCGGCATTGGCGCGGCTGGCCCGGCACGGCTTTCCGGGCAACGTGCGCGAACTGCGCAACGTGCTCGAACGCGCGGCCTTGCTGACCGACGGCACGCGCATCGGCGCCGCCGCCATCGAGCAGGCGCTGGGCATCGGCCGCCGGCCGGCCAGGACCCTGGCGCCGCCGGCGCGGGCCGCCGCCGACGCGGCGGTGCTGGCCGCCGCGCTGCGCCGGCACCAGGGCTCGCGCGAGGCGCTGGCGCGCGAACTGGGCATCAGCGTGCGCACGCTGTACCGGCGGCTCAAAGCGCTGGGCATTGCGCCAGGTCAGTGACGCAGGCCCCTTTCGCGCCGTTCAATGAAGGCCTGTACCGTCGCGTGGAGTGAACATGCAAGCCCTGAAGGAACTCTTCAGCAGTGACGTCGGCCTGATGAGCCTGGCCACCCTGGGCATCATCATCGGCATGGCCGCGTATTTCATCCGCTACTTCCTGCACCACATGCACGAGGACGAGGCCAAGCTGCAGAAGCACTAGTCGGGCGATGCGCCGGCACCGCCGGTGGGTGATCGCCCGGACTGGCGGTACCACTGCGCGATGTCGTCCCAGATTTCCTGCGCCGTCTCGGCGTACCAGAAGAGCTCGCGGTCCTCGGGATCGATGGTGCCCTCATCGATGAGGAAGTCGATGTCGAAGGCACGCCGCCAGTAGGCCTGGCCCACCAGCACGATCGGCACCGGCTCGATCTTGCGCGTCTGCACCAGGGTCAGGGTCTCGAAGAGTTCGTCGAAGGTGCCGAATCCGCCGGGAAAGGCCACCAGCGCGCGGGCCCGCAGCAGGAAGTGCAGCTTGCGCATCGCGAAGTAGTGGAACTGGAAGCACAGCCCCGGCGTCACGTAGGGGTTCGGGTACTGCTCGTGCGGCAGCGCGATGTTCAGCCCGATCGAGGGCTGGCCGGCGTCATGGGCGCCGCGATTGGCCGCTTCCATGATGCCGGGGCCACCGCCGGTCATCACGACCAGCCGCTGGCCGCTGACGGGGTCCGGGGTGCTCGCGGCGAGCCTGCCGAAGTCGCGCGCGACCTCGTAATGCCGGCTCTTGTCCACCAGCCGGTGCGCCGTGGCCAGCCGGCGCTGCAGGCCGGCATCGTCGGGGCTGTGGGCGGCCTGCCGCTGCAGCGCGGCGAGCTGGCGCGCTGCCGCGGCCGGCTCGGGGATGCGGGTGCTGCCGAACACGACGATCGTGTCGCGCACGCCATGGCGCTGCAGCGCCGACTCGGCCTTCAGGTAGTCGAGCTGCAGGCGCGCACCGCGGTTGTCGGCAGACTGCAGGAAGTCCAGGTCGCGGTCGGCCTCGCGGTAGCTCGGGTCTTCGATGACGGCCCGCACCCGCGCCGGCGCGTCGGGTTCGTCCAGCGTGGCCTTGGGCGCATGCCAGGGCAGCGCCTCGCGACGGTGGCGCGGAGGGGCCGGAGCGGGAACGCGTGCCATCGGCCGGGCCTCGGTGCGCCGCCTGCGCTCAGCCCGCCGCGCGCAGCGCGGCGATGCGGCGCTCGATCGACGGGTGGCTGGCAAAGAGCGCCATCCACGCCGGTGTTCCGGTGATGCCCATCGCGCGCAGCGATGTGGGCAGCGCGCCGGCCGCCACGCCCGCCAGCCGGTTCAGCGCGCCGATCATCGGCTGCGGCGAGCCCAGCAGGCGCGCCGATTGCCGGTCGGCCCGGAACTCGCGGTGGCGCGAGAAAGCCATCACGATCATCGACGCCAGCAGGCCGAACACGATCTCGCAGACGAACACGGTGAGGTAGTAGCCGGGTCCCAGCCGGCGCTCGTCGTTCGAGCGGAACAGCGTGCGGTCGACCGCCAGGCCCACCACGCGCGCCAGGAACACGACGAAGGTGTTCACGACGCCCTGCACCAGGGTCAGCGTCACCATGTCGCCGTTGGCGACATGCCCCAGCTCATGGCCCAGCACGGCCTCGATCTCGTCGCGCGGCATCGCCTGCAGCAGGCCGGTGGACACGGCCACCAGCGCGCTGTTGCGGAAGGCCCCGGTGGCAAAGGCGTTGGGCTCGCCTTCGTAGACAGCCACCTCGGGGCTGCGCACGCCAGCGCGCTGCGCGAGCGCGGCCACGGTGTCCAGCAGCCAGCGCTCGGTCGGGTTCGCCGGCGCCGTGATCACCCGTGCGCCAGTGGTCCAGCGCGCCATCGGCTTGGAGATCAGCAGCGAGACGATGGACCCGCTGAAGCCGACGATGAGCGAGAACACCAGCAGCGTCGGCAGGTCCAGCCCCTGCTGCGTCAGGTACCGGTCGGCGCCCAGCAGGCGGATGACGCTGCCCAGCATCACCATCACCGCCAGGTTGGTCACCAGGAAAAGGGCGATGCGCTTCATCGATCGCCTTGCACGAGGGTTGCCATGGCGGCCATTGGATGCGCCGCACCGGCACTCCGCCTTGCGCTTTCTCAGGCCGCACGCTCGAAGAAGGGCGGCCACGTGACAAGGCCTTGAGCAGGCGCCGGCTTGCGCTCGATCAAGCCCGGCGCGCCGCGAGCGGCGAGCATCCGGTCATGCCGGACGACGACCCGCCGATCGTGCTGAGCGCGGACGCGCTGACCCGCCGCTTCGGCCCGCACACGGTCGTCGACCGGGTGAGCCTGTCGGTCGCGCGTGGCGAGGTGTTCGGGCTGCTCGGGCGCAACGGTGCCGGCAAGAGCACGCTGATCAAGATGCTGACCACGCTGCTGCCCCCCAGCTCGGGCAGCGCGCGCATCGAGGGCTTCGACATCCGCAGCCAGGCCACGCGCGTGCGCGCGCTGGTGGGCTATGTGCCGCAGGCGCTGTCGGCCGACGGCGAGCTCACCGGCTACGAGAACCTGCTGGTGTTCGCACGCCTGTACGAGCTGCCGCGCGCGGTGCGAACCCAGCGCATCGAGGAGGCGCTGGCCTTCATGGGCCTGGACGACGCGGCGCACCGGCTGGTGGCCACCTACTCGGGCGGCATGATCCGCCGGCTGGAGATCGCGCAGTCGATGCTGCATCGCCCGCGCCTGCTGTTCCTCGACGAACCCACGGTGGGCCTCGATCCCGTGGCGCGCGAGACGGTGTGGCAGCACATCCGCCGCCTGCGCGAGCGCTTCGACACCACCATCTTCATGACCACCCACTACATGGACGAGGCCGAGGCGCTGTGCGGCCGCTTCGGCATCCTGCGCGCCGGCGCGCTGGTGGCCTGCGGCCGGCTGGACGAGTTGCGCGCCGCCAGCGGCCTGCCCGCGGCGACGCTGGACCAGCTGTTCGCCCACTACACCGGCGCAGCGCAGGAAGCGGTGGACGCCTACGCCGAGACCTCGGCCGAGCGGCGCACCAGCCGGCGGCTGGCCTGATGACCGACACCATGCTGCGCCGGGCCGGGCAGTACCTGTCGAAGGTCGGCGCGATCGCCGACATGGACATGCGCAAGCTGCGCCACGATCCGAGCGAGCTGCTGACGCGTGCGATCCAGCCGCTGCTGTGGCTGATGGTGTTCGGGCAGGTCTTCGCGCAGGGCCGCGGCATCCCCACCGGCGGGATCGACTACCTGGCGTTCCTGGCGCCCGGCATCCTGGCGCAGAGCGTGCTCTTCGTCGCCATCTTCAACGGCATCTCGGTGATCTGGGAGCGCGACCTCGGCATCGTGCACAAGTTCCTCGCCAGCCCGGCACCGCGCACGGCGCTGGTGCTGGGCAAGGCCC
Organism: Aquabacterium sp.; assembly: GCF_044226965.1. Taxonomy (GTDB): domain Bacteria; phylum Pseudomonadota; class Gammaproteobacteria; order Burkholderiales; family Burkholderiaceae_C; genus Pseudaquabacterium. The sequence goes on along the minus strand of NZ_JBGAGA010000032.1, from coordinate 35,421 downwards.
TGGCTTCGGGCCTGCGGGCGCTGGTGCAGGCGCTGATCGTCTATGCGATTGCGGTGGCCTTGGGTGTCCACCTGGCCTGGAGCCTGCCCGCGCTGTTGGGCTCGGTGGCGCTGATCCTGCTGGGTGCGGGGCTGTTCTCGACCTTCTCGCTCATCATCGCCTGCATCGTGAAGACGCGCGAGCGCTTCATGGGCATAGGCCAGGTGCTGACGATGCCGCTGTTCTTCGCGAGCAACGCGATCTACCCGACGTCGATCATGCCGGACTGGCTCAAGGCCATCGCCCGCGCCAATCCGCTGACCTACCTGGTGGACGGCCTGCGCGCGATGATGTTGGGCCTGCACGCCGGCACGTTCGCGCTGGCGCTGGACTTCGCGGTGCTGGCAGGCGCGCTGGCCGTGCTGGTGCTGATCGGCGGGCGGATGTACCCGCGGCTGATCACGTAGCGCCCAGGCGCCCGCCGGGCGAACGGTCCAGCCGCGTGTGCATCGATTCAATCCTGCCTTCGGTCACGCGTGCACGGTGACCTTGACGACGGGCTCAGCCAGCAGTCTCATGGCACCAAGCACTGGCTGCCTGCCCATGATGTCTTCCTGCGCCGAGCATTGCGACCCAACCCGCCGAAGCGTGCTGCGCGGGCTCGCCAGAAGTGGTGCGCTGGCTACCGGGGCCACCCTCGGGTGGCTGGCTGGCGAGGCCGAGGGCGCGGCTCGGAACAATGACGCGCTGCAAACCGACGCGGAGACCGCCGCACTGGTCGAGAGCCTGATCGCGGTCGACATGCACTCGCATGCCGCCGGGGTCAATGGCCGGCCCGCGCCGACCTACGACCTGGCGGCGCGCCTGCGCAGCGGTGGCATGACGGCCGTGTGCCTGTGCCACTCCGCCGATGTGCCCGTGATCCGGCGGGAGCCCGACGGCAAGGTCGTGACGGTCCGCAGCCCCCATCCGGGAGAACTGTGGAACCACACGAAGAAGCGGCTGGCCTGGGTCGATGCGCTGGTGCAGGCCCAGGGCCTGCGCAGGGCGCTGAAGCGGGGCGACCTCGAGGCCCTGCATGCCGACAGGGCACCCGCCATCGTGCAGGCCATCGAAGGCAGCCAGTTTCTGGAAGGCCGGCTGGAACGGATCGGGGAGGTGTTCGCACGCGGCGTGCGGCAGCTGCAGGTCGTGCACTTCTTCGTCAGCGAGATGGGCGACAACCAGACCGAACCTGCCACGCAGGGCGGTCTCACGGCCTTGGGCAAGGAGGCGATCGCCGAATGCAATCGACTCGGGCTGGTGGTGGACGTGGCCCACGCGTCGATGGCGTTCGTGGAGGCGGCGGCGCAGGTGTGCAAGACACCGCTGCTGCTGTCCCATACCGCCATCGCGAAGCGGGATGACCGCATGCAGCGCTTCACGCGGCTGGTCTCGTCCGCACACGCCAAGCTGGTGGCGCAGACCGGTGGCGTGGTGGGCATCTGGGGCGCACCGCTGGCCTACAAGACGATCGACCAATGGGCCGACGGCCTGGCCCACGCGGCCGACATCGTGGGCGCAGACCATGTGGGCATGGGCACGGACAACTCGGGCTTTGGTGCACTGCCCGGCGTGTGGGAGGACTATGCGGACTTTCCGAAGGTGGTGCAGGCCATGCGCAGGCGCGGCTTCACCGCCGCGGAGATCCGCAAGATCGCGGGAGGCAACTACGTGCGGGTGTTCAACCGGTCCGTGCGCGCGTGACACTCGCCAATCGCGGCGGATGCGAAAAGGAACCATAATGGTGTCATTGCAGTAGCCGGAGCGATCCAGTGCCCACCAACCTGACCCTCAAGGGCGTACCGGATGAGGTGTACGAACGCCTGAAGATCTCGGCCAGCGTGAACCACCGCAGCCTCAACAGCGAGATCATTGCTCGCCTGGAGGCGCAGGTGCTCCCCAGGCGGTCTGCCGCCGAGCAACTGGCGGCCATTCGGGCGACAAGAAGCCGCCTGTCCAAGATCGCCTTTGACCACGATGTGATCGATCGAGCAAAACGCGAGGGGCGGGCGTGATCGTCGTTGACGTCAACGTTCTGGCTTACCTCTTGATCCCGGGCAAATTCACCGACGCTGCCGAGCAGTTGCTGGAAGAAGATCCGAATTGGGTTGCGCCGCGGCTTTGGCGCAGCGAACTTCGGAACATCCTCGCAAACTATCTGCGGGTCGATCAGATGGAGGTGGCTGACGCGGCGCTCATCTTTCAGCGCGCCGCGGAGTTGCTGGGGGCCGAGGAGTACGAAGTGGAAACGACCGACGTCCTTCGCCTGAGCAAGGCAAGCAAGTGCTCGGCCTACGACTGCGAGTACGTCGCGCTTGCCGAGTTCCTGGATCTGCCGCTGGTGACGGCCGATGGCAAGCTCGCGAAGGCGTTTCCGCGACGCACGAGATTGCTGTCGGGCGCCTAAGGTCTAAGCTGACGCCACAGCGGGCCGGCCGTGGACGGCGCCGCGACGACAGTGCCCGTCACCCCAACGCCCGCAACTCCCGCAACGCCACCGACAGCATCGCCACATCCGGCTTCGGCACCGCCCGCAGTTCGCCCACCAGTTGCGCCGCGCGGTCCAGCGCGCGCTGGTTCTGCGCGGCCCAACCGGCCACCAGCGTCGCGGCGTCGGCACTGGCCGGCGCGCCGGCGAACACGGCGCTGGTGATGCTGCGCTGCAGGCTGCTCAGGTCGTCGGCCATCGCGCCGCGGGCCAGCAGGCGCCAGTGCTGGTCGGCCGGCAGTTCGCCGATGCGGTCGCGCAGCCAGGGCAGGCCCAGGCGGCTGGAGAGTTCGAAGTGCACCGCGGCCACCGTCTCGGCGCTGCGCTGGGCCTGCGCGGCGACCTCGACGATGTCCAGGGCCGCGTACAACGGATGCAATTGCACGACGCGCTGCGCGGTCTCGAGCGGCACGCCGCGCGACTGGTAGGCGGCCAGCGCGGCCTGTTCGCGGCTGCGTTCCTCGGGCTCCAGCAGCGCCGAGAGGCTGTTCGACAAGGCCTGCACGCCGGGCTGGAAGTGCGCGATGGTCGTGCCCATGTCCTCGGCCAGCCGGCGCGAGCGCAGGAACCACTTGGTGCCGCGCTCCAGGTGCAGCGTGATGTCGATCAGCATCTGCGCCTGCACCGCATCGTCGACCTGGTTGTCCAGCGCCTCGATGGCCAGCCACAGCGGCACGATGCCGAAGACCTCGCGGCTGATCAGGTAGGCGCGCACGATCTCGTGCGGCCGCGCGCCGGTGGTTTCGCACAGCCGGTGCACGAAGGTGGCGCCCACGCGGTTCAGCGCGCTGTTGGTGACGTGGGTGGCGATGATCTCGCGCTTGAGCGGGTGGCGCGGCATCCAGGCGCCGAACTTTTCCTTCAGCAGTGGCGGGAAGTAACGCTCCAAGGCCGTGGCCACCCAGGGATCGTCCGGCAGGGCCGAGTGCAGCAGCTCGTCGTACAGCCACATCTTGGCGTAGGCCAGCAGCACCGCCAGTTCGGGCCGGGTCAGGCCGGCGCCGCGCTGGCGGCGTTCGGCCAGCGTGTCGTCGTCGGGCAGGTATTCGATGGCGCGGTTCAGCCGGCCGGCCTTCTCCAGCATCTGCATGAAGCGGGTCTGCGCGTCCAGCAGCTGCGGCGCCACGCGGCCCATCAGCGAGAGCACCTGGGTCTGGAAGACGTTGTCGCGCAGCACCAGCGCGGCCACGTCGTCGGTCATCGTCGGCAGCAGGCTGTTGCGCTGCTTCTCGGTGAGCTCGCCCTCGGCCACCGCCAGGCCCAGCAGGATCTTGATGTTGACCTCGTGGTCGGAGGTGTCGACGCCCGCGGAGTTGTCGATCGCATCGGTGTTGATGCGGCCGCCGGCCAGCGCGTACTCGATGCGCCCGCGCTGCGTGCAGCCGAGGTTGCCGCCTTCGGCGAAGACCTTGCAGCGCAGCTCGCTGCCGTTGACGCGCAGGCCGTCGTTGGCGCGGTCGCCCACCTGCGCATGCGTCTCGTCGCTGGCCTTCACGTAGGTGCCGATGCCGCCGTTGTAGATCAGGTCGACCGGCGCCTTCAGGATGGCGTTGACCAGCTCGGTCGGCGTCATCGCCTCGACCTGCACCTGCAGCAGCGCCTGCACCTGCGGCGTCAGCGCGATGGACTTGGCGCTGCGCGCATGGATGCCGCCGCCGGCGGAGATGAGGCTCGCGTCGTAGTCGGCCCACGAGGAGCGCGGCAGCTTGAACAGCCGCTCGCGTTCGGTGAAGCTGCGCGCCGCATCGGGCGCGGGGTCGAGGAAGATGTGGCGGTGGTCGAAGGCGGCCACCAGGCGGATGTGGCGCGACAGCAGCATGCCGTTGCCGAACACGTCGCCGGACATGTCGCCGATGCCGGCGACCGTGAAGTCCTGGCTCTGCGTGTCGACGCCCATCTCGCGGAAATGGCGCTTCACCGATTCCCAGGCGCCGCGGGCGGTGATGCCCATCGCCTTGTGGTCGTAGCCGATCGAGCCGCCGGAGGCGAAGGCGTCGCCCAGCCAGTGGCCGTACTCGTGGCTGATGGCGTTGGCGTAGTCGCTGAAGGTGGCGGTGCCCTTGTCGGCCGCCACCACCAGGTAGGGGTCGTCGCCGTCGTGGCGGCGCACGTCAGGCGGCGGCACCACCGCGCCATTGCGCAGGTTGTCGGTGATGTCGAGCAGGCCGCGCAGGTAGTCCTGGTAGCAGGCCACGCCTTCCTTCATGAAGGCCTCGCGGTCGCCTGCCGCGGGCGCGCGCTTGAGCACGAAGCCACCCTTGCTGCCCACCGGCACGATGACGGTGTTCTTCACCATCTGCGCCTTCACCAGGCCCAGCACCTCGGTGCGGAAATCCTCCGGCCGGTCGGACCAGCGCAGGCCGCCGCGTGCGACCCGGCCGCCGCGCAGGTGCACGCCTTCGAAGCGGGTGGCGTAGACGAAGATCTCGAACATCGGCTTGGGCGCCGGCAGGCCGGGCACCTGGGCCGAGTCGAACTTGAACGAGAGGTAGCTGCGGCGGCGCCAGAAGTTGGTGCGCGTGGTGGCCAGGATCAGGCCGAGGTACTGGCGCAGCACGCGGTCTTCGGACAGGTTGTCCACCTGCTCCAGCGCGGCCTCGATGGCCTGCTGCAGCGCGGCCGCGCGGGTGTCGGCCTCGGCCCCGCCGGCGGGGTCGAAGCGGGCGACGAACAGCTCGACCAGCTGGCGCGCGATGGCCGCATGCGCCACCAGCGTGGTCTCGATGAAGGCCTGCGACAGCGCGAAGCCGATCTGCCGCATGTACTTGGCGTAGGCGCGCAGCACCACCACCTGCGCAGCCGGCAGTCGTGCGGCCACGACCAGGCGGTTGAAGTCGTCGTTCTCGACATCGCCGCGCAGCACCGCGCCGAAGGCTTCCTCGAACACCGCGTGCAGCGCGTCGACCTCGACTTCGCCCGCCGCACCGGCCAGGCCATCGGCCAGCTGCAGCCCGAAGTCGTGGATCCACACCGGCGCGGCATCGCCCTGGGGCGTGACGCGGTACGGATGCTCGTCCAGCACCTTCATGCCCAGGTGTTCGAGCATCGGCAGGCTGACCGACAAAGTGAGCGGCCGACCCAGGTGCAGCAGCTTGAAGCGCAGCGTGCCGGGGGCGGCTTCGAGCGGGCGGTACAGGCGCATCGCCACCGGCTGCGCCGGGCTCAGGCCGGCCATCAGCAGGATGTCGGGCACCGCGGCGCGGGCCGCGAATTCCTCTCGATAGCCGGCCGGGAAGGCACCGCCGTACTGGCGCAGCAGCGCGACGCCGCGCGCCTCGCCGGCGTTGTCGACCAGCGCGGCCTTGAGGTCGTCGTCCCAGCGCCGTGCCGCGGCGATCAGGCTGGCCTCGATCTCGCGCACGTCGTAGCTGGCGATCTTGCCGGGCTCGGTGCGCACGGTGATGTGGATGCGCGCCAGTGCCGATTCGGACAGGCTGACGTTGAACTCCGAGCTGATGCCGTTGAAGGCGCGCAGCAGGATGGCCTGCCACTTCTGCCGCAGCTCGGTGGTGTAGTTCTCGCGCGGCGCGAAGATCAGGCAGGCGATGAAGCGCTCGAAGGGGTCGCGCCGCAGGAACAGCCGGAAGCGTTGCCGCTCGCCCAGGTGCAGGATGCCGGTGGCGGTGTGCAGCAGCTCGTCGGTGCTGGTCTGGAACAGCTCGTCGCGCGGGTAGGTGTCGAGGATGTTGATCAGCGCCTTGCCGGCATGGCTGCCCGGCGCCAGGCCGGCGCGCGCCACCACGTCGGCCACCTTGCGCCGCAGCAGCGGAATCTCGGCCGGGTTGGCGCTGTAGGCGGTGGAGGTGAAGAGGCCGAGGAAGCGGTCTTCCCCGCTGACCTGGCCGTTCTCGTCGAAGCGCTTGACGGCGATGTAGTCCAGGTAGCCCGGCCGGTGCACGGTGCAGCGCGCGGTGGACTTGGTCACCACCAGCAGCTCGGGCCGGCGCGCATACGCGCGTACTTCGGGCGGTAGGGCCGAGAAGGCCGGAATCGCATCCAGCGACTTCACCTCGCGCAGGATGCCCAGGCTGGTGCCCGGAATCACGCTGAGCCGGTCTTCGCCATCGACGCTGGCCAGCGCGTGGCTGCGGTGGCCGAGGAAGGTGAAGTGATTGTCGACCAGCCAGCGCAGGAAGGCCTGGCCCTCGGCCAGCTCCTGCGGCGGCAGCGGCGGCGGGTGCTTGTCCAGCCGCTCGACGATTGCCAGTGCCTGCTGACGCATCGCCGGCCAGTCGGTCACCGCCAGGCGCACGTCGCCCAGCACGCGGGTCAGGTCGGCGGCCAGCGCCTCGAGCCTCGCGGCCTCCGGCACGCGGTCGACCTCCACATGGATGAAGGATTCGCGCAGCGGGCCCTCGGGCTGCTGCAGCGTGCCGTCGGCATCGCGCTGCACGCCGAGGATCGGGTGGACGATCAGGTGCAGCGTCAGCCCGTGGCGGTTGACTTCCATCGTCACCGAGTCGACGAGGAAGGGCATGTCGTCGTTGACGATCTCGACGACCGTGTGCGTCGACTGCCAGCCATGCTCGGCCAGGGTCGGGTTGAACACCCGCACCTTCACCTGGCCGGGCTCGCGCTTGCGCGCGAAGTGCCAGTGCGACAAGGCCGCGCCGTAGAGATCGCCGGCCTCATGCTCGGCCATGTCCTCGGGGTCGACCTGCCCGTAGTACTGGCGGGTGAAGGCCGCGAGCGTCTCGTGCTGCTCGGGCGGGAGCCGGCTGGTGATCAGCTGGATCACGGGGTCCAGCGGCTGCGGGGTGCCGCCGGCCGGGGCGCTTGCTGCTGTTGTTGTCGTCGGCATGTGGTTGTCTCCGGTTGCCGCTGGCCGACTCTAACTCGCGCTGCACACGCCGGGTAGGCGGATCGCCGCAGGCAGAATAGGTCGATGCCTTCTTCGCATCGAATCCACCGCCTGCCGGCGCTGCCGCTGCTGGGCTACTGCGCGTTGGCGATGCCGGCTGTGACGATCACGCCCGACCAGTTGTTCGATTGGGCACAAGGCCACTATCCCACCCTGTTTCCGGCCGGTTCGGTGAGTTTCCCGTGGGTCGACGCTGGCGTGCACTACACGCTGCGCCACTACCCGGGCACCGGCAACTACCTCGGCGTCGCCGACGATGGCGGGGTCTATGCGCTGGGGGACTTCACGGCGAACCGTATCCAGGGCCTTGGGCCGCTATCGGCCTTCGCCTGCCAGGTGGCGCCGGGGCGGTGCGTGGGGTCGAATCCGCTGGCCAGCGGTCCCTTGTATGCGTGCGCCGACGCGCAGTGGAACGATCACCCGGACGGCTTCCACATCACGATTCGCTACCGGCGCAGCGGTTATGCCGACGACGAGCTTGTCGACGACACGGTCACGGAAGGCATGACGGTCTTCGAGGGACAGAACGTGCGCCAGATCACCGAGCTGATGACCTACACGCGGCAGGTCAATGGCCAGACGCAGACGGCGACGAACCGCTCGACGCGCTATGAGGTGAGGCTCGACGGCGGGCACTATCTGTCGGCGGGCAGCATCGTCGAATCCAGCGGTCCTGCGGGGCAATCGACTGCGCGGCAGGTCTACCAGCCCTTGATGCCGCACCCTGAGCGAAGCCTGGGCATCGGGCAGAGCGTCACAGTGTCAGCCATCAAGACGGTGACGCCGCTGGTGCCCGCAGGACAGCCGCCGAGCGACGCGCCGGTGCAGACGATGACGACGTTCGAGGCGCGCGAAACCATCGCAGTCCAAGGGCGCAGCTTCGACACCTGCCGCCTGCGCATCGTCGACGCCACCTCGCCTTCGACCTACACGCTGGTCTGGATGCTGCCGGGCAAGGGCGTCGCCGCGAAGTGGATTGCCGTCCGCCCCGGTGCGATCCAGCTGGTGGAGATGCTGTCGGGCAGCTTCGGCGGCGTACCCCTCTAGCGCGAGTCGGGGCGTGGCCGAGTGACTTCCGGCACCCGCCCGGGGGCTTCACCGCGGGGCGCCGCGCCGTACACTGGTTTTGCGCGCCACGGCGTGGTGCGCAGGAGCCCGCGATGCACACCGTCCGCATCGAATTGCTGCAGCAGATGCCGATCTTCGGCGCCATCCGCGAGGACGCGCTCGAATACTTGCTGGAGCCGGCCACCTCGGTGTTCATGCAGGCGGGCCAGTACTTCTTCCGCGAAGGCGACACCGCGCAATCGATGTACGTGCTGGAGGCCGGCCGCGTGGCGGTGACCAAGCGCTGGGAAGGGCGCGAGATGCTGCTGCGCCACTTCGAGAGTGGCGATTGCTTTGGCGAGATGGGGCTGGTGGACCTGTTCCCGCGCAGCGCCTCGGTGCAGGCGGTGGACGACTGCACCGCGATCGAGCTGACCTCGGCGCACCTGCTGCGGCTGTTCGAGAAGGACCTCGAACAGTTCGCGCTGATCCAGATGAACCTGGCGCGCGAGATGAGCCGGCGCCTGCGCATGACCGACGAGCTGCTGTTCCGCACCCGCATGGGCGAGGCGCCGACGACGCCGGCGCCGGTGTTCCGCACGACCTGAGGCTGCGCCCGGCGTCTCAGCGCAGCGCGGTCGTCAGGTCCTTCCAGGCCTGTGGGTCCTGCGCCTTCAGCGCCTGCAGTTCGGCGCGCAGGCGGTCCAGGCGCTGCGTGGCCGAAGCCTGCTTGATCTGCGCCACCTCGGCGGCCAGCGCGCGGAAGTCCTGGATGCGCGGATCGTTCGCCGTTTTCGGCAGCGCTTCGCCCAGCGCGGCCACGGCCTCCATCAGGCGGCCGATCTGGCGACCATAGCTGTGGCGGCTGACGACGCTCTGCTCGACCTCGGGCGCGCTGGAGTTCTGCTGGTTGACGATCAGGTTGCCGAAGGTCCAGCCCGGGTTGATCGGCTGCGTCAGCCGGTCGGGGCCGAAACTGATCTGCGGCATCGGCCAGTTCAGGGGCCAGGGCCAGCCGAAGCTCGGGGGGGCGGTGGTGTCGGTGCTCATGCGGGACTCCCGTTGGACAGGGGGAAAGTAATGCTCAAAACGAGCGGCTGCAAGCAATACGTGACAACCGCTGTCGGAAACCTGTCATCGACCTTTACACTGCGCCGATGGACCACGCCGTACCCCTGATCACCACGCTGGCCGCCGGCTTCGGCCTGGCTTTCGTGCTCGGCCTGGTCGCGGTGAAACTGAAGCTGCCGGCCTTGGTGGGCTACCTGGTCGCGGGCATCCTGATCGGTCCGGCCACGCCGGGCTTCGTGGCCGATGTCAAGCTGGCCAGCGAGATTGCCGAGATCGGCATCATGCTGCTGATGTTCGGCGTCGGCCTGCACTTCTCGCTGCAGGACCTGCTGGCGGTGCGGCGCATCGCGCTGCCCGGCGCGGTGGTGCAGATGGTGTTCGCCACCGCGCTGGGCGCCGGCGCGGCCTTGTACTGGGGCTGGGCCCTGCCCGGCGCGCTGGTGTTCGGGCTGGCGCTGTCGGTGGCCAGCACCGTGGTGCTGCTGAAGGCGCTGGAAGCGCAGCACCTGCTGGAGACGCCCAACGGCCGCATCGCCGTGGGCTGGCTCGTGGTGGAAGACCTGGCGATGGTGCTGGTGCTGGTGCTGCTGCCGCCGATTGGCCAGATGCTGGGCGCGGCGCCGACGGGGGCGCCAGCGGGGCAAGGGCCGGTCGCGGGCGGTGCGCTGTGGCTCTCGCTCGGCAAGACCCTGCTGGCGGTGGCCGCCTTCGTGGCGCTGATGCTGCTGCTGGGCCGCCGCTTCTTTCCGTGGCTGCTGTGGCAGGTCACCCGCACCGGCTCGCGCGAGCTGTTCACCTTGTGCGTGGTGATGGCGGCCATCACCATCGCCTACGGCTCGGCCAAGCTGTTCGGCGTGTCGTTCGCGCTGGGGGCCTTCTTCGCCGGCATGGTGCTGCGCGAGTCCGAGTTCAGCCACCGCGCGGCCGAGGAAACGCTGCCGCTGCGCGATGCCTTCGCGGTGCTGTTCTTCGTCTCGGTGGGCATGCTGTTCGATCCGGCCATCCTGCTGCAGCAGCCGCTGCAGGTGCTGGGCGTGGTGCTGATCATCGTGCTCGGCAAGTCGATCGCCGCGGCGCTGCTGGTGCTGGGGCTGGGCTACCCGCTGAACACCGCGCTGGCGGTGTCGGCCAGCCTGGCGCAGATCGGCGAGTTCTCGTTCATCCTGGCCGGGCTGGGCGTGTCGCTGGGACTGCTGTCGCCGCAGGGGCAGAGCCTGATCCTGGCCGGCGCGCTGATCTCGATCGCGATCAACCCGCTGGTGTTCTCGGCCATCGAGCCGCTGCAGCGCTGGCTGCGCGCGCGTTCGCCGCTGGCGCGCAAGCTGGAACAGCGCGACGACCCGCTGGCCGAGCTGCCGCAGGACACCGACCGCCGCTACCTGGCCCACCAGGTGGTGCTGGTCGGCTACGGCCGCGTGGGCCGGCGCATCGCGCAGCTGCTGCGCGAGCAGGGCCTGCCCTTCGTGGTGGCCGACGAGAACCGCGAGCTGGTGGAACAGTTGCGCGCCGAGGGCCAGGCCGCGGTGTTCGGCGATGCCGCGGTGCCCGAGACGCTGGTGCAGGCCCATATCGCCGACGCCCGCATGCTGGTGATCGCGACGCCGCAGACCCTGCTGGTGCGGCAGATGGTCGACACCGCGCGGGGGCTGAACCCGCAGATCGAGGTGATCGTGCGCAGCCACAACGCGCAGGAGGCCGAGCTGATCGAGCGCGATGGCCTGGGCACCGTGTTCGTCGGCGAACGCGAGCTGGCGCAGGCCATGGGCCGGCATGTGCTGGCGCGGCTGCAGGGCGGGGCGGCACAGGCGCATGCCGCCTAATGCCAAAGATCAGCGGCCAGCCGGCGCCGCGTAGCGGATGCGGTAGATCGCACCGGCGTGGTCGTCGGAGACCAGCAGCGAACCGTCGGGCGCCACCAGCACGTCGGCCGGCCGGCCCCAGACGTTCTCGCCCTGCAGCCAGCCGCTGGCAAACGGCGCGTAGGACACCGCCTTGTCGCCCTGCAGCGTGACCACGCTGATGCGGTAGCCGATGCGGCGCGAGCGGTTCCACGAACCATGCTCGGCAATGAACACCTGGCCGCGGTAGGCGGGCGGGAACTGCGTGCCGGTGTAGAAGCGCAGGCCGAGCGATGCCACGTGCGGCCCCAGCGCCTGCACCGGCGGCGTGAACTCGCTGCAGGGGCGCTTCGCGCCGAATTCGGGGTCGGCCAGCGTGCCGCCATGGCAGTACGGGTAGCCGAAGTGCAGGCCCGCGCGCGGTGCATGGTTCAGCTCGTCGGGCGGCAGGTCGTCGCCCAGCATGTCGCGGCCGTTGTCGGTGAACCAGAGCGTCTTGCTCTGCGGATGCCAGTCGAAGCCGACCGTGTTGCGTACGCCGCGCGCGAAGGTTTCGAGCTTCGAGCCGTCGGCGGCCATGCGCAGGATGGTCGCGTAGCGATCGGGGTCGGGCTCGCAGATGTTGCACGGCGCACCCACCGGCACGTACAGCCAGCCATCCGGGCCGAAGGCGATGAACTTCCAGCCATGGTGGGCTTCCTTGGGCAGGTCGTCGCGCAGCACCACCGGCGCCGGCGGCCGGGCCAGCCGCGCGCCGATGTTGTCGTAGCGCAGGATGCGGCTCACGGCCGAGACATACAGGCTGCCGTCGCGGTAGGCCACCCCCACCGGGCGGGTCAGGCCACTGGCGACCACATGCAGCGCGCCGGCCTGGCCCTGGGCATCGAGCTCCAGCGCGTGCACCTTGCCTTCCTGCATCGAACCGACGTACAGCACCTGGCCGCCGTCGGGCCGCGCATCGCCCCAGGCCATCTGCCGCGCGTTCGGCACGCGGGCCAGCAACTCGATGGTGAAGCCGGGTGGCAGCTGGATCTGCGCCAGCGGGAGCTCGGCGGCGGGGCTGGCGCCGGCCAGCAACGCGAGCAGCGCGAACAGCAGGGATGCGAATCGGTTCATCGTGCGGACCTTCAGTGACCTGGGGGCATGAGCCTGCGCAGGAGCTCGGCCGCCCAGGGCGGCAGCGTGCGGTCGAAGGCCTCGGCCTGGGTGTACTCGTCGCCATCGATCACCGCGCCGTGGGTGATCTCGCCGCGGCCGTGCACGGCCAGTTGCAGCCAGCCGCGTTCGGGCACGTCCCATTCGAGCAGGATGGTGCCATCGGGCTCCACCTGCAGCTGCGGCGCGCGCGGCTGGCCGACCAGCAGCGCCAACAGGCGCCGCGCCTCGGCAATGGTCTGGGCCGACGGCGCGGTCCACGCCCGCTCGGCGCCCAGCGCGGCGGCCTCGGCCAGGGCGGCGGTCAGGTCGGGCAGGGGCTCGGCAGGCATGGGCGGCAGGGGGGCGGGCCGCGCGGCGCGGGCGGGCTAACGCGCCGCCTGAGCGCGCATCAGCGTGCTCTTGCCGAACAGGCTCTCGATCAGGTCCACCGCCACCTGCGCGGTGGCGTTGCGCACGTCCAGCGCCGGGTTCAGCTCCATCACGTCAAGCGAGCCCATCGCGCCGCTGTCGGCGATCATCTCCATGCACAGCTGCGCTTCGCGGTAGGTCGGGCCGCCGCGCACCGTGGTGCCGACGCCGGGCGCCACGTCGGGGTCGAGGAAGTCGACGTCGAAGCTGACGTGCAGGTGGGTGTTGGCGTCCAGCGTGGCCAGCGCCAGCTCCATCGCGTGGCGCATGCCCATCTCGTCGATGTAGCGCATGTCGAACACCTCCAGGCCCATCTGGTGCACCAGGCGTTTCTCGCCGGCATCGACCGAGCGGATGCCGATCTGGCGGATCCACTTCGGGTTGATGGCCGGCACCTGGCCGCCGATCTCGATCAGCGCCTGCGGGCCCAGCCCGCACAGGCAGGCCACCGGCATGCCGTGGATGTTGCCGCTGGGCGTGAGCTCGTTGGTGTTGAAGTCGGCATGCGCGTCGAGCCACAGCACGCGCAGCTTCCTGCCCACCGCACGGCAATGGCGTGCCACCGCGCTGATCGAGCCCAGGCCCAGGCAATGGTCGCCGCCCAGCAGGATGGGCAGGCGGCCGGCCTGCAGCTCGGCGTACACCGCGTCGTGCACCAGGCGGTTCCAGGCCACCACTTCATCGAGGTGGCGGTAGCCCTGCACCGGCGGCAGCCAGGGGTTGGCCGGGCCGTTGAGGTTGCCGCGGTCCACCACCTCGAGGCCGTGGCCTTCGAGGATGGTCTGGATGTTGGCCACGCGCAGGGCTTCGGGTCCCATGCTCGCGCCGCGGCTGCCGGCGCCGATGTCGGTGGGCGCCCCGATCAGGCTGACGTGCGGGTGGGTCATGGCGTCAGGCAGGGTTCAGATGTCGTCGGCGAACTCGCCGGTCTCGGTGGGCGCGGCGTCGAATCCGTAGTAGGCGGCCAGGCGGGCCCAGGCGTCCTCGGCGCTCTCGACGAAGTGGAACAGGTTCACGTCGCCGGGGCTGATCATGCCGGTGTCGACCAGGTGCTGGAAGTTGATCAGCTTCTCCCAGAACGCGCGGCCGAACAGCAGGATCGGCCGGCGCCGGCTCTTGCCGGTCTGGATCAGCGTCATGGTCTCGAACAGCTCGTCCAGCGTGCCGAAGCCGCCGGGGAAGCACACCAGCGCGATGCTGCGCATCACGAAATGCATCTTGCGCAGCGCGAAGTAGTGGAACTGGAAGCACAGCTCCGGCGTGATGTAGGCGTTGGGCTCCTGTTCGTGCGGCAGCACGATGTTCAGGCCGATGCTCTTGCCGCCGACGTCGAAGGCACCGCGGTTGCCGGCTTCCATGATGCCAGGGCCGCCGCCGGTGACCACGTAGATCGGCGTGTCCAGCGTGCGCGAGCGCTCGGTCACCAGCGCGGCGAAGCGGCGCGCTTCGTCGTAGAACTGGCTCATCGCCAGCGCGGTCTCGGCGCGCGCGATCGCGGCCGCGTCGCCGTGCGCGCGCGCCTGCTCGAGCCGCTGGCCGGCCACTTCCGGCGGCAGCACGCGGGCGCTGCCGAAGATCACGATCGTCGATTCGATGCCCTGCTCGGCCTGCACCAGCTCGGGCTTCAGCAACTCGAGCTGCATGCGCACCGGGCGCAGTTCCTCGCGCAGCAGGAAGTCGGTGTCGGTGAAGGCCAGCCGGTAGCTGGAGCCCGGCCCGGCATAGCGGCCGGGCTCGCGCAGGGCATGGGCTTCCTGCTCGGCACTGGGAAAGTTGCGGGCGGTCAGGTTGACTTGTGGCGTGTCCATCCCGCGCAGCTTAAGGCCAAATGCGGGCGGGTCCGGCCGCCGGTCGCGGCCCCGCTAGCATGCGCACCCATGACCCTGATGGCCCTGACCCTGGACCTGGACGACACGCTGTGGCCGGTGTGGCCGGCGATCGAGCGCGCGGAAAGCCTGCTGTGGCAATGGTTGCACCAGCATGCACCGGCCACCGCTGCGGTGCACGACACGCGCACCTTGCGCACGCTGCGCAACGAGGTCGAGCGCGCGCATCCCGAATGGCAGCACGACCTGTCGCGCATCCGGCGCGAATCGATCCGCCTGGCGCTGCAACAGCAGGGCGAAGACCCGGCGCTGGCCGATGCCGCCTTCGAGGTCTTCTTCGCCGCGCGCCAGCAGGTCGAGCTGTATGCCGACGTGCTGCCGGCGCTGGACCGGCTGGCCGCACGCTGGCCGATCCTGGCGCTGAGCAACGGCAATGCCGATGTGCAGCGGGTGGGCCTGGGGCGCTACTTCGCGGGCTCGCTCAGTGCGCGCGAGTTCGGCATCGGCAAGCCGGAGCCGGCGATCTTCCATGCGGCCTGCGAGCGCCTGGGCGCGACGCCGGACCAGGTGCTGCACATCGGCGACGACGTGGCGCTGGACATCGACGGCGCGCTGCAGGCCGGCCTGCGTGCGGCCTGGGTGCGGCGCGCCGACAGCGCGGCGCAGCCGCAGCGCGCGCCGCATCACACCGTCGCGGATCTGCTGGCGCTGGCCGAAGCGCTGGGCGCCTGATTCAGGCCGCCGGTTCAGCCCACGCGTACGCGCCGCGCCGCGCACACCGGGCAGTCGGCCTGGCGCGCGAGGCGGATCTCGCTCCATTCCATCGTCCGCGCATCCAGCATCTGCAGGCGGCCGGCCAGCGACTGGCCGATGCCGGCCAGCAGCTTCAGCGCCTCGGCTGCCTGCATCGTGCCGATGATGCCCACCAGCGGCGCGAACACGCCCATGGTCGCGCATTGCGCGTCGGCCACCGTGGCCTCGGGCGGGAACAGGCAGGCATAGCAGGGCGCTGCGGGCTGGCGCGTGTCATACACCGAGAGCTGGCCGTCGAAGCCGATGGCCGCACCCGACACCAGCGGCCTGCCATGCGCCACGCACGCGGCATTCACCGCCTGGCGGGTGCGGAAGTTGTCGCTGCAGTCGAGCACCACGTCGGCGCCGGCCACCGCCGTGTCGAGCCACTGCGCGTCGGCGCGTTGCAGCACCGGCAGCACCTGTACGTCCGGGTTGATCGCCGCAATCGCCTCGCGCGCCGATTCGGCCTTGGGCTGGCCGACGCGTGCCAGGTTGTGCGCGATCTGCCGCTGCAGGTTCGTCAGGTCCACGGTGTCGTGGTCGACCAGCGTGATGCGGCCGACGCCGGCGGTGCCCAGGTACAGCGCCACCGGCGAGCCCAGGCCGCCGGCACCGATCACCAGCGCATGCGATTGCAGCAGGCGTTGCTGGCCTTCGATGCCGATCTCGTCGAGCAGGATGTGCCGCGAGTAGCGCAGCAGCTGGGCGTCGTCCATGCGGCCAAGCATACGTCCGGCGCCGCGCGGCGACGATTCATGCCACCGTTCCGTCATCTCGTCGCGAGGGCCATGCGCGCCATGGCCAAGCCGCATAATGCCGCCGCCCCCTGGCCGCCAAGGGCAGGGCGGGTTCGAAGGAGTGGGTCCGGATATGTCGAAGACGATGCGGGCGCTGATAACGCTGGTGCTGCTGGCGGGGTTGGGTGGGGCGGTGTTCTTTGCGATGCGCGGCCAGCGCGAAGACCAGGCCCGGCTGCAGGAGACCAAGGCGATCGCCAATGCGCCGGTGCTCAAGGGCGTGATCGCGCTGGATGTCGAGCCTTACTTCAAGGACCCCCGCGTCATCCGCGTGTTGGCAGCGCACAAGCTGCCGGTGGACGTGGTGCGCGTGGGCAGCCGCGAGATGGCGGGCAAGGTGGTGGCCGGCGCGGCGCCGGACTTCCTGTTCCCCTCCGGTGTGGTGGCGGCCAACCAGGTGGTCGATGCCGCACGCAAGGCCAACATCCCGGCCGCGCAGACCGCGCCGTTCTACACGCCGATGGTCATCGCCTCGTGGGAGTCGATCGCCAGGATCCTGGTGGCCAACGGCCTGGCCAAGCCGATGAGCCCCAAGGTCTATGGCGTCGACATGGCCAAGCTCACCGAGACGATGCTGGCCAAGAAGCGCTGGAAGGACTTCAAGGACGCCGCGGCCTATGACGTGAGCCGCAGCGTGCTGGTCTCGACCACCGACGTGCGCCGCAGCAACTCCGCCGCGATGTACCTGGCCCTGACCAGCCATGCGCTGAACGGCGACATCGTCACCGAACGCGCCGCCGCGCAGCAGACGGCGATGAAGCTGGTGGAATTGTTCAAGCGCCAGGGCTACCAGGAGAACTACGTCAACGGCAATTTCGACGACTACGTGGCCATCGGCATCGGCAAGACGCCGATGGCCTTCATCTACGAGAACCAGCTGGTCAGCTACGCGCTGGCCAAGAAGGGCATCGGCGCCGACATGGTGCTGCTGTACCCGCAGCCGACCATCGTCAACAAGGTGGTGTTCGTCTCGATGAACGAGCGTGCCAAGGCACTGGGCGAACTGCTGGCCAATGACGCCGAGTTGCAGGGCATCGCGGTCGAGTACGGCTTCCGCATTGCCGACACACAGCGCTTCATGGCCGCGATCCAGCCCACCGGGCTGGCCGTGGAGCCGCGGCTGACGCAGGTGGTGGACCCGCCCTCGTTCGAGATCATGGCCGAGATGATCGACACCGTCGCCAAGGAGATGACGCAATGAGGCTTCGTCGTGCGCTGCTGCTGGCCCCGCTGGCCGCGCTGCTGCTCGCCGGCTGCGGCAGGAAGGAAGCGCCGCCGCCGGCCCCGGCGGCCCAGCCGCAGGCCCAGGCCCAGGCCGAGTTCACGGTGCTGGCCACCAGCGACCTGAAGGACGTGCAGCCGCTGGAGGAGATGGTCGGCAAGGCCACCGGCGTGAAGCTGAAGTTCCGCTTCGGCGGCACCATGGAAAGCACCGAGGCCGTGCTCACCGGCAATGCCAAGGCTGACGCGGCCTGGTTTGCCAATGCCAAGTACCTGCTGAGCGACGCGCAGGGCCAGTCGCGCGTCAAGCTGCAGGAGAAGATCACGCTGTCGCCGATCGTCGTCGGCGTTAGCGAATCGGACGCCAGGCGCATCGGCTGGGCCGATCCGGCGGTGGCGGCCAAGCTCACCTGGAAGGACATTGCCGCGGCCTCGAAAGCCGGCAAGCTGACCTACGCGCTGTCCAACCCCGCCACCTCGAACCAGGGCTTCATGGCGCTGATGGGCGTGGTCGCCGCGGCCAGCCAGAAGACCGAGGCGCTGACCGCGGCCGACGTCGACCGCGGCGCGATTGCCGACTTCCTCAAGGGCTACAAGCTGCCGGGCGACAACTCGACCTACCTGTCGGAGCAGTTCATCCTGCAGCAGGGCACGCGGGTCAACAGCTTCATCAACTACGAGAGCTGGCTGCTGAGCCTGAATGCCTCGGGCAAGCTGCGCGAGAAGCTGCAGCTGATCTACCCCTACGAGGGCGTGAGCACCGCCGACTACCCGTTCATGCTGCTGAACGATGCACGCCGGGCGGACTACCAGAAGGTGGTCGACTACCTGAAGAGCGAGCCGGCGCAGCTGTGGCTGGCGAAGGAAACGCTGCGCCGGCCGATCAAGCCCGAGATCGCGGCCAAGGTCGAGAACCTGCTGCCCAAGGGCGGGCTGCAGGTGGAACTGCCGTTCTCGCCCGACCGCGCGCTGGCCGATGGCCTGATCGCGGCCTACCTGAACGAGTTCCGCATGCCCATTGCCAGCACCTTCGTGCTGGACACCAGCGGCAGCATGCAGGGCGGCGGCCGGCGCCAGCAGCTGGTTCAGGCCATCCACTACATCGCCGGGGCGGATGCCTCGCTGACCGGTCGCATCGCGAAGCTGACCAATCGCGAGAAGCTGTGGCTGCAGCCCTTCTCCGAATCGCCGTATGGGCTGACATCCTTCGAGGTGCCGGCCGGCAGCGCCGTGGCCAAGGGCGTGCAACTGCAGGCCGACAGCGACGCGAAGCAGCAGACGCTGGCCAAGGTGCGCGAGTTCGCCGACAACCTGAACTTTACCGGCGGCACCGCGCTGTACGACGCGGTGTACGACGCGCTCAGGCACATGCTCGACGAGAAGAAGAAGAACCCGAAGTACCAGTATTCGGTGGTGGCCTTCACCGACGGCGAGAACAACAAGGGCCGCAACCTCGAGCAGTTCAAGCGCGACTACGCGGCGCTGCCGGAGGATGTGCGCGGCATCCCGGTGTTCATGGTGCTGTTCGGCGAGGCCAGCGAGAAGGACCTGCAGAGCCTGGTGCAGATCACCGGCGGCCGCGTGTTCGACGCGCGCAGGACGCCGCTGTACAGCGTGTTCAAGGACATCCGTGCCTACCAGTAGCGAAGGCCCGGGTACCCGGCTCGGCCGGCTGATCGCCTCGCCCGCCAACTGGTGCGGACTGGCCGCGGCCATCGTCGTGCTCGGGCTCAAGGCGGCCGGGCTGCTGGGCACGCTTGGCCTGGGCCTCGCGGTGCTGGGCTATGCGGCCGGCTTCGTGATCGGCGGCCTGTGGTTCGGCTTTCCGTCGAGCAAGGAGCCTGCATGGGAGGCGCTGCAGTTCGACGACGAAGGCGACGCGCACGAGGCGATGGAACGCGCGCTGAACGGCGTGCGCCGGCTCACCGAGCACAACCCGGGCAACCGCATCCCGGCCTCGCTGCAGGCGCGGGTGCTGGCGCTTTGCGGCGCGCTGGAGGGTCTGCTGGACCAGTGGGAACGCTCGCGCGGGACGCTCTCCTTGCAGGATAGCTTCCATGCCCGCCACATCGCGATCCGCTACCTGCCCGAGGCGCTGAACACCTACCTGTCGATTCCCGCGGCCTATGCCAGCGGCAAGCTGCTGGAGAACGGCAAGACCGCACAGGACACCTTCAAGGACACGCTCGTCGAGCTGGAAGCCAAGGTGCACCAGCTGGGCGACGACCTGGCGTCCCAGGACGCGCATGCCTTCCTCGTGCATTCGCGCTTCCTGAAGGAAAAGTTCGGCGCCGGCCGCGGCCTGCTGCCCGGTGCTGCCGACACCCCGACCGAATCCCCCACCCTCACGCTGCCGGACCAGGAGCCCAAGCGATGAACGAACCGCTGCCCGCCAATCCCGTTGCCACCAAGGCCGCGCCGGCCTTCACGCTGGAGCCGCCCGAGCTGGTGCAGCCGGTGCCGGTGGAGACCGCGCGCGAGGCGGTGCCGCTGAAGCCCGAGCTGCAGCGCCAGGTCGACGACCAGGTGATCCGCTTCATCGACGCGCTGGCCACCGAGGACGTGCATTCGGACGCCTTTCGCGCGCGGCTGGACAGCGCCTTCGCGCTCGGCAAGGAAGAGGTGTCCAATGCGTCCAGCCTGATGCAGGGCCGCTTCATGCAGCGCAATTTCGTCGGCATCGAGGACACGCCGGCGTACAAGGCGATCGCCGACATCCGCGCCCAGCTTGACGAGCTGAATCCCGGCAACGACGGCGACCTGATGCAGCCGCGCAAGCTGCTCGGGTTGATCCCCTTCGGCAACAAGCTCGAGGCCTACTTCCGCAAGTACCAGAGCGCGGCCGAGCAGCTGAAGACCAGCATGGGCCAGCTCTACGCGGCGCGCGACGACATGCAGAAGGACGTGGTCGACATCGAGGCCACGCGCGGCAAGCTGTGGGAGGCGATGCAGAAGCTGGCCGCCGCGGCGCGCTTCGCCACCGTGCTGGACGCGAAGCTCGAGGAGAAGGTGAAGTCGCTGGAAGGCACCGACCCGCAGCGCGCCCAGGCCTTGCGCCAGGAGGTGTTGTTCTACGCACGCCAGAACCTGCAGGACATCCAGACCCAGCAGGCGGTGTGCGTCAACGGCTATCTGGCGCTGGACGTGCTGAAAAAGACTGGCCGCGAGATGATGAACGGCTGCACCCGCGTGGCCACCACCGGCATGAGCGCACTGGCCGTGGCGCAGACCGTGGCGCGGGCCACCGGCAACCAGATCCGCGTGATGGAGATGCTGCAGGGCGTCAACGCCACCATCGGCAACCTGATCAGCGAGACCGGCCGCGCGCTGAACCAGCATGTGGACCAGACCACCCAGTTCGCGCAGAACCCGATGCTGGGCATCGAGAAGATGAAGGAGATGTTCGACCAGACCTTCCAGGCGATGGACGCGATGGACAACTTCCGCGCCAAGGCCATCGACGTGATGGGCCAGAACAACGCGATGATCCGCGACCAGCTGGCGCGGGCCGACAACTACGTGGATCGCACGCGCCAGCAGCAGGCGCGAGAAGCGGCCGCATTGCCGTCGGCGAATACCGACGGCCCGGTGAAGCTTTAGCCCAACCCCGGGGCGCCTGAGGCGCTCCGGCCTACTTGGTGGTGTTGACGCTGACCTCCAGCGAGGCCTTGCGCTCCATGCCGGACTTGCTGACCGCCACCGGCTTGCCCTTCAGCTGGTTCAGCGCCTGCTCGAGCGGGAAGTCGGCGGCCGTGCCGAACTCGGGCAGCGGCTTCGGGGCTTCCTTCTTTGCGGCCTGCTCCTCGAGCTTCTTGCGGGCTTCCTCGCGGGCCTTCTCGCGCGCTTCGTCCTTCTGCTCGTCACCGTTCATCAGGTGCTTTTCCAGATCGGCTTCGCGCAGGCGCAGCGCCGCGAACACGTTGCCTTCGGCGGTCTCGTCCAGCCACACGTCGGGCACGATGCCCTTGGCCTGGATCGAGCGGCCGCTGGGCGTGTAGTAGCGCGCGGTGGTGATCTTCAGCGCGGTTTCCGGCGACAGCGGGCGCACGGTCTGCACCGATCCCTTGCCGAAGGTCTGCGCGCCCATCACGATGCCGCGCTTGTGGTCCTGCAGCGCGCCGGCAACGATCTCGCTGGCCGAGGCTGAACCTTCGTTCACCAGCACCACCAGCGGCACCGTCTTCAGTGCGGCCGGCAGGCGCTTCAGCGGGTCGCTGCCGCCGCGGCGCAGGTAGTCTTCCGGACCGGCCTTCAGCGTGCTGCGGGCCTCGGCGATCTGCCCCTTGGTGCTGACGACCACCGCATCCTGCGGCAGGAAAGCCGCCGAGACGGCCACCGCGCCTTCGAGCAGGCCGCCGGGATCGTTGCGCAGGTCGAGCACCAGGCCCTTCAGGTGCGGCTCGGCCTTGTAGATCTCTTCGAGCTTGCGGGCGAAGTCCTCGACCGTGCGGTCCTGGAACTGGCTGACGCGGATCCAGGCATAGCCCGGCTCGATGACCTTGGCGCGCACGCTCTGCACGCGGATTTCCTCGCGCACGATGGTCACCGGGAAGCTGCGGTTCTCGTCCTTGCGGAAGATGGTCAGCTGCACCTTGGTGTTGGGCTCGCCGCGCATCTTCTTGACGGCCTGGTCCATCGTCAGGCCCTTGACGGCGGTGTCGTCGATCTTGGTGATCAGGTCGCCGCTCTTCAGGCCGGCGCGGAAGGCGGGCGAGCCTTCGATCGGCGAGACGACCTTGACCACGCCTTCTTCCATGCCGATCTCGATGCCGACACCGACGAACCTGCCGGTGGTGCCTTCGCGGAATTCCTTGAACGACTTCTTGTCGAAATACTGCGAATGCGGATCGAGTCCGGAGACCATGCCGCTGATCGCGTCGGAGATCAGCTTCTTCTCGTCGACCGGTTCGACATAGTCGCTCTTGATGGCGCCGAAGACAGCGGCCAGTTGCTGCATTTCTTCCAGCGGCAGCGGCGACAGAGAGGCACTGCGCGCGAAGGCCTGGAACTGGATCGTCGTCAACGCCCCAGCCACCGCGCCCAGCGTGATCAAGCCTGCGACCTTGAGTTTGCGACCCATCTTCACCCACCTTTGGCAGCGCTGTGCTGCCATCCACGAACGACGCGATCGAGTATAAGACCGCGCCTCGATTCGGAGTGTGGGCACTGACTGAAAGTTGCACAACCTGCAGTGGTGGACTCTGCAAAGTCGTGTAAAGCGCCGCGGCTAGTGGCGCCTCCGACAGGAATCGAACCTGTATCTAGCGCTTAGGAGGCGCTCGTTCTATCCATTGAACTACGGCGGCGGCGGAGCGGCATTCTCGCACCAGCGGCGGCCCCGGTTCACCAGCGCCAGGACCAGATCATGTCCACCGAGTTCTCGCTGCCGGACTGCGCGCGCAGCGTGAAGCGGCGGGCCACGCGGTAGATCAGCTGCCAGGTGCCGGTGGTGGCATTGACGCTGCGCTCGTAGCCCACGTACCAGCGGCGGGACAGCTGCCGGCCCAGGCTGACGACGGTTTCGCGCACCTCGCCGTCGGTCTGGCGCAGCGAGAAATCGGTCAGGCCCAGCGATTCGATCAGCTTGTCGGTCGGCCCCTTCTCGTTGCTGCCGGCCAGCAGCGCGACGGCGGCGCGCTGCAGCAGCGCGGTGTCGGTGCGGCCCAGGCCTTCCGGGCCGCGGCCGAGCACCAGCCACGAGAGCTTGTCGAACTCGGCCATCTCCGGCTCGCTGGTCAGCCGCACGCGCGGGTTCTGCGCGTTGCCCGCCACGCTGACGCCGACGATCACGTCGAGGTTGGGGCGTATGGCCAGCACGTCAAGCCGCGGGTTGTCCATCGAGCCGGTGAAGACGATTTCTCCGCGCGAGATTTCCAGCTTCTGGCCGTAGGCGGCGTAGGTGCCACCATGGGTGGTGACGCTGCCGTTGAGCGCCAGCTTGCCGCCCGGGCTGCTGACGCGCAGCTCGCCGCGCAGGCCGGTGTCGATGCCACGGCCGCGCAGCTGCAGCTTCTGCCCCAGGTCGACGCGCAGGTCCACCTGGGCATTGCGCAGCGGGCCCGCCGGGGCGGGGCGGGCGGCCGCCGCCGCGGCGTTGGCCGAGGCGGCCGCGGCCGGCGGCAGGGCGGCCATCGGTGCCGAGGCGGGCGGCGGCGCCCGCAGCACCTGCACGTCGCTGTCCAGGCGTGGCGCGTCGCCCTGGCTCAGGTCGATCAGGCCTTCGTCGATGCTGACCTGGCCGTCGAGCTGCAGGCGCGTGGCATCGAGCTTCAGCGCGGCCTGGCCGCTGGCCACCACGCGGCGGTCGATGCGGCCCAGCACGCGGAAGTGCTCGGCCACCAGCTGCAGCTGCGCGCTGGGCTGGGCGCCCAGCTGGGCGCCGCCGCTGAGGCTCAGCCGGCCGTCGCCGCCGCGGAAATCGAAGCGCTCGACCTTGGCCTGGTCGCCGGCCAGCGTGATCGCCAGCTCGCCGTCGCTGACGTTGACGCCGGCCAGCAGGTTGCGCACGCCCAGCCCGCTGCCGCGCAGCTCGCCGCGCAGCTCGGGTCCCTTGAACTTGCCGGACAGGGTGGCCGTGGTGCGCAGCTCGCCGGCCAGGCGCCAGCCCGGCGGCACCCAGGCGCCCCAGATGCCGAGGTTGGCCACATGCGCCTGCAGCACGCCCTGCATCGGCGCGTCCGGCTCCGGCCAGCGGCTGGCGGGCTTGCTGCGGATCACCTGCGCACCGGCGATCTGGCCCACCTGGCGGCCGGCCAGGCCTTGGGCGAACTGCCACAAGCCGTCGTGCACGCCCAGGCCCAGGCGCAATTCCTCCAGGCCCAGCGCCTGGCGATTGCCGAGTTCGTCGGTGATCGCCAGGTCGCCGCCCAGGCGCTGGAGCACGATGTCGGCGTCGACCTGCTCGGCGGCGCGGATGTCGATGCGGCCGCCCACGCTGAGGTCGCCGCTCCAGCCCATGGTGGGCTGCAGCCGCTGCAGCCAGCGCGCGACGTCGATGGTCTCCAGCTCGGCGGCCACCGTGAGCTGCTGGGCTGCGGCGGCCTGCCAGCGCGCTTCGCGCCAGCGCAGCGCCGCCCCCAGCAGTTGCACGCGGCCGGGCGCCAGCTGCAGGGCCTGGGGCTGGCCCGCGGCATCCAGGCTCAGCTCGCCGGACACATCGGCCAGCGTCAGCCACGGGGCGCTGCCGGACGGCGTATCCCGCGAGCCGCCGCGCAGTTGCAGGCCCTGCAGCTGCCAGCGGCTGGAACTGTCCGGCAGGTGCTGCCAAGCGCCGCGGAGCTCGGCGTCGATGCGGGTGCCGCTGCCGACCGGGCCGATCAGCGACTCGGACCAGGCCGGCGGGCGCGCGGGGCTGTCGGCCATGAACTTCAGCTGGTGCTGGCGCAGGCTGCCGCTGAGTTGCGCGTCGACGCGGTCGACCGGCAGGTCGTCCAGGCGCATGCCGCGGGCCTCGAACTTCAGCGCCAGCGGGGCTTCGGGCTGCTCGCTGCCGGTCCAGCTCAGGTCGGCCTGGTCGAGCGCGCCGCGCGGGCTGCGCAGGCCGCGTGCGCGGGCCTGGCCGCTGCTGCGCCAGGCGG
Source organism: Aquabacterium sp. (assembly GCF_044226965.1). Taxonomy (GTDB): domain Bacteria; phylum Pseudomonadota; class Gammaproteobacteria; order Burkholderiales; family Burkholderiaceae_C; genus Pseudaquabacterium. Next base: position 10,313 of record NZ_JBGAGA010000032.1, on the reverse strand, counting down.
GCCAGTGCGCGTCGAGGCTGGCCTCGGCCTCCAGCGTGCCGGCGCTGGGCAGCCAGCCGGCCAGTTCAGGCGCGGTGGCAGCCACCAGGCGCATCACCGGCGCCATGGCGGCCAGCGCCGGCGCCTGCAGCTGCAGCGTGGCGCGCTGGCGGGCCTCCGGCATCGCGCTGTCCTGCCACTGGCCCGTGGCGACCAGCCGGTTGCCGGCGGCCTGCCAGCGGGCGTCGACACTCAGCCGTGCATCCTGCAGGTCCAGGCTCAGCTGGCCGGACACCGGCACGCCGGCCAGCTGGCTGTCGGCCAGCGTCAGCTGCGCACTGCCGGTGCCGCGTGACAGCGGCGGCCGGGGCCGTCCGCCGGCCGGGGCGTCAGGCCACAGCAGCCGGGCCTCGGCGGTGCCGTTCAGCCGGTGCGGGCCGCGGCGCCAGGGCGACTGAGCGTCGCCGCGCCACCAGGGCAGGGGGTCGAATTGCGCGAAGGCGGTCTTCAGCGCCAGCTGCCAGCCGTTGCCGGCGCGCTGTGCTTCGCCGCTGGCCGAGGCCCGCGCGGCGCCGGCGCTGGCCTCGGCGCGCTTCAGCCGCCAGCGCTGGGCGTCCCCGTCGGCCTCGAGGGTGAGCTGCACCGGACCGCCGCTGCCGTCGAGCCCCTGGCCGGCGAGCCGGGCCTGCACCGCGACCTGCGGGCCGGGCGCCGGGCCGGCCGGCGCCGATGCCGCGGAGGGCGGCGCTGATGCTGCGGCCGCCGGTGTTGCAGCGGCCGGCCACGGCAGGTTGCTGACGCTCAAGGTGAGCGGCCCGCTGAGCCGCACCGGCGCCGCCCGCGCGTCCAGCCGCGCCGGCTGCAGGCCATCGAGCTGCAGCGCCAGCGACAGCCGCTCGCCTTGCCAGCGGCCGCTGCCGCGCAGCGTGCCGGCGCTGGCCTGCTCATCGGCCAGGGCGACCTCGAACTGCTGCAGGTCGAGCTGGTCGGTGCGGCGCAGCTCGCCGCCGGCCACCAGCGTGATCTGCTTCAGCGGCAGGCGCTGCGCGTCCCAGCGGCCGGGCAGGGCATTGGCCAGCTGCAGGTCGAGGCGCGCCGGCCGGTCCAGTCCGCTCGACTGCAGCTCGGCCTGGCCGGCCAGCGCCGTCTGCGGCAGGCGGGCCGACAGCGCGGCCAGGTCGAGCTGCTGCGTGCTGACGCGCAGCGCGGCCAGCGGCCAGGCGGCGAAGGGGGCGAGCCGGGCGCTGGCCTGCAGGGTCGGCGCCGCATGGCCGGGCTCGGGCTCGCCCGCGGCCTTCAGCTGCAGCACCAGCGCGCTGAGCGGGCCGCTCGCCTCGGCGTCGGCCCGCCAGCGCCGGGCGCCGATCGACTCGGCCTGCAGCTGCGCCTGCAACGGCAGCGTGCCGGTGCTGCCGAGGCGCGCGCTGCCGTGCAGCCGGGCCTGTTCCCAGTCCAACTGCAGCGCGTCGACGCGGTGCTCGCGACCGCCCTCGGCGCCCAAGCTCAGCCCGGCCTGCAGCGCCAGCAGCGGCGGCAGCGTGTCGATCTGCAGCCGGTCGATGCGCAACGCCGGCAGGTCCAGCGCCAGCGGCAGCCGCAGGTCGGTGGGCGGCTGCGGCGGCGTCTTGGCCGGCGGGCCGCTGTGCCACACCAGCAGGCGCGCGCGCAGCTGGCCGATGCGCAGGCGATCGCCGAACCCGGGCCAGGCGATCCCGTCGGCCACCAGGCCCTGCAGCTGCAGCCGGCCGCTGTCGCCGGCCCAGTCGAGCTGGTCGATCTCGAGCCGGCCTGCGGCCAGGCTGCCGCGCACGCCCTGCACCTGCAAGCCCGGCACGCGGGCCAGGCCCCAGGCCAGCGTGGCGGTCGATTGCCACAGGCCGTACAGGCCGGCCGCGGTGACGAGGCACAGCACGGCCAGCAGCGCCAGCGTCCACAGCAGGAAGCGGCGCCGCCGGCGCGGCGGCGGGGCGGCCGCCGCGGGGGCGGGCGATGCAGGCGTGGTCTCGTCGGCCATCGCGTTCAGAAGGTGATGCCCACGGACAGGTGCAGCCGCAGCCGGCGCAGCTCGTCGCCCCAGGCCAGGTCGGCGCGCAGCGGGCCGATCGGGCTGCGCCAGCGCAGGCCGACGCCGTAGCCCAGCGCCGGCTTGTAGTCCTTCCAGCTGTCGGCGGCGCGGCCGGCATCGACGAACACGGCGCCCCACACCGAGGGCAGGCGGTCGGAGATGGGCCGGGCCAGTTCGGCGCTGCCGGTCAGCAGCACGTTGCCGCTGACGATGTGGCCGTCGCGCTCAGGCGCCAGCGTGCGGTAGGCATAGCCGCGCACCGAGTCGTCGCCGCCGGCGCGGAAGCCCAGCGCGTCGGGCACGATCACCGCGTCGCGCTTGACGATCTGGCCGGCCTCGACGCGCGCGGTGCCGTACCACTGCGCGCCTAACGGCCAATAGGTGGTGAGGCGGCCGTAGACACGGCCGAAGGGCCCGCGCTCGCCGGTGTTGCTGCTGGCCTGGCCAGCGCCCAGCTGCAGCGACAGGCTGAAGCCGCGCGTGGGCAGCAGCGCGCTGTCCAGCCGGCGCAGCACCATGTGCGCGTTGGCACTGAGGGCGCGCGCATCGACCACCTCGCCGGTGGCGTTCAGGCTCTGGCGCGAGCGCAGCATCTCGCCGAAGTACAGGCGCTCGGCCTTCGGCGTGTCGGTGCTGCGGCCCAGGCGCAGGCGCTGCGAGAGCACCACGTCCTGGTCGCCGCGCACGCGCTCGACCTGCACGCCCAGCAGGTTGCGGCCGAAGTTCTCGCCCGGGTGGCTGTACAGGTCGGTGGTGAGGGTCTGCGCATCGCGGCCCCATTCGAGCTTGTTGTAGCTGGTGATCGGCCAGCCGAAGGGGCGGCGGTGCGTGTGCTCGGCCGAGGCGCGCGGCCCGGTGTTGCCGCTGTAGCCGGCGCCGAGCGTGGCCTGCTGCAGCGGCAGCTCGCTGACGCGCACCCGCACCGGCGCGGCGGCGGCCTGTGCCGGGTCGGCGTCGAAGGTGACGGTGGCGGTCTCGAACAGATTGCTCTTCAGCAGCCGGTCCTGGTAGTCCAGCAGCAGCGCTTCGGTCAGCGGCGTGCCGGGCTTGAAGCCGGCCAGGCGCTGCACGGTGCGTTCGTCGTGCAGCTTCAGCCCTTCCACCTGCACCGGGCCGGCGACGAACAAGGGCCCGCTGTCGACCGCCACCGCCAGGCTGGCGCCATGGCTCGGCACGTCGATGTCGGCCCGGCTGTCGCGCAGCGTGGCGGCGGCATGGCCGGCGGCGCGCAGCTTCGCGAGCATCTGCAGCTTGGTGTCCGACCAGTCGGGGTTGCGGAAGGCGCTGCCTTCGTGCAGCGGGCCCGCCGCGCGGATCTGGGCCTGCAGCGCCTGCGCGGCGGGGTCGGCGGCAGCGAGTCGATCGCCAAGCGGCCCCTCGATCTTCAATTGCAGCGATCGCACCTCGACCCGCGGACCTGGCGTGACGATCACCCGCACGGTGGGCGGGTTGCCGGGGTCGCGCTGCACCTTCACCTCGGCCTCGAAGAAGCCTTCGGTCTGCAGCAGCTCGCGCGCCTGCGCCGGCGTGGCGGCAATCAGGCGGGCCCACTCGCTGTCGTCCAGCGTCTCGTCGCTGCGCATCGCGGCCAGACGGGCCAGGTCCAGGTGCTGCTCGAGCAGGGCCTTCAGCGTCGAGGGCGCGTCGACCTGCAGCTTCAGCGGTGGCGGGCCGGCCGCAGCGGCCGCGGCAGCGGGCGCGGTGGTGTCAGGCTTCGGTGCGATCAGGCCGCAGGCGCCGCACAGCGACGCCAGCCCCAGCAACAGCGCGCGGGCCAGCCGGCGCGTCACTTGCTCAGCAGCCGCATCGCCCCTTCGAGCCCGGCCAGCGTCAGCGGGAACATGCGGTTGTTCGTCAGCTGCTGGATGATGGAGATGCTCTGGCGGTACTGCCACACGCCCTGCGGCTCGGGGTTGATCCAGGCGAACTTCGGGAAGGCATGGGTCAGGCGCTGCAGCCACTCGGCGCCGGGCTCCTCGTTGTTGTATTCGACGCTGCCGCCGGGCTGCAGGATCTCGTAGGGGCTCATCGTCGCGTCGCCGACGAAGATCAGCTTGTAGTCCTTGTTGTACTTGCGGATGATGTCCCAGGTGGCCGTCTTCTCGCTGAAGCGGCGGCGGTTGTTCTTCCACATGAAGTCGTAGACGCAGTTGTGGAAGTAATAGAACTCGAGGTGCTTGAACTCGCTCTTGGTGGCCGAGAACAGTTCCTCGACGCGGTGGATGTGCTCGTCCATCGTGCCGCCCACGTCCATCAGCAGCAGCACCTTGACCTTGTTGTGGCGCTCGGGCACCAGCTTGATGTCGAGCATGCCGGCATTGGCGGCGGTGCTGTGGATGGTGTCGTCGAGGTCGAGCTCGGTCTCGGCACCCTCGCGCGCGAAGCGCCGCAGCCGGCGCAACGCCACCTTGATGTTGCGGGTGCCGAGTTCCAGCGTGTCGTCGTAGTCCTTGTAGGCGCGCTGGTCCCAGACCTTCACTGCGCTCTTGTTGCGGCCCTTGTCCTGGCCGATGCGGATGCCCTGCGGGTTCTGGCCATAGGCGCCGAACGGGCTGGTGCCGCCGGTGCCGATCCACTTGTTGCCGCCTTCGTGGCGCTCCTTCTGCTCCTCGAAGCGCTTCTTCAGGGTGGCCATCAACTCGTCCCAGCCCATCTTCTCGATCAGCGCCTTCTGCTCGGGCGTGAGCTCGAGCTCGAGGTTCTTGCGCAGCCAGTCCAGCGGCACTTCCTTCGTGAAGTCGACCAGCATCTCCACGCCCTTGAAGTAGGCGCCGAAGGCGCGGTCGAACTTGTCGAAGTGGGCCTCGTCCTTCACCAGCGCGGTGCGGGCCAGGTAGTAGAACTCGTCGACCGAGGGGCCGATCACTTCGGCGCGGATGGCCTCCAGCAGGGTCAGGTACTCCTTGACCGAGACCGGCAGCTTGGCCGCGCGCAGCGTGTAGAAGAAGTTGATCAGCATGGCAGGGGTCCGGTCAGGGGGGACTGAGGGTCGAGCATAGCCGCATGGCGCGGGCCGTGCAGTCTTCACGGTGACGCGGGGTGACGTCCTGTGCCACCGTCGCCGGCCGGCGAATTGTCTCAAGTTGTCAATTCGCCGACCGATGACCCGACGATGCTGGGAAACGTCGCCCTCACCGTGCTCACGCTGCTGCTGCTGCTGCTGGCCGCCGGCGCGGGCTGGGCCATGGCGGCGAGGGCGCTGCACCTGTCGCGCCGCGCATCGCGGCATTGGTGCTACTCGGCCCTGCTGGGCGCGCTGTGCCTGGCCCTGATGCTGACGCGCGGCGTGGCGCCGGACTGGCTGGCGATGGCGGTGGCCAACGGGCTGGCCGTGGCGGCGCTGCTGATCATGCGCCGCGGCGTGCTGCTGTTCCTGCGCCTGGAGGCGGCGGACGGCGAGATGATCGTCGTGCTGGCGGTGGTGGGCCTCACGAACCTGCTGGCGCTGCTGCTGCCGCCGCCGCATGCGGCCACGCTGCAGGTGCTGGCCACCAGTCTGGGCATGCTGTGGGGCCTGCTGCGGACGAGCCTGATGAGCTATCCGGCGCTGCGGCGAGAGTTCGGCGAGCTGTCGGCCTTTCTGCTGGTGTCGCCGCAGGTGGCCTGCATCGCGATGTACCTGCTGCGCCTGGGCACCGGCATGCTGCAGTGGCCGCCGCTGCTGAAGCCGCTGACCGAGGACTCGCCGCTGAACGTGGCCTCGGCGCTGCTGATCCTGCTGCTCACGCTGCTGCAGCACGGCAGCCTGCTGGTGATGGCGGTGCAGCGCATGGTGCGCAAGCTGCGGCACCTGTCGCAGCGCGATGCACTGACCGGGCTGTACAACCGCGCCGAGTGGAACCGCCAGCTCGAGGCGCAGCACCGCTGGCTGGGCCGCTTCGGCGAACCCTTCGGCGTGCTGATGATCGACATCGACCACTTCAAGAAGATCAACGACACGATGGGCCACGCCGCCGGCGACGCGGTGCTGCTGACGGTGGCGCAGGTGCTCACCGCGTCGGCGCGCGAGGTCGACGTGATCGGCCGCCTGGGCGGCGAGGAGTTCGGCGTGCTGCTGCCGCGCGCCGAGCCGATGACGCTGCGCCGGGCCGCCGAGCGGCTGCGCCAGATGCTGGGCGATGCCGAGACCACCTGGCGTGACCAGCCGATCCGGCTGACGGTCTCGATCGGCGCGGCGATGTGCCAGGACGCCGACGAGGCTCCCGGCCACGTGCTGGAGCGCGCCGACCGGGCGCTCTACCAGGCCAAGCACAACGGCCGCAACCGCACCGTGGTGGCGCGCCTGGCCACCTGACGGCCACTGGCCACCTAACGCGCATTCAGGGCGTCCAGCGCCTGCCGGGCATCCAGGGCCGGGCGCGCTGCAGGCCTCCGGCGTGACCTCCGTCACGCCCGGGCCGATCCGGCACCAGGCTCTTGGAACCGGTCCGCTGCCGGGGTCACTGAAGGGCCGAGCGCCGCACGGCGGCCGCCGTCCTCCCTTCACCCGCCCAGGAGACTTCCGCATGAGCAAGCATCTGTACCTCAGCACCACCTTGTTCGTCGGTGGCACCCGCCTGGAGGTGCGCCAGGTGATGGGCCGCGGCAACGCGCGCTATCCGCTGCTGGTGCAGCAGGCCCTGCTGCGCGCGCGCCAGTGGCTGATGAACGTGCCGCCGTTCCTGCATGTGGGCGGCGATGCGCAGATGGCCTCGGCCTTCCGGCACGTGTTCCGCGCGGCACCGGACGCCAACGCGCTGAACACGCTGCGGGCCGTCAACAGCAACATCCTGCGCGGGCTGAGCGACCAGGTGCTGGGCATCAAGCTGCTGGAAGACGACGGGGCGCTGGGCTACGTGCGCCGCTACTACTCGGGCCGCAAGCACCTGGTCTACGGGGCGCAGTTCCACGATGCCAAGGACAACGCCATTGCACGGCGCGGCGAGATCCACCTCAGCCCCTCGATCCTGGACGATCCGGAGATGGCCACCATCACGCTGGTGCACGAGGCCGGCCACAAGTTCTCGAACCTGCGCGACCACGGCGACAAGGGCTACTTCAGCTCGGACGGCCGCAACTACGAGCAGCCCGGCATCACCCCGCAGGAGGCGATGCTCAACGCCGACAGCCACGCCTACTTCACGCTGTTCATGAACCGCCGGCTCGACAAGCTGAACCGCCGCATCGCGGCCCAGCAGTCGGGCGACATGGACCTGGGCGCGCTGTTCGGCTGAACCCGCCCGGCGACGGGCGAGCTCAGCCGCCGTGCTGCTTGAGCCAATCGAAGAACTCGCGGTACCAGACCTGGCTGTTGCGCGGCTTGAGGATCCAGTGGTTCTCGTCCGGGAACCACAGCAGCCGCGCATCGACCTTCAGCGCCTTCAGCGTGTTGTAGTAGGCCAGGCCCTGGGCATCGGGCACGCGGTAGTCGAGCGCGCCGTGGATCACCAGCGTGGGCGTGCGCATCTGGCCGGCATGCGCATGCGGGCTCTGCGCATGGACGCGGGCCATGTCGTCCCAGTACCAGGCGCCCAGTTCCTTGGCATGCCAGGACCAGGCATCGTCGGCAAACATCGCCACCCAGTCGAAGCAGCCGGCGTGGCAGACGTAGGCCGCGTAGCGCCCGGCCTTCACATGCGCGTTCATCCACGCCACCATGTAGCCGCCGTAGCTGCCGCCGGTGGCATAGACGCGGGTCTTGTCGATGAAGCGCTTCTTCAGCAGCGCATCGGTCGCGGCCTCGATGTCCTGCAGCTCGAGCTCGCCCCAGCGGTGCGTGATGCTGTCGAGGAAGACATGGCCGAAGCCCGAGGAGCCGTGGTAGTTGACCACCGCCACCACGTAGCCCTGGGCCGCGAAGGCCTTGTTGTTCCAGCGGTAGTGCCAGTTGTCGCCGACCGAGGTGTGCGGCCCGCCGTGGATGACCTGCATCAGCGGGTACTTCTTCTTGGGGTCGAAGCCGGGCGGGTAGAACAGCCACACCTGTACCTTGTCGCCCAGCGCGCCGTCGACCCAGGTCTCCTCGTGGCGGCCGAGGTCCAGCGTGGCCAGCAGCGCGTCGTTGAAGCGCTCGATGCGGCGCGCCGGCTGTCCCGGCAGGTGCGCGTGCATGCGGCTGGGATGGTCGGCCGCATCGGCCAGCGTCACCAGCGTGCCGGCCACCTTGTCGAAGCTGGTGACCCAGCCGCCTTCGACGACGATCTCGGCCCGCTGGTCCGGCAGGTCGAAGCGCCACAGGTGGCGGCGCCCCTTCTGCTCGGTGGCCAGCAGCACGGCCTGGCCGTCTTCCTCCCACAGCAGCGGGGCGTGCACGTCGTGGTCCCAGGCGGCGCTGAGCACCTCGTGGCCGGCGCCGCGCTCCCACAGCGCCAGGTGGCCGGGCATCGTGTGCTTGCGGCCCTGGTGGCTGGCGATGAAGGCGATGCGGTCGCCATCCGGGCTGTAGCGCGGGGCGGAGAAGTCCCACTCGGGATCGAGCGCGATCGGGGTGATGCGGCCCGAGCGCAGGTCGACCTCGGCCAGCGCATGGCGGCCGTCGGTGCGCTTCTCGGGCGCGGGGTCGTAGGCGAACACCAGGCGCCGCCCGTCGGGCGAGATGTCGAAGGTGTTGGCATCGGGCTCGCCGCGCGAGAGCTCGTAGGCCGTGCCCTCGAACAGGTCGCGCACCTTGCCGGTGGCAATGTCCATCAGGTGCAGGTGGGCCACGCGGCCCATCGGCACGAAGTGGTCCCAGTAGCGGTAGAAGGCCTCGCTGGTGGCGTAGCCGGTTTCCTTGCGTTCCTTGAAGTCCTTCAGCGCCTTGGCCTGCGCCTTGCTGCCCTTGAGCCCGGGCCAGACCCAGGAGACGAAGACGATGCGCTGGCCGTCCGGGCACCACTTGAAGGCCTCGACGCCGGTGGACACTTCGCCCACGCGCCGTGCCTCGCCGCCGTCGGGCGGGATCACGTAGAACTGCGCTTCCTCGTCCTTGTGGCCCTGCTGCTCGCGCCGCGCGGTGAAGCCGATGCGGTCGCCGTGCGGCGACCAGCGGGGCTGTCCGTCCTTGTCGCCGCACTGGGTGAGCTGGCGCGGCTCGCCGCCCAGGGTCGACAGCAGCCACAGGCTGCTGGCGGACTTGTTGTCGGCCATCGAGTACCGGGTGACGGCCACCACCGCATGCGCGCCGTCCGGCGCGAGGCTGGGGCTGCCCAGGCGCTCCAGGCGCCAGAGGTCGTCGACGGTGATGTTCTTCTTGCGGGCCATGTCGTGTTGTTCTCCGTCGGCCGCGCGAGGCTCAACGCGGCTTGTTCAACAGGTATTCGAGGTGGGCTTTCACCTCGGGCCACTCGCCGGCGGCCAGGCTGTACATCACGGTGTCGCGCACCGTGCCGTCGCGCCGCAGCGCATGGTGGCGCAGCACGCCATCCTTCCGGGCGCCCAGGCGCTCGATCGCGGCCTGGCTGGCGAAGTTGTAGTTGTCGGTACGCCAGCCCACCAGCTGCGCGCCCAGGGTCTCGAAGGCGTGCTGCATCAGCAGCCACTTCGCGGTGGTGTTGACCGCGCTGCGCTGGCGGCTCCTGGCGTACCAGGTGTAGCCGATCTCGAGACGGTCGACCGCGGGCACGATGTCGTGGTAGCTGCTGCTGCCGATCACATCGCCCGTTAGCGCGTCCAGCACCGCGAAGGCCAGACGGCTGCCGGCCTGGCGCATGGCCAGCGCGGTCTCGATGTAGGCGCGGGTCTGGCCAGGCTCGGGCACCGAGGTCACGCGCAGGCGCCACAGCTCGCCATCGGCGGCCGCGGCGGCCAGGCCTTCCTCATGTTCCAGGCCCAGCGGTACCAGCCGCACGGGGCCGCGCTCGAGCGTGACCGGTTGGACGTTGATCATCGGTCAGCGGTTGTGCTTTTGCATGAACACCAGCTTCTCGAACAGCGTGACGTCCTGTTCGTTCTTCAGCAGCGCGCCGACCAGCGGCGGCACCGAGACCTTCTCGTCCTTGCTCTGCAGTGCCTCGAGCGGAATGTCCTCGGCGACCAGCAGCTTGAGCCAGTCGATCAGCTCGCTGGTGCTGGGCTTCTTCTTCAGCCCGGGCAGGTTGCGCACGTCGTAGAAGGTCTTCATTGCCACGCCCAGCAGTTCCTTGCGCAGGCCGGGGAAGTGCACGTCGACAATCTTCTGCATCGTCTCGGCATCGGGGAACTTGATGTAGTGGAAGAAGCAGCGGCGCAGGAAGGCGTCGGGCAGCTCCTTCTCGTTGTTCGAGGTGATGAACACCACCGGCCGGTGCCTGGCCTTGACCAGCTCGCGCGT